>CAZEJR010000004.1:0-122293 GCA_964512675.1 uncultured Haloferacaceae archaeon | reverse complement strand
GACGAAGGCGTTCTCCGTCGTGGCAAAGGAGAGCGGCGCCTCGGCCTTCTGGACCCGGACCGAGAGGTGCTCCTCGGCGGCCAGGAGGAAGCCGCCGACCTCCTCGCGCAGCGCCGCCGTGTCGGCCTCGATCGACTCGCGTCTGGCGACGAGCTCCTCGCGCTCGGCCTCGAGTTCGGCGACGTACTCGGACGGGTCGCCGGACGCGTCGGGGACGTCGAGCGCCGCGAACTGCGCGCCCACGAGTGCGTCCGACAGCGCGCCCTCGTCGGCGTCGGGGGCGGGGCGGGCGAAGACAGCGACGACGCCGTCGCCCGAGAAGACCTCGAACGCTCGCAGGTCGTCGGCGTCGACGACCGCGCGCTCGACGGCGTCCGGGTCGCCCTCGCCGACCGCGACCGCGAGCGAGTCGTAGCCGGCGAGCAGGTCGAGGTCGACGCCGAGCGCGACGAACGGCTCGGCTGCCGCCAGCGCCTCGTCGATCTCGCGGATGCGGTCCTCGACCTCGTCGCGCCGGTCCTCGAGCGCGTTCACCCGCTCGCGGACGTCCTCGAGCTCGACCGCGAGTTCGTCGTCGTCCAGCACTCGCGTCGGCCCGGCGTCTCCCGGCTCGACCCCGAGGATGCTCTCGAGGGACCGGACGGTGACCAGGCGCTCGGCTACGGTCTCGGCGTCGCCGGTCGGGTCGCCCGGCGTGAACCCCGCCCACGAGTCGTCGTACTCCGTGACGTGGAGGAGATGCTGGTCGTGGACGGCCTCGACGACGTCCTCGAGGACGCGGCGCGAGCCCGTGACCGACACCTTGCTCATCTGGCGGGGGCGGAGGGTGCTCACCGCCGGATCACCTCGCCTCACTCGAGCGCACGGATCGCCTCCTCGAAGCGCTCGACGGCGTCCTCGACCGCCGCCTCCCGGTTGTCCTCGGCGGCCTCGACGAGTCGGCGCCGCCGCTCCTGGCCTCGCTCGAGGATCTCCTCGCGTTCGGCCTCGATCTCGTCCCGGGCTTCCGCGACGAGTCGCTCGCGCGTCTCCGTGGCCTCCCGCTCGGCCTCCTCGCGGATCTGTTCGGCCTCGCGGCGCGCCGCCGCGATCCGGTCCTCGCGGTCGGCCTCTGCCTCCGCAACCAGCTCGGTTGCCTCCCGCTCGGCCTCCTTGACCCGTTCGAGAACCTCCGTTCGTGGCATCCTGTCGTTCGACGGTAGGGCCACCGGCGTATAAGGTGTTTGCGAAAGGCCCACGAGCGGCGGTGCCGCGGGTGCCGCGCCGCCGGGGCGAGCCGTTGGGTTCATAGCCGCGGGCGCCCAGATTCGGGTGATGGGCGTCCTCGAGAACAAGGCACGGGCGCGGCTGTTCTACCGCTACCTCTCGAAGGTGTACGACCGCGTGAACCCGTTCATCTGGACCGACGAGATGCGGACGGAGGCGCTCGACCTGCTCGACCTCGACCGCGACGACCGGGTACTCGACGTCGGCTGTGGCACCGGCTTCGCGACGGAGGGGCTCCTCGGTCGGGTCGAGACGGTCCACGGCCTCGACCAGAGCGTCCACCAGATGGAGAAGGCGTTCGAGAAGTTCGGCAGGCACGGACGGGTCCGCTTCTGCCGCGGCGACGCCGAGCGGCTGCCCTTCGCCGACGACGCCTTCGACGTCGTCTGGTCGTCCGGGTCGATCGAGTACTGGCCGAACCCCGTCGACGCCCTGGAGGAGCTCCGCCGTGTCACCCGGCCCGGCGGACAGGTGCTGGTCGTCGGACCGAACAACCCCCGGACCTCGGTGATGAAGCGCGTCGCGGACGCAATTATGCTGTTCTACGACGAGGACGAGGCGGACCGGATGTTCGCCGAGGCCGGCTACGAGTCGTTCCGGCACGTCACGATGGGGCCGTCGTACAGCCCGGAGATCGCGATCACAACGGTCGCCGAGGTGCCCGCAGACCGGGAGCGGGCCGACCCGGAGCCGGTCGAGGCCTGATCCGCCGCCACGCTTACGACGCCGCCCCGACAGGTGAGGTCGTGTCCGTCGAACGCCTCGCCGTCGGTCGTGTCGACCGCAGACTCCGTGCCCTCGCCGCGCTCTCCGTCGTCGTCCCGACGGCGGGCTGTTTCGTCGTCTGACCACTCCGTCGGCCGTGGCGGTCAGCGCGCCCGCACGACGACCCGTGCCACCCGTCGCCCGTCGACACGGATCGTAGCCCTCACCCGGTCGCCCGGGTCGAGGAGCGGTGCGTTCGTCGCCGCGAGGCGCAGCCGACCGCGCTCGCCGGCAGTCCAGCGCCCGTCGCTCTCGGGGTTGAGCGGGCCCGTCGGCCCCGAGCGGAACCCGTCCGCCGCGAAGAAGGGGGTCGGCGGCTGGTGCCGGAGCGGCTGTCCCGACACCGCCACGCGCAGGGTCGCGGCGCGGACGTCGACCGGGTCACCGCCACGGTGGGTCAGCACGAGACGGTCGGTCGCGGCGTCGGCCCGGAGCGCGAACGCCGCCGTCGGCGCCGGGTCGGGCAGGAGGCCGAGGGCCGCGCCGGCGACCGCCAGCGAGACGAGGAGCGCGACGGTCAGGTCGACCGGTCGGTTCACACGGCGAGTGGCGCCCGGTCCGCAAAGAGTGTCGGGAGGGTCAGGGCCGCTCCGTGCGGGGGGACGAGAGCGGAGGCATCGTGATGAACACGACGGCGTTCCCGCGGATGGCGACGATCGTGAACCGCTCGTCGGGCGTCAGCAGCCACCGCTCGCCGTCTGGCCCCGTCGACCCGACCGGCGAGCTCTCGCCGCCCTCGGGTCCGATCGTGAGGTTCGCAGTCACCGGGTCCCCGTCGACGGTCCGGAGCTGGACCCGCATCGGGCCGCCGGCGTACGAGCGGCTGACCGTGATCCGGAGCCCGTCGCGGGTGTTGATCGCCTGCTGGTCCGTCCCGGCGACGCCGAGCGACTGGCGGTGGACGTCCCGGAAGGTCAGCCCGTTGCCCGACCCGACCGTCGCGGCGAGTTCGCCGCCGTCGTAGGTCACCCGGACGGCAGCGATCCGTGCCGCGTCGACGTCGGCGGCGCGACGCACGTTCCAGGTCGACGGGTACGCCGCCGCGACCGCGTCGCGTGCCGCCGACCGATTCAGCGGCTCGTCGCCGACCCGGCGCAGCTCGCCGCGGTACGTCTCGCGGACGTAGTCGGACTCGGTTAGCGCCGCGAGCGTCACCCCTCGCGGCGTCGTCGAGACGTAGACGCGGGTGGCGGGAGCCTCGCCCGACAGCGCCGCGGCCACGCGCTCCCGGACCGGCCCGGTGTACACCGCGAGTTCGCGGGCGAGCGCCACAGAGCGGTCTGTCGGGACACTCGCACCCTCGCCGCGGGCGGCGGCGACGACGCGCTCGCGTCGGTCGTCGAGCGCCCGGGCCGTCTGGTCGATCCGGACCAGGGCGACCAGGGTCGGCCTCGCGTCCGTCTCACCCTCGGCGAACGCCCGGAGCGCCGACCGCTGTCGGCCGCCGAGGTCGGTCGCGCGAGCCTCGATCCGGTCGAGTTCGTCCGCGAGCGCGGCGTCGGGGGTCTCGGCGTCCCGGACGCGGGCGAGCGCCCGGACGGTCTGGAGCTCGTGACTCGTGGCGTCGGTGTCGATGCCGACGGAGGGTCCGACGTCGAGGGTCGTCTCGTGGATGTCGGAGCGGTTCGCGACGTCGTCGACGAGCGTCAGTACCTCGACCGGACGGTCCGGCTGGGCTCCGTCGTCGACCTGTGGCGTCTGTACGGGGGGCGGCTGGACGGCGGGCGCGCCGGCTGTGGTCGTGGCGCCGACGGGAACGAGGAGCACGGCGACGGCGACTGTCGCCGCGAGGAGGGCGCGCATCTGTCGAGGCAAGCGCGCCGCCGCGGTAAAAAGTGCCGGGGCGGAATTCGACCGACAGGAGCCCGATGGAAAGCGTTTTTATGTGGCGTCGTAACTCTCCGTCGATGCGGCCTGCCCCGCGTCTGCCCGCCCTCCTCGCCGTGACGGTCCTCGTTCTCGTCGGGGGAGTCGCTGCCCCGATCGCCGCAGCCGGGCAGTCCGGGGCGTCGCCGGGGTCCGCGGCGCTCGACGCGCCGGCGGCGGCGCTCGACGCGCCGACGAACACGACTCTCGAGGCCCGTCTGTACGCAAACGCCAGCGCCCGCTGGACGGTCCGGACGACCTACCTCCTAGAGGACGATACGGAGGTGTCGGCGTTTCGCGAGTACGTCACCGCCTACCGCGCCGGCGAGGCGGACGCCGGACCGCGAGCCGACCCGTTCGTCGCCGCCGCCGACCGCGCCGGAGTGGCAACCGGCCGGGAGATGCGGGTGACGAACGTGAGCAGACGAGGACAGGTCGACGGCGCGGTCGGGACCGTCGCCGTCTCCTTCGAGTGGACGAACTTCCTCGACCACGGCGAGAACGGGACGCTCCGTCTCGACGAGGCCCTCGCGCTGGGCGGCGACGAGACGTGGCTCGGCTCGCTCGCCGCGAACCAGGCGCTCGTCGTCCGGACGCCGCCGGGATACAGCATCACCGACTCGAGCGGGCCGTCGTTCGAGATCGAGAGCAACGCGATCCAGTTCGAGGGGCCTCGCGAGTTCGAGAGTCGGCTGACCGTTACGTACCGACAGACCGGTCCGGTTGAGCCGGAGCCGCCGGACCGGGGGCTGCCGTGGGAACTGCTCGGCGGCGGCGCGCTCGTCGTCGTCGCCGCGGCGCTGTACGCCCGTCTCCGCGACGGGAGTAGCGCGCCGGCGACAGACGGCGAGCGGCCGGACGACGGGCCGACAGGCCCGGTCGACCCGGAGCCGACGGGAGGCGAGGCGAGCGAGCCGGACGAGCGCGCGGCAGACGGGGACGAGGAGGACAGCGATCCGGAGCCCGACCCCGACCCCGAGCTGCTCGCCGACGACGAGCGAGTAAAGCGACTCCTGGAGCAGAACGGCGGTCGCATGAAGCAGGCGGCTATCGTCGAAGAGACGGGGTGGTCCGACGCGAAGGTGTCACAGCTCCTGTCGTCGATGGCCGACGAAGGGCGAGTCGAGAAGCTCCGGCTCGGTCGGGAGAACCTCATCTCGCTCCCGGACGACGAGTCGGGGTAGCTCCGTCACGTACAAGCCCCGCGACTCCCTCGGTGTGGTCGATGGAGTACCTGGAGCGGCGGGTGGGGCTGGTCGAGGACCGTCTCGGGGCGGTCGTCGAGGCCGTCGAGCCCCCGACCCTCCGCGACCGGGTCGACCACGTCGCGCTGTCGGGGGGCAAGCGCGTCCGCCCGGCGGTGACCGTCCTCGCGTGCGAGGCGGTCGGCGGCACGCCGGAGGACGCCGTCGACTTCGCCGTCGGCGTCGAACTCGTCCACAGTGCGTCGCTCGTCGTCGACGACATCATCGACCGCTCCGACGTCCGACGCGGCACCGAGAGCGCGTGGGCGGCGTTCGGCCACGGCCCCGCGATCGTCGCCTCCGACGGCCTCCTCGGCGAGGCGTTCGCGCTCTTCGCCGCGGACGAGCGGGCGATGCAGGTCGCGGCGGAGGCGATGGTCGAACTCGGCGAGGGCGAGGCCTCCGAACTCGTCGCCCGGCCGACGACCGAGGCGGAGTACGCGACGCTCGCTCGCCGGAAGACGGGCGCGCTGTTCCGCGCCGCCGCCGAGCTCGGCGGTGTCGCCGGCGGTGCCGACCCGTACACCGTCGAGCTGCTCGGCGACTACGCGGAGGGGGTCGGCGTCGCGTTTCAGATCCGCGACGACGTGCTCGACGCGACCGCAGACGCGGGCGACCTCGGCAAGCCGGCGGGACAGGACGAGACGGCCGACCGCCCGTCCGTCGTGCGGGTGACGGACCTGACGCCGACGGAGGCGAACAGCCGGGCACAGGCACGGGCCGACGAGGCGCTCGCGGCACTCGACGCCGCAGAGGTGGTCGACCGCGAGGCCGGCGGCTACCTGCGAGACCTCGCGGAGTTCGTCGTCGTCCGGGAGCGCTAGGCGACCGTCGGGTAGCGCGACTCCGCGACGGCGAACCCGAGCGTCGACAGCACGCCGAGCAGCGTCCCTGCGGTCAGACCGACGGCGAGGTCGGTCAGCGAGAGTGTCGTCACGCCCGGCGCGGCGGGCAGGAAGTAGCCCGTCAGCGCGAACAGCACCAGGGCGATCGCGAGGACGTAGAACGGCGCGTTCAGGTAGCGCCACTCGAAGCTGTCGGCGAGGTACTCGTCGGTGACCTGCCCCATGCTCGACGTGACGCCCGCGGCCGCGAACCACCGGACTGCGCCGTGGACGAACGCCGAGACGGCGAGCGCCGGGTCGGTCGACACGGTCGACCCCGCCGTCTCCAGCAGCGAGACGCCCTGGACGCCGCCGACGATCATCAGCGCCGCGGCGACGACGTAGGTGACGAGCGTCACCCGACCGGTGTACAGGAGATCACGGGCACGGTCGACGGCGTCGTCGATCGAGCGCTCGAGTCCCAGTCCGCGGAAGAGTGTGTAGAGCCCCAAGAGCGCGGAGAGGAGGCCGAGCAGCGCCGCGCCGGGCACGTCGAACAGGCTGGCGAGTGTCGCCGCCGGGTAGATGAGCAGGACCACTCCGAGCGGCACCAGTATCGTCCCACGGGTCTCCGGGTCGGCCAGCACCTGCTTCATCGTGTAGTAGATGGACTCGAGATCCTGTGCCTGGCGGACGACAACTCGGCGAACGCTGTCGACCGGCACCCGCGACCGGATCACGGGGAGTGTCGACTCGTCCTGTGCGCCGTCGGTGATGACGACCGCACTCACCGGCTCGCCCGTCGAGAGGCCGGCGAGGACGGTGTCGACCTCGTCGCCGAGCGCGCGGTTCGCCTGGACGTCGCCGCCCTGTGTCCCCGTCACGGCGGCGATCTCGACCGCCTGGCGCTCCGACGCGACGAGGTCGTCGTGGACCTGGACGCCCTGGAACAGGACGTTCACGTCCGAGTCCTCCGGGTCTTCGACGGCCAGACCGGAGGCCGCCGCCGCGACCGCGCCCCGTCCGACGACCGGCGTCTCCCGGTCGGTCTTCCGACCGAGGTCGTCGTCGAGGTCGACACAGAGGACCAGCAGCATCGCCCGGAGCTACGCTGTGGGTGGCTAAACAGTTTCGGGCGAGCAGCCGGTCGTCCGCGTCCGGGAGTGTGGAGAAGCGTTAAAACCCCCTGTCGAAATCGGAGAACGTGTACCACACGGACGGCACGCTGTTCAAGAACGCGTTCGGGACCGCGGAGATGCGAGAGATACTCTCTGAGGAGCGTTACGTCGAAGCGTTCCTCGAGACGGAGGCCGCGCTCGCACGCGCGGAGGCCGACCTCGGGATCGTCCCCGAGGCAGCCGCCGAGGAGATAACGGCGACGGCGAGCCTCGACTACCTCGATCTCGACGAGGTCGAGGCGACCATCGCCGAGATCGACCTCTTCACCGTCGCCATCATCACCGTCTGGAAGGACCAGGTAGGCGAGTACGGCGAGTACATCCACTGGGGCGCGACCAGCCAGGACATCGCCGACACGGCGCTGCTCCTGACGGTCCGCGAGGCGTTCGACGCGGTGATGGCAGACCTCCGTGCGGTCCGGTCGGCGATCGCCGACCTCGCCGAGGAGCACGCGGAGACGCCGACCGTCGGGCGAACCCACCACGTCCACGCGCTGCCGACGACGTTCGGCCTGCGCGCGGCGTCGTGGGTCGACGAACTCGACCGCGGTATCGCGCGCATGGAGGCGGTCGCGGAGCGGCTGTTCGTCGTCCAGCTCTTCGGGGCCGTGGGGACGCTGGCCTCGCTCGACGACGCCGGTCCGGCGGTTCAGGAGCGGTTCGCGGCGGAGACGGGACTGGCCGTCCCCGACACCGCGTGGTTCACGGCGCGAGACCGGTACGCGGAGCTGCTCTCGACGATGGCCGGTGTCGGCGGGACACTCGCCCGCGCGGCCAGGGAGGTGCTGGTTCTCAACCGCGAGGAGATCGGCGAGGTGAGCGAACCCCTCCCGGAGGATATCATCGGCTCGTCGACGATGCCCCACAAGCGCAATCCGGTGAAGAGCGAGCGCACCGTCGGGCTGGCGGCGCTGTTACGCGGCCACGCCCACACGATGAGCGAGTTCCAGGAGGGGATGGACGAGCGCGACGCCGGCCTCTGGTACGGAGAGTACGCGATCGTCCCCGAGGCGTTTCTCTACCTCTCTGCGATCCTGCGTAACACGCGCGAGACGATGGAGGGGCTGGTCGTCGACGAGGCGGCGATGCGGGAGAACCTCTCGCGGCACGGCCAGCTCGTCACCTCGGAGGCGGTGATGATGGCGCTGGCCGAGGCCGTCGGGCGACAGACCGCACACGAGATCGTCCACGAACACGCCGTCGACGCGCTCGAAGGGGACGGGACGCTCCGCGAGAACCTCCGCGGCGACGACCGCGTGACGGACGTGCTCTCCGACGAGGCGATCGAGTCACTGACCGTTCCGGAGGCGTACCTCGGCGCCGCGGCGACGTTCGTCGAGCGCACCGTCGAGTGAGGGAGCGAACCGAGCGGGGCGAGTGACTGTCGAGACGAGGAATCACGTGGCTTTTGCCCCTCGACACGGAACGTGAAGATAGTGATATCCGAGGGCTGTGAGCAGTGTGCCGAGGGCGGGAAGATGGTTCTGTTCGTCTACGGCTACTGCGACCAGCGCGACTGCTTCTACTGCCCGCTCGGCGAGAACCGCAAGAACGTCGAGCAGGTGTACGCGAACGAGCGCCCCGTCGAGGACGACGCCGACGTCTTAGCGGAGGCCCACCGGATGGACGCGCTCGGCACCTCTGTCACCGGCGGCGAGCCACAGGAGGCGATGGACCGCACCTGCCGGTATCTCTCGCTTCTGAAAGACGAGTTCGGCGAGGACCACCACACACACCTCTACACCGGCATCACCGGCGGGCGCGAGAACATGCGTCGCCTGAGCGAGGCCGGGCTCGACGAGATCCGGTTCCACCCGCCGTACGACCTGTGGGGCGACCTCCACGGCACCGGGTGGGAGGACATCCTCCACGTGGCACGCGAGGAGGGGCTCACGCCGGCGTTCGAGATCCCCGGGATCCGGCCCGAACGCGAGTTCGTCGACCTCGTCGAGGAGGGCGCCGCCGAGTTCGTCAACGTCAACGAGTTCGAGATGAGCCAGGGGAACTACCGCCGGATGCAGGAGCGCGGGTACGAACTGCAGGAGGGCCACATGTCCGCCGTCGACGGGTCGAAGGCCGCGATCCTGGAGGAGATGGCGACCCACCCGAAGGTCTACTTCTGTACGAGCGTGTTCAAGGACGCCGCACAGCACCGTAACCGGCTGAAGCGGATGGCGCAGAACGTCCGTCGACCGTTCGACGAGACGACCGACGACGGGACGCTCGTCTACGGAAAGGCGTGGTGCGACGAGGCGCGGCTCCGCGACCTCGGGGTACCGGAGGAGTACTACGCGGTCAAGTCCGACCACGTCGAACTCGCGTGGTGGCTGCTCGAGGAGATGGTTGCGGAGGGTGACCTGCCGCGCGGCGAGGTCGTCGAGCAGCACCCGACCTACGACGGGACGGTCGTCGAGCGAACGCCGCTGGAGGCGCCCGACGCGGTGAGCGAGACGAACGAGACAGACGCGGCGCGCGCCGACTAAGCCTCTGCCGTCGCGCCAGCCGACTGGAGCGCCTCGACTATCGGCTCGCGCTGCGTGACACCGATGAACCGCTCGACCTCGCCCTCGTCGTCCTCGACGACGAGCGTCGGAAGCGAGCGGACGGAGTACTCGTTGGCGACGTCTTGGTTTGCGTCGACGTCGACCTTCTCGAACTCGACGTCCGGGAAGTCCTCGGCGACCTCCTCGAGGATCGGGTCCTGCGTCTTGCAGGGGCCACACCAGTCGGCGTAGAAGTCCTTGAGTCGAACGGACATGCATACTATGATACTCCGGCTGTGATAAAAAGCGTTTGCCGATAGGGCGCCGGGGGCGTGAGCCGAAAGGACCTTGTGCCGAGCGGGCGTACAGGCGCGCATGAGCAGCGGCCAGAACACCGGCGGACTGATGTCCAGCGCGGGACTCGTCAGGTATTTCGACGCCGAGGACCGGAACGCGATCCTGCTCGACCCGCGCACCGTGGTCGCGTTCGGCGCCCTGTTCGGCGTCGGCGTCCAGGTGCTGAACGTCCTCGCCATCTGATGGGTGGAGACGCCGCGTCGTCGGACACGGACGCGGACGTCCTCGACGGTCTGTTCGCGGTTGTAGAGGAGCGACGCGAGGAGCGCCCCGAGGGGTCGTACACTGCCGCGCTGTTCGACCACCAGAAAGGCGAGAACGCGGTGTTAGAGAAGCTCGGCGAGGAGACGACCGAGGTCGTGCTCGCCGCGAAAGACGGCGACGACGACGCGGTCGTCGCCGAGTCTGCCGACCTCGTCTATCACCTGTTCGTCCTCCTCGCGGCCCACGACCGCACGCTCGACGACCTGCGGGCCGAACTCGACGGCCGCTAGTCGAACCGCACGCCGACGTCGTGTAGCCCCTCGTTCTGCATCGTGACGTTGATCAGCAGCGGCGTCAGGCTCTCGACCTCCGCGGCGTTCGCGATCGGACCGGCGTCGAGCGCGCGGAGACCGTCGAGTGACTCCGCGAGGGCCGTCACCGTCTCGCGGGCGTCGTGGTCGTCGGCGAGCACCAGCGTGTCGACCCCGAGGTCGGCGTCAAGGTCCGCGAGTCGGCCCGCCGCGAGGTTGTGGAAGCAGCCGACGACAGGAACCCCGTCGGGTGCCGCGTCCGCCGCGACACGGGTGACGCTACCCGCGCCGGGACGGTGGTAGTGGAAGCCGTCCTCGTCGCGTTTCATGCCCGTCGCCGGCGAGACGACGACCGTCTCCTCGTCGATCTCGTCTGCCACGGCCTCCACCGTGTCGCCGACGTTGTACGGCGGGACGGCGAGGACGACGACGTCCGCGCCGGCAGCCGCCTCGGCGTTCACCGCGCCCTCCATCGTGGCCTCGTGGCCTCTGTCGGCGAGGCGGTCGCGGTAGTCCGCCGCTGCCGTCCGCCCGCGTTCGGCGTCGCGAGAGCCGACCACGACCGTGTGGCTGGTATCCCGGCCGAAGCGCAGCGCCAGCCCCTCACCGACGTCGCCCGTCCCGCCGAGTATCGCGAGTCGCATACCGGCAGTCGTGGCGGGAGCGGCCTAAGGGTTGCCAATCCGCGCTCAGTCGACGACCGCCGGGAGGTCGTTCACGCTCTCGACGACGCGGTCGGCGCCGGCGTCGCGGAGCTTCTCGCGGCCCTCGGCGCCGGTTAGGCCACCGGTCAGCACGCCGACACCCCGGTAGGTCCGGGTGGTGTCGGCCTCGCTGGCCGCCCGGGCGGTTCGGACGTCGTCGAGCGTGTCGCCGACGAAGACGACGGACCGGGCGTCGAGGCGGTCTGCGAGGGCGACGAGGCCAGCCGGGTCCGGCTTGCCCGGCAGGTCGTCGTCCATCGTCACGCGGTGGTCCGGCGGCACGTCGCCGAGGCCGGCCCGCGAGAGCGCGACCTCGGCCTCGCGGGCGGGTCGTCCGGTCAACACCGCCAGCGTCGCGCGGTCCCGGAGCGCCGCGACCGTCGTCTCGTCGGCGAGCACCGGCTCGGCGTCCGCGTATCCCGGCGCTTCGACTGGGGGGTCGCCGCCCTCGAAGGCGCGGTAGCGGTCGCTCCCGAGGTACAGCGCCTGAAACACGGCGCGCAGGCGGTCGGGGTGCCAGTCGTCCTCGACACCCGTGTCGACGGCGTCGGCGAGGACGGCCCGGGCGCCGGACAGCCCCCCGCCCGCCTCGGCGACACTCGCCGCGAACGTCGTCGGCCCGGCGTCGTACCCTCGGTCGCACGCGAGTGCGTACAGCACGAGCGCGTCGGTCACGACCCAGTCGTTGTTGAATCCACCCGCGTCCTTCAGCGGCTGGACCGCCGCCGCGGCGACAGACTCGTCGAGGCCGCCCTCGCGAGCGGCGGTCTCGACGACCGTCCGGCGGTAGGAGTCGGCCACGTCGACGAGGACGCCGTCGACGTCCAGCACCACCGCGTCGACGGCGACCGGGTCGTCGTCTCGGGTCACGCCGGCCGACGGGGGCGAGGGGGCAAATGGCTCGCGGTTCGCCGCGCGGTACAGCGTCCCCTCCGTGACGGTCTCGACACGCGCGTCGACGACGGCGGGGTCGCCCCCGAGCGTCGTGAAGTAGAGCGGCGCGTCGGCCGCCAGCGCGACGTCTCGAGCGGGGTGCTGGAGTTCGGGCGGGAGCCGGCGGGCGTAGACGGCGTCGGCGCCGGCGTACGGGCCGGGCGGCGAGTCGGCGTCGCTCGCCGCGACGGCGCGGGCGCTGTCGACCACGTCGTCGCGGACGACCCGTACCCTCGGCGGCGGGTCCGGCGGGTCGACGTCGACGACGACGACCTCGTGCCCGGCAGCCGCGAGACGCCGGGCGAGACCGGTCCGGTCGCCGACGCCGACCTCCACGAGCCGGTCGAACCGCGCGAGGGCGTCGGCCAGTGAGCGCACGACGGCGGAACGTTTAGCATCCACGGGTTGTTAAGCGAATTCATGCTTGTGGACATCGTACCCGTCGGCGACGTAGACGGGCGGGTGATGAACGAGGCGTCCACCGCCCTGGGCTCCGTCTACGACGTCGAGGTCACGGTCCACGACGCCCAAGCCGTCCCGGACGGGGCGTTCGACCGGTCGCGAAACCAATACCGTGCGGAGGAGTTCATCGAGCTCGCCAGCCGCGTCGGGGTCGGCGACAAGAACATCGGGATCACCGCACAGGACCTCTACTACCGGCGCCGAAACTACGTCTTCGGGCTGGCGTATCTCAACGGCAACGGCTCGGTTATCTCCACCTACCGCCTCCAGACGAGTTCCGACGGCGGCGTCAGTTCGAAGCCACAGTCCGCGGTGTTCGACGACCGGGTGCGAAAGGAGGTGGTCCACGAGGTTGGCCACACGTTCGGCCTCGAACACTGCGACAACGACCGCTGCGTGATGAGCTTCTCGCCGACCGTGCGCGAGGTCGACGTCAAGGAGGAGAACCTCTGTGGGTCCTGCGCGCGGCTGATCCTCTAACTGTCCTCGGGCGCGTAGTAGTACTCGCCGCTTCGCTTCTGCTCGCGGTCCTTCTGTGACCCCGGTTTGTTGATCCGCGGTCGGCCGGTGCGGGCGTCGCGCCGGAAGGTCACGTCGAGGTCCGCGAGGAACTCGTTCATACCCTCGCGCATCCCGCGTGGCGGCGCGGCGTGGCCCCGCACCGCGGGCTCGCCCTCGAACACCAGCAGCCGGTCCGCGAGCAGGTCGATCATGTAGATGTCGTGGTCGACGACCAGCGCGGTCGCGTCGTGGCTCTCGGCGTAGCGCCGGATTGCGGTGGTCGCACGGACCCGCTGTTCGACGTCGAGGTGGGCGCTCGGCTCGTCGAGCAGGTAGAGGTCGGCGTCGCGCGAGAGCGTCGCGGCGATCGCCACGCGCTGGCGCTCGCCGCCGGAGAGGTCCGGCAGGCGCTGGTCCAGCACCCGCTCGAGCTGGAGCGGGTCGCGAATCTCGGTGTTCCACAGCGAGGTGCCGAACTCGTCGGTGAGAGAGGAGAGGAAGGCGTCGACGCGCATCTGCCGGTCGACCTCGACGTACTGGGGCTTGTACGCGACCTCGAGGTGGGTGTCGAGCGAACCCTCGTCCGGCTCCAGTGACCCGGCCAGAAGCTTTGCGAACGTCGACTTCCCGATCCCGTTCGGGCCGACGACGCCGAGGACCTCGCCGCGGTAGACGGTCCCGGCGTCGACGGCGAGCGAGAAGGCGTCGTCGCCGTAGGAGACACCGAGGTCGGGGTACTGGAGCAGGGGTGATCCGGTCGTCGACGTCCGGGGGGCGTGCTCCTCGAAGGTGATCGAGTCCTGCCGGATCCGCATGTTCTCGTTGTCGAGGTAGCCGGTGAGGTACTCGTTTATGCCGTTCCGCGTCGACTTCGGGTCGGTGACGACGCCGAACGCGCCGGGACGACCGTAGGCGACGTGGAGGGCGTCGGCCAGCAGGTCCAGCACCGCGAGGTCGTGTTCGACGACGAGCACGGAGCGGTCGCGCTCGTCGGCGGCGGCGAGGTCGGCGACGAGACGCGCGGCGGCGACACGCTGGCCGATGTCGAGGTACGGCGTCACCTCGTCGAGGAAGTAGAAGTCGGCGTCGCGGGCGACCGTCGCCGCGAGCGCGACGCGCTGGAGCTCGCCGCCCGAGAGCGAGTCGATCGGCTGGTCGACGACGGGGCCGATAGAGAGACGCTCGATCAGGGTAGAGAGGACGTCCCGCTCGTCGGTGCGCTCGAGCAGGTCGCGGGTCGTCCCGTCGAACCGGTCGGGGATCGCGTCGACGTACTGTGGCTTGCGCGCGACGGACACGTCCTCGGCACGCAGACGCTCGACGTACGGCTGGAGTTCGGTCCCACGGACGCGGTCGAGCACCCGATCCCAGTCCGGGTCTGTGTCGACGGCGCCGAGGTTCGGCACGAGCTCACCCGCGAGCGCCCGTACCGCCGTCGTTTTGCCGATACCGTTCGGGCCGAGAACACCGGTCACCCGCCCGGCGTCGGGGACGGGCAGGCCGTACAGCGCAAAGGCGTTGTCGCCGTAACGGTGGACGGGGTCCTCGTCGAGCTCCTGCGGGAGGTTGATGATCTCGATGGCGTCGAACGGACATTTCTCGACGCAGATGCCGCAGCTCTCGCCGAGACAGATCTCCTCGCTGATCCAGATCTGGTCGGCGCCGCCGTCGTAGGACTCGTCGTCGTCGTCGTAGTGCTCCTCGCGCGTGACGATACAGTCCTTGCCCGTTCGGTTCGGCGGGCAGAAGTTCGCACACTCGTAGTTACACCGGTCGGGCTGGCAGCGGTCAAGATCGACGACGGCGATGCTGTCGTCGGCCATCAGAACGAGGCGCCGGAGGTGAGCATGATCGTGAGCGTGACGAACCAGAGCACGGCTGTCATGAACACCAGGTAGATGTTGTCTTTCGCGCCGAAGTCGCCCACGTCGACGCCGACGAGCTTCAGGATCGGGTACTGAACGACGACGAACACACCGACGACGGCGAGAGGGCGGCGGTCGGTCGCCGCGGTGGGGTCGGTGCCGGCGCCGACCAGCAGCCCGGAGACGACGCCGGCGACCACGCCGGCGAGGCACGCGAGCGTGGTGACGGTCACCCCGCGCAGGTGCCCGGAGAGTCCGGTCGTGGTTTCCGTGGCCATGGCCGTCCGTGGGCGAGCCGCCGGCAAAAGGAGTTCGTTCCGCAGCCGGCGGGCGGCGCCTCAATCTTTATACCCGTGGCTCGTCTTCGTTTCGTCGATGACCGGAGGGGACGACGCCGACGGACTCGACGATCTCCCGCCGAGCGCGAAGTTGGTGTTCAAGGTGCTCGAGCACGACGGCCCGCTGACACAGAAGGGGATCGTCGAGGAGTCGATGCTCTCGGCGCGGACCGTCCGGTACGCGCTCGAACGGCTGGAGCGGATCGGTATCGTCGACGAGGACGTCTACTTCGCCGACGCACGACAGAACCTCTACCGACTCGTCGAGCCGTCCGTGGAAGCCGCCGGGGCCGACGGCGGCGTCGACGACACCGCGGAGTGCGACTGAGCTAAGCCGGCAGCACCGTCACACGCGCGTCTCTGTCGAGCGCCGCCTCCAGTTCGTCCGCGATCGCCGACCCGCGTGACACCTGCACCTCGCCGCCGCGACCCACCGTCGCGGTGAACAGGTACTCGCCGTCGGCGTTTACCTCTACCGTCTCGCCGACGTGACCCTCGACCGGCAGGACGACGTGTCGGTCGGTCACCTCGGGCCGAACGGGGTCACCGGTCGCGCCCGGCGGCGGACCGTCGGGCCGTGACGCGGGTGTGGCGGCGGACGGCTGCTCGTCGTGGGTCCGTACGTCTATCTCGATCCCGAGCGTCGACTCGATGTCCTGAATACGGCCGCCGCCCTTGCCGATCACGTAGGAGATGTCGTCCTCGTCGACGTAGACGACCGCGCGGTCGCGTCCCTCCAGGTCGACGGTCACGTCGCCACGGGCGACCGACCGTATCTCGCGTTCGATCTCCGTCTTGGCGATACGGTCGACGCCCGACTCCGTCCCGCCCGTGTCGTCGCCGACGGGCACGGTGACGACCTGCCGGTTGAACGTGTATATCTCGTACTCCGGGCGACCCGTCTCGAAGTCCCGCACGCGGATGACCGGGCGCGCGAGGTCCTCCGCGGTGAGACCCTCGGGGACCTTCACCTCTGTCGCAACGTCGTAGACGGTGTCGACCTCGCCGGCCTCGATGTACACCACCGTGTCGACCACCTGTGGGATCATCCCGAGTTCGACCCGACCGACGAGCCGCTGGAGGGCGTCGATTGCGCGGGTCGCGTGGACGACACCGACCATTCCGACGCCCGCGAGGCGCATGTCTGCGAACACCTCGAAGTCGGCGGTCTTGCGCACCTCGTCGTAGATCGTGTAGTCGGGACGGACCATCAGCAGGGAGTCGGCGGTCTTCGCCATCGACCCGCCGAGTTCGGTGTACTGTGTCACCGCCGGGCCGACCTGGAGGTCGCGGGGCTTCTCCATCGTCTTCACCGCGTAGTTCGCGTCCGAGAGGTACTCGGCGACGGCCTGTGCGAACGTCGACTTGCCGGCGCCGGGCGACCCGGAGATGAGAACGCCGCGCTGCTGTTCGGCGAGACGGTCGCGTAGTTCGTCGGCGAACTCGTAGTCGTCGAGGTCGGTCTTGACGATCGGTCGGACGGCGGTGATCTCGAACGCGTCGGCGAACGGCGGGCGCGCGACGGCGACCCGGTACTGGCCGAACTGGACGATCGTCATGCCCGGCTCGTCCAGTTCGACGAACCCCCGGGAGCCGGCGCGGGCGGTCTCGACCACGTCGTGGGCGTAGTCGCGCATGTCGTCCTCCGTCGTCGGGTCGTCGCGGATGGCCTCGTAGCGCATCTCGCCGATCGCGCCGCGCTTTGCCCGCGGGCGGGTCCCCGAGCGGAGGTGGACACTCATCGTCGTGTCGTCGAAGAACCCCTCGATCTGGAGCGAGCCGGTGTCGCGGGCCCGCGGCTCGACGTAGTCGACGGAGACGCCGGTCGCGCGGGCCACCTCCGCCTGGACCGCGTCGCTCGTCAGGAGCGTCGCGTCGTGGTCCGCCGCGACGTCGCGGATCAGCGCGTCGATGTCTCCCCTGCCCGCGGCGGTGCGCTCGTCGTCGGTCGACCGCCGCCCGACGTAGTCGACGGTCAGGCCGTCGGCGGCGCGGTCGACCAGCCGCTGGAGCTCTGCCAGCCCGTCCCACCCGCTGTCACGACCGTCGTTTGCCTGCGACTCGAGTTCGCCGACGACGGCCTCCGGAACCAGAACCGCGGCGTCGGCGTCGGCGCCGTCGTCGAGTCGCTCTGTCACCCGACCGTCGACGACGGCGCTCGTGTCCGGCACGATCTTCATACTCACTCTCGGGCCGGCGGTCTGATAAGCGGCGCGACGTGGCGCCGGGTCTAACACCCCGACGCCCGGACGCGAGCCCGTGACCGACGACGGGACCGAGGAGCTCGTCGCGCTGACGGGCGACCTCGTCCGGGTGCCGAGCCACGAGGCGAGCGGCGAACGCGAGGCCGGCGAGCGGGTGGCGGCGTGGCTCCGCGACGAGACCGACGCCAGCGTGCGCCACGACGACCACGGGAACGTCCTCGCCCGACGGGGGCACGGTGCGGCGGGGCCGACGCTGGCGCTCGTCGGCCACCACGACGTGGTCGCGCCCGCGGACCGACAGGTCGCCGAGGCCGGCGAACGACTCCGTGTCGAGCGGCGCGACGGTCGCCTCCACGGCCGGGGAACCGCAGACATGAAGGGAGCGCTCGCGGCGGCGATGCTCGCGTTTCGCGACGCCGACCCTGCGACCGAGCTCGTCTTCGCGTCGTTCGCGGCGGAGGAGCAGGGTGGTCTCGGGGCACAGGCCGCCGTCGAGGACGGGGTCGCGCCCGACCACGCCGTCGTGGGCGAGGGGTCGACCGGCTACTCCGCGCCGGGCGTCACAGACGTCGCCGTCGCCCACCGGGGTCGGCGCGCGGTGACCGTCGAGGCCCGCGGCGAGGCTGCCCACGCAAGCGAGCCGGACGCGGGCGTCAACGCCGTCTACCGCGCCTGTGACGCCGTCGACGCGCTCCGGGCGGTCGACCCGCCGTCGACGACGGTACTCGGGCAGCCGGTCGAGGGACGCCTGACCGTCACCGAGATGACGGGCGGATCGGGCTGGAACGTCGTTCCCGAACGCTGCACCGCGACGGTAGACGAGCGGACGGTACCGGGGGCACGCGCGGACCTCGCGGCCGTAGAGCGTGTCGACGGCGTGACGACGCGCGTCGAGCAGGACCTCCCGCCGATGGCGTGCTCCGACGAGCGCCTGGCCGCGGCTGTCGTCGCCGCCGCGGACGCGGCGGGACCGGGAACGCCGGAGCGGGTCGTCAAGCCCCACGCGACGGACGCGGGCCGCCTCGCCGCGGGGGGGACGGACTGCGTGGTCTGTGGACCGGCGGAGCCGGGGGAGGCACACACCGCGACGGAGTCGGTCTCGGTCGCCGCGCTGACGCGGTGTCGGGCGATCTACCGGCGGGTCGCCGAGAACCCGCGCGACCGGAGCGGGGTGGACTGACGGGACAGCCCGGACCGAGCGGGGATTCAAGCCCGCGCCGCCCCTGTCGCCGGCATGGCGACGTCGGACACGGACGAGACGCAGGCGGAGGACGCCCACGGCCGACTCGTGAGCCGGGTGAGACGGCTCCGCAACGTCGGCGCGGCGGCGCAGGTGTTGTCGTGGGACCAGCAGACGAAGATGCCGCCCGGCGGTGCGCCGGCGCGTTCACAGCAGCTCGCGGCGCTGTCGGCGGTCGAACACGACCTGCTCGGCGCCGCGGAGACGGGCGAACTGCTCGACGCGGCGGCAGCCACAGCCGAGAGCGACGACGAGATCGCGCTCTGTCGAGAGATCCGGCGGGAGTACGAGCGACAGTCGCGCGTGCCGACGTCGCTCGTCGAACGCACGACCGCGCGGGCCTCCGAGGCGGTCGAAGCGTGGCGCGCGGCCCGCGAGGCGGCGGAGTTCGACGCGTTCGCGCCACACCTCCGGGACCTCGTCGAGCTGAAACGGGAGTACGCCGACCGTATCGACCCGAACCGCGACCCCTACGAGGTGCTGTTCGAGGAGTTCGAGCCGTGCCTGTCGCTCGACCGCGCGGACGAGGCGCTGGCCGAGATCAGAGACGCGGTCGTGCCGCTCGTCGAAGACGTGCGCGCGAGCGACGTCGACCCGTCGAGCCCGTTCGAGGGGACGTACGGCGAGGACACACAGGAGGCGCTGGTGCGGGACGTCCTCGACCTCCTCGGCTACCCGTGGGAGCGCGGACGCCTCGACAGGGCGCCACACCCGTTCTCGACCGGGACGGCCTACGACGCGCGGATCACCACCCGGTTCGACGAGTCCGATCCCCTCAACAGCGTCTTTCCGACGGTCCACGAGTTCGGCCACGCCTGCTACACGCTCGGCCTCCCGGAGGACGACTACGGGACGCCGCTGGGCGAGGCACGGGACCTGTCGGTCCACGAGTCACAGTCTCGGCTGTGGGAGAACCACGTCGGCCGCTCGCGGCCCTTCCTCGCGCGGCTGCGCCCGCTCCTCGAGGAACACCTCGGCGTCGCGCCGGCGGTCGAGGCGCTGTACGGCTGGGCGAACCGGGTCGACCCGGACAACGTCGTCCGGGTAGAGGCCGACGAGCTCACCTACCACCTCCACGTCGTCCTCCGGTACGAGATAGAGCGCGACCTCGTGCGCGGCGACCTCGACGTCGAGGAGGTGCCCGCCGTCTGGACGGACAAGAGCGAGGAGTACCTCGGCGTGACACCCGCGAACGACGCCGAGGGGGCCCTCCAAGACATTCACTGGGCGTACGGCAACTTCGGCTACTTCCCGACGTACTCGCTCGGGTCGGCGATGGCCGCGCAGGTGTACGAGGCGGCGAGCGAGGAGGTCGACGTCGCCGACCACGCCCGCGAGGGCGAGTTCGGCCCGCTCCGCGGGTGGCTCCGTGACAACGTCCACCGGCACGGCAAACGGCTCGAGACGGACGACCTCGTGCGCGCGGCGACGGGGGCCTCGTTCGCCGCCGACGCGTTCACCGACTACGTCGACGAGAAGTACCGCGCGCTGTACGAGCTGTAACTCGCCGCGGAGCCCGGGCGTCAGCTATATATCGTGTGACACCGTACCGTGGTACGCGATGGCATCGGCTTCCAGCGACGACGACCTGTTCGACCAGTTCCTAGCCGACCGTGGCCACGAGATGGAACCGACACGCTGGGACCGATCGTACAACAAACTCCAGTGTCCGGACTGTGGTGCGCTCCACGACGAGGGGGCGACACGGTGTTCGGTGTGTGACTGGCGACCCGACGGGTAGCAAGGAATTTATGTACTGGAGGATTCACGATACGACCTAATGTCCAGCAACGGCGGGAGCCTCACCCGGCTGTTCGGGGGGCCGGGAAGCGGAAAGACGACGGCGCTGCTCGACCGGGTGGAGGAAATAATCGCCAGAGACGGAGTCGGCGTCCGTGACGTCCTCGTTGTCTCGTACACCCGCGCGGCAGCCGCAGAGGTCCGCGAGCGGCTCGCGGAGCGACTCGACACCACGCCCCGCGCCCTCCAGGGGAACGTCTGTACGATGCACGCGAAGGCCTACGACCTGCTCGACCTCTCTCGTGGCGACGTCGTCGGCGACGACGACAAGAAGGCCTTCTGTGAGGACTACGGCATCGAGTTCGAGGACGAGCACTCCGGCGCAGGCCGGCGTACGGCCCGGTCGACGACGATCGGGAACAAGATCATCGCGACGAGCCAGTGGCTCCAGCGGACGGGCCGCGACGTCGCCGACTGGTACGACGTCCCGTTCCAGTGGAACGTCGACGACGTCCGGCTCCCGCCGGAGATCGACCCGGAGTCGCTCGAGGGCAACAAGTACACTCCGACGTGGCCCTCCGCAGACGAGCGGATCGACGTCCCCGAGGCGATCCGTGCGTGGCGCGCGTACAAGGGCGACGAGGAGCTCGTCGGCTTCGCAGACATGCTCGAACGGGTGAAGGGTCGGTCGCTCGTCCCGCACGTCGACTACCTCGTCATCGACGAGTTCCAGGACATCACGGCGATTCAACACGAGGTGTACGAGGAGTGGCGTCCGCACATGGAGCGGGTGCTGATCGCCGGCGACGACGACCAGGTCGTCTACGCCTGGCAGGGCGCCGACCCGGGCCTCCTGCTCGACGCCGACCCCGACGACGACGTCGTGCTGCCGAACTCCTACCGGCTCCCGTCGCGCGTCCTCGACGTCGTCAACACCTCGGTTCGGCATATCGACGTGCGTCAGGAGAAGGACCTCAACCCCCGCAAGGACGGCGGCGTCGTCGAGGCGGAGGCGAACAGGTCCGTCCTCGACCTCGCCCGCGAGGTGGTCAAGACGGTCGACCGCACCGACCAGAGCGTGATGGTGCTGTTCCGGGCGCGCTACCAGATGTTCGACTTCATCGACGAGTTCCTCCCGAAGGGTATCCCGTTCTCCGTACTGACCGACCAGCGGATGTGGACGGACCGGCTGGCCGACTACGTTCGGGGCATCGAGAAGCTCGAGGACGGCGAGCCCCTGACCGGACTCGAGACCCGTCGGCTCGCAGATATGTTCAAGTCCTCGGCGTTCGGCTCGAACAGCCGCGACGAGCTGTACGACGTCGTCGAGGACCGCGAGGAGGCCGCCGACACCGACGACCTCGCCGAGATATCGATAGAGGCCGCGGTCGTCGCCGACCTCGTGCCGTTCGCGCCCGACCGTGCCTCGGCGGGCGACATGCTACGGAAGGTCACCAGCTTCCAGCGCAAGTCCGTCCAAGCCTACTTCGCGCACGACTACGAGGGGACCGACCCCTCGCGGGTGCGCGTCGGCACGATCCACAGCGCGAAGGGCCGCGAGGCAGACCACGTCTTCGTCTCGACGGACCTCACGGAGAAGGTCGTCGAGCAGATGGCCGCGAGCGCCGCCGAGGAGGGCGAGGCCAGCTTCGACGTCGCGACCGACCCCGTTCCCGTCCTCACCGACAACGAGCGCCGCGTGTTCTACGTCGGGATGTCCCGTGCGCGCGAGCGGCTCGTGATCTACGAGAACCTCATCGGCGGCGCGCCCACCCTCCCGGTGAGCGTCCTGCTCCACGACGAGTTGCGCGACGCGTCGCCACAGGAGCTCGTCGACGCGCTCCGGGCCGAACCGGCGACCGGCGACTGAGCGTGCGCCGCGCGCCGACGGACGCGCCGTTCGTCCACGCCGGCTGCGCCGGCGACCCGACCCTCCGCTGGCTCGTCGACGCACCGCTCCCCCCCGAGCGCTGCGGCTACGTCTGTGTCGACGACGAGCCGACACTGCTCGCGCCGCCCGGGGTCGCCGTCGCCGTCGCGGACGTCGAGCGACACGACGACCCGACCGTCAGCGTCGCCGAGTCGCTCCCCGCGGAGACCGTCCGCGCGCCACGACACCTCCCACACGACGTCGCGCTCCGGGTCGAGCGCGCCGGCTCCGACCTACGCTCGACGGCTGCGGTCGAAGACGCACGCGCCCGGAAGGACAACCGCGAGCGAGCGGAGCTGAGGGCCGCCGCCGCGGCTGCCGACGCCGGGATCGACCGGGCACGAGAGGCACTCGCAGAGCCGACAGGCGGCCGAACCGAGAGCGAAGCTGCGGACGGCCACGACCCGTCGGAGCGTCTCCGCCGTGTCGTCGCGGGCGCGGTGGCGACGGCGGGAGCGACGCCACGGGTTCGCGTCGACGGAGCCCCAGAACCGGGCGTTCCGGTCGTCGTCGACGCCGGTGCGCGGGTCGGCGGATACCACGCCCGGACCTGCCGGACGCTCGTTGCCGCGGGCGACGCCGGCGCGGCGCGGCGCGCACACGTCGCCTGCGAGTCAGCGCTCCGGGTCGCCGCGGACGAGGCGGCCCCCGGGACCGACGTCGACTGGCTGGCGAGCGAGGTGCGCGCCGAACTCGGGTCGTTCGGCGTCCAGCCGACCGACGCGACACCCGTCGTCGGAACGGGACTGGCGCGCCGGGAGGCGCCGTGGGTCGGGTCGGACGCGTCGCTGAGTGTCGGACACGCTCTCGTCGTCACGGCGGGAGCGCGAGTGCCGGACGCCGGGGCTGTCGTTCGGCTCGCGGACACGCTCGTCGTCGGGCCGGAGGACCCAGAGCGGCTGTCGGGTGCAGAGACGGCCTCGCGCCGCTAGTCGCGGTCGGGCTCCGACTCCGACCCGTCGGACGCGTCGTCGACGACGCGCTCGACGGCCTCGCCGGCAACCGCCGTCGGCAGGTCGCCGGGCGCGACGACGTAACGCGGCAGAACGACCATCAGGACGGCGACGACGACGAGGACGGCGCCCAGAGCGTGCCGGTCGCCGAAGACGAGAAACTCGACGCCGAGCAGCGCCGCCGGTATCGCGAAGACGAGCGTCCCGGCCAGCCCGAGGGTGTCGAGGATACCCAGCCGCACAGACGGGATCGCACCGGGCCGGTCAAAGCCGTTTTCCTCCACGAACGGACCAGTCGGACGAGCGGCGCGGGCACACGCCGTCGGGGCAGGGCGGCGGGTCACGGGGCCGAGAGTGAGTGCCGACGCGCCGGACGAGCCGACCGGTGAACGAGGCCCGTAGAGCGAAATCGACTTGCCCGCCGCTCCCGCACGGCCGGGTGTGTTTACCGGTATCGTCGAAGGGGCAGGCCGGGTGCGTCGCGTGACCGAGGACGAGGGCGGTCGTCGCCTGCGGGTCGCGCCCGAGCCGCCGCTCTCGCTCGACGACCTGCACCACGGCCAGTCTATCAGCGTCTCGGGCGTCTGTCTCACCGTCGAGGCGTTCGACGACGGCGGCTCGTGGTTCGAGGTGTTCACCGCCGCGGAGACGCTCGACCGCACCTACCTCGGCGCGGTCGAGGAGGGCGACCCGGTGAACGTCGAGCGTGCCCTCGCCGCCGACGGACGGTTCGACGGCCACCTCGTCCAGGGCCACGTCGACGGCGTCGGGACCGTGACCGGCGTCGAACGCGTCGGCGACGACTGGTGGTTCGAGTTCTCCCTGCCCGACAGTCTGGGGCGGTACGTCGTCGAGAAGGGGTCGGTCGCGCTCGACGGCATCAGTCTGACCGTCGCGGAGCGGTCCGGCGACGGCGTCGGGGTGGCGATCATCCCGACCACGTACGACCTGACGACGCTGTCGGACAAGGCGCGAGGCGACCCGGTCCACGTCGAAGTCGACGTGGTCGCAAAGTACGTCGAGTCGCTGGTCGAAGGGTACTAACGGCGCTCGTCGGTCGACCGCTCGTCGTCCGGGGCCGTCCGGAAGGCGGCGTTGTAGCGCCGGATCTTGTTCAGGAGGAGGAGACCGAAGGTGCCGTCGAAGACGACGACGAAGACCAGAAACGCGGCGAGCGGCGACAGCCCGGTGACGGCGCCGACGAGGCCGGACCCGACGCCGACGGTCGAGTTGTACAGTGCGTGGATCGCTGCCGCGAGGACGAGCCCCTTTATGACGAGCGGTCCGCCGTGTGTGGGGTTGAACCGCGCGAGTCCGAGGTAGTAGCCGGCGACGGCGGAGTAGATGACGTGGCCCGGCCCCGCGAGCGCCCGGATGGCGGTGATGCCGCCGCCGGCACCGATCAGCGCGATCCCGAACTCGGCCTCGGCGACCGCGCCGTCGACCTGCCGGGTGATGTAGAGCGCGTTCTCGATGAACGCGAACCCGAGGCCGGCGACGGCGCCGTACACCGCGCCGTCGACGACCGCGCTGAACCGCCGGTCGCGGTAGGCGTACAGTCGGACCGCGAGGAGCTTCACCGTCTCCTCGACGGGACCGACGACGAGAAAGAAGAAGACGACCGAACTGACGAATCCGCCGCCACCTCCGAACCCGAGGACCCGCCGAGCGACCCCGTTCAGCACCGCGGCGAAGGTGGCCGTCAGCACCGAGAGCAGGAAGGTGGCGACGAGGAGGTCGAGCGGTTCGGCGTCGGTCACGTCGGTGAGGTAGACGTAGCCCGCGAGAACGAGCGCCGGCACCGCAGAGAGGGCGGTCAGGAGCCCGACCCGGGGGTCGGTGACTGCGCTGAACCCGCCGATCGCGAAAAAGAGGAGCACTCCGGCGAGGACGACCACGCCGCGTGCGCCGAACACCAGCGCACGGTAGGCCAGGACGGCGGCCCGGTCGAGGAGCGACCGCGGCTCCCAGGTCGCGATACCGTAGAGGTCGTCCTCGTCGGTCGCCTCGGCGACCGGGTCACGCGGTCTCGTCACGTGTCGTTCTCGTGCCCGCCGGTCTTGTATCCCCGCGGTTCAAGCCTCCGGCGCTCCGGACCCAGGTATGGACGAGCGTGTCCGGACGAGGGTCCGGGGTATCTACGCCACGGCACTGACGCGCGCGCTCGCGACGGCTGGAGCCGAGGTGACACAGGCCTCGGGCCCGATCCGGGAGCGGTTCGCGGCGACGGACGCGGTGTGCGGTGACGGTCGCGCCGACGCACGGGTCGTGACGACGGCGGACCGGCAAGGGGTGACCGTCGCGGGGGCTCCCGACGCCGTCGGCGCGGCGACCGACGTCTGCCGGTCGGTCGGCGTCGACGCACTCGCGTGGGACGCCGACGCGCCGCTCGACGCCGTCGTCGACGCGGAGGTGGTCGGAACCGGGCGCGGCGCGGCGACCTGTGACCTCGGAGAGACGACCGGTCGGCTCCCGTTCGACCGGGTCGACGCCCACGTCGAGGTCGGCGACCGCGTCCGCGTCCAGGTCGCGGACCCCGAGCCGCCGTGGCTCGGCGGCGAGCCGACGCTCTCCGGGGTGGTTCGGGTCCGCGAGGGGCTCGTCGACCTGGTCCGCGGCGGGTCGGGGGTGCGGGTCGACGCGGGCGACGAGTCGGCTGCGCGCGAGGTTGCCGGACTGCTCGACGTCGCCGGCGTCGCGCCCGCGGAGGGCTGGGGTGCGCGGTTCGACCGCGCGGCGGCAGAGGCGACACTCGACGACCTGACCGCGGCGCTGGACCGCGCGAACAGCCGGGCCGCGGCGCTGGACGACGCCCTCGACGGCGGCGTCGGCGACCCCGGCCTCGTGGCGACGCCGCTCGCGACCCGGTTCGTCTGGTTCGGCCGCGAGTCGCGGTCGGCACTCGACGAGCGGCGGCGCGAGGTGACACCGACGATGCCGGGACACCACCGGACGAAGACCGCGAGCACGGCCGCGAGCGCGGGCGTCGACCTCGCCGAGGCGCTCTGTGGGGCGGCGCTCGCGGACGGCGAGTTTCCGTTCGAGACGGTCACAGACCAGTTCGGCCCGCGCGAGGGCGACCGGGTGGCGCTCGAACACGGCAAGCCGAGCGGACGGCTGATAACGCTCGGTCGGGGAGAGGTCGTCGAACGCGACGCGGACGGTACCGTCGCGGTCGAGCGGTCGATGACCGCCGGCGGCACGTACGACGCCCTCGGCACGCCACGCGAGGCGGGCGACACGGCGCTGACGAAGGTGCGCGAAGGGCGGTGGTGGTACCCGACGACCTACCGGTCGGCGGACGGGGCGTCGAAGGGCACCTACGTCAACGTCTGCACGCCGGTCGAGTGTCTCCCGGCTGCCGTGCGGTACGTCGACCTCCACGTCGACGTGGTGCGGCGACCGGACGGCGAGGTCGAGCGCGTCGACGACGACGAGCTCGACGCCGCGGAGGAGCGCGGAGCGGTGCCGTCGCCGCTCGCCGGTCGCGCCCGTGAGGTCGCGAGCGGGGTCGAGCGGGCGCTCCGGTAGCTCAGAAGTGCTCGGCGGCGTCGGTCTCGTGGCGCAGGTCGCCGCCGCGTCCCCCCTCGACGGTGTCGGCACCCTGGTCGCCGGTAGAGGGGACCCGGACGGTGACCTCGTCGACGTCGGGAAACGACGTGATCATGTCGGCGCGGATGTTCTGGGCGGTGACGTTCGAGACGCCACACCCGGAGCAGGTACCGCCGAGTTCGACCACGACCTCGCCCGTCTCGGGGTCGGCCTTCCGGATTGCGCTCGTCCCGCCGTGCATCTGGATGATGGGCATCTGCGCGACGAGCCAGCGCTCGACGCGGTCCTTGAGAGGGTCGTCGTCCGCCGGTGCGTCGTCCATACCACCGGCTTGGCCGCGAACCCACAAGACGGTTCTGGCGGGTCTATCCGGGTCGATCCGGACGGTCCGGTCACCGCGCGAGCCGCGACCGGTCGCCCGTCCCGCCGGTCGCCGCGCTGGCGAGCGCTCCCTTCACCACCACGTCGTCGCCGAGCGTGGCCAGCCGCACCTCCGGGACGTTGCCGAAGGTGAGGTCCGGAAGACGCTCGCGCACCGGGCCGAGCACCGCCTCGGGGTTGTTGAGCGCGACGGCGCCGCCGACGTAGACGACCAGCGGCGCGTAGGCGTTCGCGACGTTGGCGACGCCAATCGCGTTCCACTCGCCGACGCGTTCGACCACCCGCGCGGCGAACGCGTCGTCGGCTGCGTGGCCGTAGACGTCGGCGGCGGTCAGGTCGCCGCCTAACGGGAGGCTCGTCTCCTCGTCGTCGTGGAGTTCGCGGGCGTACACGGGAACGTTCTCCCCGGAGCAGTACGCCTCCCAGTGGCCCGCGCGGCCACAGCCACACTCCATCCGGCCCGAGGGGTCGAGGACCATATGCCCCACCTCGCCGGCGTTGCCGTCCCAGCCCGCGACGACGTTGCCGTCGACGGCGACACCGGCGCCGACGCCGGAGGAGATCGTGAGATAGACCATGTCGTCGGGGTTGCGCTCCGCGAAAAACCGCTCGCCGATGACGCCGGCGGCGGTGTCGTTGTGGAGGTACACCTCAGCGTCGACGAGCGTCGAGAGCGGGCCGACGAGCGGCACCCGACCGACTCGGTCGGGCAGGTTCGCCGGGCTGTCGACGGAGCCGTCGGCGAGGTCGAGCGGTCCGATGGAGCCGACGGCACCGGCGGCGACGTCTGCCGGGTCGACCCCCGCGTCGGCACAGGCCGTCCGGGCGACGGCGAGGACCGCCTCGGTGACCTCGATCCCGCTCGTCCGCGGCGTCTGCCGGCGGGCCCGTGCGACGACCCGGGCCTCGTCGTCGCCGACCGCGGCGCGGACGTTCGACGCCCCGAGGTCGACGCCGAGGTAGTACCCCATCGCAAGAGTCGGGAGCCCCGGCGCACTTGAGCGTGTGGATGGAGGCGACGGCGTGTCGCCCGGACCGGGCAGCCGTCAGGCGACGTCCGGCGCGTCGTCCTCGACGTCGCGCTTCATCGAGTCGCGCCGCGACTTCGCGTCCCGACCGGTCGCCGCCAGCAGGAACTCGTTTTTCGTGTCGACAGCACCCTGCGCGGCGTCGGCGTTGCCCTCCGCGACCACCTCCGCGGCGTCGCGCTCGGCGAACTCGACGGCGACGCGGTCTTTCTTGCCGTCGTACGACGCCGCGCCGGCGATCACGCGCTCGAACACCGGGTTCGTCGGCTCGTCGACGACGTAGAGCTCGTGACCGTCCACCGTCTCCGTCCCGGTCACGTCGCCGAAGTACTCCTCGATGCTCGCCCGCAGGTCGGGCAGCCGCTCCTCGAGGTACTCGCCCCGGCGAAGCTTGTACTCTCTCACGGGCCGGCGTTCGGCACCGCGTCGTTTACGCGTTTCGTCCCGCCTCGCGCTCTGCGAGGTAGCCCTTCCGGCAGTCCGGGCAGACGTCACCCGGGCGGAGCGACGACTGTCCGGCGGCGTGTGCCGTCGCGCAGTTCGGACAGTGAAGCTCCGTCTCGCCGTCGACGTCGCCCTCCGGTGGCTCGGGCCGGACGAACCGGGTGCCGTTCCGGTCTCGTTCGACCGACCCCTCGTCGGGCCACGGCGTCGGGTCCGCACCCGTCTCCGTCGTCGGACCCCCGGGGCTCGGCGTCTCGGCGTCGAAGCCCTCGTCGCCGGTACCGTCGGCTGCGGGCCACACACCCCCGGTCTCGTGTGGATCGTCGTCCGTCGCGTCGTCCGTCGCGGGCCAGCCGGCGGCGCTCGGGGTGTCGTCCGCGCTCGCGTCACCGGCGTCCGTGGCGTCGCGCGCCGCCGCGGACTCGCCGTCGTCCGCCGGGACGTCGTCGAGGATGATGGCCGCCTCGTCGCTCGCGTCGCTCGGCGCGGCGTCTGCCGTGTCGGCGTGGGGGGTCGTCCGCGCGGCCGTCGTCGACTCCGTCGCGACAGATGCGTCGGCGGCAGCCGGCTCCGGCGGGGAGCCGACGTCGGCCGCCGCGTCGGGCGCGTCGGCGTCGGGCGCCGGGTCGCGCCCGGCAGGCCGTGTCTCGCCGGCCCGTCCCCGTGTCGACTGTGCCTCGTCTGCCCGCGGCCCGGCAGCGGGCGCCGGCTCCGGGTCCGACCCGGACGTCTCGCCGTTCTCGGTCCGCAGCGGCTTGACCTCCTTGTTCTCGCTGACGACGCGCCGTCTGCCACACCGCTCGCACGTCTCGACCGTCCGGTAGGCGACGACCACCTCCTCGCCGTCCTCGCGGCGGTCGCGCTCCACCTCCCGCCCCCCGAACTCGTGGCCGAGCAGACACCGGAGTCCCATCTCGTCTATGACTCTCCTCCGGGGCGCAAAAGCCTGTCTCCGGCGTCTGACTGGCGTCAGACGGAGGTTCGGCGCGCGCCGGCGGGTCGGTACAGGTAAGCCGCCGGCAGCCGTACGGGGGGTATGGCCGCGAAGCGGGAGTTCCGCGACCGGGACGAGTCGCAGGTCGCGGTGCTGGACGCGCTCGTCGACCGCGGGCGCGAGGGGATGACCGTGCTCGAGCTCCGGGCGGCGGTCGACGCCGACATCGACCGCATCGAGGGCGCGCTGTCTGCGCTGAAAGACGACGGGCTCATTACGGTCGACCACGAGGGTGATCGGGTGCTCATCTACCCCGCCGACCGGGTCGTCCCCGACCCGGACGACGACGCCGACGAGCGGTCGGCGTTCGACGCGCTCCGCGACCGACTCGGACTGTAGTCGTTAACAGGCCGCCGCCCGTACCGGCGACCGTGACCACGAGCGAGCGTGAACGCGAGGACGACGTCGGGCCGGAGTCGCTCCGCAGCCTCCACGACGACCACGGGGCAGTCCGTGACGAGACCGGGCGGGTCCGCCACTACGGACGACCCGAGCGAACGCATCTCGCCGTCCGGAACGGTGTCGGCGTCCTCGACGGCGGCGAGGGCGTCGTCGTCGTCCGTGGCGACGACCGCCACGAGTTCGTCGAGGACACCGTCACGACGCCCGTCCCGCGCGAGGACGGAACCGGACGGTACGCGCTCCTCCTCGACCCGCAGGGGAAGGTCGACACCGACATGTACGTCTTCGACGCGAGCGAGTCCGACCGTCTCCTCGTCGTCCTGCCGGGGGACCGCGCCGCCGCGCTCGCCGACGACTGGGCGAGCAAGGTGTTCGTCCGCGACGTCGAGGTGCGAGACGCGAGCGACGAGTTCCGCGTCCTCGGCGTCTACGGCCCGAAGGCGACGGAGAAGCTCGCCTCCGTCTGCTCCGACGCGCCGCCGTCGGAGCCGCTGACGTTCGTCCGCACGGCCACCCGCGACGCCGGGCTCACCGTCGTCGCCGGCGACGGACTCACCGGCGAGGAGGGCTACCGCGTCGTCTGTGCGCGGGGCGACGCCGCCGACGTCGCCGAGACGCTCCTGACCAGCGGCCTGAACGCCGTTCCCGTCGGCCACGACACGTGGATGACACTGACGCTCGAGGCCGGCACGCCGCTGCTCGAGCCGGAGCTCGCGGGGGACCTGCCGAACGTCGCCGGCGTCCGCGTCGGGTTCGACCTCGAAAAGGGCTGTTACGTCGGGCAGGAGGTCGTCTCCCGCGTCGCCAACCGCGGCCGGCCCTCGCGGCGCCTCGTCGGCCTCCGGCCCGAGACGGCCCCGGAGCGCGGCGCAGACGTCCTCGCAGACGGTGACGCCGTCGGGACGGTCACCCGCGGGGCAGAAATCCCGAGTCTCGGTGCGCCGGCTGCGCTGGCGTACGTGCCGTTCGACCTCGACGCCGAGGACGTGGCCGTAGAGACCGCCGACGGCCCCGCACCCGCCGAGCGCACCGATCTCCCGTTCGCCGAGGGGAGCGCGCGGTCGGCACGGCTCCCGACCTACGACTAGCGCAGCAGACGCCGGAGGTGTGCCCGCGAGAAGAACGTCGTCGGGCGGTCCATGTGGACCCCGACCTCGCCCGAGAGCGCGCGCAGGCCGGCGCGCTGGAGCGGGCCCGGGAGGGAGTACGCCCGCCGGAGCAGGCTCCCTAGCCGTATCTCCCGGCCCAGCTCGTCGCGCCACGCCGTCTCGTAGTCGTCGAGCGTCGACGGGTCCCGGGGGTCGACCGTCCGCGCGGCGCAGTCCGCGGCGGTCATGCCGTAGACGATGCCGCCGCCGGTGAACGGCTTCGTCATCGCCGCGGCGTCGCCGACGAGAAATCCCCGCTCGCTCGTCGTCCGCGCCGGCGGGCCGACCGGGATGGTTCCCGAACACCGGCGGGTCACGTCGGCGTCGTACGCGTCGATCAGCGACGCGAACTGGTCGCTCACGTCCGTTCCGGGCGGGGCAGCCAGTCCGTACTCGACGCCGGCGTCGCCCCGCGGGATCCGCCACGCGAAAAACCGCGGGGGCGTGAGGTGGACGTCCACGAAGTCGCCACCGTCGGGCGCGTCGGCGAAGCCGAGCACGCCGTGGAGGAGTTCGTCCGGCTCGGGAAGGTCGAGCGCCTGCCGGACCCGCGAGGTCGGCCCGTCACAGCCGGCGACGAGACGGCTCTCGACCGTCCGCTCGCCCGTTGGCGTCGAGACGGTCAGCTCCACGCGGTCGTCGTGCTCTCGGACGCCGGTCACGGTGCGCTGCTCTCGCACGTCGGCCCCCGCCTCGCGCGCGAGGTCCGCGAGCCGCCGGTCGAGCGCGACCCGGTCTATGACGTTCGAGACCGGCTCGTCGCGGTAGAACCGCTCGCCGTCGGACCCGCTCGCCGGGCCGTCGGCGTGGAAGCGTGCGCCCCGAATCTCGTTCTGGAGGAGGGCGTCGCGGGCGCCGTCGTCGAGGAACGCCCACAGGTCGGTCGAGACGTGTCCGGAGCAGGCGAGCGGACGGCCCACCCCCCCGCGTTCGAGGGCGAGTACGTCGTTGCCGGCCGCGGCGAACCGGCGGGCGGTTCGTGCGCCTGCGGGGCCGACACCGACGACGGCGAGGTCGTACATCGAGACGTGTTCGGGTGGCGACCGGCAAGTACCTGTCCGTCAGACCACGTACGCCACGGGACTGAGGATCATAACGAGGACGAACAGGACAACTAGCGCCTGCTTGAGCCGCTTGCTCATCGTCGGGCTTTCGGGAGAGGCCGGCCTGAGTCTTGTGGCGTCGCGGACACGGGCGCGCGGTCGTGCCAACGACGCCCCGCTACTCGACAGCCGGTGTCTTGGCGTAGATCGTCCGAGAGAACTCGCGTGATCGGCGCCGCGGCGGCGGCTGTGTCTGACGCCTGGACGGTGATCGGCTCGTTCGTCGTCGGCTCACTACCCCTCGCTCGGGTGGTCGGCACCGCCGCTAACCGCCGGACGGTCGGCTCGCTCCTCGGCAGACGGGGACCGGGGCAGTCGGCGGAGCCCTCTTCGGGGCGATTCCGGGCTGTGGCGGGGCGATCGCTGTCGTCTCGCTGTACGGGCGTGGGGCGGTCCAGTTCCGAACGCTCCTCGCCGCGCTGGCCGCGACCGCGGGCGACCCGGCGTTCGTCCTCCTCGCTGTCGCGCCCGAACCGCGCTGGGCGTCTACGGCGTCGCCTTCCTCGTCGCCGCTGCCCTCGAGGTCGTCGTGAACGGGGGGAGTACGGCGCGGTCTGACGGCGGCGCGAGCGGGTGGGCGGACGGACTCGCCGGGAGGCTCCGGACAGTTCCGCTCGCGCTCTGGTGGCTCGCCGCGGCTGTCGGGGTCGTCGTCGGCCTTCGCCGGGCGACCGACAGCCTCCCCCGCCTCGTGCCCGGCGACGTCGCGTTCGCGCTCGCCCCGGAGCGGCTGCTCGGCGCGTCCCACGACGGACGGCTCCGGGCCGTCGCCGTCGGGGCGGCGCCGGTCGTCGCGTGGGTCGTCACGGGGCTGGCGGGCTACCGCGGCCTCGCGGCGGTCGTCGACGCCGGAGCGACACCTCCGGTCGGCGGGCCGCTGACCGCGGTCGTCGGCGTCGTCCCGGGCTGTGGCGTCCACGTCGGGTTCGTGACGGGGGACACGGAGGGAGCCGTCCGGGCGTCGGCGCTGGTCGCGAACGCTATCAGTCAGGGCGGCGACGCGGTGTTGCGCTGTTCGCCGTCGACCGGGGAGCCGCGGTCGCCGCCGTCTACACCACGCTCCCGGCAGTAGCCGTCGGTCTCGTTGTCTGGGCGATCTGAACGGCCGCATCGGGCCGGCCGTTTCCGGCGGTCCGACACCCCCCGAGCCGGTGGCCGGCGTCACGGCCGCGGGAGCGTCGTCACGACCGCCGGCACGTCCGGAGCAGCGACGCGTCTGCGTCTCTGTGGGTACCGGTCGGCGGTGTCCTGCCGGTGTGTGCGAGTCCCCGTCGGAGAGGTGCCGAGCGGCGGCCGTGAGACACGGCGACCCCCGTGGTCTGCGCTCCGGTGGCGTTATTGACCATCGTATACGATGGCGAGTACGATGACGCGGCACAGCGGGTCCTCAGCCGTCGTGGCGACGGGAGCGACACTACTGCTCGCCGCTGTCGCCCACCACTGGGCTGAGATAACCACCATCGGACAGATCTCCGGGCCGATGGTCGGGCTCGCGATCGACGGCGGGCTTGCGGTCGCCCTGATCTACGGGGGGTGGCGGCTACGCCGGGCGGGCCTTGCCGACGCAGACGAGCGGACTGTGGCCGTCTGGACGATGGTGGGGGTGGTCGCCGGCACGGGGATTGAGGCGACTACACTCGGCGTACAGCGCCTCGAAGGGCGGTCGATGGAGGAGCCGGGGTTCCACCTCCTCGTCACGGTCGGGGTCAGTGCGCTGTTGCTGTTCGTCGCCGGCTACTACGCGACCCGCAAGCGGGAGACCGCCCAGCGGTACGAGTCTCTCTTCGACAACGCGTTCCAGTTCACCGGGCTGTTGCGACCAGACGGGACGATAGTCGAGGCGAACGACACGGCGCTCGACTTCGGTGGGCTGGAGCCGGAGGAGGCCATCGGCGAACACGTCGCGGACGTGTCGTGGTGGGCACACTCGGAAGCGGCAGCCGAGCGCGTCAGGGACGCGGTGAGTCGGGCGGCGAACGGCGAGTTCGTCCGTTACGAGACCGACGTTCAGGGAAACGACGGGGTCAGGACGATCGACTTCTCGGTGAAACCGGTAGAGGACCGGTACGGCGGCGTCAAGTGGGTGGTAGCCGAAGGGCGCGACATCACCGACAAGCGGCAGCGGCGAGAACACCTACAGGTGCTCCACCGGGTGTTGCGGCACAACATACGGAACGACCTCACGAAGCTGCGCGGCTGGACACAGCAGACCGCCGAGGCGTCGGACCCGGACGAGCGCGCGGCCAGCGCCGGCAGGGCTATCAGCGTCACGGAGTCGTGGGAGAAGCTCGTCACCGACATGAAAGATATCCAGCAGGCGATCGAGCGCGAGCAGACTGCGCCAGTGCCGGTCGGGTCGCTGGTGGCGGAGGCCGTCGAGGCGAGGCAGGACGCTCACCCGGCGGCCGACATCGAGCTGGCGCTGTCCGAGGCGGCCGCCGGCGACGTGCCGTCGATCACCCGCGAGGCGGTAGACGAGGCGATAGACAACGCGGTCGAGTCGAACGCCAGTGGCACCCCGACGGTCGCGGTGGTCGTCGCCGACGAGGGCGCAGGCTGGCTCAGGATAGATATCAGCGACGACGGTCCCGGGATGCCGGACGCGGAGGCGGCCGTCCTCGAGACCGGCGAGGAGACCGCGATGAGACACGGAGACGGCCTGGGCGTGTGGAAGATCCGGATGGTGGTCAAACAGAGCGGCGGCAGGATCGCCGTCGACGTCTCCGACGACGGAACGAGTCTCAGTCTCCTGCTTCCGGGCCGTTAGTCCGGGCGCCGGTCGCTCTGTGGGTGAGCCGACCGAGAGCCGTCAGGGCGACGAGAGCGACCAGCGCTCCGAGCGCGAGCGTGGGGAAGGCGACGGCGTAGCCCGCGCGGTCGAGCGCCAGCCCGAAGACGACGGGCGAGACGACGGTGGTCGAGAAGCCAAACAGCGACTGGAGCGACAGCGCGGCCCCCATCCGCTCGTCGGCGACGAGTTCGGTGACCGCCGTCGACGTCGGCGCGCTGTCGGCCGTGAGCGCGACGCCGTACACCGCGAGGAGTCCGAGCAGGAGCGGGACCGGAAGCCAGCCCAGCGACCCGAGCGTCGCACTCACCGCGCCGCTGACCGCCAGCGCCCCCCCGACGGCCCACCCTCGACCGATCCGGTCCGAGAGTGCGCCGCCGAGGAGGTTGCCGAGACCCCCGACGATGACGACGCCCCCGACGGCGGTGCCGGCGGTCTCGGCCCCGAGCGCCGTCTCGGTCGCGAGAAAGGCGAGCAGCCAGTTCCGGAGGCCGAACAGCTCCCAGTTGTGGAAGGCGTAGACCCCGACCGCGGCGAGATACGCCCGGTTCCGGAGGACCGCGAGATCGAGCAGGGCTCCGGTCCCGGCCTCGGTCCCGGTCTCGTCGCCTCCCGGCGGGTCTCGTCCGAGTCCGAGGACCACGACCGGGACGAGGAGCGCACCGGCGCTCGTCGCCGCCACCGCCGTTCGCCACCCGACCGCGGTCGCGGCTCGCGAGGCGAGGAGAAAAGAGAGCCCGGCCGAGACGGAGTACGTCCCGACGTAGACGCCAATCGCCCGCCCGCGGACTGACTCGGGGTACCAGCCGGCGACGAAGCGCATCCCCGGGACGTAGACCCCGGCCAGACCGACGCCGGCCAGCGCCCGCAGAACCGAGCCGACGAGGAAGCCGTCGGCGACGAGTGCGAACCCCAGGCTCGCGCCGCCGGCGAGCGACGCCCCGGCGGCCATCACGACCCGGGCCGACCGCCGGTCTGCGACGACCCCGGCCGGCACGACCGCGAGGAGGTAGCCCGCCTGAAACACGCCGAAGACGACGCCCGCACGCGTTCCGGAGAGCCCCCAGTCCTCGACGACGAGCGGGAGAACCGCGGAGTAGTTGAACCAGACGAGCACGGAGAGGAGGAGCGACGTGCTGGCGACCGCGAGCATCCGCGTCCGGTCGGCCGGGTCGGCCGGGTCGGCGGTCGCCACGTCCGCCGGCCTCGACTCGTCGGTCGATAACCGTTCGGGTACCGGCGCGTCAGTCGTCGCCGCCGGGCTCGGGCGTCGGTGTCTGCCGGTCGGCGGGGCTCTCGCCGTCGACCGCCGGCAGGAGGTCGCGCAGGTACCGTCCGGTGTGTGAGTCCTCGGTCGCGGCCACCGACTCGGGCGTCCCGCTCGCGACGACCCGACCGCCGCCCTCGCCGCCCTCCGGGCCGAGGTCGAGTACGTGGTCGGCGTTTTTGACCAGGTCGAGTTCGTGTTCGATCACGACGACGGTGTTGCCGGCGTCGACGAGCCGGTGGAGCACCTCGATCAGCTTCCGCTCGTCCTCCGGGTGGAGCCCGGTCGTCGGCTCGTCCAGCAGGTAGAGCGTCTCGCCGGTGTCGCGCTTGCCGAGCTCCTCGGCTAGCTTGACCCGCTGGGCCTCGCCGCCCGACAGCGTCGTCGACGGCTGGCCGAGGCGCATGTAGCCGAGCCCGACGTCCTCCAGCAGCCCGAGGCGCCGACCGAGCCGGGAGTCGGCCTCGAAGAACGCGCGGGCCTCGGCGACACTCATCTCGAGGACGTCCGCGATCGTCTTGTCGTTGAACGTCACGTCCAGCGTCTCGGCGTTGTACCGCGCGCCGCCACACTCCTCGCAGGGGACGTGGACGTCGGAGAGGAAGTTCATCTCGATCGTGACGGTTCCCTGTCCACCGCAGGCCTCACACCGCCCGCCCTTGACGTTGAACGAGAACCGGCCCTTCTCGTAGCCGCGGCGCTTCGACAGCTTCGTCTGGGCGAACTTCTTGCGCACGTAGTCGAAGACGCCGGTGTACGTCGCGGGGTTCGACCGCGGCGTCCGGCCGATCGGCGACTGGTCGATCAGCCGCACCGTCTCTATCGCGTCGACGCCCTCGATCGCGTCGTGCTCGCCCGGGTCGACAGAGGTGTTGTCGTTCATCTGTCGGGCCAGCCCCTTGTACAGCACGTCGTGCATCAGCGTCGACTTGCCCGACCCCGAGACGCCGGTGATGGCGACGAACTGTCCGAGCGGAATCGAGACGTCGAGGTCCGCGAGGTTGTGCTGGCGCGCGCCGCGAACGACGAGTTCGCCGTCGGCGGACCGGCGCTCGTCGGGCACCGGAATCGTGCGTCGCCCGGCGAGGTAGTCGCCGGTGACGGAGTCCTCGGCGGCGGTCACCTCGTCGACGGTGCCCTGCGCGACGACCTGGCCGCCGTCCTTGCCCGGACCGGGTCCGATGTCGACGATGTTGTCCGCGCGGCGCATCGTCTCCTCGTCGTGTTCGACGACGAGGAGCGTGTTACCGAGGTCACGGAGCCCCTCGAGCGTGTCGAGCAGTCGGTCGTTGTCCCGGCGGTGGAGACCGATAGAGGGCTCGTCGAGGACGTACAGCACGCCGACGAGTCCGGAGCCAACCTGCGTCGCGAGGCGGATACGCTGGGACTCGCCGCCCGACAGCGTCGACGCCTCACGGTCGAGCGTCAGGTACTCCAGGCCGACCTCCTCCATGAACCCCAGGCGGGCGCGAATCTCCTTCAGGATCTCCGCGGCGATCGTCCGGTCCCGGTCGCTCAGGCTCGCCTCCATCCCCTCGAAGTGCTCGCGGGCGTCGCCGATACTCATCCGGCCCACCTCGGTGATCGGCGTGTCGTCGACGAGCACGGACCGTGACTGTGGCCGCAGGCGCGTCCCGTCGCAGGCCGGACAGGTCGTGACGGCCATGTAGTTCTCGATGTGCTCCCGCGTCGAGTCGGAGTCGGTCTCGACGTGCCGGCGCTCGAGGTTCGGGATCACGCCCTCGAACCGCTTCTCTTTCCGGCGGATCCCGTTTCTGGTCTGTCGCTCGAAGACCACCTGTTCGTCGGTGCCCCAGAGGAAGGCCTGGCGGACGTCGTCGGTCAGCGTCTCGAAGGGCGTGTCGAGCGAGACGCCGAAGTGCGCGGCGACGGCGTCGAGACGGGTGCGGTAGTACGACCGCGAGTACGACCACGGCTCGAAGACGTCGCGCAGCGGCTTCGACGGGTCCTGGACGACGAGGTCCGGGTCGACCTCCTTCGTCGAGCCGAGTCCCTCGCACTCCGGGCAGGCGCCGTGGGGCGAGTTGAACGAGAACGACCGCGTCTCGAGCTCGGAGAAGTCGTTGCCACAGTGGGTGCAGGCGAGGTCCTCCGACAGTTCGACGACGAGCCGCTCGTCGCTGTCGCCGGCGAGGTCGCCGGTCGACCGGGCGCGGCTCCCGAGGCCGAGGTCGGCGTCGGCGGGCGGGTCGGGGAGAACGAGCTTGACCACGCCGCCGGCCTCCGCGAGCGCCGTCTCCAGTGAGTCGGCGACCCGCGAGCGGGCGTCGGGCGCGACTGCCACGCGGTCGACCACGACGTCTATCGTGTGGTCGTAGTTCTCGTCGAGGTCCGGCGTCTCGACGCCGAGGTCGACCGACTCGCCGTCGACCTCGACGCGGGCGTAGCCCCGCGAGCGCAGGTCGTCGAACAGGTCCGCGAACGCACCCTTCTGGTCACGGACGACCGGAGCACAGATCTTCAGGCGCGTCCCGTCGGAGAGCGACAGTACCCGGTCGACCATCTGGGAGGCGCTCTGCTCGCCGACCTCGCGCCCGCAGTCCGGGCAGTGGGGCGTGCCGACGCGGGCGTACAGCAGCCGGAGGTAGTCGTGGAGCTCGGTGACGGTCCCGACGGTCGAACGGGGGTTGTTCGCGGCGTTCTTCTGGTCGATCGAGATCGCCGGCGACAGCCCTTCGACCGACTCGACCTGTGGCTTGTCCATCTGTCCGAGAAAGTTGCGAGCGTAGGCAGACAGCGACTCGATGTAGCGGCGCTGGCCCTCCGCGTAGACGGTCTGGAATGCAAAGGAGGACTTACCCGAGCCGGAGAGCCCGGTGACGACCGTCAGCTCCTCGCGCGGGATCGAGACGTCGAGGTCGTCGAGGTTGTTCTCCGCCGCGCCCCGGACCTCGATCGTGTCTCGTGCCATTAGACGCCAGTGGGCGGCGGCGATAGAGAACCTGTCGGTTCGGCTGGTCGGTCGGCGTCGCGACGAGAGCGCAGGTGACGGTCGAGGCCGTCAGTGTCGCGACGAGAGCTTCTCGCGCGCGACGCCGAACCCCGTCGGGACGACGACGATCTGGTCGTCGCCCTTCTGGACGATGTCGCCGTCAACCTCGCGGGCGACCTGCCGGAGGTCGTCGAGGATATGTTCGACCGTCGAGTCGCTCGGGTTCAGCCGAGTGATGTCCGCGACGACGAGGTCGCCGTCGTAGACGGCGTCTTTGATCGGGATCACGTCCTGCTGGTCGGAGATCTCCGCGATGTGGATCTGTGTCCCGGCGTTGCCGCGGGCGGTGTCGACGTCGTCGATGTCGAGCTCGACGTAGTCGTCGACGCTCCGCTGTCCGCCCGAGCCGAGGATCTTGCTCATGATACCCATGGCTGATTCTGGTCTTACCCGCGCGGGGCGCGCTGTTAACTCTTGTGCGGCGTCAGACGGAGAACTCGTACAGGTCGTCCCCGACGTGGTGGACCGACTCGACGACCCGTCCCGAGTCGCCGGTCATCGCCGCGCCGTCGACGAGCGCACGGCCGACCGCAAGCACCTTGCCGTGTGTCTCTTCGGCGACGAGAACGAGGTCGTCTGCCCCGATCGCCGCGTCCGCCTCGACGATACCGGGCCGCATCACGTCGGCACCGTCGCTCACGAACGATATCGCGCCGGCGTCGACGGTCACCAGCCGCCGGTCCGGGTCGTGGCGGTTCGCCCCGCGAACGGTCGGGAACGGGTCGTCGTCGACGTAGACGACGTCCGGGCAGCCGTCGACGAGGACGAGGTCGAAGACGGAGCCCTCGACCTCGACCCGCTCGTACGTCTCACCGTCGAGGGCGACGTCGACCCGGTCTGCGAGGCGGTCGACCATCGCCCGGACCTCGTCGCTCCGGAGGTGGTGGCGGGAGTTGACGTGCACAGAGATCGATCTGTGGCCGACGTGTAAAGCCTCGCGGTCCCGGGACTGTCCGGTGTCTGCCCTGCGTCCGACGGACGAGCAAACGCTAAGTCCCCGGCGCTCGGAGGAATAGAATATGTGGGGCTCTCGCGACCGGGACCGCCAGACGGTCGACTGCATCGCGTGTGGGACGTCGGTCCCGCGCACCGAGGCGCGGGAGTACGACAAGGAGGGCGACCGGTGGGAGCGACACGGAAAGGAGTTCGAACACCTGTGTAAGGACTGCTATCGCGACCTCTGTCACCAGCCGCGGCCCGGACTGGAGGACCTTCTGACGGACGTCGAAAGCCGGGACAGCCGCTCGGAGTTCCTCGCGGCGTACGTCGCCGCCGTCGAGGACGAAACCGACCGCGCAGAGTCGGAGCCCGGCGAGCGCGGCTCCGAGTAGGCGTGTCGGTGTCGGTGCTCGTGCCCGTGCCCGTGCCCCGACACGACTAACTCGCTCGCCCGCGAAGTTGGCGTATGTCGAACGACGCCGACGGCCAGTCACAGGCGCAGGCCGGCACCGCCGAGGGGCAGGGCCCGGTCGAGGTCACCGTCGAACAGGCCCGGGCGATGGCCGAGAAGCGTGAGGAGCTGTTCGCCGAGTTCGAGCTCCGCGACGAGTTTCCGAGCGCGGTTCGACGCGAGGCCCGCGAGCGCACGGAGGACGTCGGTGCCGAGATCGCCGCCGAGATCGACAGCCGGGTCGACCACCGCGACCTCACCGCGTGGACGACCGACCCTGCGGACGCACAGGACTTCGACGACGCGGTCAGCGTCGAACGCACCGACGACGGCTACCGGCTCTGGGTCCACATCGCCGACGTCTCGCACTACGTCCACCCCGGCTCCGCGATGTGGGAGGAGGCCGTCGAGCGCGGGACGACGGTGTACCTCCCCGCCTACACCGTCCACATGCTCCCGCCAGTCCTCGCGGAGACGGTCTGTTCGCTCGTCCCCGACGAGGACCGTCTCGCACACACGGTCGAGATGCACCTCGACGAGGAGACGCTCTCGTTCGAGGAGGTGGACATCTACAAGTCCGTCGTCCGCTCCGACGAGCGGCTCACCTACGCCGAGTGCGAGTCCCGCATCGACGACCCCGAGGCGCCGCTCGGCGAGGCGGTCACCCTCGCGTTCGAGCTCGCAGACCGCCTCCACGAGCAGCGAAAGGAGGACGGCTCGCTGGTGCTCAACCCGCGGCGCGACCGCGCACACACGATCGTCGAGGAGTGTATGCTGAAGGCCAACAAGGCGGTCACACACGAGCTGATGTGGGGACGCGGCGTCGAGGCGATGTACCGCGTCCACCCACAGCCCACGCCGGACGAGTGGGACGAGGCGCTGCGCGAGATTCAGGACCTCGACGGCGTCTCGATCCCCGGGGGCTGGGACGACCCCCGGAAGGCGGTCAACGCGGTCTTAGAGGAGTCGCCGGACCGCCAGCTCAACCGCATCCAGCGCGCGGTGCTGAAAGTGATGCCGCGCGCCAAGTACATGAGCGACCCCTTCGGGGGACACCACGCGCTCAACTTCGACATCTACGGCCACTTCACCTCGCCGATCCGGCGGCTCTCGGACCTGGTGAACCACTGGATCGTCCACGAGAACGACCTGCCGGAGGAGCTCGCGGAGCTCTGTGACCACGCCTCCGAGCGCGGGAAAGACGCCGAGACCGTCGAGCGACTGTACAAACAGGCGATAGAGGAGCTACACCTCGACCCGAACGCGATCAACAGCCGCGGGGTCGTCACCGTCGACGACGACGGCGAGGTCGTCGACGAGGACGGTCTGCCGCCGGAAGACGAGTAGACGACACGGCGTGTCGCCGCCGCGTTCGCCCGCCGGCTGTCGTCGGCGCGCCGCCGTCGCGCGGGCCGATCACAGTCCGCCCCGCGTCGACCGGACGTGGGGACTGGCTCGCCCGCTCACCTCCCACTCCCTGATTCGATCCCGGCTCGAACGGGGCTGTCACAGCCGACGAACGCGGCTCGCTCCGCTCGTCGGTTCGGTCGGCAGAGGGCAGTGGACTCGCCGGGATTCGAACCCGGGGCCTCTTCCTTGCGAAGGAAGCGATCTGCCGCTGATCTACGAGCCCACGTCGAAAGCAGCCGAGCACGTCACTTCAGGATTCCGCTTCCGCGCCCCGGCTCACAGCAGTATCCGGCGAGCCCCCGCGACGAGTCCGAGAGCGGTACCCACGAGGTGCGCGACCAGCGCACTCCCGGGGGCGCTCGCGACGAGCGAGACCACGAGCGCCGCCGCCGCGACGACGAGGACACCGGTCCGGGTCGAGACCCCGACACGCCCGACGACAGCCGTCGAGACGGGATTGGCGGCGAGGACGTAGCCGACGAGCGCGAACGCCGCGCCGCTCGTCCCGAGCACCGCCGGCGGACCGCCGACGACTCCCGTGACGAACACCTGCGCCACCCCCGACAGCACGCCCGTCACGAGGACGAACGCGTGAAACCGCGCCCGGGTCGTCGACCGGACGACGACCGCGCCGACGAGTCCGACGACGACCGCGTTTGCGAACAGGTGACCGAGCGTGGCGTGGGCGTAGACGCTCGTGACGAGCGCCCACGGGCGGAGCGCGGGGCCGAGCGCGAACACAGAGGGACCCGCCCCGACGAGCCCGCTCGTCCACCCGGCGAGGCTGACGAGCGCCATCGCCGCGAGCGTCTCTACGACGGGCCGAAGGCTCGTCGTCTGGCCGTCGGTCGGCTCGGACGCGCCGGCGGTGCGCGCGAGAACGAGCACGCGCGTCCGGCTCAGTCCTCGAGGACGATCTCGATGCTGACGTCGTTCGGCACCTGAATCCGCATCAGCTGGCGCAGCGCCCGCTCGTCCGCGTCGATGTCGATCAGCCGCTTGTGGACGCGCATCTCCCAGTGCTCCCACGTCGCGGTTCCCTCGCCGTCGGGAGACTTCCGGCACGGCACCTCCAGCGTCTTCGTCGGGAGCGGGATCGGCCCGCTCAGGCTGACGCCGGTCTTCGAGGCGATCTCGCGGACGTCGTCGCAGATGTTGTCGAGGTCTTCGGGGCTCGTGCCGGCGAGACGGACGCGTGCCTGCTGCATCTTATCGCTCGTTCACGCCGAGAACCTTGCCAGCCGCGATCGTCTGGCCCATGTCGCGGATGGCGAAGCTGCCGAGCTCCGGGATCTCGGAGGACGGCTCGATGCTGAGGGGCTTCTGCGGGCGTACGGTGACGACCGCGGCGTCGCCGGACTTGATGAAGTCCGGGTTCTCCTCGGCCACCTCGCCGGAGGCGGGGTCGAGCTTCTTGTCGAGGCTCTCGACGGTACACGCCACCTGTGCCGTGTGGGCGTGGAACACCGGCGTGTAGCCCTCGGTGATCACCGACGGGTGCTGCATCACGACGACCTGCGCCTGGAACGTCTCGGCGACCTTCGGCGGGTCGGCGGCGGGACCGCAGACGTCGCCACGACGGATGTCGTCCTTGCCGACGCCGCGGACGTTGAACCCGACGTTGTCGCCGGGGCCGGCCTCGTCGACCTCCTCGTGGTGCATCTCGATCGTCTTGACCTCGCCGCCGATGTCGGACGGCTGGAACTCGACGTCGTTGCCGGGGTTCATCACCCCGGTCTCGATCCGGCCGACCGGGACCGTCCCGATACCGGAGATGGTGTACACGTCCTGGATAGGCAGACGGAGCGGCGCGTCCGTCGGCGGCTCGACCTCCGGCAGACCGTTGAGCGCCTCCAGCAGTGTCGGACCGCCGTACCACGACATCGCGTCGGACGACTCGGCGACGTTGTCGCCCTCGAACGCCGAGATGGGGATGAAGCTCGCGTCCTCGGTGTCGAACCGCACCTGCTTGAGCAGCTGCTTGACCTCCTCGACGACCTCGTCGTAGGTGTTCTCCGCGTAGTCGACGACGTCCATCTTGTTGACGCCGACGATCAGCTCGTTGATGCCGAGCGTCCGGGCGAGGAAGACGTGCTCCCGTGTCTGGGGTGCGACGCCGTCGTCCGCGGCGACCACGAGCACGGCGTTGTCCGCCTGGGACGCGCCCGTGATCATGTTCTTCACGAAGTCGCGGTGGCCCGGACAGTCGACGATGGTGAAGTAGTACTCGTCGGTGTCGAACTCCTGGTGGGCGATGTCGATGGTGACGCCGCGCTCGCGCTCCTCGGCGAGGTTGTCCATGACGTAGGCGAACTCGAAGCCGCCCTTGCCCTTCTCCTCGGCCTCTTCGCGGTACTGCTCGATCACGTGTTCGGGGACCGATCCGGTCTCGAACAGCAGCCGACCGACGAGCGTAGACTTGCCGTGGTCGACGTGGCCGATGATGGCCAGGTTCTGGTGGGGTTTGTCGCTCATAGTGGTGTCACGCGCAGGGCGCTGTGTAGGTAGATCTGACCGGAACGGCGTAAAACGGTTACGAAACCGTGTACCCCGTGCTTCCGGCGGTTTCGGGCGTGTGGGCGCCACCCACGCGATCAGTCACGCGGCGGGAGTCGCCCCACGTCCGCCAGCACCGCCGTCGCCGTCTCCGGACCGCCCGCGCCCCGTCCCGACAGGTCGATACCGTCGGCGTGGGCCGTCTCCAGCTGGACGACGTTGCGCGTCCCCGACACCGCGAGCGGACTCGTCTCCGGCACCAGACGCGGCCCGACCCGGACCCCGTCCGCGGTCGCCTCGCCGACCAGCCGGACCGTCCGCCCGTCCTCGGCGGCGAGGGCGAGCGCCGACCCCGGTACCCGCGTGATCCCCTCGACCTCGGCGTCGGCGAGCGTGAACTCCCGCTCCCCGCAGGCGAGGACGTTCGCGAGGATGACACACTTCAGCGCCGCGTCCGTCCCCTCGACGTCGAAGGAGGGGTCGGCCTCCGCGACGCCCATGTCCTGTGCCTCGGCGAGGACGTGTTCGTAGTCCAGCCCCTCGGCGGCCATCCGTGTCAGCACGAAGTTCGCCGTGCCGTTCAGCACCCCTCTGGCCGCTGTTATACGTTCGGGGCCGTAGTCGTCGACCGTGCCGAGGATCGGGATGGCACCACCGACCGTCGCCTCGAACAGCACCGACCCGCGCGAGGCGGCCTCGCGGGCCCGCAGGTCGGCGTACCGCTCCGCAACCGGCCCCTTGTTCGCGAGGACGGCGTGTCGGTCCCGGTCGAGCGCCCGCCCGACGTGCGAGAAGCCCGGCTCCGCGTCGCCGAGCGTCGTCGGTGTCGCTTCCACCAGTACGTCGTACGGAGCGGCGAGGGCGTCCTCCGGGTCGGCGTCGCCGACGACGCCTTCGGCGGCCTTTCGCTCTAGCACCGCGCCCGTCCCGAGGCCGGTCGGGTCGACGGCTGCGCTCGCCGAGTCCGCGACCGCGACGACCTCGTGGCCGTACTCGCCCGCGAGGTCGACGACCGACCGTCCGACCGCGCCACAGCCGACGACGGCGACGCGGCTCACCGGCCCACCTCCGTCAGCGGCTCGATCGCGTGCAGTCCCTTCTCGGCAGCGACGGCCCGAACGAGCCCGAGCGCCTCGTCTGCCGCGCCGGCCCGCGCCGCGAGACGGAGCCGCGCGCTCGCCTGCTCTGCGGGCCCACCCGGTGCCGACAGCGACAGGTCCTCGACCGTCGCCGCCGCCGAGGACTCGACGCGCGTGACGGTGTCGGAGATGTCCGTGCCGACGAGGTCACCGACCAGCAGGACGGTCAGGTGCTCGCCGTAGCGCTCCGCGTCGGCGTCGACCACGTTGATCCCCTCCGCCCGGAGACGGTCGAGGATCCCCTCGAACCGTGACGGCGGACACTCCAGGTCGACCTCGACGGGGATGCGTCCACGGGGCGTGATATGCCCGCGCTCGTGGAAGATCGAGAGCAGGTTGCCGCCTTCGTCGGCGATCGGCTCGAGCGCCGAGAGCAGTTCGCCCGGCTCGTCGGCGAGCTCGAGACGGATCGTGTGGGCCTGAGGCCGGTCGTCGCGGCCGCCGTCGGGCTCGGCGTCGTCCCGGTCCACCCGGTCGTCCGGCGTCGTCATCCCGACACCCCCACGGACGTCGGGCCGGGTGCTGTCGGCGTCCCGCGGCGGAGAGGCTGCTCCGTGCCGAGACACCGTGCGTGTGGCGCGCCCGTGGACATACAGCGTGCAGAAGGTGCGGCCCGCGGTAAAACCGTGTCGGACCGGCTCAGAAGTGGTCGATCGAGCCGGGGAGCTCCTGTTTCATCCCCTTTCGCTCGCGGATCTGGGCGATGATCTCGCGCTGGAGGGTGTCGGCCATCACGCGGAAGCCCGCGTTCTCCGTGTTCCACGACGCGCGGCCCTCGGTCGCCGACCGGATGTCGCTGGAGAAGCCGATCATCTCCTCGACAGGCGCGACGCCCTCGACGACCATCAGGTCGCCCTCCTGGAACATGTCGTCGACGCGGCCGCGCCGCCCCTGGATCTCGCCGCTCGCCGCGCCCATGTGCTCGGAGGGCACGTCGATGCGAACGTTCTGGGTCGGCTCGAGCAGCTTCACGTCCGCGTCGACGAGCGCGCGGTGGAGCGCGTCCCGGACAGCCGGGATCACCTGTGCCGGTCCACGGTGGATCGTGTCCTCGTGGAGCCGGGCGTCGTGGAGGCGGATCAGCGCGCCCTGGACCGGCTCGGCCGCGAGCGGGCCGTCCGCTGTCGCCTCCTCGAACCCTTCGACGACGAGCTCCATCGTCTCGTTGAGGTGCTGGATACCTTTCGTGTCGTCGACCAGGATGTTCGTCCCGGCGATATGTTCGACGTTCTGTGAGGTGTCTTTCTCCATCCCGGCCTCCTGGAGCGACTCGCGACGCTCCAGTTCGGGGGTGCTCATCGACACCTCGCCGCGCCGGATTGCGTCGACGACGTCCTCGCCGAGCGGCTCGACGGTCATGTAGAACTTGTTGTGCCGGTTCGGCGAGACGCCCTCGACCTCGCGGGACGAAGAGAGCGGCGCCTCGCGGTAGACGACGATCGGCTCGCCGGTGTGGACCGGAATCCCGCGCTTGCGCTCGATACGCTGGGTGATCACCTCGAGGTGGAGTTCGCCCTGTCCGGAGAGCAGGTGTTCGCCGGTGTCCTCGTTTATCTCGACCCGGATCGTCGGGTCCTCCTTCGACACCTGCTGGAGCACCTGGATCAGCTTCGGCAGGTCGTCCATGTTCTTCGCCTCGATAGACTTCGTGATCACCGGCTCGGAGATGTGCTCGATCGTCTCGAACGGCGTCATCTCGACGCTCGAGACCGTCGAGCCGGCGATGGCGTCTTTGAGCCCGGTCACCGCGGCGATGTTCCCCGCCGGGACGTGGTCGACTTCCTCACGCTCGCCGCCCATGAAGATCCCGACCGACTGGACGCGGTTCTGTCCCGCCGTCCCCGAGACGTACAGCTCTTGGCCCTTCTCGATAGTGCCGGAGAACAGCCGCCCGGTGGCGATCTCGCCGGCGTGGGGGTCCATCGAGATGTCGGTCACCATCATCACGACCTCGCCGCTGTCGTCGACGACCTGCATCTGCTCGGAGAGCTCAAGCGTGTCGTCGCCGCGCCAGATCATCGGGATTCGGCGGGGCTGGGCGTCGACCGGGTTCGGGAAGTGCTCGCACACGAGGTCGAGCACCACGTCCGACAGCGGCGTCGCCTGGTGGAGCTCCTCGCGCTCGTCCGCGCGCTCCATCTCGATTATCCTGTCGAAGTCGACGCCCGTTCGGGCCATCGACGGCGCCGACACGCCCCACTTGTACAGCGCAGAGCCGAAGGCGACGGTGCCCTCCTGGACGCTGACCGTCCAGTCGTACGCCCGGTCCTCGGTCATCCCGCGGATCAGCTCGTTCACGTCGTGGATGACCGACTGGAGGCGCTGTTGCATCTCCTCGGGGCCCTCCTGGAGCTCCGAGATCAGACGGTCGACCTTGTTGATGAACAGCGCGGGCTTGACCCCCTCCCGTAGCGCCTGCCGCAGCACCGTCTCCGTCTGTGGCATCGCGCCCTCGACTGCGTCGACGACGACCAGCGCGCCGTCGACGGCGCGCATCGCCCGGGTCACGTCGCCGCCGAAGTCGACGTGGCCCGGCGTGTCGATCAGGTTGATCAGGTGGTCGTCGTCGTCGTACGTGTGTGTCATCGACACGTTTGCCGCGTCGATCGTGATGCCGCGCTCCTGTTCGTCCTCCTCCGTGTCCATCGCGAGCTGCTGGCCCGCGGTCTGGTCGGAGATCATCCCGGCGCCGGCGAGCAGATTGTCGGTCAGGGTCGTCTTCCCGTGGTCGACGTGGGCGGCGATGGCGATGTTCCGGATGTTCTCCGGGTCGTCCATCAGCCGCTCACACTCCTGTACGATCTTCTTGCGTCGGCCCATTGTAGACTCGTTCCGGTAGCAGGGTCAAAAGGATAGTGCTTGGCCCTCGCCGGGCGTGTCACCGCCTGACACACGAGAATCCGGCGGCGGCACAAGAGTCAAACCGACCGGCTGCGTGGGAACGTTACACATGGATATCCGCGTTCAGGGGGCGGCGCCGACTGAGCCGTTTCTCGGCGCCGCGGACCTCCTCTCGACGGAACGGGACCTCGACCTGCCCGTGCGGGTCCGGGTCCGTGACGACCCCGACGAGCGGACGTGGGCCGGCCACTACGACGACCACCACGTGCTCAACATCTCCCGACAGGCCACCACCAGCGCGATGGCCCGCGAGCTCGCGCTCCACGAACTCGCGCACATGGCCCGTCACGAGGAGGGCCACCCCTCGCACACACAGTCCACGGAGGAGGCGCTGTTTCTCGCGCTCGCCGGTCGCTCCGTCGAGCGCCGCCGTGTCACGCACTGCTATCAGATCGCCAACCACTGCAAGGACGTCTACGCCGACGATATCACCCTCGCTGTCGCGCCGGCGGACAAGCTCGTCGCCTTTCTCGAGTCGCGGCTGGCCGCCGCGCTCGCCGACCGACCCCGGACGCGGCCACGTGACACGGGTGGATCGCGGCGCGTCTCCGCCGCAGCCGACCCGGATATCACCGCCGTCAACGCGGCGTTCGCCCTCGCGCTGTGTGAACGTCACGACGCGCTCGACCCGACACACCGGCTGTACGACCTCGCCGACGCCGCCGGCGACGACGCGCCCGGCGTCGACGTGGCCGCCTTTCGCCGGCGGTTCCGCGAGCTCGCCGCCGACCCGAGCGAGAGCGAACACCGCAAGGCGCTCGTCGACCTCACCCGCGCCTACGCGGACGTCGGCACGGCGAGCGGTCCGGCGGCGGACTGAGGCGCCGCCGGGCGGCGAGAGACCCGCAGAAGGCCGGGCGCGTCAGCGGGCGGCGGCGGCGACGCGCTCTTTCTCCTCTTTCTGGTTGATGGCGTACGACTGGACGTCGTACTCCGCGGCGCCGACGAGGACGTCCGCGAGCGCCGCCGCGGCGCTGTTGGGCGACTTGTACGACCCCGCCTGACAGCCCTGGGCGAGGAACATCAGCGCCTGGTCGATCCGGCGCTGGGGCGCGACGTCGACGGCCTGCGGGACGCTGATCCCGCCGTACTTCAGGCGGACCGTCTCCTCGCGCGGCGCGGCGTTCTCGACGGCACGGACGAGCACCTGGACGGGGTTCTCCTCCGTCCGTTCGTGGACGAGTTCGAGCGCGTCGCGGACGATGCGTGTCGTCTTCTGTTTGTGGCCGGTGTTCTCGTCGGTCTGCATCAGCCGGTTGATCAGCCGCTCGACGACGCTGATCTCCGACTTCTGGAACTGCTTCGAGGCGTGACGGCCCATCGTGTGCGCCACCGCCGTGACGGTGATGTAGCGCTTCGTCGAGGGGTCCCGGTACTCGATCTCGTCGGTCTCCCAGTCGCCAAACAGCAGAGCGTCCGTCTCGGCGCCGCCGGCGGGCGCGTCGGGGTCGGGCGTCTCCGACTCGCTCACGCGAGCCACCTCCGGCGGGCGGACGGACGCGACGCACACACGGGTGTCTCGGGGCTCATCGAACCGGCTTCTCCGCGTTTCCGCGGACCAGTTCGATCATCGAGACGCCGTTTACCTTCTCGACTTTGTAGTTCACGCCGGAGAGGTCGCCCATCGCGCGGCCCTTCGCGCCGCCGATCCCCGCGATCGTCACCTCGTCGTGTTCGTCGATGAACGAGATGGCGCCGTCGCCGGGACAGAAGGCCGTCACCTGCTTGCCGTTTTTGATCAACTGGACCCGGACGCACTTTCGGATCGCCGAGTTGGGCTGTTTCGCCTCGATGCCGACCTTCTCCAGAACGATGCCGCGGCCCTGTGGCGCGCCCTCGAGCGGGTCGGACTTCTCGCGGAGCCCGCGCGCCCGACGGGCGTAGTCGGAGTCGGACCACCGGCGCTTCTGGCGGTCCTTCTTGAGTTTGCGTGCGCCGTACTTTCCGTTCGCCATTACCGCTAGGTCCCCGGCGGAGTTACTTAAACGACCTCATTCGACCCGTCGTCTCCTCAGGCCAGCACCACGTCGCCTACCTCGTGGTGGCGCAAAGCGAGGTCGCGGGCGGTCTCCAGCCGCCGCCCGTCGCGGCCGATCGCCGCCCCGCGGTCGTCCGGGTCGACCTCGACGTACGCGACGTGGTCGCCCTGCTCGCTCACCGTGACGTTCCGAACGACAGCCGGCGCGAGCGCACTCGCGACGAACCCCTCGACGGTCGGGGCGTCCTCGACGACCCGCACGTCGCGGTCGACCTTCGCCTCCACCGCCCGGACACGCCGGCCGTCCGGGCCGATCGCCTGGCCCATCTCGCCCGCCGCGACGAGGAACACCACCTCGCCGCGGTCCTCGTAGACGAGACAGTCCCGGACCGTCGCCTCCGTCGTGTCCTCGAACAGGGCGACGAGCCGGAGTTCGCGGTCGCCGAGCGTGACGCGCATCGCTCAGTCGTCGGCGTCGACGACGGGCTCTACCTCGGCCTCGGCCTCTGGGTCCGCTTCGGCTGCGGCCTCCCGCGCGTCCCGCCCCGGCGTCGCCAGCTGCTCCGCGCGCATCTTCAGGTTCACGTCGCCGGTGCCGACCGCGACCGGCTTGCCGACGATGACGTTCTCGATGACACCGTCGAGGTCGTCGACCTCGCCGTGAACCGCGGCGTCGAGCAGGTGGTTGACCGTCACCTCGAACGCGGCCCGGGCGAGCACCGACTCCTTCGACCCGGAGATGCCGTGGCGACCGATGGACTCGATCGTGCCGCGGTTGGTCATGATGTCGGCGACGAGCATCAGGTGTCGGACGTTCACGTCGTCGAGGCCCTGCTCCTCCAGCGTCTCCATCGTCTCGTTGATGATGGCCTCCCGGGCGGCCTCGACGCCGAGCTGCCGGTAGATCTCGTGGATGTTGTTACAGGTCGACCGCGAGGCGTCGACACCCTCGATCGCGAGGACGTCGCCGAACGCCGACCCCTCCGTGTAGAGGACGAACTCCTCGCGGGTCTCCGGACCGCCGTCGACCTCGATCTCCTCCCGGCGGATGACGACACGCGACACCTCGTCGATCCCTTTGAAGACGATCTCGCGGAGCTGCTCGACCAGCTGGAGGAGCTCGCGGTAGCTCGGCTTGCTCGGGCCGAACTCGACGACCGTCCCGCGCCGGGTCGTCTCGACGCCCAGCGCGTCCGCGATCGTGTCCGCGACCCGCGCTGCGGTCTCCTCGATGTCGTCGACGGTCGGCCACCGTTCGGCCAGCGTCTCCTCGTTCAGGTCGACCTGGACGAGCATGTCCGCGACGTTTGTCGAGACGTCGCCGAGCGCGAGGATTCGCGTCGCCTCGATCTGCCAGACGACCTCGTGGGCGCGGTCGCGGTCGGTCGCGTACGCCTCCTCGAGGTGGACGGTCATCATCGGCGTGTCCGGCTCCTTCCGGGCGTCGACCAGTTCGATCAGCCGGGGGAGTCCCTGGGTGACGTCGATCTCGGCGACACCGGCGTAGTGGAAGGTGTTCATCGTCATCTGGGTGCCAGGTTCGCCGATCGACTGCGCCGAGACCGTCCCGACCGGGTCGAGCGGGTCGACCCGCGTGTCGAGGTAGCGCGACTCCGTCGCCTGTGCGATCTCTGCGGCCTGGTCGACGGTCACGCCGTCGCGTGCCTCGACTGCGTCGTACACCTCCTCGCGCAGGCGCTTTGGCAGCTCCGTATCCTGAACAACCGCCGCGACGTCGTCACCGACGTGCTCGTAGCCGGCGACGTCGTCAGTCATCGGACTTCACCCCCACGTTCTCGGCCTTGTCGAGCCCGGGGCCGGCGTACTCCGAGAGGTTCGTCGGCGGCTCGCGCTCGCCGAGGAACCGCTCTTTCTCCGCCTCGTCGTCGAACTCGGCCTCGACGACCCGCTCTGCGATCTGGTCGACGTCGATGTCGCTGTCGTCGGAGGAGGACACCTTCACCGGCGAGGTGCCGTCCTCGCCGAACTCGAACTGGACGATGGTGTCAGAGGTGTCCCGGACCGTGCCGTCGTACTGCGCCTCCAGCTCCGAGAGCGCGTTGATCAGCCGGCGCTGGAGGTAGCCGGACTTCGAGGTCCGGACGGCAGTGTCGACCAGCCCCTCGCGTCCGCCCATCGCGTGGAAGAAGAACTCCTTCGGGGTCAGCCCTCCGCGGTAGGAGTTCTCGACGAAGCCGTGGGCGTCGGCGGAGAGGTCGCCCGGTGCGAAGTGACTGAGCGTCCGGTTCTCGTAGCCGCGGTTGATCCGCTCGCCACGAACCGCCTGCTGGCCGACACACCCCGCCATCTGGGTGAGGTTCAGCATCGACCCGCGGGCGCCGGACTCGGCCATCACCACGGCGGGGTTGTCGTCCGCGAAGTGTGTCTCGGCGATCTCGCCCGCGCTGTCGCGGGCCTTGCCGAGCGTCTGCATGATCTTCATCTCCAGCGTCTCGTCGAGGGTCCGCCCCGGCAGACTCTCCAAGTCGCCGGCCTCGTAGCTCTCGATCAGCTCGTCGACCCGGCCGTACGCCGTCGCGATAGCCTCGTCGACCGACTCGTCCGCCGCCGGCGGGATCGACTCGTCGTCGATGCCGATCGAGAACCCGAAGTGCATGATCGCCCGGACCGCCACCGAGGCGACCTCGTTGACGAGCACCCGGGCGCGCGTCTTCGAGTACACCTTCGTCACCGTGTCGACGATCTCGCCGCCGAAGGCGCCGACCGCGTCCTCGTCGATGGTGCCGGAGACGAGCTGGCCGTCCTCGATCACGACGGTGTCGCCCGCGGACGACCCGAACTCGAGCGAGAGGTCGTCGGGCAGGAGCTCGGAGAACAGCGACCGCCCCGTCCAGTACGGCTCGCCCGTCTCGTCCGTCCCGTCCGGCTCCGGCAGGGTGTCGACGCTCGTCGCCCGCAGGAGGTCGAGCGCCTGCGTCTCGGTGAACTCGGGGTTCTCGTTCGTCAGCAGGTAGGTGCCGGTGACGTGGTCCTGGATCGCGCCGATGATGTTCTCACCGAACCGCGGGCTGAGCATCTGCTCTTGGACCCGCATCAGCACGCGTGCCTCGGCACGGGCCTCCTCGTTCTGGAGGGCGTGCATGTTCATCTCGTCGCCGTCGAAGTCGGCGTTGTACGGCGCGCAGACGGTCGTGTTCAGCCGGAACGTCTTGTACGGCATCACGACCACCTCGTGGGCCATGATCGACATCCGGTGGAGCGACGGCTGGCGGTTGAAGATCACGATGTCGCCGTCGATCAGGTGGCGGTTGACCTCCCAGCCCGCCTCCACCTTCTCGGCCAGCTCCGCGCAGTTCTTCTCCGTTACTTTCAGCCGCCGACCGTCCGGCCGCCGGACGTAGTTCGCGCCGGGATGTCCCTCCGGACCGTTGCGGACGTACTGGCGCGCGTCGTCGACGTTCCGGGCGGTGACGTTCAGCGTCTGGGTCATCTCGCGGGCGACCCGCTCTGGCACCCCCACCTCGTTCAGCGAGAGCGTCGGGTCCGGCGAGATGACCGTCCGGGCCGAGAAGTTCACGCGCTTGCCCGACAGCGAGCCGCGGAACCGGCCCTCCTTGCCCTTCAGGCGCTGGGAGAGCGTCTTCAGCGGCCGCCCCGAGCGGTGTCGCGCCGGCGGCGTGCCGCTGATCTCGTTGTCGACGAACGTCGTGACGTGGTACTGCAGGAGCTCCCAGAGGTCCTCGATGATGAGCTGGGGCGCACCGGCCTCGCGGTTCTCCATGAACCGCTGGTTGATCCGGATGATGTCGACCAGCTTGTGCGTCAGGTCGTCCTCGGACCGCTGGCCGTTGTCGAGCGTGATCGAGGGCCGCGCCGTCACCGGCGGCACGGGCAGGACGGTCAGGACCATCCACTCCGGACGGGCGACCGTCGACTCGAGGCCGAGCGTCTCCACGTCGCTGTCGGGGATGTCCTCGAACCAGTCCCGGATGTCGCTCGCCATCAGCTTGTTCATGTCCTCCTCCGTGAGGTCGATCCCGAGCGCGCGCTCGATCGCCTCTCGGTCGTCCTCGCGGGGGCGGAACGACCCGCCGACGATCTCGTTGATTCGGTCGAGCTCGATGCCGGTCTGCTCGGCGAGGTCTTGGGGGCTGGTCGGCTCGCGGTCGACCTCGTCTGGGTCCTCGTCGCCGACGGCGTTCCCCTGCATCGCGCCGGCGATCATGTTGCTGTACTCGCCCGAGAGCACCTGCTGGACCTCGTAGTAGGTCGTCGGCTTCTCGTGTTTGATGTCGTGTTTCTCCGCGCCACAGTGCGGACACGACTTTGCCTTCCGGGCCTGTCGCACCGCCGACTTCATCACGTCCGACCAGTCGTCGCCGAGCTCCTCGCTCCGGGTGAGCTTGTCGCGGAACTCGCCGCGCTCCTCGTCGGTGAGACAGAGCCGGCCACACTCCCGGCAGGTCGAGCGCAGGAGCCGCCGGATCAGGGTGGTGAAGCCGACGTGGATGACCGGCGCGGCCAGCTCAATGTGGCCGAAGTGCCCGTTACACGACCCCGAGTGCTGGCCACAGGTCCGGCACTGGAGGCCGGGGTCGATGACCCCCAGCCGGGGGTCCATCAGCCCCATGTCGATCGGGTAGCCGTCGTCGTCGTAGGTGTCCGCCGTGATCACCTTCGTGGCAGACATATCCCGGTACGTCTCCGGGTCCATCAGTCCGAACTCGATACCGCCGAGCTGCTTTGGGGCCTGTGTGCTCATTAGACTGCGTCCTCCAGGTCGATCCGCGGTCGAATGCCGAGCGCGATCATCTCGTCGAGCAGGAGCTTGAACGCGTAGCTCACCTCGAGTTCGTGGATGTCGTCCTCGTCGCCGGTCGTCGGGTCGTACACGCGGCGCTGTTCGACGTCCTCGACGGCGACAAAGCCCGTCTCCGCGCTCACGTACACCGTCTCCTTGTCCGAGGAGTCGAGCAGCCGCTCTTTCAGCGCCAGCGCCGCGCCGTGGCCGATCAGCACCTCGCGCTCCATCTCGCCGACGCGCAGGCCGCCCTCCCTGGCGCGCCCCTCCGTCGGCTGGCGGGTCAGCACCTGTACCGGCCCGCGCGAGCGGGCGTGGAGCTTGTTCGACACCATGTGGTAGAGCTTGTGATAGAAGATGGTGCCGACGAAGATCTCGGCCTCGATCTTCTCACCCGTGATGCCGGAGTACATCGTCTCCTTGCCGCTGGACTCGAAGCCGTGGTCCTCCAGCGCGCCGCGGAGTTCCTCCTCGTCCTCGCCCTGGAACGGTGTGCCGTCGACGCGCCGGCCCTCCAGCGAGCCGACCTTGCCGCCGAGCATCTCCAGCACGTGGCCGACCGTCATCCGCGACGGCAGCGCGTGCGGGTTGAGGATCAGGTCCGGTACCACGCCCTGTTCGGTAAAGGGCATGTCCTCCTGGGGCGCGAGGTGGCCGACGACGCCCTTCTGGCCGTGTCGGGAGGCGAACTTGTCGCCCAGCTCGGGCACCCGTTCGTCGCGCACGGACACCTTCGAGAGCTTCGAGCCGTCCTCGCCCTCCATCAGCGTCACCGTGTCGACGACGCCGTCCTCGCCCGAGCGCATCGTCACGCTCGTCTCGCGGCGCTTTTGTGGGCTGAGCCCGCCCATGTCGTCTGGCTCCTCCAGGAACCGCGGCGGGCTGGTCTTGCCCAGAAGCACCGAGTTCTCGTCGACCCGCGTCTCGGGGTTGACGAGGCCGTCCTCGTCGAGGTGCGTGTAGGCGTCCTCGCCGCGGGCGCCGCGCACGTCCTGCGAGGGGGTCTCGAAGCGGTCCTCCTGGCCGCCGGGGTAGCGCCGCTCCTCGCCCTCGTAGGTGCGAAAGAAGTGCGAGCGCGCCATCGCCCGCTCGACGCTGCCTTTGTTCATCACCAGCGCGTCCTCGATGTTGAACCCCTCGTAGCTCATCACGGCGACGACGAAGTTCTGTGCCGCCGGCCGCTCGTCGAACCCGATCTGCTCTGTCGTCTGGGTCTTGACCATCGAGAGCTGCGGGTAGTGCAGGAGGTGCTGGCGGGTGTCGGGCCGGATACGGTAGTTCGCCGCCGGCAGCCCGAGCGACTGCTTCATCATCCCCGCGCCCATCGTGATGCGCGGCGAGGCGTTGTGCTCGGGGTAGGGGATCATCCCCGCGCCGATGCCGAAGATGAGCTGCGGGTCGATCTCGAGGTGGGTGTGGTCGGTCGTGAGCTCGTCCTCGTCGACGCCGACGAGGATGTCCTCCTCCTCCTCCGCGTCGATGAACTCGACGTAGCCGCGGTCGACCAGCTCCTCGAACGCCATGTCGTCGCGCTCGATCGCCGCGATCTCCTCCGGTCCGACGAGCGGGTCGCCGTTCTCGACGACGATGAGCGGCCGGCGCGCCCGGCCGCTGTCGGCGTTGACGATGACCTCGCCGGTTCGCTCTTTCACCGAGACGTTCACCATGTCGGAGACGTCGCCCCGACGGCGGGCCTCCCGGATCTGGTCGGCGAGCTGTTCCGGGTCGGGATGGGTCCCGACCAAACTGCCGTTCACGTAGACCTTCGCGTCGCGTGCCTGGGCCATCAGTCGTCAGCCGCCCCCGGGCTGGTCGTGTCGATGCCCTCCAGACCGGGCATCCCCTCGACGCCCATCGAGGCGAGTTCTCGCTTGAGTGCCTGTTCGTTCGCGACGTTCTGAGAGAGCTCCATCGCCTGCGCGAAGTTCTTCACCAGTCCGCAGTTCGGCCCCTCCGGCGTCTCCGAGGGGCAGATACGCCCCCACTGGGTCGCGTGGAGGTCACGCGCCTCGAAGTGCGGCTGGGACCGCGAGAGCGGCGACCGCAGCCGCCGGAGGTGCGAGAGCACCCCCATGTAGTCCGTCCGGTCGACCAGCTGCGAGACGCCCGAGCGCCCGCCGACCCAGTTCCCCGTCGCGATCGGGTGTTCGAGACGCTCTGTCAGGACGTCAGACCGGACGACGGTGCTGACCGTCAGGTTCCGGTTGCGCATGTTCGCCCGCTCGAGCTGGTACTTCACGTCGCGCGCGAGCTTGTTCAGCGCCGTGCGGAACAGGTCCTTCATCAGGTCGCCGCTCACCTTCAGGCGCTTGTTCGCGTAGTGGTCTTTGTCGTCGGACTCGCGCCGACCGAGCGCGAGCTCGAAGCACGCCTCGGCCATCCGGCAGAGGTAGTACGCCTTGTTGATCCGGACCTCCTCCTCGTCGACGCCGTCCTCGTGGAGATGCGGCAGGAGGTAGCGGTCGATGACGTAGTTCGCGCGCTTCAGCTGGTAGTTCTTGCCCTGCCCGCCGGCGACGCGCTTGCCGAGCGTCTCGATCGCCTCCTCCTCGGTCTGGACCTCGGCGACCTCCAGGTTCTCCAGCATGAATTTCACGATCTCGGGGTCGTCCGAGACGCGGTGGACGATCTCCTCGTCGGACTCCAGGCCGAGCGCCCGGACGAGTGTCACGAAGTCGATCGAGCCGGAGACGGAAGGGAACGACACCTCGAGCAGGCCCTCGCGGTTGCGCTCACAGAGGACGAGCGCGCGGTAGCCGCGGCGCTGGGAGAACGTCTTCGCGACCTGGATCTCGTCGCCGTACTTCGAGTCGAACTCCGCGAGGATCTTGTTCGGCGCGAGGTCCTCGCTCGTCATCAGCACCCGTTCCGACCCGTTGACGATGAAGTAGCCGCCCGGGTCGACCGGGTCCTCGCCGATCGTGATCAGCTCCTCACGCGTGAGGTCCGCGATGTTACACTTCGCGGAGCCGACCATGATCGGCATCCGACCGACTTTCGTCTCCGTCTCGTCGACGACCGTCTCGGGCTCCTCCTCGCCGCCACGGACGATCGTCATCTCCATGAACACCGGCGCGGCGTAGGTGATGTTCCGCAGGCGGGCCTCCTGCGGGTAGAGCAGCTCCTCGCTGCCGTCGGCCTCGCGGACCCGCGGCGTCTCGATGCGAACGTCGCCGAGTTCGACGAAGACGGGCTCCTGGCCCTCCTTGTCGCCGATGTCCGTGTCGATCGTCTCCTTCTCCGTGACGACTCGCTGCATCCCGCGGCGCAGGAAGCTGTTGAACGACCGGAAGTGGTGCTCCGCGAGGCGCTCCTGGGAGAAGTACTCGCGCGAGATGGCGCGTCGGGCCGTGCGGTCGGTGTCGGCGTCCGAGCTCATGAGACCACCAGCCGGTAGACGACCGCGCGGTCGGTCGTCCGGGAGTCACGAACGATCTCGACGACGTCGCCGGCGTCGGCGTCGTCGGGCAGGGCGGGGTCGGTGCGTTTGATCTTCGGCAGGTTCGTCCGCTCGACGTCGTACTCGGTTAGCATCTCCTCGACTTCGTCGTCGCCGAGAAGGCGATGCTCCGGGACCAGTTCGTGTCGGGTGACGTCTACCATAGGTCGGTGTGGGGAGCAGTAATCACGAGAGACTACAGCAGGATACCCGACCCACACACATAACACTTGCTGACCTCCCGCCAGCTACCGCTGTCCGCCCCTCACGCACCACGGTGTGTGCCGGCAGCCGATATAGTCGTTGTGGGTGTGTCTGACGGGCCGAGATGGCAAGTCTTATGATCCAGTCGTGGGTATCCACTCTCGCAAGCCCGGGTGGTGTAGTGGCCCATCATACGACCCTGTCACGGTCGTGACGCGGGTTCAAATCCCGCCTCGGGCGCTCCTTTGGCACTCCCGTGCCGTAGTTTTCAGGTGCCTACAAGCATGGAACAACGATGGCACCAAAGGGTCGTTACGTGGGTGAACTCCCCACGATTGGACCGCAGTACAGCGATTTCGAGATAGCGTCAGGGTTGCTACAACTACCCCCGCAGGAGGTCACTCGATGAGCCGCGAACACGTCGCTGGTGCGCCCATCGTCAGCGTGGAGACGCGGCAGGAACTCGGCGAGAAGCAGTTACTCGACTTCCGCAGCCACAGGCGGGACGTCCTTCGGCGGCTCGCCACCTTCGGCAAGAGTCCCGAGACGGGCGACGGGGACAGCGACACCACCGTCGAGCAACTCACCTACCAACTCGGCTCGTTCTATCGGTCGGTGTGGAGGCAAGAGGGTCAGTACACCACGGAGGTGACGCCCGACCACGCCGATGCGTAGATGGAGGATCGCGTACGGCGACACGACGAACGGGCACAACTCGACGGTGATGAACTGCATCGAGCGACTGTCCGACTATCGTCGACACCAGTTGGCAGAGAGCGCCGAGTGGAACCCAGACTTCTCTCGGTGAGCCCCTCAGCAAGCCACAGGACTACCTCACTGCCGACGAGCGGCAGGCGACCCGCGAGGCAGCACTCGAATACGGGAGTCCCCGCCTACAACAGCCTCTCCCCCGAGAGCGTGACGAGTGGAAGGCCCACCTCGCTCAACGGTTCGACAAGCCCACGTCCAGAGTCGGACCCACGGACTTCGAGCGGGCGAACGGGTGGAAGTTCGCCAGCCTGACGTGGGTCGGTCTCGACAGTCGTTTCAGACCTATCGACCGTCGTAGTCGTGTATTACACACCGCACGAGAGAGGTTACGAAGTTTCAAAACACACGTTTGTTATCTCGAACCGTGCTCCGCCCTCAGAACCCGTCGTGATGCTGATGTCCCACCCGTGGGCTTCGGCGACTCCGTTCACGATCGAGAGCCCGAATCCGGTGCCGTCGTCGGTACTCGTATAGCCCGTCTCGAACACATCGTCTCGCTCATCGTCGGGGATACCATCCCCGTCGTCTGAAACATAGAATCCGTCCGCAGAGTCACCGACGGTGACTGTGACGTTTCGATCCGCGTGCCGAACTGCATTCCGCATCAGGTTCTCGAAGAGCTGTGCAAGCCGACTCGGGTCGGCTCGGATCGTACGACTGGCGTTCGTCTGGAGCGTCGCGTCGCCCGTCTCGACGCTTTGCCAGCAGTTGATAGCTGCTTCGGCGAGACTGACTGACTCTATGCTGTCGGTATCGTCACCGACACGAGACAGCTGGAGAAGGTCATCGATCAGCTCAGACATCCGTGTTAACGACCGCTCGATGGTGTCGATTCGGTTACTGTCACACTCCGTCCGCAGGAGTTCCAGGTTCCCCTCTGCGACAGAGAGTGGGTTACGGAGGTCGTGGCTCACGACGCTCGCAAACCTATCTAACTGCTCGTTCCGCTGTTCGAGTCGTTTTCTGCTCTCAACGTGCTTGGTGATGTTCTGTGCCACCGCCATCACATAGCCGGTCTCGTTTTCATCGGCTCTTACCGGGGTTGCCCGCACTCGATAGTGTTCGTCGCTGTACTCTAGTGTTACGGCGGTTGTACTCCCGTCGAACGCCTGGGTATACTGCTTGCAGAGTTCATCTGCGAGCTCATCGGGAGCCACCTCGTGTGGTGTATGACCCTCAACGTCGGTGGGTGACAGACCCACCCGTTCTAATTCCTCACCACGAGCACGGACGAACTCGAGATCTCTATCGATCAGGAATACTGCCCCGTTAGGGAAATTCTCTACCAGCGTCTGATACTGCTGTTTCAGCTCCGACAGTTCCCGTTTGCGCCGTTTCATTTCGGTGATGTCACGGCTTGCACCGGCGATATACTCGACCTCGCCCTCGATAGCGACTGGAGCGAGTCTGGTCTCCCACTCGATATCCGCATCTCCGAACCGAAGTCGCTCCTCGTATTCCAGTTTCTCCCGCCGTTCGACGCACGTCCGGTATTTTTCCTCGACCCTCTTTGCCTGCTTCTCGCCCAGCACGTCCTGTACCGTTTGCCCACGGCTCTCCTCTGGTGAAATTCCTGGTATATCGTTCCAAGCTGCGTTTAGTCGTTCGATCGTGAACGGCTCATCGGCACTGATCAAAAACATGTGATCCTGAGTGTTCTCAAACAGTGTCTCGATCTGTTCAAGCTCCTCACGACGCTCTCTTCGTTCGGTGATGTCCGTGTAGATGGCGAACCCGCCCGACCCGTCGTCGTAGACAGCATTGTGTAAGAGGAATCTGCGGAGTCCGTCCGTCGTCCGTCGAGTGACCTCTCTCGATTCGATACTACCACCGGATTTGGCGTACTCGTTGATCGCTGCGGCTTCGTCAGTTCGGCTATCGGGGACAATATGTGTGTCAAGCGAGTCGTCGATCATAGTCTCGGAGTCGTACCCGAAGACGTCCTCAAAGGCTGGATTAACCCGTCTCACCACCGGTAGATCATCCACATACCGAACTTCTACTGCAGGCTGCGAGAGACGGTCAAAGAGAACTCTAAACCGTTCCTGCTCTGTCCGGATCTGCTGTTCGGCTCGTACCCTTTCGACGGCGTTCAGAATGCGATTGGCGAGAAGTTCGTACTGTTCAGTTCCGGATGATTTTTGCAGATAGTCGGTGACTCCCGCAGAGATTGCGTTACTGGCGACGGTTTCGCTCCCTCTGCCGGTAAACAGAATAAATGGTAGATCAGGCCGCTCCCTACGAACGGTTCGGAGGAACTCAACGCCGTTCTGTCCGGGCATCTCGTAGTCGGAGACGACACAGTCGAACGTGGACTCGGCGAGGCGACTCAGTCCTTCCCTCGCACAACCTGCGGTCTCGGTCTCAAATCGGTCGTCCTCTCGTTCAAGAGACGCCGCTGTCGTCTCAGCAAAGTCGACGCTATCGTCGACGTGAAGAACGCGAATAGGGTCGCTTGCCTGCCTCTCCGTGAGGCTCATATCGCACCCGAACAGTTGCCGTCGTTATTAAAATTCAGGTAACAGATACTCGTCGTTGGCGACGGTCAAACAGACGGCTGGTGCGCCGACGTGTGTTGTGGCGTGAGATAGGGTACAGATCGTCCACACTGGTGTCGCCTCCGTTCTTAGAGCTGGCTGTCGTCTGTATACGTGCGCTTGTGCGTGGGCCGTACCTTATCGAAGTCCGCACGGGTGGTGACCTGAGGCGCCGCCTCCGCAGCATCGGTGACGACGTGGCCGAGGAGTTCGGTGTCCGTGGAGCGACCCCCCGACCGGAGACCGGTCGACTAGTCCGTGAGTTCCTGCAGCCGCCGCTCGCGGCTCCTCCGGTCGGTGACGTCCCGGCCGATGCCGACGACTCCGGTCGTGCGTCCCGCCTCGTCGGTCAGGCGTGCCCCGGTGAACTCGTACGGGATCCGCTCGCCCGCCGCGGTGAGCAGGTCGGCCTCGACGGTGACGTCTTCGCCCGTCAGCGCCGTCGCGAGCGCGTCCGCGACCCGTTCGCGGTGGGGTTCGTAGAAGAACGTCAGCGGGTCCGCGCCGTCGAGTTCGGCTGCGGCGTAGCCCGTCACCTCCGTGACCCGGCTGTTCCACCGGCAGAGGGTGCCGTCGTCGTCGAGTACGTAGAGCAGGTCGTCCATGGCGTCGGTCGCCTGCGAGACGAACCGCTGCTCGGCCTCGAGTTCCCGCTGTCGTCGTTTCTGCTCCGTGACGTTCCGGGTGGAGCCGACGATGTACTCGACCGTGTCGTCGAGGACGACCGGCGCGATCCGGGTCTGCCAGTGTGTCGTCTCCTCGTCGAGGTCGAACTGCTCCTCGTACTGGAGCGCGTCGCGGCGCTCGACACACTCGCGGTACCGGGCCTCGACCCCGGCACCGTCGGCGTCGCCCCCGAACACCTGTCGTGGCGTCTGGCCACAGGCCGTCGCCGCCGTCAGCCCCATCGACTCCTCGAGCGCCGGGTTGACCCGCTCGACCGTGAACTGCTCGTCGACGTCGACCAGGAACAGCCCGTCCTGTGCGTGTCGAAACAGCGTCTCGGTCTGTTCGAGGGCGTGCCGGCGCTCCCGTCGTTCGGTGACGTCACGGATCGCACCACGGAGTGCCGTCGTGTCGCCGTCGACCGTCGCCGGGTCGAAGGTGATCTCGAACAGTCGGTCGTCGGCGTCCGGGGGGGTGTACCGGTAGGTGCCGCGCGTCTGTTCGCCCGTCTCGACGGCCCGGTCGATATCCCGTCGGACTGCCTGTCGGTCGTCGGGATGGTACAGTTCGACCGCCTCCGCGACGTCGAGGTCGGCGTCCTCGGGGAGGTCGGCGAGCCGTCTGGCGCCCTCCGTCGTGGTGATCTCGTGGGTCTCGAGGTCTATCTCGAAGCCGCCGGTGTCGCCGACGGCCTCGGTGAGTCGCATCAGCGTCTCCTGGCGGGCGGCGCGTCGTGCCTCGCGGCGGGCCGTGACGGCGTTTCGAACACGGTTGGCCAGGAGTTCGTACTGTTCGACGCCCGACTGCTTCTGGAGGTAGTCGGTCACGCCGGCAGAGATAGCGTCGCTCGCGACCGCCTCGCTGCCCCTGCCGGTAAACAGCACAAACGGGAGGTCAGAATACTCCTCGCGGACCGCCCGGAGAAGCTCGATACCGTCCGTGCCGGGCATCTCGTAGTCCGAGACGATACAGTCCGGAGGCCCGTCGGCGAGCCACGCGAGCGCCTCGTCGGCGCTTGTGACCGTCTCGACGCCGAACAGGTCGTCCTGTCGTTCGAGGCGGGTCGCCGTCAGCTCGGCGAACGAGGGGTCGTCGTCGACGTGGAGGATGGTGATCTCGTGGGACACGCCGCGGCGGGTCGTGTGTGCGTGCCCACAAGAGTTCACCCAGGAGTTAACAGCCGTGAAAACACCGCCGGAGGGCCGGGGCGTCGCGACAGCCGGGTCTGCGGCGTGCAGGAGTCGTCGTGCCCGGAGAGACGACACGGTCGCCGCCGGAGACCGACAGACACATTCGGGATGGGAACCAGAGCCGCGGTAGATGAATCGCCGGACGGTGTTGGTCGCGGTCGCGAGCGCGCTCGTCGGCGGCGTCGGCGGCTACGCCGCCGGAGAGACCAGGAGCGGCGGCGAGACGCGCACGCAGTCCGCGACGGCGGCGACCGACACCCGCACCCCGACGGCTACGGACACCCCGACGTCCACCCCGACGGCTACGGACACCCCGACGCCGACGTCTCGACCGTACCCCACGCGCGGGTTCGACGACGCGTTCGAGGTGAGCGGGTCGTCGACGGTGTTCGGGTACACCGTCCACGACGCGCTCCGTGCAGACAGCGTCGGGCGATTCGGTGGGATTCCCGCGGACGGCGTCTACGTGGTACTCGACGTGACAGTCGAGAACCGTGGGAACGGACGCGAGGCGGTACCGCTCCGCGAGATGGTGCTCCGCGGCGGGCTGAAGAAGTTCCCGGACGTCGACGCGACGAACGCCGTGGAGGGGGACGACCGGATCGAAGACGAGTCGCTCGCGGACGTGCCGCTGTACGCCGGTGACCGGGTCGACGGCGTCGTCGTCTACGACGTCGAGCCCTCGGCGGCGGCGGACATGGCGGTGTGGTTCACGCCGCCGGACCCCGAGTCGGACGACCCGACGCCCGTCGTCGTGCCGATCGGGACGCTGGACGAACTCGAGGCGCTCTGACGCGCGGCAGACCTCCAGCCGAAACACGGTCGTCCGGATCGGTCGCGTCGTCACTCCAGCCCGACTCTGCTCTCGTCCGGTGTCTCGGGGGCGGGGCCCGTCCACGACGTCCGGCGACGGAGGCGTCGCGAGCGTGGCGAGGGTGTACGACGTCGTACGTCGGCCACGTCGACCGGGGTGTCGGCTTCCCGGCTGCCGTGACGACACGGACCGTCCGTGTCTACACAGACCGTCGCACGCCACTCCGGCAGGGGCGTGTGACGGCAGACGACGCGCTCCGTCGTGGGCGCTCTCCTCGTCCCGTGAGCCGGCTGTGCGGGGTGGGGGGGCCTACGACGGACCTGAGCCGACGGCGACTGCCGGCGGCGCTCCGACCGATCTCGACGCCGGCCCGGTGCGCGTCACCGCCCGCGTCGAGGTGGTGTACGAGGTGTACGAGACCGGGACGGCCCGACTCGGTCCGGGGCGTTTATTCGCAGGGGGACCGTACCCGGCGGCGATGGTCCAGACCGGCGACACCGCACCCCAGTTTCAGGCGACGCTTGCGAACGGCGACGTCGAGGCGTTCGACCTCGCGGACCACCTCGGCGACGGGCCGGTCGTCCTCGCCTTCTTTCCCGGCGCCTTCACACCGCCGTGCTCGAACGAGATGGTCGCGCTTCAGGACCACCTCGACGGGTTCAAGGACGCGGGCGCGACGCTCCTCGGCCTCAGCGCCGACTCGGCGTTCTCGCTAAACGCGTTTCGCGAGGAACACGGCCTCGAGTTCGACCTCGTGAGCGACACGGCCCGGACCGCGATCGACGACTACGACGTCCGCATCGACGTGGGCGACATCGGTCTCCACGGCGTCGCCAACCGCGCCGTGTTCGTCCTCGACGAGGACGGGACGGTGACGTACGCGTGGGTCGCCGACGAACCGCCGGAGGAGCCGGACTACGAGGACCTGCTCGAAGCCGTGCGGGCCGCGGCGTAGGCGGTCCGAACGGCCCGCAGTCGCGCCGGCGCACCGACGGCACCGGGGGACGGGACGTCAGGGCGAGCCGTCAGTCGACGCGCGCTGCGAGGAGCGCGACGGCCTCGTCCGTCTCCAGCGGCCCCTCCGACGCGAACAGGGCGAGTGCCCGCTCGACCCGGTCGTCGGTCGGCTCCAGGCCCGCCCGCTCCAGCAGACGCGTCGCCGCACCCCGGCCGCTCGTCTCGCCGAACAGCAGACGCCGCTGCCCGCCGAAGCCGGCGGGGTCGAACGGCTCGAACGCGCTCGGGTCCTCGAGCATCGCCGTCGTGTGGATCCCCGACTCGTGGGTGACCGGCTCCTCGCCGAGGATCGGGGTCCGGGGGTCGACCGTCTCGCCGAGCGCCGAGAGCACGTCGCGACAGGCCGGAATCAGGTCCTCGACGGCGAGGCCCAGCTCGTCGCCGCGGTCGCTCGCGCTGCCGACGACGACCTGTTCGAGCGGCGTGTTGCCCGCGCGCTCGCCGAGCGACGCCACGGCGACGTCTGCCTTCGCGACCCCGCGCTCTTTCGCGACGAGCGTGTTCGCCGCCGCACAGCCGAGGTCGTCGTGGAAGTGGACGCCGACCCGCGAGAGGTCGACCCGCTCGCGCAGCGCGTCCAGCCGCTCGGCGACCGTCACCGGCGTCGTCGCCCCGACCGAGTCGGGAAGGTTGACGACCGGAACGTCCGAGAACCGCTCGAGCGCCTCTGTCTGGACCGCGAGGTCGGTCCGGAACGAGTCGACGAAGCTCACCTGGACGTCCAGTCCCCGGTCGCGGGCGTGGTCGACGGCGTCGCGGGTGGCCTCGAGCATCTCCTCGCGGGGCTTACCGACGACGTGGCGGAGCTGTCGCTCCGAGAGGTAGCTGAACACGTCGACGCCGTCTGCGCCCGTCTCGGCCACGCTGTCGACGTCACGCTGGACGGCACGCGCCAGGCCCGTCACCGTCGCGTCGAGGCGCCCGTCGAGGCGCCGGAGCGTCTCCCGGTCCGTCTCGCCGGTGGCCGGGAAGCCGGCCTGAATCCCGGCGATCCCGAGACGGTCGAGCGCCAGGGCGGCCTCCACCTTCGCGTCGGCGTCGTACGAGCGGTCGGGCATCTGGTCGCCCTCGCGCAGCGTCAGGTCGTAGAGCTCCATATCCGCCGGTGGACGGGTTGGGTGTTAGCCCTTTGGAGAGAGGACGGCTGTCTCACCGGCCGCCGTGGTGCGGTCGGCGCAAACGGTTATGAGGACGGACGACGACCGCCGGGGCGTGGCGAACGACGATAGCCCGTACGCCCCGGAGCACGACGCGTTCGGTCTCGCGCCCGACCGTGACACCCTGCCGTTGGAGGGGGTGACGGTCGTCGACGCGGGCAACCTCGTCGCCGCGCCGCTGGCGGCGGGGCTGCTCGCCGACTTCGGGGCGGACGTGATCAAGATCGAGCACCCGGAGTACGGCGACGGCCTGCGACAGCTGGCGCCGCACCGCGACGGCACCTCCCTCTGGTGGAAGGTAACCGACCGGAACAAGCGGGCGGTCACCGTCGACATGTCGACGGAGCGGGGCGCCGCCGTCGTGAAAGACCTCGCGAGCGAGGCCGACGTCCTCTTGGAGAACTTTCGGCCCGGCACGATGGAGCGGTGGGGGCTCGGCTACGACGAGCTGACGGCGGTCAACGAGGGGCTGGTGATGGTCCGGATCTCGGGGTTCGGCCAGACCGGGCCGTACGCGGAACGGCCCGGATTCGGGCGGATCGCGGGCGCGATGAGCTCGATGACGAACCTCATCGGCGAGGAGGACGGCCCTCCGATGACGCCCGGATACCCGCTCGCAGACGGCGTCTCCGGCGTGTTCGGGGCCCTCGGCGCGCTGGTCGCGCTCCAGGGCCGGGCGGTAAACGGCGGCGAGGGACAGGAGGTCGACCTCGCGCTCTACGAGTCGCTGTTCCGTCTCCTCGAGTTCGTTCCGATCGGCTACGACCAGATCGGCGAGGTCCGGCGGCGTAACGGCAACACCCACATGTACGTCGCCCCGTCCTCAACCTACGAGACGGCGGACGGCGAGTACCTGACGATGACGGCCTCGACGCCCTCCGTCTGGGAGCGGCTCTGCCGGGCGATGGACCGCGAAGACCTCCTCGACGACGAGCGGTTCGTCGACAACGCCGCGCGGGTCGAACACTCCGAGATAATAAACGGGGTCGTTCGCGAGTGGGTCGCCGGACGCACCCGCGAGGAGGTCGAGGCGGCGTTCGACGAGCACGACGTCGCGTACGGCTTCGCCTACGACGTTACGGACACCTTCGAGGACGAACACTACCGTGCCCGCGACGCCCTCGTCCGGGTGCCGGACGACGAACTCGGCGAGGCCGTCGTCCAGAACGTCGTCCCGAAGCTCTCGGACACGCCGGGCGAGGTCGACCACCTCGGCCCGGCACACGGCGAACACACGGAGGAGGTCCTGCAGGAGTACGGCTACGACGACGAGACGATCGCCGAGCTCCGCGACGCGGGCGTGGTGTAGCCGCCGGTCGCCGCGGGCACCGCGTCAGACCCCGTCAAGCAGCGCCGCGACGCCCGTCCGTGCCGCGTCGGTGATCGCGTGCGGACCGCCCTCGTCGATGTGGACGCGCACGTCGGCGCCAAGCGCCTCGAAGGCCCGGGCCGAGTCGTGGACGCGCGGCTCAGGAATATACTCGTCCTCGTCGCTACAGGCGAGGAAGACGGGCGTGCCGTCGAGGTCACCCGCGTACTCCGGCAGCGTCTCGCCCATCAGTCCGCCGCTCAGAACGCCGAGACCGCCGTAGCGCCGCGGCTCGGTCGCGGCGTAGTCCGCGACGACGCAGGCCCCCTGAGAGAAGCCGGCGAGGACGACCCGTTCGGGCGGGACGCCGGCCGCCGCGGCCCGGTCGAGCGAGCGGTCGACGGCCCGGAGCGCGGAGGTCCGTCGGGGCTCGTTCGCCGTCATCGGCGCGAGAAACGACTCGGGATACCAGGTGTCGTCGTCCGCCTGCGGCGCGAGGGTCGTGACACCCTCGGTCGGGAGGTCGTCGGCGAGCCTGACGATCGCCTCGGCGGTCGACCCACGCCCGTGGACGAGCACGAGCGCCGCGTCGGTGTCCGAAAGCGCCGGCCCGCGGGTCAACACCGGCTCGTCGGCGTGCGGGTCGTCGGTCATCGGTGCTCCGGCGGGACGCGGGTGGTGGCTGTGTTCACGCCGTCCCGTCCGCACGGGGGCGGCTTGAACCGTCCGGGAGCGCCGAAAGCGACAGCCCGGACGCGCCGCTCGGCTGACCGTGGGACTCGCCGTGTGCGCGGGTCTCGCCGCCCCCCGTGTCGTCGTAGCCGCGGTCGCCGGCTCGACCCCCTCGGAGTCGGGCGGATCACACGTCCGGTCGGCCTCGGACGGCGGCGCGGGTGGGCGGGCTGCCCCGCGACCGTCGCGCTCGGGGCGTCGGTCGACGACGCACCAGACCGGTGTCGGGACGACGCCGTTCCGGCTCGACGGGTGCGGGTCGACCCGCGACGTCGACGGGCCGTCGGGACCGGGGAGCGCCGGACGACGGTGGCGCCGGAGGACCCGCTCCGCGCGCTCGTGGAGGGGCCAGAGGTCGAGCCAGAGCGTCGCAGCCGCCGGCTGCGGTTCGCCGAGCGGCACGTCCTCGCCGACGCGCCGGTGTAGCGCCGTCACCCGGATCAGAACAGCGTCAGCTTGTCGCGGTCGTAGAGGTCGAGTTCGCTGACCACCGACGGCGACTGCCGCGCGGCGTAGGCCACTGCCTGCGCCACCTCCGCCGGCTCGACCACCTCGCCGGGGTCGAACCGCTCCTCGAAGGGGTCGCCGTCGACGGTGAACTCCGTCCGGACGGCGGCGGGGTTGACCACGGTGACGGCGACGTCGTCGCCGACCTGTGCGGAGACGCTCTTTGCGAACCCGCGGGTCCACCACTTCGTCGCGGCGTAGACCGGGTTGAACGGGCGGGGGTACTGCCCGGCGAAGCTCCCGACGTAGACGAGGTGGCCGCCGCCGTCGTCGGCCTCGCCCGCCCAGTCGCTCGCGCGGAGGTGCGGGAGCGCCGCCCGGGTGACGTAGAAGCTTCCGTCGCAGTTCACCGCCATCATCTGACCGTACTCCTCGGTCGTCAGGTCGGCGACGTCGCTTCCGGCGGCGACGCCGGCGTTCGAGACGACCAGATCGAGGCCGCCGAACCGCTCGACGGTCGTCTCGACCAGCGCCTCGACCGCCGCCTCGCTCGTGACGTCGGTCGGGACAGCGGCGGCGTCGACGCCGTGCTCTGTCGCGAGTTCGTCGGCCAGCCGCGACAGTCGGTCCTCGCGCCGCGCCGCGAGGACGAGGTCCGCGCCGCCACGCGCGAGTTCGCGGGCCGTCTCCCTGCCGATGCCGGAACTCGCGCCGGTGACGAGCGCCGTCGCGTCTGCCAGGTCTCGACCGAGGTCCATACACGACGCGACGCCAGGTGGTGTCGTGTGTCTTTCGACCCGTCAGACGTAGCGGTCCACGAGCCGGCGGAGCCGCGAGGGACCGTCCCGGTCGCGCGAGCGTCTGCGGACCCTGCCGCTGCCGAGCAGCGCGAGGCTGCCGAGGTAGAACGGTACGCCGAGCAGAACGTCGATGGCGAGGACCGGGAGCCACGGGTGGAGTCGGTAGAGCGCGTCGATGGTCGACGTCGGCAGGACCGCGAGGTAGCGGTACTCGGAGACGTACCGGCGGTACGCGCCCGTCTCGGGCGGCGCCTGGAGCGTGAGCGTCGCGTTCGCCGTCGACCCCGGCGCGACGCGAACCCGCTCGGGCGCCACCCCGACACCGTCGCTCGCCGGGTCGAAGTACGCCACGACAGGGAGGACCCCGCCGTTCGGGACCCGGTATGTGAGGTCGTTCGACCCGCCGGCGGGGATCACGGTCGGACGGTCGGACTCGAACTCCGCGCTGACGACCGTGTACTCCTGTGTCCCCGCCGGGACGACCATCGCCGCCGTCGCGCCGGCGACGAGGAGGAGGGCAAAGGCGGCGGCGGCGAGCCGCGGGTCGAGCCCCGCGTCGCGGTCGCGCCGCCTGTCCCGCGCCCGGCTCCGGTTCCCGCGGGCGCGCCACTCGCCGACGGCGTACCACAGCGCGGTGACGGCAAAAAAGAGGTACGCGAGGCCCTGCGTGCCGAGGAGCGCACGGCTCCCGACCAGCGCGGCGAGGGTCCGCTGGACCGTCCCGAGCGCCGCCCGCGCGCCCTCGACGGCGACGCCAACTCCGGGGATCGCGACGACCTGTCCGCCGGGCTGGAACGCGACAGCGACGACCTGCGCCTCTTTCACCGGCGGTTCGCCACCGTCTTGATCGGTGAACGGGTTGGCGTCACCTCTGGTGACGTATCCGCGTTCGGTCTCGCCGACGACGCGGTGTGTCGTCAGGCCACCGCCCTGGATTTCCTGCGCGCGAAAGACAACGACGTCGCCCTCCTCGACGGGGCCGGCGAGTTCGGGCGGGACCGCGACGAAGCCGTCGCCCGGGTCGAGCGTCGGCTCCATGCTACCGGTCTCGACGTACGAGAGACCGACCGGCGTGCCGAGCGCTTGGCCGACGAGCAGGGAGAGTACGACGGCGACGGCGAGGAGTTCGGCGGCGCGTGCGACCGTCCCGCGTGGTGACATCAGGGGAACTGAGAGAACTGTCGGCTCGGCAGGTCAAAAAGTCGCCGGCCCTACTCGTCGTGGAGGACGACGTCCAGTCCGGGGACGTCGACGAAGTCGCGGTCGCGGGTGACGAGCGTGTCGCCGTGTTCGCGGGCCGGCGACGCGACGAGCGCCTCGCGGGCGGAGAGTGGCTCCCCGTCGGCGTGGAGCCGACCGTCCAGCGTGCCTGCGGCAGCCGCTCCCGCGAGGTCCAGCTCTACCACCTCCAGCGTCCGGAGGAGGCCGACGGCGCGGTCGAATCGGTCGTCGCTGACCCGGGCCGTCCCACAGAGCACCTCAAACGCGCAGACAGCTAGTGTCGTGATCTGCTCGACAGCCTTCCCCTCCATCCACGCTTTCGCCGCCTCGTGGCCCGGCTGCTCGGGGTCAAGGAAGTCCACGAGAAACGAGCTGTCAAGACAGTTCATCGTGTGCCTCGTCGAGCCCGTCGGCGAGTTCGTCCCGGGCCTCCGCGACCGCTGTACCGAGCCCCGGGCAAGATCCGGCGAACGCCATCGGGTCGGCGGTCTCGGTGAGGCGCGTGACGAGGTCGCTGAAGCTCCCGTCTTCGCGCTTGCGGGCCGCGAGACGGTCGTACGCCGCCTCGGTGATACTGATGATCCTCGGAGCTATGCACACGTACACGTGGGTACAGACTGTACGTGATCGTTCGGTCAGCCGTACGCCTCGACCGGGACGCCGAGCGTCTGGAAGTCGTCGACGTTCTCGATGACGACCGTCGCATCCAGTGCGGCAGCCGCCCCGACGATGACGGCGTCTCCCGCGAGCACGTCGATCCGGTCCCGGTTCGTGGCGTCGTCGCGGCGCAGCCGTGCCTCAATCGCTGCGGTCTCCCACGCAGCCTCGCGTGTGATCGGAACGACACGGAGCCACTCGAACTGCGCATCAATCTCCTCGGGGTCGAACGCGTCCGCGAGCGTCCGCCCCACGGCCATCTCTCTCAGGTTGATCGTCGTGGTGACGTACTCGGTTCCGTCGGGTTGTGATTCGAGATACGCCCACACCGACTCGTGACCACCCCAGTGACCGATCAGGAACGCCGTGTCCAGCAGTTTACGCGCCATCGCGTCCCGTCTCGTCGTCGGCGAGGTCGGCAAGCGCCTCGACCGCCCGCTCGCCCCTGTCGCCGAGGCCCTCGCTCGTCGCCGTTCGGGACCGCGAGATCGAGACGTTCGACAGCAGCGCGTCGACGCCCGACCGGGAGTGGCTTGACCCGGAGGCCGCCGAGGAGGCGGTTTCCTACATCGACCCCGATGTTGAGTATGAGACGTGGCGTAACATCGGGTTCGCAATTCAGAGCCACTTCCTCAACCCGGTCGCCGAGCGGCTGTTCGATGCGTGATCGCGCCGCGGGTCGAAATACGACGACGAGGCCGCGCGGCAGGTCGAGCGTATCATTAACGACGCCGACGAGAACGGGCCTGTCGACGCCAAGAAGCTCGTCGCCGAGGCAAAACGGGGCGGCTGGGACACATCGGAAGCCGCACACGAGCGGTTGCGTGAGCGCGACGAGGACGCACCGCGCCGGACGACGAGCGATGTCCACCGCGTCTACGCCGCCTGGTGTCGCGACGTCGGCGAGGACCCCGTCGGGCAGCAGAAGCTCACGAACTCCCTGAAGACCGAAGGGCTCGGGTACAAGCCCTCGCTGCGCGTCGACGGCTCGCCGACCCGTGGCTACAAGGCGCTCGGCTTCTCCGATGACGCCCCCGATATTAAGTAGACGCCAGAGCGCGGCGACGGGCCCGAACAGCAGAGCATCACCGACTGACGCGCACCGCCGCCCCCAAGCCGTAGCACCGGCGATATACCCATCTGGAATATGGTAAATATAGACGGCGTAGACAGGTGTGGTGTGAAAGTCGCGTCAGCTACGCGAGAACACCTATCGCGGTCGTAGATCGTATGAAAAGAAGTTTTCCGTACCACCCGTCTACGTCGTCTACATCTCTCGGGTTTATGATACCAACCGGCTGCGCGGTCCGTGTCTACTCCTTTGCGCCGCCGTCGTGGTCCATCCCGACCAGGAACCACTTGGCCCGCGTGACGATCCCGGCCTCGTCCTTTCGCTGCTGTCGGGTCCGCTGCTGCTCGGCGTGCTCACGACGATGGTCGACGACGGCTGGCTGCTGGTTGAGGATCCGGCTGGTGTGGCTCGGCGGTACGCCGGATCGCCGGCGCTGGTCGGCGAGCCGGCGAGCGAGGTCCGGGCGGTGCTGCCGAGCGACCGGAGCGACAGCGTCACGCACGGGACGGTCGCCGACCGGCTCGACACCGACCGCCCGACAGCGTACGCGGCGCTCCGCACCACGCCAGCCGCACGCGGTGGCCGGGTCGCCGGGTGGCACCTGTCCGACGTGTAGCTTCTACCACCCCTGCCGATCATTGCTATCGCTTCAACGGGCCACCATCTACCCTCTCTTATCGCTCTCGGCTATCCACGGAGGTCCGGTAGAGCAGCGGGACGACGTCGATGTTCGGGTTTGTTCTGTATCAGATGGGGTGACGCGGTGTCGATTGCGTCGCTCCGTGAGACCGTCCGTGAGTGGGTTGTCGATTGTTTGTCCCCCGCTAACCATGCCTATCGATAATAGTTCGTGCGATCGCTGCTGTAGCGCGGTCACCCCAGTCGCAGCTTCACCGTATCACTGGTGGTCGGCAGACTCTGCTGCTCTGTTGAAATCCGGAGGTGGAAGACTACGCTGCGGCTGAAAACCGGAGCGTTACCCCAGGTCAGCGCCCCCGGGCAGAGTCGTCGGGCCTCTCTCATCGAAGGCTTCGATTCCGACGGACCCGGTCAGACTAACTGGCGGCTCTGCGTCTTTCGCGACCACGCGGACAATCACAGACACATCTTCGCCCGCAGCCAACTCAAGATACTGCGGGGGGCTGTCATTCGTGGCTCCGACAAAATCGCGGAGAACGCCCGACCCAGCCGTTTGTGGGATTCTCGCCGGATTCGGCGACCCCGGGTCGTTTTGACCGGTGAACCTGACGGGATTGGTTCGGTCAAAGAGAACCGGCTCATTGTCATCAATCACGAAGTCATCAGGGTCGTTGACCGCGAGGAACTGCACGTCGACCCCGCCATCACTAAGATCGCTATCCGCGAGCGGGTTGTCCGCTTCAATGTACAGCGTCTCAGACGCCTGGTTCGCCAGCGTGAACGCCGGTCGGATCTCAGTCGTGGCGTTGTTAGGGACGCCCGAGCCGCCGTGGCCGGACGCACTGTTGAGGTCGATCTGAATCGGGGAGTTCTCGGTGACGAACTCGGACCCCGAGGGATCAATCCCGACGAACGCTTCTCCGCCTCCGACGACGTCGACCGACACTGCTCGGTCCGATTCGAACGCATCAACAGCGCCGGTTCCAATCATCGCCGCTCCGCCAGCGGCGAGCGATCCAACAGCCGCGAGGTACTTTCGTCGTCGCATTGGTTGTCTCTGAGTCCCCCGGTCACCCGGCGGAACTCACCCGAACACACGTCCTGGGGGTGATTTGTATTCAGCCGCGAGACGGGCGGATCGGACGGCGAGCGGCTCTGTAGCGGGCACCGAGAGGCTATTCGGCGGCCCCGAGATGGCGGGTTCGGCAGTCGAGAATCCGTGTCTCGGCAGCCGTGACGGGTCGCTCGGACGCCGGGCTTTTGTACTCTGGTTATCACGTTCTGTCGTGACACGCAGTTATAAATACCTGACATACATGTACGTCTCCTGAACAATGGCCGTCAGCAGGGGGGCGACAGATCACGACACGACGACAGGGGCAGAGACGTCGGAGCCAGATCTCGACCGCGACGAGGTGTTCGACGTGCTGTCGAACCCGAGGCGGCGGTACAGCCTCCACGTACTCCGCTCGTCGGAGGGTGAGGTCGACCTCGGCGAGATGGCCGAACAGGTCGCGGCGTGGGAACACGACACCACCGTCGAGTCGGTCGGCTCCGACGAGCGCAAGCACGCATACACCGCGCTCCAGCAGCGTCACCTCCCGCGGATGGACGAGATGGGCGTCGTCGAGTTCGACTCACGCGCGGGCACGGTCGAACCGACCGACGCGCTCGACGAGTTCGACATCTACCTCGAGGTGGTCGAGGGCCGCGACATCCCGTGGTCGGAGTACTACCTCGGGCTGGGCGCCGTCGCGTCGAGCGTGGTCGCGGCGGCACACGTCGGCGTTCCCGGCATCGACGCCGTGACCGGACTCGGCTGGGCGACGTTCGTCACCGCCGCGCTCCTCGTCTCGGCGACGGTTCACTACGCGGTGACACGGGGGAACAGGCTCGACGCGACCGACGCCCCGCCGGAGGTCGACGGGGACTGACGATGACGCGTCTCCGTCGGCTCGCGGTCGTGCTCGCTGCGCTCGCGGTTGTCGGCGTGACCGTCCCGACCGGCGGGTTCACCTCGGCGAGCGCGGAACGCGGCGTCTCGGTCGACGTCGTGCCGGACGACGAGGCGTTCCTCGGCGTCGAGGTCAAAGAGGTCGGAGGCTCCGACGACCGCAAAGCGATCAGCTTCGTCGGGTTCTGTACGGACACAGAGACGGATCGCGTCGGCGCGGAGGCCAATGTGACGAAGTACAAGCAGGAAGTCACTCCCGAGAACGCCACCGACGAGGCGCTCGCCGTCGAGTGGGACACCGAGAAGCCGGTGTCGACGGTCGTGCTGAACACCGGCGGCGGGAGCGACGCGTTCGAGAACGCTCCCGTCGACGGCACCGGCGGCGAGGTCGAAGTCACGGGCACGAAAGACGAGGGGAACCAGAGCCGGAGCGACTACTGTCCCGGCTCGGAGCACGAGGCAGCGAAGCTCGACCTCGACGGGGATGTCGGCGTCGCCGGTAGCGCGGAACCCGTCGGCGGTCAGGCGCTGACGGTCACGGTCGAGAGCCGCTTCCCGGTATCGCTGACCACGGTCAACGCGACGGCCCGCGGCACGACGCGCGATCTAACCGACAGAGGGACGGAATCGCTCGCTCCCGGCGGTTCCGTGAGGTTCACCTTCGACGGGGTCGGCTGTGAGACCGTCGAGGTGGCCGCCGCGGGGAACGGCGTCCGGGTCACGCTCGAGCGGGGCTGCTCCTGACCGTCCGACCGACCTGCCCTCCGGCACAGCCCGAGTCGGCCCCGCTACGCCGTCTCGCTCGCCGGCGGCGTCGCGTCGACCACCGGCCTCGCCGAGGTCGGCACGTGCAGGCGCCCGACCTGGCGCCAGGCCGCCGGTGTGGCAGATCGCCGTCGGCGCTACTCGTCGTAACCCACGATCCGGCCCCGGGACGTCGGCGCCGACGTCGAGTAGTCGGACCGGTCGGGTCAGTCGAGGCCCAAGCGCGTCCGGGCCTCGGCGGGCGACAGCGGCTCGTTGAACACCGGCGACCCGGGCTGGATCTGTCGCCCGTCGGCGAGCGAGCCGACGTCGACCGGCGCGAACCCAGCGTCCTCGACGAGGTCGGCGACCGTCGCCTTCGCCCCGGAGTCGTCGCCGGCGACGTAGAGCGCCAGCCGGCCGTCGAGCGGGGCGTCCGACCGGGTCTCGTCGCGCAGCCGCTCCGACCGCATCGTGTTGAACGACTTGACGACCCGCGCGTCCGCGAGGTGGTCGGCGACGAGTTCGGTGTGGCTCCGCCCGCCGAGCTCGATCTCGCCGTCGCGGTCCGGCCAGTAGTTCGACGCACTGATCACCGTCCGCCCGGCGAGCGCGTCCGCAGGGAGGTCGGGGTACGCCGCGAACGGAATCGCCTCGAGAACGACGTCGCCGAACCGGCTGGCCTCCGCGGGCGTTCCCGCGCTCGCCCGCCGCCCGAGGTCGTCGACCAGGTCGACGAGCGTCTCGGGGCCGCGCGAGTTGGCGACCCGCACCTCGTGGCCGGCTTCGACGAAGTGTCCCGCCGCCGTCGCACCGATGCGTCCCGCGCCGATGACTCCGACTCGCACGACCGGACGACGGGTGCCGGGCGGGTGTGAGTTTCGGCCGCGGGTCGTCTGGCACCGCCGGCGCGAGGAGCCGGGCGAGCGCGGCGGTCACCCTACGGGCGGCAGATCGGGGCGCAGCGCCGGCGAGCCGGCGGCAAGACGGGAGATCCCCGGTGGCGTGCGAGCGCCGCGGCTCGGACGGGACCGGCGGCACAGCGGTCGCGTCTCACCGCGTCAGTAGCGACGTCGCGGCGCCGAGTACGAGCGTCGTCGCTGCGGAGAACAGGAGCAGCGGCCGGTAGCCGGCGACTGCGGCGGCGGTTGTAAACAGCGTCGGCCCGACCGTCTGCCCGACCCGGATGGCGCTCGTCCGGAAGCTGGTGACGCCGCCACGGAACTCCCGGCCGGCCAGCGAGCTCGTGATGGTGTCGAGCGAGGGGATGACGAGGCCCATTCCCGCCCCGAATCCGAGGATCGCGACGCCGACCCCGGCGGGCGAGCGGGCGAGCCACACGCCGCCCAGCCCGGCGCCGTAGGCGACGAAGCCGGCGGCAACGAGCCGGTCGCCGGAGAGCCGGAGCGCCAGCCGACCGTTCAGCGTCGAGACGACGCCGGTCGCGACAGACGAGGCGGTGAGGACGAGACCGACGCCGAGTGCCGACAGACCGTACTGTCGGTCGAGGACCAGCGGGAGCGCCGTCAACACCGCGCCGTAGAGGACGGCGAAGACGACGACGTACGTCGCGTAGACGACGGCGGTGCGGCGCGTCGGCACGGCGCCGAGGACGTCCCTGAAGTAGCCGAGACCGCGCGCCTCGCCGCCGCCGCCAGCGGGGAGCGCACGGAGCGCGAGCAGCCCGACCGGGAGGCCGAGGAGGTAGAGCGCGAACGGTGCGGTCCAAGACAGCTCCGCCAGCGCGCCGCCGAGCAGCGGGTACGCCGCCGTCCCGACCGAGATGGCCGCGCCGTTGACACCCATCAGCTGGTTCCGCCGCGCGCCGTCGAACGTGTCGCCGATGAGCGTCACCGCGAGCGTCACCAGCCCGCTCGCGGCGCCGCCCTGTGCGGCCCGGAGTGCGAGGATCACGTCGAACTGCTGCACGACGACGATACTCCCGCCGGTCACGCCGTAGCCGACGAGACAGGGCACCAGCACCGCGCGCCGGCCGTAGCGGTCCGCGAGAACGCCGACCAACGGCGCGAGAACGATCCCCGGGAGCGAGAACGCCGTCAGGAGCAGGCTCACCTGCGGGTCCGTCAGGCGGAGGGCGGTCCGCACCGCCGGGAGCGTGGGGCTGATGAGCGAGACACCCATGACACCCATCAGCGAACTCGCGAGGACGACGTGGAACGTCGGCGAACGCCACGGCACCGAACCGACAGACACGACAGCTTCTCGCCGGGAGCGGGGAAACGCGTGACGGTCCGCCGACGAGTCGTCGGGGTGGCGCGCCGGGTTCGACGGCGTCGCGGACGTCGCCGTCGGCCCGGACCGGACGGCGTCTGGCGCGGCGACGACCACGCCGAGCGGTCCGGCTGCGCGTCTCCCCGGCGAGCGCTACGGCTCGTTCGTGCCCGTCACCTCGACGCGTGCGCCGCCGTCCGCAGCCGCGATGAGGTCGACGTCCCAGCCGTGGGTCGTCGCGACCTGCCGGACGATGGCGAGGCCGAGACCGCTCCCACCGTCGTCTGAGTAGCCGAACTCGAAGACACTGTCACGGACGTCCGGCGGGACGCCCGGCCCGTCGTCGGCGACGTAGAACCCGTCCGGGGTATCGCCGACGGTGACGACGACGTCCGACCCACCGTGGTCGACGGCGTTCTGGTAGAGGTTCGCGAGCAGCTGGCGGAGCCGACCGGGGTGGGCGCGGAACTGACGCTCGGTCTCGACCCGGAGCCGCGCGTCTGCGGTGTCGACGGTCGTCCAGCAGTCCCGCGCGAGTGCCGCGAGATCGACCGACTCGCGTGTCCCCGGCACCTCGCCCTCGCGGGCGTACGTCACGAGGTCGTCGACGAGCGTCTGGATGCGGTCGACCGCGCGGGCTGCCGCGTCGAGATGGGGGTGTGGCCCCTCGCGCTCCTCGCGAGCGAGCGACAGACGTCCCCCGACGACGTTGAGCGGGCTCCGCAGGTCGTGGCTGACGACGCTCGCGAACTCCGACAGCCGGTCGTTCTGTCGCTCCACCTCGCGGATCCGGGCGAGTCGGTCCAGCGCGGCCTCGGCGTTCGACGCCAGTACCTCCGCGAGCCGGACGTCGGCCTCGCCGAAGGCGCCGACCGACGTACTGGCGACACTGAGCGATCCGTGGGCACCGAGTGGCACGTACAGTCCCGCGCGCGCCTCGCCGCGGTCGTGGCCGTCGGCGACCGTTCTGAGGTCGTCGACGACGCGCGTCTCGCCGTCGTCGAAGGCGTGCCAGGCGGGCGCGTCGCCGTCGTACACCGACCGGTCGCCGAGCACCGTGGTCGCCTCCGTCGTCACCGCCGTCGGGTGGAGCCGCCCCTCGTCGTCGACGAGTCTGACGACGTTGATCGGGTAGTCGAGCGTGTCCCGCACCGCGTCGGCCACCCGCTCGGCGACGGCCTCGCGCGACGTCGCGCGAACGAGATCGCGCGTCGCGCTGTGGAGTTCCTCGACCGCGGCCTCGCGGCGCCGCTCGCGCGTGACGTCGCGCGCGACGCCGACGACACCGTAGAACTCGTCGTCGACACAGAGCCGGGTGAACCGGTACGACACCACGGCGTGTCCGCGGTCGCCGAAGTCGCCGTCGACCTCCCCCCGGACGGCGCTGCGCTCGCCCGCGACCAGTTCGTCGAACGGGTCCGTGTCGGAGTCGCCGGGCTCGCGGACGCGTTCGACGAGCGGACACTCCTGTCCCCGGAGCGTCTCGGCGGTCGTCCCGTACCACGACGCGAGGGAGTCGTTTGCCGTGACGAACCGCCCGTCGGCGTCGTAGATGCAGGCGGCCTGCTCCATCTGCTCGACGATGTGGCGGTACCCCTCGAGGCGCTCGCGCCGGGTGTGATTCGGCGTCACCTCGCGGGCGAGAAGGACGACCAAGTCCTCGCCGTCGGAGCGAAACGAGGACAGCCGCGCCTCGAACCAGGTGCGCTCGCCGTCGAGCTCGAGCGCGTACTCCACCGTCTGGACGGCGCCGGTGTCGAGCGCGCGGTCGACGGCGTCGGCAACCGTCTCTGCTGCCGGGGTCGGCAGGACCTCGTCGACCGTCTGTCCCTCGAGTCGTGACGCCGGCTCGGCGAGCAGATCCTCGCGGTCAGTCAACACTCGTCGGTACCGCCCCTCGGCGTCGTAGACGATACCGACGTCCGGGAGCGCGTCGAACACCGCTCGCATCCGGTCGCGCTCGGTCTCGAGTGCCCGGCGCGACCGGGCGGCGGCAACGGCGTTTGCGACGCGGTTCGCGAGGAGGTCGTAGTGGTCACCGCTCGTCCCCTTCTGGACGTAGTCGGTGACGCCGGCGGAGATGGCCTCGCTGGCTATCTCCTCGCTCCCCTTGCCGGTGAAGAGCACGAACGGCAGGTTCGGGTGACGCTCCCGGACGGTCTGGAGAAACCCGATACCGTCCGTCTCGGGCATCTCGTAGTCGCTGACGACGCAGTCGACCGGCGGCTGCTCGCCCGTCCCGGCGGCGGCCAGTCGGTCGGTCGCCGCCGTGACGTCCCGCGCCGTCTCTACCTTGAGCCGCTCGTCGGCGCGCTCGAGGCGCTCGGCGGCCAGCGCCGCGAACGAGGGGTCGTCGTCGACGTGGAGAACTCGGATCTGGTGAGACGCCGAGCGACTCATCGATCGCCTCGTCCGGGGCCGATAGGATAGTAATTTCGAGAGAGACAGACGGCGGGCACGGGTGAGAGGACAGAGAGCCGACAGACCTTAGCGCTCGGCTGTGAACTGCGGACGAATGAGTCTGGACGGTCGGACCTGCCTCGTGACAGGTGCGTCACGCGGCATCGGGCGCGGCATCGCGGAGGAACTGGGCGACGCGGGCGCGACGGTGGCGGTGAACTACCGCTCCTCGGAGGCGGCGGCGCACGAGGTGTGTGAGCGGGTCGAGCGCGCCGGCGGCGAGGCCGTCGTCGCGCAGGCCGACGTAGCGGACAAGGCGGCGGTCGAGGAGATGTACGAGGCCGTCCGGGCCGAGGTCGGTCCCGTCGACGTCCTCGTCAACAACGCGGGGATCACCGTCGACCGGAAGTTCGAGAACATGACCCGTGAGGACTGGGATCGCGTCGTCGACGTCAACCTCGGCGGCGTGTTCAACTGCACGAAGGTCTGCTTCGACGACCTCAGGTCCGCGGACGAAGGGCGGCTGATCAACATCTCGAGCGTCGTCGGCCAGCAGGGCAACTACGGGCAGGCGAACTACGCGACGACGAAGTCCGGACTCTTCGGGTTCACGCGCACCGTCGCGCTCGAGCTCGCGAGCGAGGGGGCAACGGCCAACTGCGTCGCCCCCGGCTTCGTCAGGACGGATATGCTGGAGGACGTGCCCGAACGCGTTCAGGAGCAGATTCTCGACCGTATCCCGCTCGGTCGGTTCGCCGAGGTCGAGGACGTGGTGAGCATGGTACGCTTCCTCGCAACGGAGCGCTCGGGCTACATGACGGGGCAGATTCTCGGGATCAACGGCGGGATGGAGTGGTGAGGTGAGGCGGCTCAGAGCTCCGGCACGACCGCGTCGGCGATGACGTTGCGCATGATCTCCCGCGACCCGCCGGCCACCTCCAGTGTCTTCACGTCGCGGAAGTTCGCCTCGTAAGGTCGGTCGCGGTAGAGGCCGTGTGCGCCGGTGATCTGCATCGCCTCCGTCGTCGCCGCGAGCCCCGCGTCCGCCGCCTTCAGCTTCGCCATCGACGTCTTCAGCGGGGCGTCGTCTGCGCCGTCGTCCAGCGCGTGTGCGGCCTCGTCACGCAGGCGAGTCGCGGCCTGAAGACCGGTGTAGAGGTCCGCGATCTTCCACCGGATCCCCTGGAAGTCGGTCACGGTCTGGTCGCCAACCGTGCGGTCGCGTGCCCACTGTACGGCCTGCCGGAGTGACCGCTTGCCGCGGCCGAGCATCTCGCTTGCGTTGCCGATGCGGCTGAAGTTGAACGTCTCGAAGAACACCTCGTAGCCGTCGCCCGGCCCCAGCAGCACCGAGTCGCCGTCGACCGGCACCTCGTCGAAAGCGACGTCGTAGATCGGGAGATAGCGGGTGCCGATCGGGTCGCGCTTCTCCGACACCTCGATTCCGGGCGCGTCGTCGTCGACGAGCAGCACGGTCAGTCCCTCGTCGGCCATCGCGAACACGAGGTGGACCGTCGCCTCCGCCGCGAGGTTGACGTGGCTCTTGTACCCGTCGACGACCCAGCCGTCGCCGTCGCGCTCGGCAGTCGTGTCCATCGACTTCAGGCTCGACCCGGTCTCGGGCTCCGAGATCGAGATCGCGCCGACCGCAGAGCCGTCGGCGAACGCCGGGAGGAACCGCTCCCGTTGGGCCGGCGTGCCGGTCGCGAGGATCGCCCGCTGGGTCTGGAAACAGATCTGGAAGATGCCGGTCTGCTCTGCGACGATGCCGTACTCGACTGCGCCCCCGCCCGGACCACCGTACTCGGGAGGGAGGATCGCGGTGCCGAACCCGCGCTCCATCCCCTCCTCGTACAGGTCCCGGGGGAACACCGAGCGCTTCGCGTGCTCGCGGATCGTCGGCTCGTGGTCCTCGCGCCACGCGGTGATACGCTCGTCCAGTGCCCGTCGGTCGGCTGTGCGGTCGAAGTCCATCGGGGTGCCAGACCCGACGCGCCGAACGACATAACGGTTCGCCTGCCGACGCGCCGCGCTACTCCCGCGCCGACCGCGCGTCCCACGCGTCGGCGACCGACCGGTCGGCGAGCCGCGACCGCTCGATCTTGTGGGTGCTGGTGCGCGGGACGTCGTCGAGGAAGCCGACGTAGCGCGGCCGGAGGTGGTCGGCCAGCCGGTCCCGGCACCGCTCGTACACCGCCGCCTCGGTCAGGTCGTCTGTCGCCGGCGCGACCCAGAGCGCGACGGTCTCGCCGGCCACCTCGTCGGGGACGCCGACCGCGACCGCGTCGTCGACCCGGTCCCAGTCCGCGAGCGCGGACTCGACCTCCCACGGCGAGACGTTCTCGCCCATCCGCCGGATCGCCGTCGTCTCGCGCCCGAGGTAGTGGAGTGTCCCGTCGCGAATCTCGCCGAGGTCGCCCGTGTGCATCCAGAGGTCCTGCCACGCCTCGACGGCGGCGGCGGACTTCCCGCGGTACCCGCGGAACAGCAGCCCGGGGCGGTCCGGTCGAACGACGATCTCGCCGCGCTCGCCCTCGTCGGCAAACGACAGGCCGTCGTCGGCGAGTATCCGCACGTCGAACGGCGGGTCGTCGACCGGGCCCTGGCTGGTGGCACCGCCGTCGGTGCTCGGGTCGCGGGGAGCCACCGTGACGAGCCCCGCGCCGACCTCCGAGAGACCGTAGAGCCGGACGAGCTGGACGCCCGTCTGCCGCTCGAACGCGCGCCCCCGGTCGAACTGTGCGGCGCCGCCGACGGCGAACTGGAGCGGCGAGGTCGGGTCGACGTCGCCCGCGTCGAGTGTCCGCTGGAGAATCTCGAGCACCGACCCGACGTGGGTGAAGAAGCTGCTCTCCGTCTCGCGGGCGCGCTCGAAGAACTCGCTCGCGGAGAACGCCCGAACCGGCGCGACACTCCCGCCGACGGCGAGCATCTGCATCAGCCCGTACGTCGTCGGGTTGGCGTGGAACAGCGGGAGGACCAGCAGCGCGCGGTCGGTCTCGTCGGTGTCACAGGCAGCCGCGAGCCGCTCGCCGGCCTCGACGTAGCTCAGGTGCGGGTTCTGGACGCCCTTCGGCGGACCCGTCGTCCCCGAGGTGTACGAGAGGAGCGCGACGTCGCGGGGGTCGACCGCCGGCGGGTCGGGCGCCTCGGCGGGCGCGGCGGCGACGGCGTCGTCGAGGTCGCGTCCCAGGTCTGCGGGACCGTCGTGGACGAAGACGGTGTCGACCGCCGCTCCGTCGGCGACCGCGCGGTACCGGTCTGCGACGTCGCCGTCGACGACGAGAGCCGTCGGGTCGGCGTCGGAGAGCAGGTACGCGAGGACGTCCCCCTCCTGCCGGTGGTCGAACGGGACGAGCGTCGCACCGAGTCGCGCCGTCGCCAGCAGGCAGAAGACGAACTCGGGGTCGTTCGGCAGGAGAACGCCGACGCGGTCGCCCGGACCGACGCCGGTGTCGTCGAGGAGAGCCGCGCGGCGCGCGACCGCCCGCCGCGCGTCGTCGTAGCGCCACGTCTCGCCCTCGAAGACGAGGAACGGCCGGTCGGGCCACGTGGTCGCGGTCTCGGCGAAGGCCCCGTGGATCGTGCGTGGGTCTGTCACGGCTCCGCGTGCGGAGAGGCGGCTGTTAATGATTTACTCCGTCGAGCGGCGTTCGGGCGTCCACTCGCCGTCGAACGCCTCGTGGGTAAACGGCTGTGCGTCCTCGCCGGCGTAGCTCTCGACGAGCTGTCCGTCGCCCTCGAGGTAGTACTTGTACGTCGTGAGTCCGTCGAGCCCGACCGGGCCGCGGGCGTGTGTCTTGCCCGTGCTGATCCCCACCTCGGCGCCGAGGCCGAACCGGTAGCCGTCGCTGAACCGCGTCGAGGCGTTGTGAAAGACGCTCGCGGAGTCGACCCCGCGCATGAACGTCGCCGCGCGGTCCGAGTCCTCCGTGACGATCGCGTCGGTGTGTTTCGAGCCGTAGGTGTTGACGTGGTCGACGGCGTCGGGAAGCGAGTCGACCACCGCGACGGAGAGCACGAGGTCGCCGTACTCGGTCGACCAGTCCGCCTCGCTCGCGGCGTCGACGTCGACGACCTCGCGGACCCGCTCGTCGCCGCGGAGTTCGACGCCCGCCGCGCGGTAGCGCTCGACCATCCCGGGGAGGAACGACTCGGCCACGTCTGCGTCGACGAGGAGCGTCTCGACTGCGTTACACACCGCGGGGTACTGCACCTTCGCGTCGAAGGCGATCGCCTCGGCCATCTCGAGGTCTGCGGCCTCGTCGACGTAGACGTGACAGACCCCCTCGGTGTGGCCGAGGACGGGGATGCTCGTGTTGTCCTGAACGTGGCGGACGAACTCGGAGCTGCCGCGCGGCATCAGCAGGTCCACGGCGTCGTCCATCTCGAGTAGCCTGTCGACGTCCTCGCGGGCCTCGATCAGCTGTATCCACCCGTCCGGCATCGCCGCCGCGGCCTCGCGGATCAGCTCGTAGAGGACACGGTTCGAGCGGCTCGCCTCGCTCCCGCCCTTCAGGATGACGCTGTTCCCGGACTTGAGCGCCAGGGCGGCGATCTGGACCAGTGCGTCGGGCCGGGACTCGAAGACGGCCCCGACGACGCCGATCGGGACGGACAGCTTGTACAGCTCCAGGTCGTCGTCGAGCCGTCGAGCGGCGAGCGTCCGGCCGAGCGGGTCGTCCTGGTCGGCGACGCTGCGGACCATCTCGGCGATGCTCTCCAGTTTCGACGGCGAGAGCTCCAGCCGGTCGACGAGCGCACGGCTGTACTCGCCCGCCGCGAGCAGCGCCTCGGCGTCGGCGACGTCGTCCTCGTTCGCCGCGAGTATCCGGTCCTCGTTCGCCTCGACCGCGTCGGCGACCGCGCGGAGCGCCGCGTCGCGCTCCGTCGCCGGCTGGTTCGCCAGCCCCAGCGCCGCCGCGTTCGCCGCCTCGACTCTCTCGTCGGTGGTGGGCTCAGTCATCGGTTGCTCCGTCGGTGGGGACGAATATCGTCCCCACGGGCTTGCCTGTACTGATCTGCTCCAGTACGTCCGTCACGCCGGAGGCGGCGATCACCGCCGGAATCCCGTGCTCGCTGACCCGCCGGGCCCCCCGGACCTTCGTCCGGATGCCGCCGAACTCGCCGCTCGCGCTCTCGTCGACGATCGCCTCCACGGCGGCGTAGTTCCGCCCGACCGCCTCGATCAGCGTCGCCCCGGAGTCCGACTCGGGGCTGCCGGTGTAGACCCCCTCGACGTCGGTGAGCGTCACCAGCAGGTCGGCGTCGATACCGATCGCGACCGACGCGGAGATCATGTCGTTGTCGCCGATCTGTATCTCCTCCGTGGCGACGGCGTCGTTCTCGTTGACGATCGGCACCACGTCCCAGTCCAGCAGGGTCTCGACCGTGTTCCGGAAGTTGGTGAACCGCTCGGCGTCGTCGAGGTCGTGCTGGGTCAGCAGGATCTGCGCCGCCGTCCGGTCGTAGCGCTCCAGGCTCTCGGTGTACCGCCGCATCAGGTGGCTCTGTCCGATCGTCGACAGCGCCTGCGACGCCTCGACGGTGTCGCCCGAGTGGCCGATCCGCCCCTTGCCGGCGCCGATGGCGCCAGACGAGACGAGGACGACCTCCGTACCACGGTCGAGCAGGTCGACCACGTCGTCGACCAGCTTGTCGACCTTCGCGTCGTCGAGGTTCGAGTCGCCGTCGGTCAGTGAGTTCGTCCCGGCCTTGACGACGACGCGCTCGGCTGTCGCGGCCCGCTCGCGCGCACGCTCGGCGACCGCCGTGTCGACCGCCACCACCTCACTCATCGGCGTGCTCCGCCGCGAGTTCGCGAGAGCGGTCGGTCGCCGCCGCCAGCGCCCGGCCCAGGTCGTCCGCGACCGTGCTGTCCCACAGCACCTCCATCCCCTCGATTGTCGTGCCGTTGGGCGAGCAGACGGCGTCGATCAGGTCGTCGACGCTCCGGTCTGACCCCAGGACCGTCTCGCCCGCGCCGACGACCGTCTGGGCCGCGAGCACCTGTGCGGCCTCCGGGTCCATCCCCTCCGCGACCGCAGCCCGCTTCATCGCCCCTATCACGTAGAAGACGAAGGCTGGGCCGCTCCCGTTGAGCGCCGTCGCGGCGTCCATCAGCTCCTCGTCGATCTCGACGTACTCGCCGAGGTCGGCCAGCATCTCGCTGACGGCCTCGTCCGGGTCGTCCCACGCGACCGCCGCGGCGGTGTCCCGGGTCGACGCCGCGAGGTTCGGCATCACCCGCACGACCGTCGCGTCCGTCCTCGCCGCGACGTGGGCGCGTGAGACGCCCGCGGCGACGGTGACGACCGTCTGCCCCGGGGCGAGGTGCGGCCCGAACTCCGACACGACGGGGCCGACGACGTCCGGCTTGACCGCGACGACCACCACGGCCGACGCCGCCGCCCGTTCGACGTCCGTCGTCGTCCGCGTGGCGTGTGGCGCCACCCGCTCCAGCGCCGCCTCGTCGACGTCGTAGGCGGTGACGTCGTGTCCCCCGCTCTGTGACAGCCCCTCGATCAGGGCGCTCCCGAGGTTCCCGCACCCCACGATGGTCACGTCGATCACACCGCCTCGTGTGTGGCGTCCGCAGATAACGACAGGGATATTCCTCGACCGACGTCCGGGTCGGGTCGGCCCGTAGCCCCCCGCGTGACGCCCGGGCGTCACGACCGGGAGCGTCTCGTGTCGTCCCGTCGACCGGGGAGCCGTGACCGACACGCTCGGGATCCACGGCTCCGTCGACGCGGTGTTCCCGCCGGCGTCTGCTCGCGGGAGACGACGCGGGCGAGGTCGGCGTCGTCGAGAGCGACACGACACTCGACGGCCGTGACACGCTGGTCACGTTCGCGCACGACGGAGACGTTCCTCGCGGGTCCACTCGGTACAGACCGGCGTCGACCGCTTCCCGTTCGACGACCTGCGCGACGACGGGGGTGGCGCTCACGAACAGCACCGGTAGCCACGGCGAGTCGCTCCGTGTCGTCGGCCTCGGTACCCTCGGACGCGGCATCGCCACGCGCGCCGACGCGCTCGGGATGGACGTGAGCGGGGTGCGGTGGACGCCGGCGCCCGTCGCCGGCGTCGACCGGGGGGACCCGGCGACCGACCACGAGGGGGCCCCTCGCAGACGCGCGGTTCGTCGTCCTCGCGGTGCCGCTGACCGACGACACCGAAGCGCTCGTCGACGGGGCGATCCCCGACGCGATGCGGACGCCTACGGTCAACGTCGCCCGCGGCGGCGTGGTCGACCAGTCGGCGCTCGTCGCCGCCCTGGACGTGTTCGAGACCGAGCCGCTGCCGGAGGACTCGCCGCTGTGGGGGCTGGAGGACGTGGTCGTCACGCCGCACGCCGCGGCGGCGAGTCGGGACTACGTCAAGCGCGTCGCGGCGCTGGTCCGGGAGAACCGCCGGCGGCTGGCGGCGGGCGAGCCACTGGCGAACCGGGTAGTGTAGACGGGGTGTCCGGCGAGTCGCGGGACGTCACGGCCGGTCGACGCCGACTTGTCTCCGCGGCCCCGAGGGTCAACCGTGATCGCGCTGGCCCGGACGGCGTACGACGCGGTCGTGCGCCACGCCCGCGAGGGCGGCGACGAGGAGGTCTGTGGCGTCCTCGCGGGGACGTACGGCGAGGGCAAGAGCCGTGTCGAGGCCGTCTACCGAGCCCGGAACGCCGCCGAGCAGCCGACGGTTCGCTACCGGATCGACCCGGAGGAGCAGCTGGCGATCTTCGAGTCGGTCGCGGACGCCGGACGGTCCGTCGTCGGGTTCTACCACTCCCACCCCGCCGGCCCGCCGGGGCCGAGCGAGACCGACGTCGCACGGGCCGCGTGGCCCGACCGGTCGTACGTCGTCTGCGCGCTGGACGGCCAGCCGTTCGTCGGGAGCTGGCGCTGGCGCGACGACGCGGAACGGTTCGAGGCCGAGACGGTCGCGGTCGCCTGAGGCGGGCGAACCGCTCATTACGGACCAGGCGTACGCGGGAGTGTGAGCGAGCCGACACAGAGCGCGACCGCAGCCGGTGACAGACGGCGGCAGCCGAACGGTGGCGGACGCTGATGGTCGAGGAGGTCACCCCCGAGGCGGTCAAGCGGAAGCTAGACGCCGGCGACGACGTACAGGTCGTCGACGTCCGTCAGCCGGCACAGTACCGCAGGGGGCACATCCCGACGGCGATAAACGTCCCGCTGCCGGACCTCCCGCGCCGGGTCGACGAGGTAGACTGGGGCGAGGACGTAGTCGTCGCCTGTCCGATCGGGCAGTCCTCGGTCCAGGCCGCACGGCTGATCGGGAGCTACGAGGGCGTCGGAGACTCCGACACGGTCAGGAGCATGGCCGGCGGCTACGAGGCGTGGGAGTACCGACTCGAGGCGGGCGAGGAGTGAGCGTACGGTCGTGGCGTCGGGCGCGAGACGACGACACGGCCCGACGAGACAGGGCCGGTCGAGCGACGCCGGCGTCGGCGGGGCCGTAGCCCGCGAGCGGCGGACCTCGAGCAGTCCGGCGAGACCACGGACCGCTGCGGCGTCCGGGGCAGCCGGCGGCTGGAGCGTGAAGTCGGGTCGGTCGTCGCAGCCGTGGGGCGACAGACGCGGGCGCTGCCGTTCGGCGCGGCGTTCAGGCTCCGGCTGTCGGGAGCCGAGTGCGAACGCCGTCGACCCCGGCGGCGAACAGCACGGCCCCCACCGCGGCGAGCACGGCTGTCTCGACGGCAGGAGAGACGCGTCGCGGCGCGACCACGCCGACGGCCCCGCCGAAGACAAGCGCCGACTGGAGGCCGACGACGACGGCGACTCCCCAGCCGGCGCTCGTGCGTCCGTACGCGTGGCCGAGGAGTCCCGCCTCGACCGCGGTGTGACCGACGACGAGAGCGGCACCGACGACGCCGACTGCCCCTCCGACAGCCGTCGCCGCACCGAGGACGAGGCCCTCGACAGCGCGGTGGGCCGCGAGCGCGCCGGCGGCGACGTCCGTCTGTCGGCCACAGGACGAACAGAGCCCGTATCGCGTGTGGCGCACCAGGAGGACGGCTGTCACCCCGCCGACGACGACGCCCGTCGCCGCGAGGGCCGGGGTCGACGCGAGGGCCGGCAGGGCGAATCCCAGCCCGAGCACCACGAGTCCGACGTCGGTCGCGTACCGCCGTCCGGATGACGGAGCAGCCAGCCACCGGCGGTGTCCCGACGCGACGCCAAACAGACCGACGAGGAGCCCCGACGCGGCTGCGACGCCGAGCACTGTGCCGGCGTCGAGGCGGTCTCCGGCGGCGGCGCCGTGTGCGGCAACGGGTGTCGTCGCGAGACACGAGAGAACGCCGACGGTCAGCAGGGCGAGTGCCGTCCGGCGAGCGACCCGTCCGACGGGTCCGGGGTCGGAACACAGCCGGCTGCGGAGCGAGAGGTGCCCCGACGGGTCCCGTGACACCGCCCGTCGAGTCAGTCGTCGTCGCTCGTCGCCGGGTCTTGACTCCCCGTCGAGAACGACTCCTGGTTCTCTGTCTTCCACTGTTCGACGTTCTTGATGTCGTGCTCCGGGGGGACGTCGATTGCCGGATTCTCCTCGAAGAAGTGTGTCGGCTCGAGCTTGAGCGACATCATCTTCGCCGGGAGGATCGGCCAGTCTTCGGGAGTGCAGACGTGTGTCTGGTTGAGGTTGTACCAGACCACGACGTCTTCGTCCCGGACGGACCGGTCCTGTTCGGCCCACTCCGGCAGGCCGTCGCCGCCGGGGTTCTGGTTCGGATACTCGCCCGCCGGGAACACCTCGTCGTCGTCGTACTGCGTGACCCAGAGGTGCTTGTCCGCGAGGCCGAGCCGCTTCATATCCGACGACCCGGGCTGTGCCGCGAACGCGGTGTTGCTGCCGCTCTTCTGCTTGAGGCGGTACCCCACCGGCTGTCCGGTCGCGTCGTTTGTCTCGTTCTCGTTGACGATCTCCCAGAACCGACCGGTGTGTGTGTTCGTCAGCGCCTGCGCCTCGGACTCGGACTCGTACGTCTGGCGGGCTGCGTAGGCGGCCTGTCCGTAGCGGTTCGAGTGCTCCCGGTCGGGCTCCTGATACGGTTCGGGGTCGTACCCCTCCGGTCCGTACGGCACGCTCTCGAGGTCGACCTGACGCACCGAGTTCTGGCTACCGTCGACCGCCATGTCGAGCCGGCAGGTGAACACGTGCTGGTGGATCATCGACTTGTGGTCTTGGCCGACCATCTCCGCGTAACCGGACTCCGTCTCGCCGGGCGCGGTGAGACCGGTCGCGTTACAGCCGGTGAGTCGGACCTGTGCCTCGACCGACCCGTCCTGGTAGAAGTACCAGTAGAACCCGAAGTCGTAGTTCCCGATCGTCGAGATGAACGACACCACAAGCCGCCGGTTCCGGCGGACCTCGTCGTCGCCGGCACGCCAGTCGTGGTGCTTCCAGAGCAGGCCGTAGTCCTCCTCGTGGAGGCAGATGGCGTTCTCGATGACGGACGGGTTGCCGTCCGCGTCGTTCATCACCGCGTCGAAGTAGTGCATATACCCGAGACAGTCACACCCTTCGGTCAGGGAGTTCGCCAGCCGGCCGAGACCGTACTCGCCGACGTCGAACGGCGTCTTCCACGCGTGGTCCGGGTCCGGGTCGTTGTACGGCGTCGCGACCTCGGGGAACGACGCCCGGTTGATGATACTCCGTACCTCGCCGTCCTGTTCGTAGCCGACGTCGTGGATCACCAGCCCCTCGCGGTGGTTGAACCCGACCCGGAGGTGCCAGTTCTGCCACTCGACCTCGCGGCCCTCGACCTCCCAGCTCGGCCCGTCCGGCTGGACGACGTTGTACGGCTTCAGGTCGTCCCGGAGGTCGCGGTTCTCGGCCCGGTAGTGGTAGGTCTTCAGGTTCTCGACGACGTCCGGATTCTTCGCGCCCGTGTCGACGAGCTTGACCACCGACATCTCGTCGAGGTCGACCCAGGCGTGGATACCGGACAGCGGACGGTTGTACGCGTTCGCGCCCTGTTCGTCTTCGCTACCCTTTACCCACGCCACCCCGTGTGCGAGTCGGCGGCCCCTGTCGATGTCGGCAGGGACGAAGTCGTAGCCCGCGGACCACGCCGTGACGATCGCCAGATCCGGGTCGGCTCCGCGCTTCCGGACCGCCTCGCGGAACCCCTCGTGGCCGGTGACCGTCTCCTCGACCTGGACGAACTCCTCGCCCACCATTCGCGGCTGAGCGTCCGCGAGGTGGTCCCACCTGACGACGGTCTCGTCGTCGAGCGAGACGACCCCCTCGTAGGTCTCTCCGGCGTCCTTGTCGCGGACGACGATCTTTGCCTCTCGCTCGACCAGCTCACCGTCTTCCTCGTACGCCCGAACGTCGGCCTTGTCGGGTTCGTTGAGGGTGATCTCGACGTAGCGGGTTCCGTCGGAGATATCCTCCGCGTCCTCGAGAATATCGCGGGCGGCGTCGATCTCCGTCGGCGCCAGCGGGTCCAGCGGATGGTCGACCGGATACTGCGTTGTCGCGGTCATCCGTGAGTGACGATAGCAATCGCTCTACCTAATAGTTTCGCCGTGGGGCTGTGCTCGAAAGCGAGCAGACGCCCGGATCGTCGGCCAGCGGCCGTGTGGTACGACCGTCGTCTGCCGAGTTCGTACAATAGATTGAATAGCCTGAAGCCGATGAGATGGTAGTGTGCCAGAGGAACTCAACCGAAGGGCATATTTGAAAGGCGCAACCGTCGGCGCGGCGAGCCTCGCGCTCGCCGGCTGTACCGGAAGTGGTGGCAGCAGCGGCGGCGGCAGTGGCGTACAGCAGAGCTGGGAGACAGAGCAGCAGGCGACCGTCCCGGCGAAGCCTCACCCCGAGCTACTGGAGCCGACGGAGGCCGAACTGGAGGCCGACACGACCGTCTCGCACCTGACGTGGGCCGGGTACGACGGGGAGAACGTCCAGCAGCCGTTCCGGAACCAGTTCGACGCCGAAACCTCGCTCGACCTGTTCACCGACGACCCGAAGGCGATCAACCGGCTCAGCTCCGGCGAGTGGGAGCAGTTCGACCTGTTCACGCCGAACAACGCGTTCGTCGTCGACGCCTACGACGAGGACCTGCTTCGACCGCTCGACGAGGAGGCGTGGCGACCGTACACGTTCGACAACTACCTCGACCTGTTCAAGCCGGAGAACGGCTACAAGTTCAGCCACATAAACGAGGACGGCGAGTTCGACCCGGACGGACAGCTCTACGCGCTCCCACAGCGCTGGGGCTGGGTGTCGATGACGGTCAACACCGACGTCGTCCCCGAGTCCGACTGGAGTTCGTACGACGTCGCGTGGGCCGAGGACTACAACGTCGGCGTGTCGGACTGGTTCTTCTGGATCATCCAGACGATCATGCTCCGGGAGGGGATCGACCCGTTCAAGCAACACTCCGACGACGAGATCGAACAGGTCAAGCAGTCCACGTTCGATCTGGTCGACAACGCGGTCGCGATCTACCCGGACATCGCCTCGCAGAATCAGGCGCTCAAGTCCGGCGAGATCGACGTCCTGCTGATGGGGAGCAACTTCGGCCAGGGGACGCTCCGGCGTGACGGTCGGATGGAGTTCAAGACGGTGATCCCCGACGAGGGCGGCATCATCTGGGTCGAACAGGACACGTTCCTCAAGGGTGAGCTCTCGCCGCTCGCGGACAACTACGCCGCGTACCTGCAGTCGCCGGAGGCGGCCCTGAACCTCTCGTGGCCACAGGGCGCCAGCAGCGTGAACGTCGTCCCACAGGCGTCGGTGTTCGACGAGTACACGGACGAACAGAAAGAGGTGCTCCGAACGGACGACCTCGACGCGATTCTCGAAGGCTCCGTGTTCTTCGACCGGGTGCCGGACCTGAGCGACTTCCAGCCGGTCTGGCGGCAGGCGAAGGCCCGGTCGTAGGCGGCGCCGTCCCCTTCTGTTCGACTCGACGGCAGACGACCGTGTAGAACACAGCCGTCAGTCGCCGAGGTACTCGACGGCGATCGCCGCGGCCAGCGCCACCAGCGAGACGTAGAACAGCACCGCCGCGACCGCCGGAACGAGCGAGGAGAACCCCTGTGTCAGCCGGCTGTGGATCCACGTCGTGACGAGGATGTTCGACCCGGACATGTACGAGGCGATGTAGTAGTTGTTCCAGGAGAGCACGAACGCGAAGATCGCTCCGGCGACGACGCCGTCGGCGACCAGCGGGAGGACCACGTCGCGGTAGAGCTTCGTCGTGTCGGCGCCGAGATCGCGTGCGGCGTCCTCGAGATTCGGGTCGATCCCGAGTGCGGTGATCGACACGACGAACATCACGATCGGCGCGATCCAGACCGTCTCGCCGACGATCGTCTGGGGAATCCCGTTCCCGAGACCGATCACGTTCGACCACATCGACATCCCGAGGCCGATGATCAAAAGCGGGAAGAAGATCGGGAGGAGCGCGACGATCTTGAACAGATCCCGACCGGGGAACGTGTAACGAGTGTAGCCGATCGCCGCCGCCGTCCCGATCACCGTGCTGAGGATCGTGGTCGGGACGGCGATCTTGAGGGTGTTGAACACCGCGTTGTGGATCGTTCCGTTGGAGAGCACCTGCCGGTACCAGTCGAGGGTGAACTCGTACGGGAGCCCGAACACCCGTGCGGCGTGTGTCGACGCGACGATGATAGCCACGAGGGGCATCATCAGAAACAGCGTGACGAGCAGCGTGTAGCCGTACCAGACCGCCTGTTCGCGCCGAGAGATCGACCGCGCCGACCCCTGTGACCCGCCGCCACGCTGGGCGATGTCCTCGAGGTCGATGCTCTGGAGGATATACACCCCGCTCCCGCCGGCGATGGCGAGAAGCGACACCGCCTGTACGGACCCCAGCGGAAAGTTCTGTGCGACACCGAACGAGAACTCGATGTTGCTCGCCATCGTGAACGCCTCTCCCCCGCCGAGCAGCTCGGACTCGACGGAGGCGCCGAGCGACAGGACGAACACGAACAGCGACCCGATGACGATCCCCGGTGTACTCATCGGGAGGACGATGTCTCTGAATATCTTCGTCCGGCTCGCGCCGAGGTCAGACGCCGCGGTGTACAGCGACTCGGGAATCGAGAGCATCGACAGGTAGATCGGGAACAGCATGAACGGGAGGTAGACGTACGTCGTCCCCAAGACGATCGTCGACTGCTGGTACAGAAGCGAGTCGTACGAGAGCCCCACCGTGCCGAGAACGCTCGAGAGCACGCCGTCAGTCATCAGGAACATCACCCAGCCGAGCACACGGATAGTGACACTCGTCAGGAGTGGAAGGATCATCGCGACCAGCAGGGCGGTCTTGAACCGGCGGATCTTTCGCGCGAGTGCGTATGCCGCCGGAAACGAGACGAGAAAGGTCAGGACGACAGTCAGGACGCTAATCGTCGTCGTCGCCCGCAGCACCGCCCCGTAGACACCGGATCCGGTGACGATACCGGTTGCGAACGCGACGTAGCTGTCCGCGGTCCACCCGAGCGGATCGAGCGACAGGCTGTTGCCGGGCTGGACGGAGAACAGGACCAAGATCAGCATCGGCCCGACGAACATAAAGAGGAGAACCGCCAGCAGCGGGACGAGCAGCATCCGGGGCGACCGAACCCACGCCGCCGGAGATTCGACGTCCAGGGACGGAACCACGTCGCGCCGGAGCCGGTCGATCGCGGACATCTTACTCCGGCACCACCATCGAGTCGGGCTCGTTCCACTGGAGATAGACGGTGTCGCCGGGGTCGAGGGCTGCCGCCTCGTCGTAGTCCACTTCGGCGATGTACTCGGCTTCGTCGTCGCTGCCGACCGTCTCGACCAGTGTGCGGTTCCCCTTGACCAGCTTGTTGTACACCGTCACCTCGACACCGACGTCGCGGACAAGGTCGGGAGCGACGTACGCGTCGTCGTAGCGGACGACGATGTAGTCCGGGCGAACGTCGTCGTCGAGGCTGAGCGTCAGCGGCGAGTCGAACTCCCGGCTGGCCACCTCGACGGTCCCGTTCGACCGCGTGGCCGAGTCGATCGTAAACAGGTTGGCGTCGCCCATGAACTCGGCGACGAATCTGTTCGCCGGCCGGCGGTAGATGTCGACCGGACGGCCGGACTGAACGAGTTCGCCGTGGTCGAGAATGAAGATACGGTCGCTCATGATCAGCGCCGCCTCGAGCGAGTGTGTGACGTAGACGAACGTCATATCGAGCGCCTCGTTCAGGTCGCTTAGTTCGCGCCGAAGTCGCTTCTGCAGCACGTAGTCGAGCGACCCGAGCGGCTCGTCGAGCAGGAGCACGTCCGGGTCGTAGGCGATCGCCCGTGCGAGCGCGACACGCTGTTGCTCCCCGCCACTCAGCTCGTCGGCGCTCTTCGCCGCGTACTCCGCCGGATCCAGACGGACCTGATTCAGTAGCCGCTCGACGTCGCCGTCGGGAGTCCGACCCTGCGCCTCTATCGGGAACTCGATGTTCTCCCGGACGGACATGTGGGGAAACAGCGCCCACGACTGGAACACCGTACTGGTCGGGCGCTCCTGCGGACGAACGCCGGTGATATCGTCGCCGTCGAACAGGATCGACCCGGACGTCGGCTGGAGGTGTCCGGCGAGCATGTTCAGCACCGTCGACTTCCCCGACCCGCTCGGCCCCACCAGGGTGACGAGTTCACCCGGTTCGATCTCGACCGAGAGGTCCTCGACCGCGACGAGGTCGCCAAACTCCTTTCGAACGTTACGGAGCTCTATCATCTGTCGATACAGCCGTCGCGTTGAGGGGTGGTCGACGACACGTGTGAGACGATAGCATCCAGCCCGCGGCCACATTTATATCTTCCTGCCGGCAGGGGAGAACCACGATCCGTACACCGACAGAGTAATCGGTCGATCTGTCCGTACGGACGGACGATGCGTCTCACCGAACGTCCGCGACGTCTGCGCCGGGACGGCCTGCGCGAGCTGGTCGCAGAGACGACGCTCCGGCCTGCAGACCTGATCGCGCCGGTGTTCGTCGACGCCACGGCCGACGAGCGTGTCCCGATCGAGTCGATGCCCGGCCACGAGCGCGTCCCCGTCGACGAGGCCGTCGCCCGCGTCCGAGAGATAGCCGACACCGGCGTCCAGGCCGTGATCCTGTTCGGCATTCCCGAGGCGAAAGACCCCGAGGGCTCGCGGGCCTGGGCCGACGACGGCGTCGTCCAGCGCGCGACCCGCGCGATCGCCGCCGAGACGGACACAGCCGTCGTCACCGACGTCTGTCTGTGCGAGTACACCGACCACGGCCACTGTGGCGCCGTCGAGGAGACGGCCGCGTCCGACCCGACACTGACCGTCCGCAACGGCCGGACGCTGGAGCTACTCCGGCGCACCGCCGTCTCGCAGGCCGAGGCCGGGGCAGACGTCGTCGCCCCGTCGAGCATGACAGACGGGATGGTCGCCGCGATCCGCGAGGGGCTCGACGAGGCCGGACACGAGGACGTCGCGGTTCTCAGCTACGCCGCGAAGTACGAGAGCGCGTTCTACGGTCCGTTCCGCGACGCCGCGGACGGCGCCCCCGCGTTCGGTGACCGTCGCCACTACCAGATGGACCCCGCAAACAGCCGCGAGGCGCGGCGCGAGGTCAGTCTCGACGCCGACCAGGGCGCCGACGTGCTGATGGTCAAGCCCGCGATGCCGTACCTCGACGTCGTCCGTCAGACCCGCGAGGCCGTCGACCGGCCCGTCGCCGCCTACCAGGTCAGCGGCGAGTACGCGATGCTTCACGCCGCCGCCGACCGGGGCTGGCTCGACCTCGACGCCGTCGCGCTCGAGTCGCTGCTCTCGATCCGGCGTGCCGGCGCCGACCTGATCCTCACGTACTTCGCCGAGCGCGTGGCGCCGCGGCTGTAGCCGCGGGGTGAGCGGACCGAGCCGGGCGGCTCGTCCGCCCGGCACGGTCGGAGGGTCAAGCACAGACGGGACGAGCGCCACTCAGAGCGGCCGGTTCGCACCGCTCGGGTCCTGCTCGCTCCGGGTTCGCTCGGTGAACCACGCCGGACGTTCGACCGTCGTACTCCCGACGCGAGCGTACGTTATCTCCACGGAGACGGCGTACGCTCGGGAACCGAAGGTGCTCGTGTAGCTGACAGTGACGTCGCGAACGAACCCACGGGAGTCGACGAGCGCGACGACGGTGTAGTCTCGAACCTCACCGAGTGCCGTCGTGTTCGGCGGGCCACGTCCGACGACGCGGTGGACGGGCGTGCCGTTCAGTTCGGCCGTTCCGGTGACGTTCGTGGACGGCGTCGAGAGATACCGCTCGACGAGCCGGTCTCGCAGCTCGTACGGCGTCGGAACCAGAACGTTTCGCGAGTCGAGCCGGAGGATGTGCTCGTGTCGGCCCGCCGTCTCGTTCCAGTCTGCCGAGTAGAACACACCCTCCTCGTGGTAGACGGCGCCGCGGTACTGGTCGCGCTCTGCGGTCTGCTCGGTCGTCTCGACGAGGTACCGACCGTCGCTCGCGGCGATATCGACGTCCTTCCGGACACGGGGTCCGTTCGGCTCGAGATCCTGTGGACGGGTCCGGTCGAACCAGACGGTGTGCGACCGTGCGCCGATCGTCCGTGCGTGTGCGTTCGCCAGGGTGTCGACGTCCGCGATGCCGTCGTCGGTCACACCGGGCGGGAGACTGCCGTCCGCGGGCGGGAGCGGCGGAGGCGGCGTCGGCGACGGCGAGGCGGCGACAGCCGGCGTCGGCTCGTCGCCCACGGCTGCCCGGTCGGGCGAGCCGACGCCGCCGAAGCCAGCCGTCGCCCCGACGACGGTCGCCGCCACGACGGCTGCGAGCACCAGTACCGGGACACTGCCTCGCGCTAGCTGTCTCGCCCACCGCTCGGTACGGACGAGAAGTGGCGGCGACACGGCGTCGGGCGGAGCGCCGAGGTGGCGAGCACACAGGGCGGCTGCGGTGTCACGGTCGACGGCGTACGCGAGCAGCTCCGCGAGGGCAGCCGCGTCGACGACGTCTGCCCGGTCCGTCGTGATCCCTCCGGCTGGCGCAACGACGACGTCGGCGGCCCCGGTGTCGACCCCGGCGGTCGCGGGTCGCCACCGTCGGGCGGCGACAGCCCGGATGCGAACCGACTCGCGGTCGCGGGTCGCGACGACGGTCGCGCCGTTGCGGGTCGTCTCGTAGCCACGGGCCGCCCAGAGGTCCACGACCAGTCCCGACAGCGCGGACTCGTCGAGCCGCTCGAGCCGGCGTTCGACGGCGGCGAGATCGAACGTCGTCATGCTGTCGGGCTGGTGCTCGGCACGCGATCCCGGTCGATCAAAACGTACTGACGGACGAGTCGGGTTTATCTCTGTCGGCCGGGGAGGTCGCTCAGAACTCGTCGGCGTACTCCGCGCGCTCCCAGTCGCTGACGTGGTGCTGGTACCGGTCGAACTCCTCGCGTTTGATCGTGACGTACTCCTCGACGAGGAGCTCGCCGAGTGCGTCGCGGAGAACCTCGTCGTCCTCGAGCGCCTCCAGCGCTCCGAGGAGCGTCCGCGGGAGCCGGTCGTGGGACTCGGACTCGCGGTACGCGTCGCCCGTCGTCGGCTCCGGAGGAGAGAGACGGCTGCGGATACCGTCGAGTCCTGCCGCGAGCGTCGCCGCAGCGGCGAGATACGGGTTGGCCGCGCTGTCGGGCGACCGGAACTCGACGCGGGCCCCGTCGCCCAGTTCCGGCGGCACACGGAGGTTGACCGACCGGTTGTCCGGTCCCCACGCCGTGTTACACGGCGCCCAGATGCCCGGAACGAGCCGCTTGTAGGAGTTGACCGTGGGGTTACACACCGCGGTCAGCGCCGGGAGGTGTTCGACGATGCCCGCGATGAAGTGGAGCGCGAGCGACGACAGACCGCCGTCCCGCGGGTGTTGCCCGGCCGGGAACGACAGATGTCGGTCCGAGCCGGCGAACAGGTTCTGCTCTCGGTCGCGGTCCCACAGGCTCAGGTGGAAGTGTAGCCCGTTCGCGTCCTCGCCGGAGTGAGGCCGGGGCATCATCGTCACGTCGCGGTCGTGCCGGCGGGCAACTGTCTTGAGCGCGTGTCTGAGCAGCACCACGCCGTCGGCTGCGGCGACGGGGTCGTCGTACGCGAGGTTCAACTCGTACTGTCCCGGCTGTGACTCCTGGTGGACGCCGAGGACGGCGTAGCCGGCGGTCTCCATCGCGGCGGTCCAGTCGCGTATCAGGTCGGAGGCCCGGTCGAGCGCGTCGAGGTCGTACGAGGTTCGGCTGTTGAACGGGCCGGGGTCGTCCCCGCTCGTGTCGAGGACCGAGAACTCCGGCTCCAGGCCCAAGACGGGCTGATAGCCGAGGTCGTGGTACTGTGAGACGACGTCGTGGAGGAGGCTTCGCGTGCAGAGCGGCAGTGGCGTGCCGGAGACGTCCGTGAGATCCGAGAACACCAGTCCGACGCCGGTGTCCCACGCGACCGGGACGAGCGAGTCGTCGTCCGGGTGTGCGACCATGTCGCCGCCCTGTGCAGGGTATGCCGGGTCGGACGGGAGGCCGGGCTCGAGCGTGAACTCGGCGACACTGTTCGCGAACGCGACACCCTCCTCGCGCGCCGCGCCGTACTCGTCGGCGGGGATCGCGACCCCTCGCGGAACGCCGTTGAGATCCGTCCAGACCAGATGGAGTCGGTCGAACGCGTCGACGGTCTCGTGATCTCCCATAGCAGCCGAACGTGTGTCACGCACTGACGTCAAACTACCTGTCGTCGCCCCGTGGCTCGTGCTACAGCACCGTCCAGCCGCCGTCGACGAACAGGAGCGTGCCGGTCGTGTAAGACGCCGCGTCGCTGGCGAGAAACAGCGTCGCGTCCGCGACCTCGTCGGGCGTCCCGGGACGTGCCATCGGGATCGGCTTGACCAGCTCCGCGCGCTCCGCCTCTGTCTGGTACTTCTCGGAGTAGCCCTCGTACAGCTCCGTCGGCACGACGCCGGGGGCCACGGCGTTGACGCGGACCCCCCGCTCGGCGAGTTCGAGCGCGGCGCCGCGCGTGATCATCTCGACTGCGCCCTTGCTCGCCTCGTAGTGGACGAGTCCGCCCTGCGCGACCCGCGAGCTGATCGACGCGACGTTGACGATCGCACCGCCACGGTCCGACATCGTCCGCGCCGCCGCCTGACAGCCGAAGTAGACGCCTCTCACGTTGACCCGGTAGTGGGCGTCGAGCGTCGCCTCGTCGGCCTCGAGGAACGGAACCTCCTCGAACACGCCGGCGTTGTTGACGAACACGTCGAGACCGCCGTGGTCTGCGGCCAGTTCGGCGAGAGCGAGCAGCTCGTCCGGGTCGCGAACGTCGGTCTCGACGTACCGTGCCGTGCCACCGGCGTCGCGGATCTGCTCGTGTGTCGGGGGGACGTCGAGCTTCGGGTCGGACCGGACGTCGGCGTTGATCACCGTCGCCCCCGTCTCGCCGAACGCGAGCGCGATAGCGCGACCGATACCCGAGCTGCCACCCGTGACGACGACGGTGTCGTCCGTGAACTGGTAGCTGACTTCGCCCATCGTGGCGCCGGAGTCGGGCCGTGCCGACTTGTGTCTGTGGTGCGAGCGTGCGCCGGTCGACCGGCGCACGACGAGCAGCCGGGGAACGGGACACACGGGGCCGACCGGCGAAGGACGGTCTGCTCGCCCTGACGACGCCGGCTGTCGGCGGGCGGGCCGCGACGAGCGGGCTAGGTCGGCGCGTAGTCCTCGTGGATGCGGTCCATCCGTGCCGCCATCACGAAGTCGGTCTTGTGGAGGCCGTCGATCTTGTGTGTCCACATCTCGACGGTCACCTCGCCCCACTCCAGGCCGATGTCGGGGTGGTGCCACTCCTCCTCGGCGAGTTCGCCGATCTCGTAGGTGAACTCCAGCGCGTCCCGGAAGTCCTCGAAGGAGTACGTTCCCGCCAGGTGGTGGCCGTCGACGACCGTCCAGACGTCGTCGTCGAGTTCGTCGAGGTAGTCGGCGTACGCTGCCTCCGCGAGCGGGTCGTCGTCGGACCGGCACGCCTCACAGGGCTCGTCGGCGAGCTGCTGGGACATGCGTGGTGGTAGACACGGCTACGGCTTGGCTCTTGCCTCGCGTCGAGGGGGGCTCGGGCGCGCCGCCCGTCGCCCGGACCGCCGGGCGCGCCGTCGGCGTCGCGTTCGTCTCCTGTATCACGTACCGCTTGCCGACCATCGGGTCCAGCAGGCTGTCGACCGGCGCGCGGTCGTCGCGGAGGACGGGGACGTCGTCGGTCGGCGGCGGCGGCGCGGCGGTCCGAACCTCGCCGCGGAGGTCGATCCCGACGTCGCGGCGCGCGTTGCGCCGCAGGAGCTCGTCGGTCCCGACCCGCCGCTCTGCCTTCGTGGCGACGAGCTCGACGTTCTGGACGGTGCCGCCGGGAGCGGTGGTGAACGCGTCGACCTGTGGGAACACCCGCGAGACGGTCCGGTACTCCGCGCGGTAGAACCGCGACCCCGGACCGCTCGGCGCGGCGATGAGGTTCGCGACGAGAATCCCGTCCTCGTCGAGACGGCTGTTGGCCAGCCGCATGAACTCCAGCGTGGTGAGCTGGAACGGCACCTTGTCCTTCTGGTAGGCGTCGAGCACGATCAGGTCGTAGGTGTGGTCTGTCTCCCGGAGGAACTGCCGGCCGCCACGGGTGTGGATCCGCAGCCGTTCGGACTCCGCGACCCGGAAGTACCGCCTCGCGGTCTCGACGACCACCGGGTCGAGTTCGGCCACGTCGACCGTGACGTCGTAGTCGGCGGCGAACCGCTTTGGGCCGGTGAACCCGCCGCCGCCGACGAACAGCACCCGGTCGATCTCGTCCGGGTCGTCGGCGAACAGAAACGGCAGGTGGAAGTACCGCGTGTAGGCGAAGACGTGTCTGTCGGGGTCGTCGAGATCCATCGCGCTGTGGCGCTGGCCGCCGAGGTAGAGGGTGCGGGTGTCGCCGCTGTCGACGACCCGGAGCGACTGGTACGGCGTCTGTGTCTCGTAGACGACCTCCCCGTCGACGGTGTAGCCGGCGGCACCGACGGCGCTCGACACGACGAGGAGCACGGCCACGGCGGCGACGAGGGCCGCGCGGTCGCGGTCGAACGGGCGGCCAACGGCCACGGCAGTCAGCACCGAAAGGAGACCGAAGACGAGGGCGATCTCGTCGACACCGAGCGAGGGGATCAGCAGGTACGTCGTCGCGAACGCGCCGACGATACTCCCGACGGTGCCGAGCATGTACACCCGTCCAGACGTCTCGCCGAGGCCCTCTGTCGACGCTAGCTGTGCCGCGTACGGGCTGACGTAGCCGAGGAGGTAGGTCGGGGGGCCGAACAGGACGACGATCGCCGGGAGTGACGCGAGGCGACTCGGGAGCGGGAACCGCGCCGACGCCCGGAGCAGCGGGTCGCCGAGGAGGATCAGGCCGGCGACGTACGCCGCGGTGAACAGGAACACGCGGGCCATCCGGCCGGTCGACGCCCGCGCCGCGGCCCGCAGTCCGCCGCGGTGGTAGCCGTAGCCGAGGGCGGCGAGAAAGACCCCGATGATGCTCCCCCAGGTGTAGATGCTCGCGCCGAACTGCGGGGCGACCATCCGTCCGGCGAGAATCTCGAGCCCCATGCTCGCCACGCCGGAGACGAACACCGCCGTCTCGGGCCTGCTCAGGCGGAGCGGGTCGGGCGTGCGGAGCGGCATCGGCGGACCACGGGGCGCGAGACCGATAACTGTTCGACGCGGCGGGCGGCTGGCGCCTGACGCCGAGCGACGGAGAACAGAGAGGGCGCGTCGGCGGGTCGGACTGGACAGACCCGGTCGGCACGTCGACCGACAGCCACGGCCCGGGAGATCCAGACCGGACCCGACGGGCCTTAGCGCGTGCGCGCCGGTGCGTGCCGACACACGACGGAGGGGGCCGGCTGCGTGTGTCCGTCATGCCCCGGCGCGCCGGGATCGCACGTGGTCCTCGTCGCGCCGTGCCCGGAACGCGCGGTCGAGCAGGTCGGACGCGTGCTCGCCGTCCGCTGTCGACAGCGCACACTCGTCGCGCTCGAGGCCGGTGTTCACGACGTCGACGACGGTCTCGATCGCCTGTTCCCGGGCGATCCGGAGAGCGACGTCCACGAAGAGGGTCTCGCGCGCTCTGGCAGGAGGTGGCCGGCTGCACGATCCTCCGGATCCACGCAGCCGTGTCGTTCGACGAGCCGTTCGGGACGCTCGCCGACCTCACGGCGGAGCAGGCCGGGGTCGTGCGCGCTCCTCGTCGACCACGTCGCCGACGACCCGAGCGTCGAGGTGCGCGTGACGACGCCGACGGCGCGGGAGCACGGGCGCCGACCGACGGTCGGTGGGGCACCCCGGTCGTCTCGGACGGCCAGACGGTGGGGACGCTACGCCGTCGCGACGGTCGCGCGGCAGGTCCGGTTCTGGCCGCGGCGTGCCGGTCGTCGATCCACACACCTGCTCGTCGACGTCCGCGGGGCCCCCGGCGGTGCCGTCCGCCGCCCGTGCCTCGTCGAAGACGCGCTGCTGGCCCGGCGTCAGGTCGAGGTACTGGACCACGCCGTCTGCCGGCGCCTCGCCCGGCGAGGCCGGGTCGACGGAGCGACAGGAGGCCGGGTCGAGGAGGGCCGTAGCGCCGAGCACCGTCGTGTCGGAGCCCGACGACGGGCCGGCGACGACTCACCACCGGCCGGGTCGACGGCGAGAGGTGACGGTGGTCCGTGGTCGGACTGCGGCGTAGCCGAGACCGCCGCAGACGGAGGGCGACCGGCACAGTCCGGGGTGCCGGGACCACGCCCCCGCTACCCGTTGGGCTTTCGCTCCAGGTCGGGGTGGTCGCTGATGAACACACTCGTGTGGTCCGGGATGTCTTCCGTCACCCACGAGTTCGCACCGATGCTCACGTGGTCGCCGATCTCGATCGGGCCGAGGACGTTGCTCCCCGCGCCGATGACGACGTGGTCGCCGACGTCCGGGTGGCGCTTGTACCCCTTCGCCAGCATGTGGTCGTCGCCCTCCGCCTCCTCAAAGTGGAGTGCGCCGAGCGTGACGTTCTGGTAGATCCGCGCCCAGTCGCCGACGGTCGCCGTCTCGCCGACGACGACGCCGGTGCCGTGGTCGATAAAGAAGTGGTCGCCGACCGTCGCGCCAGGGTGGATGTCGATCCCGGTCTCGCTCTTCGCGTACTCGGCGAGCTCACGGGCGTACTGGACGCTCCCGGCCTCGTAGAGGACGTGTGCGACCCGGTGGGTCAGGGTCGCCTGAAATCCGGGGTACGACCGGATGATCTCGCAGTAGCTCTTCGCCGCCGGGTCGCCCTTGTACGCAGCCGTTGCGTCCTTCTTCAGCGTACGGCGGATCGCCGGCAGGCGGTCGAGCACCCGGTCGACGACCGCGATCGGGTCGTCCGCCTCGTCGGCGTAGGCCACGACCCCGGTGTGTAGACACCGGCCGAGGTCGGTCAGGCGGGCGCGTGTCGTGTCGGGGTCGCCGAGCAGCGCCGTCCCGTTCCAGCACCGCGGGAACAGGAGCCGCTTGAGCAGCGGCGGCTCGTCGCGCAGCGAGTCGCGGCGGGGGTGCGACCGCGCCGAGTCCGTCGGGAAGGGCGGTTCGTCGGCGCGGTATGACGCGACGAGGTCGCCGTGAGCATCGCCGGTGTACTCGTACACCATCTGTGTCTGCCGTGGGGCTGCCCGGACATGTGCGTTCCGTGTGGCCGCCGCCGGGAGCGCGGCGCCGACGCCCTCGACGGCGGGTCTCCGGCTCCGTCGCCGGCGTCGCGCTCGTCACAGCCGGCGTGGCCGGCCGAGCCGGGTCACCGCGCGCCGAGCAGCAGCTCCAGCCACCCGAGCGGCGCCACGACCCCGTAGACGGCCACGGCCCACAGCAGGACCCCGGCGATCGGGGTGCGGTAGGCGTCGGTCCAGTAGAGAACGGTCGCACCGCCGCCGACGTACAGCACCTTCGCGCCGAGCCAGAGCGCGGGGTGGACCGCGAGGAGCGTCCGGACGAACGCGGCGTCCTCTTCGCCGACGCCGAACGCCGCCACCCCGAGGAGGGTGAGCGCGGGGTCCCAGACGAGGTGTGCAAACACCATCGCCGCCAGTCCGGCACCGCCGAACACGGAGGCGAGCGACCGGCCGTCCGGGCTGCGCTCGTCCGCAGCGTGGGGCCACACGTGTCGATCTCGTGTCCGGACGACTTGAGCGCAGGGATGCCGCCGTGGCTGCCGCTCGGGCGAGACGACCGGGGAGACGGCGAGGGTCGCCGGACCCGTGGCCTCGCCGGGTCTCGAGGCGGCTAGCCCGGAGTCGCCGCGTGAGTCGTCCACAATCGGTTTGTGGGAGGCGGTCGAGTATAGTGTGATGACGTCGTCTCGAAGACATATCCGGGTGCTCTACGTCGACGACGATCCGGACTTCGCAGAGACGACCGCGGCGTTCCTCGAGCGGGACGACGACAGGCTGACCGTCGAGACGGCGGCCAGTGCCGCCCGGGCCGTAGCGCTGATCGACGAGCAGCCGCCGGACTGTGTGGTCTCCGACTACAACATGCCGGGGAGAGACGGCCTCGAACTCCTCGAGGCCGTCCGCGAGCGGCACCCGGACCTCCCTTTCGTCCTGTTCACCGGCGAGGGGTCGGAGGCGGTCGCCAGCGACGCGGTCTCCGCGGGCGCGACCGACTACCTCCGGAAGCGGTCGGGCACCGACCAGTTCGAACTGCTGGCGAACCGGATCCGGAACGGCGTCGACCAGTACCGGACGGAGGCGCGCCTCCGCGAGACACGCGAGGAGTACGCCGCCGTCTTCGAGAACACGCAGAACGCCCTGCTGCTCGTGACCGTCGAGGACGACGGGTTCCGCTACCGGCGGTGTAACCCGCGGGCAGTCGAGCTCATCGGCCACAGTCGCGAGGAGATCCTCGGCGAGACGCCGCGCGAGGCGTTCGGCCCGGCGAACGGACAGAAGGTCGCCGGAGCGTACCGCGCGTGCGTCGAGCGGCGTGGACCGGTCGAGTACACGATCTCGCTCACGCTGCCGGTCGGCCGCGTGGTCCGGGAGTGTCGGGCGACCCCCGTCACGTCGGCGGGCGAGGTCGAACGGCTGGTCGTCACGTTCGAAGACGTCACCGAACGGCGTCGGCGCAAGCGGGCACTCGACGCGGAACAGCGGCTCAACCGGCAGGCGCTGGACGCGCTTGACGACCTGTTCTACGTCGTCGACACGGACCTGCGGCTCCAGCGGTGGAACAGCCGCCTGTCCGAGGTGACGGGCTACGACGACGACGCCCTCGCCGCGATGACCGCGACCGAACTGGTCCCCGAAGACGAGCGCGAGACGATCACAGACGCGGTCGAGACGGCTCTGTCGGGTGACCGGGACACGGTCGAGGCAGATCTGCTCACCGCCGACGGGAGGCGGATCCCCCACGAGTTCACCGGGGCATCGCTGACCGACGACGACGGGACGACCGTCGGACTCGTCGGGATCGGTCGAGACCTGACCGAGCGTCGACAGCGCGAACAGCGGGTCCGGGCGCTCGTCGAGGAGTCGAACGACGTCATCTCTGTCGTGGACCGCGACGGCCGGTTCCAGTACCAGAGTCCGTCGGTCGAGCGCGTCCTCGGCTACGACCCCGACGAGACCGTCGGCGACACGGCGTGGGAGTACGTCCACCCGGACGACCGCGACGCGGTCAGGGACGTGTTCGAGGAGTGGGTCGCCACCCCGAACCCGCGCGGGACAGTCGAGTACCGCGCCCGGCACGCCGACGGGTCGTGGCGGTGGATGGAGGCGAACGCGAACAACCAGTTCGCCAACCCTGCAGTCGAGGGGCTCGTCGTCAACAGCCGGGACGTCACGGACAGACGAGCACGGGACCGGGCGCTCGACGCGGTCACGAACCAGTACCAGACGCTGATCGAGAACTTCCCGGACGGGGCCGTCTTCCTGTTCGACCCGGACCTCCGGTACGTGCGGGCCGGCGGCCAGGGGCTGTCCGCGGTCGGGCTCTCCCCGGAGGACGTGGTCGGCGAGCAGCCCCACGACCTGTTTCCGGAGGAGGTCGCCGACGAGACCGTCACACACTACCGCGAGACGCTCGCCGGAGACGGCGGGACGTTCGAACAGTCGCTCGACGGCGAGCAGTACCGGATACAGACGGTGCCGGTCCGGGACGACGACGGGACGGTCGCCTACGGGATAGCGGTGTCACAGAACGTCACCGAGCGGGTCGAGCGGCGACGGGCGCTCGCCCGGCAGAACGAGCGCCTCGAGGAGTTCGCCGGGATCGTCAGCCACGACCTCCGGAGTCCACTCAGCGTCGCACAGGGCCGGATCGACCTGGCACGAGAGGCGTGCGAGAGCGACCACCTCGACCGGGCAGCCGACGCGGTCGACCGGAGTCAGGCGCTCGTCGACGACCTGCTGACGCTGGCGCGGGAGGACGAGACGGTACAGGAGGTAGAGTCGGTGCCCCTCGCGGACGTCGCCGAGCAGAGCTGGCAGACCGCCGCCACCGGGACGGCGACGCTCGACGTCGAGGCGACCCGGACCGTCCGAGCCGACCGGAGCCGGCTCCGACAGCTGTTCGAGAACCTGTACCGGAACGCGGTCGAACACGGCGGCGAGGACGTGACCGTCCGTGTCGGCGAGACAGACGGCGGGTTCTACGTGGCTGACACCGGCCCCGGGATCCCCGAGGGGGACCGCGACCGCGTGTTCGACGCGGGCTACTCGACCGCCGACGACGGGACCGGGTTCGGGCTCCGGATCGTCGCACAGGTCGTCGACGCACACGGGTGGACGGTCGACGTCGGCGAGAGCGAACGGGGCGGAGCCCGGATCGAGATCACCGGGGTCGACACCGTGGACGGCTGAGGTCGCGCGCCGGTCGCCGATCGCCGCGTAGGTGCACGAGGCCCCGAACTGACACGACGACCCGGGCCGACTGCGGGGTCGGTGGTCGGGACACGAGATCCGGGGAGGGGGTGAGAGCCCGGTGTCGGCGTGTCTGGGGAAAGGTGGGGTACGCCGACGTGTCACAGGCGTGTCCGGGCAGATAAGACAGTTCCGAGAGGGTTCAGTCGTCGAGAACGCCCGGGGCCGAGACGACACTCGTCGGCCGGGTCGAGCGGCGTCTCCGACCCGGTCGTGTGTCTGCGCCGGCCGCGGAGAGCGGTCGGTCGCCGACGGGGACCGGCGCGTGGGGACCGTGTGTCCGCCTCAGCGGACGGAGACGGACCCGCGAGCGTCGGGAGACGGCAGTCGGGCCGCGGGACCGGCACGCCGGCGCGCTCCCGACGGAACGGGACGCCGGACGCCGGACGCCGGACGACGGCGGGGGGCGACGCCAGGCCGTCGCGCCGTCGTCGCGGGTGAACAGTTATGTGGACGCTTCGAGAACGAGCGGCGTGACCGACGACGGACGGACGCTCACGGAACGCGTGTTACTCGACCACCTGGCCGGCGGTGACCCCGTTCCGGGCGAACGGATCGAGGTGGCCGTCGACCAGGTGCTCCTCCACGACGTCTTAGGACCGCTCGTGTGGATGGAGTTCGAGGCGCTGGGGCTCGGCGAGGTCGACGTCGAGGTCGCCGCACAGCACTGTGACCACCAGACGCTCCAGATCGACGGCGCCGACACCGACACCCACCGGTACCTGCGAACCGCGACCCGGCGGTACGGCGGCCACTTCTCGAAGCCCGGAAACGGGATCTGTCACCAGGTCCAGCGCGAGCAGTGGATCAGACCCGGCGACGTCCTCGTCGGCTGTGACTCTCACAGTCCGACCATGGGCGGGTTCGGCGCGGTCGGGATCGGTGCCGGAGGACTCGACGTGGCGCTGGCGATGGCCGGCGAGCCGTACACCCTCGAGATGCCCGAGGTCGTGGCGGTCAGGCTGACCGGCGAGCTCGACGACTGGGTCGGCGCGAAGGACGTCATCCTCGAACTGCTGCGCCGCCGGTCGGTGAAAGCCGGCGTCGGAAAGGTGTTCGAGTTCACCGGCCCCGGCGTCGAGACGCTCTCGGTGCCCGAGCGGTGCACCATCACGAACATGGCGACAGAGCTGGGCGCGACCTCGGCGATCTTCCCGAGCGACGAGCGCACCCGTCGGCACCTCCGCCGGCTCGGTCGCGAGGAGGACTTCGAGCCGCTGTCGCCGGACGAGGACGCCACGTACCACGACCGGATCGCGGTCGACCTGTCTGCCGTCGAGCCGCTGGTCGCGACGCCGTCGATGCCGGACAACGTCGTCCCCGTCGACGAGGTCGCGGGGACGCCGGTCGACCAGGCGATCGTCGGCACGTGTACGAACGGGTCGTACGCCGACATCGCCGCCGTCGCCGACGTCGTGACCGGCGAGACGGTCGCCGGGCGGACGGACGCGGTCGTCGCGCCGGCGTCGAAGCGGTCGGTCGAACTGCTCTCGCGCGAGGGCGGGACGACGGAGCTGTACGCCGCCGGCGTGAGCGTCTCGGAGTCGACCTGCGGTGCCTGCATCGGGCAGGGACACGTCCCGGCGCCGGACTCGGTCTCGCTGCGTGCGTTCAATCGGAACTTCCGGGGGCGCTCGGGTCAGCCGGACGACGCGGTCTATCTCGCGTCGCCGGCGGTCGTGGCCGCGAGCGCGGTCGCGGGCGAGATCGTCGACCCGCGCGGGACCGACCTGACCCCGCCGACCGTCGCGCTCCCGGAGGACATGACGCGCCGCAACGACGAGATTCTCGACCCCGACCCGACGGCGACCGTCGAACGCGGCGAGACGATCGGGACCGTCCCGCCGGGCGACCCGCTCGGCGCGGCGCTCGCCGGCCCGGTGATCACGAGAGCGGGCGACGACGTCACCACGGACCACATCGTGCCCGCCAGCGCCGACGTCATCTCGCTGTGGTCCGACCCACAGGCCTGCGCCGACCACACGCTCACCCGGGTCGACGAGGCGTTCCCCCGGAAGGCGCGCGAGGCCGATGGCGGGTGGATCGTCGCCGGCGAGAACTGGGGTCAGGGCTCCTCGCGCGAGAACGCGGCGCTCGAGCTGGCGGTGCTCGACGTCCACGGCGTGATCGCCAAGAGCTTCGCGCGCATCCACTTCGAGAATCTGGTCAACTTCGGCGTGGCCCCGCTGCGGTTCGTCGACCCGGCCGTCTACGGTCGGATCGAGCCCGGTGACCACCTCGCCGTCGTCGGCGACGTCGCCGACCGGGTCGACGGCGGCGCGGACCGACTGACCGTCGAGGTCGACGGCGACTGGACGTTCGAGGTCGCGGTCGACCTCACGCCCGACCAGCGGGCGACCGTTGCCGCGGGTGGCAAGCTCGCGGCGCTGGGAGCGTAGCGGGCGCTCGGCGGCGATCACGCCCGCTCGCCGCGCCGCGAGGCCCGCGGGCTCGTCCCCTCGTCTGCCGTCTCGCGCCCGCGAACCCGCACGCCATGGACCGACTCGGTCGCGTCGTCGACGACGACCGCCGCGCCCGTCTCGCGGGGCAGACGCTCGCGGAGCGTCCCGTCGAGGTACGTCGGTGTCGCCGCAGTCAGCGCCGCAACGTCCGGCTCGGCAGTCAGACGGTGGGCGAGGAGGAGGTCGGCCTGTGAGCGTGCGACCGACGGGAGCGCTCCCGGGCGTTGCGTGGCGGCGACGAAGGAGACACCCGGCGCCCGGCCACGGGTGAGGAGCGTCCGGAGCGCCGCGTCCGCGGCGCTGCCGTCGAGGAACGCGTGGGCCTCGTCGACGAGGAGCCACGGGAGCCGCCGAACCCGGTCTGCGACCCGCGCGTCGTACAGCGCCCGAGCGACGGCGGCGACGACGGCACTCGCGGCGGCGTCGGAGAGGTCAGCGCAGTCGAGCACCGTCGCGCCGGGGCTCGCGAGCGACGCCGCGTCCAGCCCCGCAGGGTCGAAGACGTCCCACGAGGCCGCGAGCCGGAGAGCGTTCGCGGCGGCGCGGCGCGGGACCGGCGCGGCGTCGCTCCCGTCGACGTGGGCTGCCATCCCGTCGAGTGTCTCACGGGCTGCCGCGGCACGCCAGACGAGACCGCCTGGGCCGCCCGTCGGGTCGACGTCGACCAGCCCCGGCCACTCGCGCGGCGGCACCGCGTCGGCGCGGACGCTCGGACGCCGGACCGTCCCGACCGCACCGAGGCCGCCGAGCGCGCCCATCGGGTCGACCACGACGGGCGCGACGCCCGACGCCGCAGCCGCCGCCTCGGCGACGACGCCGAGGGTGTGGGTCTTGCCGGCCCCGCGCTTGCCGACCACCAGCGCCGCGTGCGGGCGGTCAAGGTCGAGGCCGACCGGCGCACCCGCGCTCCCGTCGGCGGCGCGGTAGCAGCCGAGACGCGCTGCCGGCCCGCCGGTGTCGTCGGGCCGTCCGAGGACGTGCATCGGCGAGAGTGGCCGCGCCACCGCACTTGAGTCCCGGTCCGGCCGGTTATACGTGGAGCCGGGAGCAGTCGGCCCGTGTTCGACACGGACCGACTGCGCGCGTTCCGGCGCGACGAGCGGGCGATCGAGGGGCTCCCGATACGGCTCGTCATCGCACTCGTCGTCGGCGTCGCCAGCCTGAGTATCATGCTCAACCTCCTCTCGGGCGTCCAGGGTCTCACGACGACCGAACTCGACGTTCGACCCGAGCCGGAGGTGGTAGAGCCGGGGACGACCGAGCTCGAGGTGACGGTCGTCGGGAGCGACGGGGCGCCCGTCGCGGGGGCGACAGTCCTCGCGAAGAGCAACAGCGCGACGCTCGACGGCGTGGCACAGGCGACGACGGGCGAAGACGGGACGGCGACGCTCTCTGTCGACCCGTCGCTGCGGGCGAACCAGCAGGAAGGGACGCTCGTCCTCGACGTGAAGCCACCCGCCGGGAGCGGCTACCGCGACCAGCGGCGCAACACGCGGGTGCTGGTGGTGCGAAGCTGAGCCGCGTGACGACCGCACGTCGCCGAGGTCACCCGAGGTCGTCGAGGACGTGGACCGCCTGCCGGATCATCGCCGGGTGCGGGTCGGCAGCGGGACGGCGGGCCGCCACCTGCTCGAACGCGTCCTCAAGCGACCGGTCCTCGTGGAGCGCGAGCGTCGCCGCGGCGACGGCCGGGCTCCGTGACGCGCCCGCGGAGCAGTGGACCAGGACGGTCTCGCCGCCCTCGAGTGCGGTCCGGGCCGCCGAGACCGCCTCGGCGAACGCCCCGCGGCCGTTCTGTGGCCCGTCGAGCATCGGCCTCTCGACGACGGTGACGTCGGCGACCGTCCGCTCGGGCGACCGGTGTGTCAGCGACACGACCGTCGTGATACCCCCGTCGCGGAGCGTCGCCGCGTCGTCGGCGTCGTCGTCCGTCCCGACGTAGAGTCGTGGCGTCACCTCGTCCATCGGTCGTCGTGGACGCTTCGTGGCGGCCCCGACGGATAGCAGTTGCGCGGGCGGCGCGCAGTCTCGCGCCGGCGGGCCTCGTGACCCGTCACGCTTCCAAAGAGTGATACCGAACCGACCACTACTACGGACGACTACCGATGCACGGCGACGAGATGGCGTCGGACCCGAGCGAGTACTGGGAGCGGCGCCGCGAGATCACGCCTTCGCCGGAGCGGCGGTTCGTCGCGGACGGCGACCCACAGCTCGCGCTCCTCGTCGACGTCTCGGACTCGCCGGTCGTCGAGGCGTACGAGCGGCTGCGCGGCGACCTCGAGGCGTTCGACTGCGTCCGTCCGACGCCGTCCGCGCAGCTCCACCTCACCGTCAAGCTGTTCGACAGAGTGACGGAGACGGCGGCGGCACGGCGCGACACGCCGATACCGACCGACGACATCCACGACGCGGTGCGTGACCTCGCCGCGGAACACGACCCGTTCGAGGCGTCGTTCCCGCGGCTCAACCTCTTTCCCGACACGGTCTACGCCGAGACCGAGACCGACGGCGTGCTCTCGGCGCTCAACGAGGCGCTGTGCGAGCGGACGTGGGCGGCGACGAGCAGCCGCGACGCAGAGCAGTTCGTCCCCCACCTCACGCTCGGCTACCTCGCCGGGACGGCGGGCTACGACCGGTTCGTCGACTTCCTCGAGCAGCGGCGCGACCTCTCGTTCCCGACGGCGACCGTCGACGAGCTGTCACTGGTCTCCTACGACGGCGCCTCGAACTGGCGGTCGGCGGCGACGACGCTCCGGACCTACTCGCTCTGACGCGGTCCCGGGCGGAGCCCGGCGGAGCGCAGCCGGGACGGGCCACGGACACGGACCGGCGGGTCGGTGACGCCGACGGGCGAGACACGGCTGTCCGGGCGCCGGGACCGCGTGGCCGTGGCCCTCAGTCTTCGTCGGAGCGCTGCCACCGGCGGCGTGCCTCTGCCCGGGTGTAGACCTCGTCGAGCTGTTTCGCTGCCTCGAACGCGGCGTCTTCTGGGCTCATCGACTCTCCGTAGACGGGGACCGGTGAAATGGCCACCCGACCGGTTTCAGTATCAGAACACGGACACCGGCGAGACGGTCGCGGTGTCGGCGTCCGTCCGGAGCTATTTCACGCCCCGGCGCGAGTGGCAGCCGTATGCCACCGAGGGCGGTCGACGACTGCGACTACGACTACGACTACGACGTCGTCGTCGTCGGCGTCGGGGCGATGGGGAGCGCGGCGACGTATCACCTCGCGCGCCGCGGCTACGACGTGCTGGGACTCGAACGGTACGACGTCCCGCACTCGCGGGGGTCGTCGCACGGCGTCACGCGCATCGTCAGGAAGACGTCGTACGAGGACCCGGCACACCTCCCGCTGCTCGACCGGGCGTACGAGCTCTGGCACGACCTCGACGAGTCGGCACCGAGCGACCTGATCCACAGGACGGGGTACGTGGCCGCCGGGGCACGGGACGGCGACCTCTACCGGGGCGCCGTCGAGGCCTGTCGGGCACACGACCTGGAGCACGAGGTGCTGACGGGGGCAGAGCTCGGCGCACGGTACCCGGGGTACGACCTGCCGTCGGAGTTCGGCGCCGTCGTCCAGCCCGACGGCGGGGTCCTCCACGCGGAGCAGTGTGTCGTTGCCCACGTCGAGGCGGCACACCGCCACGGCGCCGACGTCCGGGCACGCGAGCCGGTGTTACACTGGGAGACGTCGCCCGACGGTGTCGCGGTCCGGACGGCGAAGGGGCGGTACACCGCGGACGAACTCGTCGTCACCGCCGGCGCGTGGGCGGGAGCGCTCGTCCCCGAACTGGAGACAGCCGCCGTGCCGGAGCGACAGGTGCTCGGGTGGTTCCAGCCGACCAGCCGCGCGGACTTCCAGCCGGAGACGTTCCCCGTCTGCTCTGTCGCCGCGCCCGAGGGCCACTTCTACGCGACGCCCGTCTACGGCGTCCCGGGGGTCAAGTTCGGCAAGCATCACCACCTCGGCGAGACGGTCGACCCGGACGACGTCGCCGACCCCCGACCCGCCGACGAACGGGTGCTCCGGTCGTTCACCGAGCGGTACTTTCCCGGCGCCGCCGGGCCGACTATGGGGCTCGAGACCTGTCTGTACACGAACTCGCCGGACGGCGAGTTCGTCGTCGACGTCCTCCCCGACGACCCGCGCGTGGCGGTTGGGGCGGGATTCTCCGGCCACGGGTTCAAGTTCTCGCCCGTCGTCGGCGAGATCCTGGCCGACCTGGCGATCCACGGCGAGAGCGACCACCCGACGGACCTCTTCGCCCTCGACCGGTTCGGCGGCTGACAGCCGAGCGCGGCGGAGCCGGCAGCACGCTCTACGGGTCGGGAGCCGCGTCGTACCGGGGCGGTTTTTTGACTCGGCCCCGACCTTCCGGCGTGGCCGACCAGTTCACCTCGTTCGACGACCTGGCGACGGCGGTCGAGGCCGCGTCGTTCGACCGGCCGCCGGCGCTCGTCGCAAACGCACACATCACCGGACTCGGCGTCGCGCGGGCGCTCGCCGCACACGACGTGCCCGTCGTCGCGCTCGACCGGGTCGGCGACGGCGTGGCGCCGTTCTCGACGGCTGTCGACCTCGCCGGTCGCGTCACCTACCCGCTCGACGACGCCGCCGGGTTCCGGGCCGACGTCGAGCGGCTCGCCGCCGCGCTCGACCACGAGCCGGTCGTGTTCGGCTGTATGGACGAGTGGGTGCACGCGCTCGCGGCGACCGAGCCGGACGGAGTTCGGCTCCCGTTCGCCGCCGACCGTATCGACGCCGTCCTCGACAAGACGTCGCTCTACGAGACAGCCGACAGGCTCGGGGTCCCCTACCCCGAGACGTACCGTATCGCCGAGACGGTCGACGCCGGGGCAGACGGGACGCCACCGGTAGTCGCCGCCGAGACGGCAGCCGACGCGCTCGGCTTCCCGCTGGTGGTCAAGCCCGCCCGGAAGCGCGCGTTTGAGGAGGCCGTCGGGACGAACGTCGTCGAGGTCGAGGACGGGTCGGAGCTGGCACGGCTCGTCGAGACGGCCCGACGCGAGGACGTCCGTGTCATGGCACAGGAGCGGGTGTCGATCCGGGGCGGCGCAGACCGGTCGTACGGCTCCTACGTCGGGCCAGACGGCGAGACGGTCGGCGTCGTCGGCACCCCGACGCGGTATCCCGCGACGTACGGCACGTCGTGTCTCGTCGAGCGCGTCGAAACACCGACGGTGGCCGACCGCGCCCGCGAGGTGCTCGAGACGACCGGCTACCACGGGGTCAGCGAGGCCGAGTTCGTCTACGACGTCGACCGGGACGAGTACGTCCTCCTCGACGTGAACACGCGCCCGTGGAAGTGGATCGGACTCCCGGTGGCCGCCGGGGTCGACCTGCCGTACGCCGCCTACGCCGACGCCGTCGGCGCGTCGTACGAGCCGGCGCCGACGACGGACGCGACGTGGGTCTACCTCCGTGACTACCTCGCGCGGCTGACCGACGGCTCGCCGGACCAGTTGACCGAGACGCAGTGGACCGCCATCGTGACCGGCACCGTCGACGACGACCCGACACTGACGACCGGCGTCTACTCGCCGGCCGACCCGGGACCGAGCTACCGGCTGCTCCGGACCGAGTTCGGCGAGACGGAGTACTACTGCGCCTGCTGAGTGGGGCCGCCCGCGGCGCCCGGCTGGCGGCGAGTAGTAGACGTTCACAGTCGTTTCGCCGCAGTCAGAAGGCGTTTATTCCCCGATACACGACATGTGTGCAAGTGTGATCGGAGATATTGTAGATAACACAGAGAACCGGCACGCCGAGACGTCGAGCGGTGTGGGGAGCTGACGCCGTGCGAGAGACACTCCCGACGGCAGCGGCGTCGGGGCTGACGACCGACCGCGAGACGCTGACGCGGGTCGCGTCGTCGCTCCGCGGGTCGATCGAGGATATCGTCGCCGACGCCGGCGCAGAGCGGGCTGTCGTCGCGCTGGACGGTGGACTCGGGTCGACCGCGACGGCGACGCTCGCGGTGGACGGACTCGGCGCGGACCGGGTGACGGGACTGGTGATGCCGGCGTATCTCGACCACGCTGCGGCGGCACGAGAGGCCGAACTCGTCGCGGACGTGCTGGGCGTCCCCCACGCACGGCTCCACCTCCACCCGCTGCTCGCGGCGTTCCAGCGCGTCGTCGAGCCCGCGCCGGGGCCGGGCGACGACCTCGTCGCGACCGGCGCGGCGCTCTCGCGCCTCCGGACGGCGTGTGCCTACTACGTCGCCAGCGCGACGAACGGCGTCGTTCTCGGCGCCGCGAACCGGACGGACCTCTACACGGGACGGGTGGTGAAACACGGCGACACGGGCGTCGACTGCCTCCCGCTCGGCGGGCTCTACCGAACGGAGGTGCGGGCGCTCGGGGAGGTTCTCGACCTGCCGGAGCCGACCCAGACGGCCGTCGCAGAGCCCGACCGGATGGCCGCGACGCCGGTCCGCGAGGAGGCGGCGCTCGACGAGGCGGACCGTGACCGGGTGCTTCACGCGCTGGTCGACCGGGACCTGCGCCCGGCAGCGGTCGCAGAGCAGCTGGAGCTGCCCCGCGAGGCGGTCGAGCGTGTCGCGGCGTGGTGTGCCGAGACCGAACACAGGCGCCGTGGACCGGCGGCGCTCGCGGCGGACGGACGGTTCCCGTCCTGAGACGCGGAGAGGGTGAGTCGGGGCCGCAGCCTCACCGTAGCAGCCGGGCGGAGAGTGCCGCGAGCGCGAGTTCGAGGGCCAGCAGCGCGACGGCAAGCGGCTCCGAGGTGAGGTGCGAGACCACGTTCTCGACGGGCGAGAGTCCGTGGTAGAGCGGCTCTCGCCCCGGAAGGAAGCCGCCGTGGCCGGACAGGTGCCAGCCGAGATAGCCGAGAACGTAGCCCAGAGAGAGGACGACACCGCCGAGGTAGTACGGGCGTCGGTCCGGCGCGCCCCGGCCCAACGCGACACCGACGACGAGCGCGAACCCGGAGCAGACGAACAGGGCGGGTCGCGGGTCGGCGACGAGAAGCGCCGGATCCGCGAACAGCCGCGCGGCGAACGTCGGCAGGCCCAGTCCGGGAAAGAAGACGTGGCCGAGACCGACCACGAGCGCGAGAGTGCCCGCCGCCGCGGGACCACGAGACTCGACAGCCGACCGAGTCGTGTGCTCCGTCATCCGTGTCGGTCCGGTCGGACGGTCGTCGTGCCGGTCGGTGCGGTGCCTCCGGGAGTCCGTGGCGTCTCCCGCGCCGGGCCGAAAGCGGGGACGCCGCGAGCGCGGACGTCGAACACACGGGCTATTGTGCCCTCGGTGAGAAAACCCGTGCGCCTGCGAGCGCGACCCTGGAGCACATTAGCCGGCGGCGCGACGGGCGGACGTGTGCGAACACGACGCGTTCGGCTGCGCCGACCCGGTCGTCGGGATGGTCCACCTGCCGCCGCTCCCGGAGGCGCCGCGGTACGACCCCGGAGGCGGGCGCGAGGCGCTCGGCGCCGCGGCTCGCCGCGACGCCGAGCGGCTTGCCGCGGGGGGTGTCGACGCCGTGATGGTCGAGAACTTCGGCGACGCGCCGTTCTATCCCGACGACGTCCCGAAGACAGTCGTCGCCGACCTGACGGCGCTCGCGGGCGCCGTCGGCGACGTCGTCGACGTCCCCGTCGGGGTGAACGTCCTCCGCAACGACGGGCCCGCAGCCGTCGCCGTCGCCGCCGCCGCGGGTGCGTCGTTCGTCCGGGTGAACGTCCACGTCGGGGCGCGGGTCGCCGACCAGGGCGTGCTGGAGGGCCGTGCCCACGAGACGGTGCGCCTGCGCGAACGGGTCGACGCAGACGTCGCGATCCTGGCCGACGTCGACGTGAAACACTCGGCGCCGCTCGCCGCCGGCGACTGGACGGCGGAGTCGGTCGCCGAGTCGGCGGAGCGCGGACTGGCCGACGGCGTCGTCGTCACCGGCGCACGGACCGGCCGAGCGGCACCGCTCGACCGGGTCGAACGCGCCGTCGAGCGCCGGGACGCGCTCGGACTCGCGACACCGGTGTTCGTCGGGAGCGGCGTCACGAGCGAGACGGTCGGCGACTGCCTCGGGGTCGCAGACGGCGTCGTTGTCGGGTCGGCGCTGAAGCGGGGCGGCGAGACGGACGCACCCGTCTCGGTCGACCGGGTCGAGCGGCTCGTCGCCGCCGCCGACGCGGTTCGGTGAGGGCGTCGGCTCCGGAGCGCCCGGTCCGACCGGCGCTCGTGGCGGTCGTGCGGGAAGGTCCGCGGTCTGCCCGCGTGTCACGCGTCGAGCAGGGTCTCGACCTCGGCCAGCGAGTCGACCACGGCTGTCGGCTCGGGCTCCGGGCTGACCCCGGCGTTGTGCTCGCGGCGGAGGAACACGCCCGTGAGACTCGCTCGCTCCGCAGCGAGCAGGTCCGTCTCGCGGTCGCCGACGTACAGCCCCGCGTCGGCGTCGAGCCGGTCGAGCGTCTCGCGCAGGTAGTACGGTCCGGCTTGCGCCGGCGGAACCCCGTGACGCCGGGTTCGCGGCCCCGGGCGACGGCGAAGACGTCGAGCCCGTGGTGGTCGACGACGGTCTCGACGGCCCGGTGGTAGTTGTTGCTGACCAGCGCGAGCTCGTAGTCGTCGGCCAGCGTCGTCAGCGCGTCGGCGTCCGACGCAATCCCGCGGACGCCCGCCTCGATACGGGCGGCGATCCGACGGGCGCTGTGGACCTCGCGGACGGTGTAGAACGGCTCCGGGGCGACCCCGAGCGCGCGACAGGCGTCGGCGAACGCCTCGGTGTACTCGTAGCCGGACAGCGCCGTCCGCTCCCGCTCCGAGGCCGTCAGCCCGTAGTCGGTGAGCGCGTCGTCGAGCGCCCGCTCGTGGACGACCGGGTCGCTCTCGCGGCCCGTCAGCACCACCCCGTCCATGTCGAACAGCAGCGCCGGCCGGTCCCTGTCGGCGGCGTCGTCCGACGCCCGCTCCGGCAGCCGGGTGTCCGGGCTCATCGCACCAGCCCTCGGGTGTACGCCGAGAGACTCTCTGTCGCGACGACCACACCGAGGATGACGATCAGCACCGTCGCGACCGACTGCCACGCGAAGGCGTCTACCGCGCGGAACAGCTGGACGCCGATGCCACCCGCCCCGACGAACCCGAGCACCGTCGAGTCGCGGATGTTGATGTCCCACCGGTAGATCGTGAGACCGACCAGGGCAGGTTTCACCTGCGGGAGGATCCCGTAGAGCAACACCTGCGCCGAGGACGCGCCGGCTGCCCGGACCGCCTCCACCTGGCCGAAGTCGATCTCCTCGATCTCCTCGCCGAGGAGCTTCCCGAGGAAGCCGACCGAGCGGAACGCGATCGCGACGGCGCCGGCGAGTGGCCCCGAGCCGAACAGCACGACGAAAAACAGCGCCCAGACGATCGTGTTGACCGATCGGCTCACGGTCACGACGACCTTCCCGAGCCAGAAGGTCGCGGCGTTCGGCGTGGTGTTCTCGGCGGCGAGCAGCGCCACCGGAACCGCGAGCACAAGCGCCCCGAGAGTGCCGAGCGCGGCGATCTGGATCGTCTCGATCAGCGGGTCGACGACCCGGGTCGTGTACGCCACGTCCGGCGGGTACATCCGGGTGAGGAGGTCGCCGACCTCCCGCGGGATCGTCTCCGGCCTGACGATCCCGGTGTCCATGAACCGCCACGACCCGACCACGGTGACGGCAGCGACAAGCGTGAGGAGGAACCGACCGATCCGTCGTCGCCGGTCGAACCGCTCCCACTCTCGCCGTTCGGCTGTCATCAGGTGTACCTCCGCCGGACGACCGCGCTCACGCCCTCCGCGACGAGGACGACGGCGATGATCGCGAGCAGGATGGCCGTGACGTACCCGTAGTCGTAGCGGTTGAACGCGGTCAGGAGAACCGACCCGATCCCGCCCGCGCCGACGATGCCGATGATAGTCGAGGTGCGGATGTTGATGTCCCACCGGTAGACCGAGAGGCCGGCGAAGCGCGGGACGATCTGCGGGACCACCCCGTACAGCAGGATCTGGACCGGCGAGGCCCCGGACGCCCGCACCGCGTCGACCGAGCCCATGTCGATGTCCTCCAGGTCCTCGGCGAGCAGCTTCGAGAAGAAGCCGACGGTCTTGAACGTGATCGTGAGGACGCCCGCGAGCGGGCCGAACCCGATCGCCTTGACCGCGATGATGCCGATGATGATGGCGTTGAACGCCCGGGAGACCGAGATGAACCCCCTGTTGAGGGCGTACAGCGGCTTCGGCGAGAGGTTCTCGGCGGCCATGAACGCGATCGGGACGCTGAGGACGATGCCGGTGAGCGTCGAGACGG
>CAZEJR010000003.1:0-137742 GCA_964512675.1 uncultured Haloferacaceae archaeon | reverse complement strand
GTACAAAGACGGTTTCGGAGCCGTCCTGCTGTGCGGAGATGATATTCATCGTTCCCACGTCCAGTCCCTTTGCCATATTCGACGGTTCTCTGCCGAGTGGATAAGCGTTCTCCCCGCCGTCAGTCAGGTGTCAGACGGCCGGCGGCTCAGCGGCCCAGCAGCCGCCGAACGCGGCCGAGCAGCGTGTCGTCGTCCGTCCCCGACGCCGACGCGAGCTCTTCGGCCTCCTGCTGTCGTCTGAGCTCGGTCAGCGCCGCCGTCTGCTCGTCGACGTCGCTCCCGCTGTCGACCGCCTCCTCGCGGCCCTGCAGCTGTCGCAGCCCGGAGACCGCCTCGTCGACGTCGTCGCCCGCGGTGGTGGCGGTCTCGGCGCTCACCCGGTCGACGTTCGTCTGGACGTCGTCCGGCGTGTCGGTGTTCAGCTCCAGCCGACGGGTCTCTCGTCGCTCGACGCCGCCCCACGAGAGGTCGGCGTCGCCGGTCGCCTCGTCGATGTCCCGGCGCACGCGCTCGTCGCTGATCGTCGGCTCGGCGTCGGTCTCGTCGTCTGTCTCTCCGGTCGGCGCGGCTCCACCCCCGACGCGCTGGACCTGGTGGCCGACCAGCGCCGCCCCCGTCGCGCCGACCACCGCGACGAGTCCGGCGGCGTACACCGCGATCCCCTGTGCGCTGTAGTCCGGCGTCTGCTCGACGTTCCAGTGCATCGGGTAGACCGCGACGAACAGCGCGACGGCGGCCAGACAGACCACGATGCCCGCGGCAGCGGCGTACGTCGTCCGACGGTCGCCTGGGAGGAGCACGACGATGCCGATCAGAAACGTCGGCAGTCCAGCCGCGCTGGCGACGACGGCGACCTGTCGCAGCCCGAACGCCGGGTCGGCCGGGCCGCCGACGGCGGCGCTCAGCAGGAACACGAGCACGCCGACCGCGCCGAGCGCGATACCGCTAAAAAAGAGCGCGAACCCGAGGTAGACGTCGGCCTCGGCGTCGGGCTCCCCGACGTATCTGCCGTACAACTCGAAGAGGACGTTGTCTGGTGCCGTGTCCGCACTCGCACTCATCGCCGGCTCGTACAGCCCGTAGCACTAAGACTGTTCCTCCGTGTCTGACGCGCCGCAGACGCCACACCACGGCGCGACGCCGTCACGACCGCACCATCTCGACGTCGTCGCCCGCGGACTCGAGCGACAGACCGAGGTCGTCGACGGCGCTCGCGACGTGTTCTGGCACCGACCGGTCGGCGCGGCGCCGTGCCGAGACGGACGCGAGCAGTGTCGGCAGGTCGGCTGGGCCGTCGAGACGCGGCCGTGACTCCACGAACTGTGTCGCGGCGTCGGCGGCGGCGGCGCGGGCTGCCAGCGCGTCGAGCGCCGGGGCGACGAGGCTGTCTTCGAAGTCGAGCGCCGCCGTCGCGAACGCGGCGTAGTGGATCCGACCGTCGGGGGCGGGTCCGAGGACCAGTTCCGCGGACCGCGACTTCATCGCCGCGCCGTCGATTACCGTCCGCGGCGTGTCGTAGGCGGTCGGTTGGAGGTAGCCCACGCTCGCCGCGTCCGTCTCGCGCAGGAGGTGACCGACGACGTTGCCCAGTCGGGCGCTCGGCGTCGACCCCACCTGAACCTCGAACCGGACCGTGGAGGGATCCGACAGCGCCGGCGTGACCGCGGCCCGTACCGCGGCCTCCGGACTCGTCCCGTCGTCTGCCGGCGGCACACGCTCCGCAGAGGGGTACGTGACGATCAGGTCGCCGCCCGCGGCGTCGGCGGCGGCGACGGCGTCGCGCAGACAGGCCTCGTACAGGGTCGCGGCCTCGGCCTCGGTGAGCGGCGCGGCCCGCGCGAGACCGGGGAGTACGTGGCCGGGTCGGGGCGGGTCGGCCGGAACGACCAGGGTTGGCACGGCGGAGGTGTGGTCGCGTGTCGCTTCAGGCATTCGGTCCCGGGCGAGACGGGCGCCGCCTACCGCGACCGCCGCCCCTTCGTCTGTCGGTAGTCGCCGGCCATCAGGTCGGACATCCGCTCGACGAACGCCGCCGTCTCCGCGTCGCTCTGTGCCCCGAGCGCCCGCACCGGCACGAGTTCGAACCCGCGTCCGCGGACCGCGGTCGCGTGACACTCGTCGATGTCGAACGCCGCCGCCGACTGGGTGGTGAACTCCGGCGCCAGCGTCCGGAGCGTCCGCTCGCCGACCGGAACGATGATCTCGGGGTTGATCGTCCGGACCTCGGCGTTGAAGAACGGCTCGCAGGCTCGCAGGTGGTCGTCTGTCGGCGCTCCGGCGCCGTGACACCGCGTCAGGTAGGTGAGAAAGACGTTCTGGAGGTCCGGTTCGGGGTCGCCGGCCGGAGAGCGCGAGAGACCGAGTTCGCCGAGCGCGCGCTGGAGCCGTTCGCCCGCGTCGTCGCCGGTAAACGGGACGCCCGTCGACTGCGCACCTGCCGTCGGGGTCTCGCCGACGACGAGAAACTCCGCCTCCGCGTCGCCGTAGCCGTGGACGACCCGTTCGCGCGTCTCCGCGCGGGCGCAGTTCGTACAATCCTCGTCCATCCCGTACGGGTTCGAGAGTCGCTCCTGAGAGGGCACAGTCGGGAGAGGGGCCGGGCGTGTTAGTCGTTGTCGCCCTCTGCGGGGGGCGTGGCCGGGGGCTCCGCCCCCGTATCGTCTCCGGACACCGGCTGCGACTCGGCTCCGACCCCGCCCGAGAGTGGCCCCGCAGCCGGGTCGCCCCCTCGGCGCTCGGCGACGTCGCGGCGCCGGACAAGCCCGACTGCGTCGGCGACGTTCTCCGTCGCCACGCGGAGCGCGTCGGCGGTGTCGCTCTCGCCGAGGACGGCGGGCGCTCCCTCGTCGCCGCCGGCCCGGACCGCCGGGTCGAGCGGCACCGACCCGAGGAGCGCGAGGTCGTTCGTCCGTGCGAACGCCGCGCCGCCGCCCCGGCCGAACAGGTCGTGGGCGGCGCCGCAGTCGGGACAGCGGAAGCCGGCCATGTTCTCGACGACGCCCAAGACGGTGGTGTCGTGCCGGTCGAACATCCGCAGCCCCTTCCGCGCGTCGTCGACGGCCACCTCCTGTGGCGTGGTGACGACGACCGCGCCCGCGAGCGGGAGCGTCTGGAGGATGGTCAGCTGGGTGTCGCCCGTCCCCGGCGGCAGGTCGAGTACCATGTAGTCGAGCTGGCCCCACTCGACGTCCTCGACGAGCTGTGTCAACACCTTGTGGACCATCGGGCCGCGCCAGATGACGGGGTCGTCCTCGCCGACGAGGAAGGCCATGCTCATCAGCTTCATCCCGTACTTCTCCGGCGGCACGATGCGGTCGTCCTCCGTCGCTCGCGGCGCCTGGTCCGCGTCGACCATCCGGGGCACGTTCGGTCCGTACACGTCGGCGTCGAACAGTCCCACCCGCGCCCCGAGCTTCGACAGCCCGGCGGCGACGTTGACGGCCACCGTCGACTTGCCGACGCCACCTTTGCCCGACGCGACGGCGACAATGTTCTTTACGCCCGGCAGCACCAGCTCCTCGTCCTCGACGGGTTCGGTGTCGTCGACCCGTGCCGTCAGTTCGACGTCCCGGTCGTCGTCGGCCAGGACCTCACGCACCCGTGCGGCGATGCGGCTCTCCGTCGGGGAGTACGGCGCCCCGAGCGCGAGCGACGCGCGGATGCGCCCGTCGCCCACGTCGAGTGCGTTCACCAGTCCCAGCGAGACGATATCCCCGCCCAGGTCGGGGTCCTCGACCGCCCGGAGCCGCTCGCGAACCGCCGCCTCGTCCATACCGCACCTGGGGCGGTCCGGCTGATATGCGTGTCGACCGGACGCAACCGTCGAACGGGTCGATATCCGGCAGACGAAACCACTCGCAGTTTCGCTCCGGGCGAATCGCCCCGCCCGCTTATAGCCCCCGAGCGGGAGAGTCCGGGCGTGCCTCTCGAAGACGACTACGGTCGGGCGGTCACGGGTGTCAGAGTATCGCTCACCGACCGGTGTAACTTCGACTGTGTCTACTGTCACAACGAGGGGCTCGGCGACACGCGCGGGCCGATGGAGCCACAGGACGAGGAGATGACCGCCGACGACGTGGTCCGGTTTCTCGAGGTGGTCGACAAGTTCGGCGTCGAGAAGGTGAAGTTCACCGGGGGCGAGCCGATGCTCCGGGACGACCTAGAGGAGATCATCCGTCGCGTCCCGGACGGCATGGACGCGTCGATGACGACGAACGGAACCTTCCTGCCCGGTCGGGCCGAGGCGCTCGTCGACGCCGGCCTCTCCAGGGTGAACGTCTCGCAGGACGCCTTGGACCCCGAGGCGTTCGCCGCCGTCACGCAGTCCGGCGCCTACGACGAGGTGATAAAAGGCGTCCACGCCGCCGTCGACGCCGGTCTCGCGCCGGTGAAACTGAACATGGTCGTGTTCGAGCACACGAAAGGCTACGTCGCGGAGATGGTGGACCACGTCGCCGAGACCGACGGTCTGCGCCTCCAGCTGATCGAGTACATGCCGGAGCTGACCGGTCGGCCGGAGTGGAACGTCGACATCGAACGGGTCCACGACTGGCTCGAAGACGAGGCAGAACGGGTCGAACGGCGTGACATGCACGACCGGCGGCGCTACTTCATGGGCGGCGAGAGCGAGGAAGGTGGGATGGTCGAGATCGTCGACCCGGTCGAGAACCCGGACTTCTGCGCGAACTGTGGCCGGGTGCGGGTCACCCACGACGGGAAGCTGAAGGGCTGTCTCAACCGAAACGACGACCTCCGACCGATGGGCGAGATGACCCGGACAGAGGTCGAGGCGGCGTTCCGCGAGGTCGTCGCCGAGCGCGTGCCGTACTACGGCGAGTACATGGTGCGCGACGGGTCGGGCGGCTGGGAGATAAACGACGACTACCTCGGCGTTCCGGCGGCTGGCGGCGCGGGCGGCGACGAACAGCCGGCGCGGACCGACGGCGGGAACTGACGGCCCGCGCCGACGCCCACGGTTAACACCCTCCGCTCCGACCGGACGGTATGGCCGAGTGCCCACACCTCGAGTACCGCGAGACAGCCGGCGAACAGACGTTCGAGACGGCTCGGGCGTACTGCGCGGTCGCCGACGAGTTCGTCCAGCCGATGCGCGCGGACATCTGTACGGGCCGGTACGGACTGGCCCCGAGCGAGGACTGTGAGATCTACCGGGAGGCGGCGGACCGGTGAACGCGAGCTACCACGACGGCGGGCCGGCGGTCGTCACTGCGGCGCTGACCGGCGGCGTCCACGGAAAGGAGGCCAACCCGAACCTCCCCGAGACGCCCGCCGAGATCGGCGAGGCCGCCGCGGCCTGCGAGCGGGCCGGCGCGAGCGTCGTTCACCTCCACGCCCGACGAGAGAACGGCGAGCGGGCGTTCTCGACGGACCGGTTCCAGCAGGTGGCGGACGCGGTCCGCGAGGCGACAGACGACGTGATCCTCCAGCACTCGACCGGTGGCACCGCGGCGCCGGAGGACCGCCGGATCGAGCCGCTCCGCACCGACCCGCCGCCGGAGATGGCCAGCCTCGATATGGGGCCGCTCAACCGCTACGACCACCTGACGAGCGAGAACACCCGCGCGTTCGTCGACCGGCTCCACGACGAGATGCGCGAGCGCGGGATCACGCCCGAACTGGAGGTGTTCAACGACGGCCACCTGAACGAGACGCTCGCCTTTCTGGACCGAGCGGACACCACCGACCCGCCGTACCTCAACCTCATCTTCGGCGGCGGCACGACCTCACCGCCGTCGCCGCGGCGGCTGCTCGCGCACCTCGACGACGTGCCCGACCGCGCCGAGGTGAACGTCATCGGCTTCGGGCCACACCAGCTTCCGGTGACGACCACCTCGCTGCTCGTCGGCGGGCACGCCCGGGTCGGGCTGGAGGACAACTGCTACTACCGGCGGGGCGAGCCGGCGGCGTCGAACGCCCAGCTCGTCGAGCGGACCGCCGAGATCGCGGAGCAGCTCGGCCGACCGGTGGCGACGACGGCGGAGACACGGTCGATACTCGGACTCTGAGGCCGTGGGACCCGGTCGCACGCCGCCCGTCGGTTCGTGAGCCTTAAGTGTCGAAACCGAGACGTACGGAACGCGAACCATGTAGGGGGGCCGACCCCCGAGTCCGAGAGGGCGACGATCACCGCGGGTTGCGGTAGCCAAGTGGCCCAAGGCGCAGGGTTGCTAACTCTGTGGCATCACTGCCTCCGGGGTTCGAATCCCCGCCGCAACGCCTACGCACGCAGTCACCCAAGTCATGAGTGCAGACCCACCGAACGACGTCGACCCGGACACGGCGGAGGACGACGAGGACCTCCGCTACTTCGTCCGGATCGGCCAGACCGACCTCGACGGGACGAAGAGCGTCGAGCGGAGTCTGGCCGAGATGAAAGGTATCGGAAAGCGAACGGCGCGCATCGTCGCCGAGAGCGCAGAGGTGGACCGGACGGCGACGTTCGGCCGTCTCGACGACGACGAGATCGACCGGGTCGTCGAGGCCGTCGAGAGCCTCGGCGACCACCTTCCGGACTGGATGGCCAACCGGCGCAGCGACTTCTTCACCGGCGAGACGACCCACGAGACCGGGTCGGACCTCCCGGAGACGCGCCGACAGGACATCAACCGGATGAAGATGATCGACTCCTACAAGGGGGTCCGTCACAAGCGCGGACAGAAGGTCCGCGGACAGCGCACGAAGTCGACGGGGCGGACGGAGGGGACCATCGGTGTCAACGTCGAACAGATCCGCGAGGACATGGAGGAGGACGCCGAGGGTGAGGACGAGTAGATGAGCACCGGCCAGAACACCAAGCGCTACGAGACGCCGAACCATCCGTACCAGGGCGAGCGTATCGCCGACGAGGGGAACCTCCGCTCGACGTACGGCCTGACGAACAAACAGGAGCTGTGGCGCACACAGTCCGAGCTCCGCCGGTTCCGCCGCGAGGCCCGCCGACTGCTCGGCGAGGCACAGGGCGACGTCGACACGGCAAACGCGCGCGGTGCGGACTTCCTCGCGCGCCTCCGCCGGCTGGGCGTGTTGAGCGAGCAGGACGACATCAGCGACGTGCTGTCGCTGTCGGTGACGGACCTGCTGGAGCGCCGCCTCCAGACGGTCGTCTACCGGGAGGGGCTGGCGAGCACGCCGGAGCAGGCCCGCCAGTTCGTCGTCCACGGACACGTCACCGTCGACGGTGCGCGTGTCGACCGCCCCGGTCGCACGGTCGCGGTTGCGGAGGAAGACACCGTCTCGTTCGACGCGACGAGTCCGCTCGCCGACGACCTCCACCCCGAGCGCGCGGAGGGACAGGAGTGAGCGCGGCTGTCTCACGCTCCGTGTGCGACGACGCGGAGGTGTCGGTATGAGCGGCGGAGAGGGGCCGAGCGGGAAGTGGGGGATCGCCCACATCCACGCCTCGTTCAACAACACGCTGATGACGGTCACCGACCAGACCGGCGCGGAGACGATCGCGAAGTCGAGCGGCGGGACGGTCGTGAAGCAGAACCGCGACGAGGCCTCGCCGTACGCCGCGATGCAGATGGCCGAGGTCATCGCCGAGGAGGTCCAGGCCGCAGGGGTCGAGGGTGTCCACGTTCGCGTCCGGGGACCGGGCGGAAACCTGAACAAGTCGCCCGGGCCGGGCGCGCAGGCCGCGATTCGCGCGCTCGCTCGCGCCGGGCTGGAGATCGGCCGGATCGAGGACGTCACTCCGATCCCACACGACGGCACCCGCGCCCCGAAAAACCGGAGACTATGAGCGTCGGAGACGAGTTCGAGGTCGAGTTCGTCGACCGGTCGGAGCGCTCGGCGCGCTTCGTCGTCCGCGGGCTCACCCCCGCGTTCGCAAACGGTATCCGTCGGGCGATGATAGCCGACGTGCCGACGTTCTCGATCGACCACCTGCAGGTCGTCGAGAACTCGTCGGTGATGTTCGACGAGATGATCGGCCTGCGGCTGGGGCTGATCCCGCTGACGACGCCGCTCGACGACTTCGAGTCCGGCGACACCGTGACGCTCGCGCTCGACGTCGAGGGGCCGGGAATCGCGACCTCGGGCGACATTCAGACCAGCGACGAGCTGGTCCGGCCCGCGGACGACGACGTCCCCATCATCGAGCTAAAGGAGAACCAGCGGCTCGAGCTGGAGGCCGAGGCGGTGCTCGAGCCGGGCAAGCGCCACGCGAAACAGCAGGGCGGCGTCGCGGTCGGCTACCGCCACCTCCAGCGCACCGAGGTCGTCGGCGACCGCGACGAGTTCGGCGACGACGGGCCGCAGATCGTCCGCGGCGTGATCGAAGAGGGTGCCGCGGCTGCCGCCGCCGTCGACGCGACGGACGGCGACTTGGTGCTGGCCGACGCGTTCGGCAACGACCTGCGCGAGCGCTACCCCGACGCCGAGGTTCGGGTCGAGGACGTTCCCGGCGCCTTCGCGTTCCACGTCGAGTCCGACGGCTCCTTTTCGGTCGACGAACTGGTCCTGCGCGCCGCCGAGTCGGTCGGCTCGCGCGCGGTCGAACTACGAGACGCCGTCGCCGTCTGATGTCCACGCGCCCCCACTCCAGACCGGGTTGCCCCGCGGCGAGCGCCAGCGCCGACGCTGTGCGATCGCCGTGCGGGATCGAAACCGGTTTGTGGGGGCGCAGGATACGGAGGGCCGCGAGCGAGCGCAGGGATAGCCAAGTCAGGTCAACGGCGCAGCGTTCAGGGCGCTGTCCCATAGGGGTCCGCAGGTTCGAATCCTGCTCCCTGCACTCCCGGCGGCCAGTCTTCTACGACACACACGACATATCATGAGCAAGACAAATCCGAAACTGGAGCGGCTGGTCGCCGACCTGAAGTCGGCGGGCCGCGAGTCCGGCGCCGGCGTCTGGCAGGACGTCGCCGACCGGCTCGAGAAGCCGCGGCGAACCCACGCGGAGGTGAACCTCGGCCGGATCGAGCGGTACGCCCGGCCCGAGGAGACGGTCGTCGTGCCCGGCAAGGTGCTGGGCTCGGGCGTCCTGCGGACGGACGTCACCGTCGCCGCCGTGGACTTCTCCTCGACCGCAGAGACGAAGATCGAGGAGGTCGGCGCCGCCGTGGCGCTGGAACAGTTGGTCGAACAGAACCCCGACGGGTCGGGCGTGCGGGTGGTCCGATGAACGCCGCGGAGTTCGACGCCGACGTCGTGGTCGACGCCCGGGACTGTATCCTCGGGCGGGTCGCGAGCGAAGTCGCGACGCGCGCGATAGACGGCGACCGCGTCGCCGTGGTCAACGCCGAGCGCGCCGTGATCACGGGCAACGAGGAGTCGACGATGTCGGTCTACCGCAAGCGCGCCGAGGTCGGCTCCGACTCCGGGCCGTACTACCCGAAGCGGCCGGACGGTATCATGAAGCGGGCGGTTCGGGGCATGGTCCCGTACAAGACCGACCGCGGGCGCGAGGCGTTCGAGAACGTCCGCGTCTACGTCGGCGACCCCTTCGACGGTGAGGGGGAGGTCGTCGAGGGTACGTCGCTGGATCGTCTGTCGAACATCAACTTCACCTCGCTCGGCGAGGTGTCGGCGCAACTCGGAGCAAACGTCACATGGTAACGAACACGAGCGGAAAGAAGAAGACGGCTGTCGCGCGGGCGACGGTGTCCGACGGCGCCGGCCGGGTGCGGATCAACGCCCAGCCGGTCGAACTGGTCGACCCGGAACTGGCCCGGCTGAAGATGCTAGAGCCGTTCCGGGTCGTCGGCGACGACCTCCGTGAGGAGGTCGACATCGACGTCACCGTCGAGGGCGGCGGCTTCAGCGGACAGGCCGACGCCGTCCGCACCGCAATCGCGCGCGGGCTCGTCGAACACACGAACGACGCGGAACTGCGGGACGCCTACATGGAGTTCGACCGGTCGCTGCTGGTCAACGACGTCCGGCAGGCCGAGCCGAAGAAGTGGGGCGGTCCGGGCGCCCGGGCACGCTACCAGAAGTCCTACCGCTAGCCATGATGGTACCCGTGCGGTGTTTCACCTGTGGCAGCGTGGTCAGCCGACACTGGCAGGAGTTCCGCGAGCGTGCCCGGGAGGGCGACGAGGACCCGAGCGAGGTGTTAGACGACCTCGGCGTCGAGCGACACTGCTGTCGCCGAATGCTCGTCTCTCACCGGGACCTCGTCGACGTGGTGGCACCGTATCAATGAGCGGACGACAGAGCGGCGACGGCCTGCGGTACAACCGGTACGAGAAGGCGCGTATCCTCGGCGCCCGCGCACTCCAGGTGTCGTACGGTGCGCCGGTGCTCGTCGAGACGGACCAGTCCGAACCCATTCTCGTCGCCGCCGAGGAGTACGACGCGGGCGTGCTCCCGTTCACCGTCCGGCGTGAGGGCGGAGGGCGTCGATGAGTCTGCTCCGGGCCGTCGAGCTCCGGCGTATCCTCGACTCGCGGGGGACCACGACCGTCGAGGTCGACGCCATGACGGAGGACGGCGGCTTCGGCCGTGCCGCGGCGCCCGCCGGGGCGTCGACGGGCGCACACGAGGCGGTCGAGCTCCCCGCGAGCGAGGCGGTCGCCGCCGCCCGCGAGCACGCGGTTCCACGGCTGGAGGGGACGGTCCACGCCGGCGACCAGCGCGCCGTCGACGCGGCCCTGCGGGCAGCCGACGGCACCGACGACCTCTCTGCCGTCGGCGCGAACGCCGCCGTCGCGACGTCGATGGCGGTCGCGAAGGCTGCCGCCGACACCCTCGGGATCCCGCTCTACCAGCACCTCGGCGGCGCGTTCCGGGGCCCCTCGTCGGACTCGTTTCCCGTGCCGCTCGGAAACGTCGTCGGCGGGGGCGAACACGCCCGCGACGCGACGGATATCCAGGAGTTCCTCGCCGTCCCCGTCGGCGCGCCGAACGTCGTCGAGGCGGTCCTCGCAAACGCCGCCGTCCACGCGCGGGTCGGCGAGCTGCTCGGCGAGCGGTCGATCCACGCTGGAAAGGGCGACGAGGGCGCGTGGGCCCCCCGGACGGACGACGAGACGGCGTTTGCGGTCGTGAGCGAGGCGGTCGCCGACGTCGCCACGGACCACGGGTTCGAGATTCGGCTCGGACTCGACGTCGCCGCGACGGAGCTGTGGGACGCCGACGCCGGTGTCTACCGGTACAGCGACGGCGAGCGGACGCCCGCCGAGCAGGTGGACTACCTCGCACGGCTGGTCGACGAGTACGACCTCGCGTACGTCGAGGACCCGTTCGACGAGGAGGCGTTCGACGAGTTCGCCGCCCTGACAGACCGGGTCGGTGACCGTGTGGTCGTCTGTGGTGACGACCTGTTCGTCACGAACGTCGACCGCCTCGAGCGCGGGGTTGCCGCGGGGGCGGGCAACTCGATCCTGGTCAAGCCGAACCAGATCGGCACCCTCTCGGACACGCTCGACGCGGTGGAACTGGCCGTCGAGAGCGGCCTCACGCCGGTCATCTCCCACCGCTCCGGCGAGACGGAGGACGCGACGATCGCGCACTTGGCGGTCGCGACCGACGCGCCGTTCATCAAGGCCGGCGCGGTCGGCGGCGAGCGGACGGCGAAGCTGAACGAACTGATCCGGATCGCGGACGACGCAGCCTAACACATGAGTCAGAACCAGAACGACGCAGACGACCCCGTCGAGACCGACCCGGCGGACGACGACACCGAGGCACCGACAGCGGAACCGACCGAGGAGGACGCCGGTCCTCGCTTCGACGAGGACGTGATGCCCGACGAGGAGGCCGACCTCCTCATCCCGGTCGAGGACTACCTCTCCGCCGGCGTCCACATCGGGACCCAGCAGAAGACACAGGACATGGAGCGGTTCATCCACCGCGTCCGCGACGACGGCCTCTACGTCCTCGACGTGAGCCAGACGGACAGTCGCATCCGGACCGCCGCCTCGTTCCTCGCGAACTACGACCCGGAACAGGTGCTGGTTGCCTCCTCGCGCCAGTACGGTCGGTTCCCGGCAGAGACGTTCGCCGACGCCGTCGGCGCACGCGCCCGCACCGGACGGTTCATTCCCGGGACGCTGACGAACCCGGACTACGACGGCTACATCGAACCCGACGTCGTCGTCGTGACCGACCCGATCGGCGACTCGCAGGCCGTCACGGAGGCCATCACCGTCGGCATCCCGGTCATCGCGATGTGTGACTCGAACAACGCCACGTCGAACGTCGACCTCGTCGTTCCGACGAACAACAAGGGTCGACGCGCGCTCGCGGTCGTCTACTGGCTCCTCGCGAACGAGACGCTCGACCGCCGCGGCGGCGACCCCTCGTACGCACTCGAGGAGTTCGAGGCCGACCTGTAACGCAGACGGCGACTTCGCCCTCGGCGCGCCCGAACCGTTTAGACGCGTCGCCGCCACCGTCCCGTGTGAACCTGTACAGGAGCGTGCGGGCCGTTACCGGCGCCTCGGACGCCGCTGGCCACGTCGACTGGGCGGGCGTTACGGAGGCGGCGACGGCGGCGACCGACCGCGGCGCGGTCGCGCTCGACGACGCCGAGCGAACGGGCTACGCGAGCGACTTCCGTGACGCCCGCGACGCGGTGCGGGCGGCCTCTGGCGTGGCGTTCGACCTGCCACGGGCGGTCGAGATTCACGACCGTCACGACTGGGTCGACGCGAACGTCGCGACGTTCCGGCGCGTCCTCGGGTCGCTGGAGGCGCGCCCATCGGCGGCGCTCGCGGCTCCCTCACGCGTTCTCAACACCGGCGCGATGGCCGTCGGGGTCGGGTTTCTCGCCCGGCACGTCCTCGGACAGTACGACCCGCGGCTGTTCTCCGACGAGCCACACGCCCTCTACGTCGTCCACCCGAACCTCGTCCGGGTCGCGGACGAACTGGGCGTCGAGCGAGCGCGGTTCCGGCGCTGGATCGCCTTCCACGAGGTCGCCCACGCCGCCGAGTTCGCGGCGGCGCCGTGGCTCGCAGACCACCTCGAGCGCGGTATCGACCGGAGCGTCGACTCGCTGTCGGCAGGCCGTGTCGACACCACGGCGTTCTCCGAACTCGACGCGACGATGACGGCGGTGGAGGGCTACGCCGAACTCCTGATGGACCGCGCGTTCGACGGCGAGACCGCGGACCTGCGCGCTCGAATCGACGCACGACGCGGGGGCGGGAACCCCGTGACCCGGCTCCTCCGGCGTGCGCTCGGCCTCGGGGTCAAGCGCCGACAGTACGAGCGTGGCGCGGCGTTCTTCGAGGCCGTGGCCGACGCGCGTGGTGTCGCCGCCGCGACGCGGGTGTGGGACAGTCCGGAGACGCTCCCGACCGACGAGGAGCTCGACGACCCGGAGCGCTGGCTCGCACGCGTCAGGTGAACTGTCCGGACAGGCTGCGGAGAAAGAGGAGCAGTACCAGTCCGACGGCGCCGCCGCCGGCGACACCGCCGCCCAGCTGGGCGAGCGTCCCGCCCGCAGTGAGCGCGACGAGCCCGCCGGAGGCGGCGACGAGACCGACGAAGCCGGCGCCCAGCCGAACGGTCGCGGTCCGGCGCTCCTCGTCGGTGTGGCTCGGACCGACCACTACCCGCCCCTGCCGTCGGCCCCAGACGGGTCGTCTCGTCCCGCGCCCGGACTCGTGGCCCGCCCGTCTCGTTCGCCCGCCACGCTCGCGCTCACGTGCATCGAGACGAACAGCGGACCGCCGTCGTGGCTCTCGGCCAGCCCGGTCCAGCGCGTGTCGAAGTCGTTGCGCCGGTCGGTCCGGGTGTCGGTCCACGCCAGCCGCACGGCGTCGACGAAGTGGGCGTGGTCGCCACGGTCGAACGTCCGCAGGTCGGCGCTCTCGACGACCCAGTCGGCTGTCCGCGCGGTCTGGTCCCGGAGCGCCTCGGCGACCCGGTTGCCGCCGACCAGCCGGGAGAACACCCCGATCTTGACGACGCCCGGCTGCTCGTGGAAGTACGGGTCGAGCGGCTCGCCCCGGCGGAGCGCCTCGTAGTAGTCGCGAACGAACGTCTCGGTGTCAGTCTCCATGGCGATCCGACGGCGCGGGCAGACAAGAAGACGACGGACGTGCCGGCCGTGCCGCGGGGGTCGGACTCGCTGCTCGCAGGACGTCAGTCGGCTACTGGAACCCCCGGTCGACCCCGTCTGCCTCGACGATCTGGTCGAGGTCGGCAGAGAGGAGGTCCTCTGCGTCGGCGAACTCGTCAGAGAGCCGGTCGAGGTCGTCCGGACGCCCCGCGAGGTCGTAGGACATCGGGCCGAAGGCCGGGCTGTCGACGGCGGTCATCAGGTCCTCGAACAGGTGTTCGGGCTCCGTCGGTGCGTCGGCGTGAGCCTTCACCGTCTCGCGGACGGTCCGGGCCACGGACTCGGCCTCCGCTTCGTCCTCCGGCGGCGTCTGGACCGCGAACCGGCCCGGCGTCGACTCGCCCGGCAGGAGTTGGTCGAGGCCGTCGTCCACCTTCCGCGCGACGCGTGTGCCGACGCCCTCTACCTCGTACGGGTTCCGTGCGTACGTCTTCACGAGGTAGACGCCGGCAGAGGGGTGGCCGACGTAGAGGTCCTCGCCGACACCGTCGGTGCGTCGTCCTCCGACCGCCCGCCAGCCGTCGGGGTCGGCGTCCGCGTCGACCACGTCCGACAGGACGTCTTCCCAGTCCCTGACACGCATAGACCGGCAACGGACCCGAGACGGGAATAGCCGTCGGCTTCCAGCCGTGGTCACCGAAAGCGTCATTCGACCCGCTCCACACCGACAGGCGTGAAGCTCCGGGGACCGATCACGACCGTCGGTGACGTCCGAGAGGTCGACACGGAGTACGGGAGCAGCGACCTCGTCGACGTGGCCGTGCGCCCGGACCGCGGCGCGGGCGACCCCGTCGAGGTGACGCTCTGGGGCAAGTGGACCCACACCGCCGCCCACGCCGAGTCGGGGATGGAGCTGCTGGTCACGGACGCGGAGCGCGACGACTACGGGGGGTACGCGACGACGGGCGACTCCTACGTCGTGCTCGAACCGGAGTTTCTGGTCGACGTGACTGACGTGCGCGGCTGGGTCCAGTGCCCGCGGGTCTACTACCTGAACAAGCTCTCCGGCGTTCCCCTGAAATATCCGGTGGTCAAGGGGACACTCGTCCACGAGGTGTTCGGCGACCTGTTGCGCGGCGTCGACCTGGACGAGTCCGTCGACGACCGGGTCGCCGAGGCGGGCCTCGAGCTCGGTCTCCTCGGCCGGGACGCCACGGAGACACGCGACGAGGTGTGGCGCAACGCCGCCGCGGTCGAGGCCTGGCTGGCACAGGGTGCGCTCGGCGAGACGGACGACTGGCGATCCGAGCGGACGCTCGTCTCGCCGACGTTCGGGCTCAAGGGCCGTGCGGACGCGGTGCGGCGGGGCGCGCCGGTCGAGCTGAAGACGGGCAAGAACACGAAGCGCGAGCCGCGGTTCCACGACAAGATGCAGGCGGCCTGTTACGCCCTGGTACTCGACGAACACGGCGAGGGCGCGGACACGGCCACGCTGCTGTACACGAAGAACGCGACGCTCGACCGGGGCGAGGCGTCGGGTGACCTCTCGCCCGCGAAGGAGTTCTCGGTCGGACGGGGGCTGAAGGAGTTCGCGGTGCGGACGCGCAACGAGATCGCCGCGGCGGAGTTCTCGACGGCTGTCCCGACGGGCCACGAGGCCGACGCGAAGTGCGAGTACTGTTTCGAGCGCGACTCGTGTATGGTCGTCGCCGGTCGACTCGGGCAGGAGTCGAAGGCCGGGACGGTCGGCGACCCGCTCCCGCGGGCAGAGCGGGACTACTTCGAGCGGTTCTACCGACGTGTCGAGGCCGAACGCCGTGCCGCCCACGCCGAGTACCGCAAGCTCTGGGAGCAGAGCGCCGCCGAACGCGCCGACGCCGACCGCGCGCTGGTCGGGCTGGAGCCGACCGGGACGGACCGGCGTCCGGACGGGCGATGGGAGCTGCGCGCGCGCCGACCCGGCACCGCGGTGTCGAAGCTCCGCGAGGGCGACGTGGCGCTGGCGAGCGAGGGCGACCCCGTCGGCGGACGGTCGGAGATGGCTCGCGTCGAGCGGCTCGGCGACGAGGTGGTCGTGACAGCCGACGAGCCGCTCGACCTGTGTCGCCTCGACGTCTACCCCTCGGAGATCTCCGTCGACCGGATGCTCCGTGCGCTCCACGACTTCGTGCTCAAGGGCGACGAGCCGCGGCGTGACCTCCTCCTCGGTCGGCGCGACCCGGCCTTCGACGAGGTCTCGGAGACGTTCGTCGAGAACAACGACGCACAGGACGAGGCGGTGCGACGTGCGGTCGCCGCCGAGGACTGCGCGCTCGTCCACGGTCCGCCGGGGACGGGCAAGACGTACACGATCGCGCGGCTGGTCCGGGCGCTCGTCGCACGCGGCGACCGGGTTCTCCTCGCGGCCTTCACGAACCGCGCGGTGGACAACGCACTCGAGGCTCTCCGCGACCAGGGGTTCGAGAACGCGGTACGGTACGGCGCCGAGACGAGCGTCCGTGAGGACATGCGAGACCTCCGCTTGGTCGCGCGTGGCGACCCGGACGAGCGCGCAGCCGAGCTCCGCGAGGCACCCGTCGTCGCGGCGACGACCTCTGGTTGCACCTCGCGGACGCTGACCGAGGAGTCGTTCGACGTCGCCGTGGTGGACGAGGCGTCACAGCTGACCGAACCGGGGACGCTCGCGGCGCTCAACCGCGCCGAGCGGTTCGTCCTCGTCGGCGACCACCAGCAGCTCCCTCCGGTCGTCAGGTCCGAGACCGACCTCCGGACGTCGCTGTTCGAGCGACTGGTCGACGAGCATCCGGAGGCGAGTGTGCTCCTCGACAGACAGTACCGGATGGGCCAGCGTATCCAGGCGTTCTCCTCACGCGAGTTCTACGACGGCGCGCTCCGGCCCGCGACCGCCGAGGTCGCGCGCCGACAGGTGGGTGACCTGCCCGACGTCGACCCCGACGTGCTCCCGCCGGCGCTTCGTGACCCGGTCTCCTTCGTCGACCCGGACGGCGAGCGTGACGGGAACGTCAACCGCGCGGAGGCCGCCCGGGTCGCCGAGGTGGTCGAGGCGTTCCTCGCGGCGGGGGTCGACGCGGACGACGTGGGCGTGATCGCGCCGTTCCGCGCGCAGGTGGCCGAGATCGGCGAACGTGTCGACGTCACCGTCGACACCGTCGACCGATTCCAGGGGTCGAGCGAGGAGGTGGTCGTCGTCTCCACCGTCGCGACGGGGTCGCTCGACGGCCCGATATTCGACGACCACCGGCGCGTGAACGTCGCCCTGACGCGGGCGAAGCGCGCGCTCGTCCTCGTCGGCGACACGGCGGCTCTCGACTCGGCGCCGTTCTACCGCCGGCTGCTCGACTGGGCACGGCGGTGACCGACAGCCTCAGGTGTCGGGCCCGCGGCTGCCTCCCGTGACCGACACCCACCTCCCGCTCGGCGACGGTCGGGTCGCCGTCGACCTGCCGGACTGCGACGTGACCGTCGCGGTCCCGCCCGGCGGCGACCCGGTCGACGTCCGCGCCGCCGCCGACCGCGCCCTCGACGACCCGCACGGCCCGGCGCTCGCAGACGTCGTCGCCCCCGACGACACCGTGGCCGTCGTCGTCACCGACGTGACGCGTGCGACGCCGGACGCGGTTCTGCTCGACGCCCTCTTCGACCGGCTGCCCGGCCCGGTCGACCCGGAGCGCCTGACGGTCGTCCTCGGCCTCGGTCTCCACCGTCCGATGACGGACGCGGAGATACGCGAGGGGCTGCGTGACCACGCCCCGCTCGCGGTGAACCACGACCCCGACGCCGCCCGCGAGGTCGGGACCGTCGACGGTGTGCCGGTCCTGTTGCACGACGCTGTCGCCGGCGCAGACGTCGTGTTGTCCACCGGGATGGTCGAGCCACACCAGTACGCGGGCTTCTCCGGCGGCGCGAAGACCGTCGTCGTCGGCGCCGGCGGCGAGCCGATGATCCGGTACACACACGGCCCAGAGATGCTCGCGCGCGACGGCGTCCGTCTCGGCCGGGTCGAGGGCAACCCGTTCCGCGGCGCGCTGGACCGCGCCGGCGACGCCGCCGGCCCCGCATTCTGCGTCAACGTCACGAAGGCGCCGTCGGGGACGCTCGGGGTCGCGGCGGGCCGTCCTCGGGACGTGGTGCGTGACCTCGCGGCGACGGCGCGGGCGGCACTCTCCGTCGAGGTGGAGGGGTCGTACGACGCGGTGCTGGCCGGCGTCGGGACGCCGAAGGACGCGAACCTCTACCAGACGACGCGGGCGTTTACCTACCTCGTCCTCGGCGACCACAACCCTGTCCGGGCCGGCGGGCGCGTCGTCGCCCCGGCCCGACTGACGGAGGGTGCCGGTGAGGGGCGCGGCGAGCGACGGTTCCACGACCGCCTGCGTGACGCCGAGAGCGCCGCCGCGCTCTACGACGAGATGCGCGCGGGCTACGAGCCGGGCGCACAGCGCGCCTTCGTCGTCGCCCGCGCCCTGCGAGAGCACGACCTGTTTGTCACCGACAGCGAGCATCCGGCGGTCGTCGACGAGTGTCTGATGTCCCCCCGCGACACGGTCGCCGGCGCGGTCGAGTCGGGGAGCGACGTCCTCGTCGTCCCCGACGCGCTGAACACGCTGGTCGTCTAGTCCTCCCCGCCGACGGCGACGTCGTCTCCGTCGTCGCCGATCTCGGACAGCACGCGCTCGTGGAACTCCCGCAGGACCGCCGACTCGTCTTCGGCGAGTACCACGTCGCTCGCCATCAGCGTCGCCAGCCCGAACGCCTTCGGCGACGGCGACGCGACCTCGTGCTCGGTCACCGTCACGTCGCCCGACTGGACGGCGCCGAGCACCTCCTCGATACCCTCGACGTGGAGCCTGTCCTCTAAGATCTCGCGGTACGTCTCCTCTATCACCGCGAAGTCGTCGAGCTCCTCCGCGAACGAGAGCAGCATCTCGCTCGACACCTGCTGCTCGGCGGCGGACTTCTCGTACCCCTTGTACCGCTTGAGTATCATCAGCGCGCGCGTCGCGTCGATGCGGAAGTACCGCTTCAACAGCTCCGTGCCGTCGAGCGCGGCCCGGAGGTCCGGGCGCACCTCGCCGGGCGCGATCGACTCGACGACGTCGACGATGTCGACGCGCCGGTTGAGTGGCATCGAGACGACGAAGCCGTGGTCTGCGACGGCCACCTTGACGTTCGCGTTCGCTCGCCGCGAGCACCGGTAGGCGATCAGGCGCGAGAGGCCGTCGTTGAACCGCCGCCCGTAGTTCGAGTGGACGTAGTAGCGCCGGCGGTAGTCGTCGCGGTCGCGTTCGACCTCGACCGCGAGGCGGTGGTCTGTCGAGACCGACGTCCGACCGGCGTAGCGGGCCTGTTCGTCGAACGCCCGGGCGACCGCGCGCACGGAGTTCTCGTCCAGCGGGAACTCGCGGAGCCACTCGCGAACGGCAGGCCGCCCGCCGGTCCCGAGTCGCTCCAGCAGGTCGCCCTGGAACGCCAGTATCTCGCGCCCGAGGTCGTACGACAGCGGCAGGCGCTCGGAGAACCACGAGGGGACGTTCGGGCGTTCGCCGGTCGGGTCGACGTACGCCTTCGACCCACGGCGGTAGCGGAACTCGTAGCGGCTGCCGCCGAGGACGAACACGTCGCCCGTCTCCAGCCTGTCGAGGTAGTCCTCGTCGAGCTGACCGACCCACTCGTCCTCGCTGCGTCTGTAGACGTCGATCGTGAACGAGTCCGGGATGGTGCCGATGTTCGTCATGTAGATGACCCGCGCCATCCGCCCGCGCTTGCCGATCAGCGGCTCGCCGACCGGGAACGACTCGTAGTGGTGTTCGCCGTCCGGCGGGTCGTTCTCGTCGCGCCAGACCTTCGCGTAGACGTTCTTCTCCTCGAGTCCGTCGTAGTCTGCGGTGAGATACCGGAGGAGCCGCTCCCACGCCTCGTCGCCGAACTCGCGGTACGGGTAGGCGCGCTCGAGCGTCTCTCGAACCGCCGACTCCCGCCGTGGGCCGTTGATCGCCATGCCGTAGACGTGCTGGGTGGCGACGTCGGCGGCGTTCTCGGGGACGAACACCCGGTCGACGAACCCGTCCTCGGCCCGCTGTAGCATCACCGCACACTCGACGAGTTCGTCGCGGTCCAGCGCCACCACCCGACCCTCGACGGTCTGGCCGAGCTGGTGGCCCGCCCGCCCGACGCGCTGGAGGAGCGACGCGACGGACTTCGGCGACCCCACCTGGACGACGAGGTCGATGTGTGGCATGTCGATGCCGAGTTCGAGGCTCGTCGAGGTGGTGACGACGTCGAGGCTCCCCTCTTTCAGTGCCGTCTCGACGGCCTGTCGGCGGTCCTTCGAGAGCGAGCCGTGGTGACAGGCCGAGTTCGACTCGTCGTACCCGCCGCGCCCCCGGAGGTTGTGGAGCACCCGCTCGGCGCCAGAGCGGGTGTTCGTAAACACCAGCGTCGAGTCGTGGCCCGCGACGAGTTCGTCGAGCCGGTCGTAGAACCGCTCCGAGACGACGTTGCGGGGTGTGTCGATGAGGTCGTCGGTCGGGCACTCGAGCGAGAGGTCGAACTCCCTGACGAACCGCGTATCGACCAGCTCGTAGGGCCGGGGCTCGCCGCCCGGCGACGCCCGACCGACGAGGAACTCGGCGACCTCGTCCAGTGGTTCGACGGTCGCAGAACAGCCGATACGGACCGGCGACCCCTCGCACATCGCCTCCAGCCGCTCGAGCGACACCGCGAGGTGGGTCCCGCGCTTGTTCGCCGCCAGCGAGTGAATCTCGTCGACGACGACGTACTCGACGGTCGAGAGCTTCTCCTTGAACTTCGGGGAGTTCAGCAGGATCGCGAGCGTCTCCGGCGTCGTGTTCAGGACGTGTGGTGTCGTCTCCAGCATCGCCCGCCGGTCCGCGTCGCTCGTGTCGCCGTGCCGGATCGCGTGACGCACCTCCGCGTCGCCGTCGACACGCGCCGCGATGCCGTCGAGCGGTACTGCGAGGTTCCGGTGGATGTCGTTCGCGAGCGACTTCAGCGGCGAGACGTAGAGACAGTGGACCGCGTTCTCGAGACCGTCCTCGCGCTCTCGCGCACGGGTGAACAGGTCGTCGAGAATGGCCGTGAACGCGGAGAGCGTGTTGTGGAGGTACAGCGCGCCGCGTCCGCCGACGAAGTTCTGGACCTCCGGGACACTGAGATCGACGACCTCGCCGTCGTACGTGGCGGTCTCGGTCGACGTCACTTCGAGCCAGCTGACGCTCTGGTCGCGTCGACGGGCGATCCCCTCCTCGACGTCTCGGGTGACGGTGTCGTCGGGGAGCTCCGCAACGACGTCGTCGAGTGTCTCCGACGCCCGGTCGGTGACGTACCCGCTCCGCCGGACGGTCTCGTCGAACGGCGCGTCGTTCTCGACGTGTTTCGAGAGCGGGCGCATCTGCCCGTCGTCGAACGCGGGTCTGTCGACCGGCGCTCCGGACGTTCCACCGTCAGCGTACGGTCGAATCGCTTCCGCTCGACCGTGCCGGACGTCGAACTCCGAGACGAGACGCTCGAGATCCGGTGTGCCGCGAACCGTGAGTTCGTACCACTCTCGACGCGTCGGGTCGCCGGTGTTCGTCGTCGCCCTCTCGACCGATCGCCGCGACGGGAGGATCCCGAACGAGAGCAGGAGCGCGTTCAGCTGCTCTACTCTCATCTCGTCTGCCTGGACGACCCGGACCTCGTTCGGTCGCACCGTCGCCGCCAGCGAGAGAAACGCCGAGACGAACGTCCGTTTCAGGTCTTCGGACACGTTCAACACCCAGTCGGGGAACCGACCCGCTCGGCCTCGACCCCGGTCGATACCGAGCAACTCGGAGACGAACAGTCCAAACGCGTCCTCACCGACCGCGTAGTCCGGCCCCGGCTCGTCGCGGACGTCTACGTCTACTCCGAACCGCTCCCGGGCGACCTCGAGAACGTCCGACAGCAGCCTCTCGCGACGACTCTGTGATATCACGAGCCGGCACGCGCCGTCGCCCGCCCCGACGACGCCCTCGGCGAGGACGAACGCGGTGAACGTCACGACCTCGTCGTCGACCGTCCCCGGGTGCCGGAACTGCTCTACCCCCCCGTCGTCGCGCTTGACGAGTATCTCACGGTCGTCGAGGTCGCTCATCTCGTCGCGCAACAGGTCGAGAAACGCGGCACCCCGGTGTGACGACTCGCCGGTGACCAGCCTGCGGACCGCCGCGGTGCCGATCTCCAGACGGTCGGCGACTGCCGACGTCGAGCAGTCGGCGAGTGCGAGTGCCTCGCGGAGGGTCCGCTCCGGAAGCGCTTCGACGCCCGCAGCGGTGTCGAGCGCCGACCGGACCCGGGACGCGTCGACGGACGTCAGTACGACGGGATGGCGGTCGCGGAGCGCCGCAAGCGCGGCGTCGACATCCGGGTCGACCGGCCGGGCGGGGAGGTCGAGTTCGGCCGGCACGCCGATACGGTCCCCCTCGGAGACGTCTGCTGCCCGGACCCACGCCCTGCCGTCGGCTGTCTCGACGAGGAGCGGGTGGTCCGGCGTCACCTCCACCTCGCGGCCGCGCGTCGTCTCGATCCGATGGAGGTCGCCGCTGTACTGCTCTGTGTAGACAGACGAGTCGCGACACTCGACGTCGTCGCCGACGAGCGAATACGCTTCGAGGTCGCTGTCGTGGAGTTCACCGGTCTCGTCGACGTCGGCGAGCTTCGACGTGCGATACTCCTTCGTCTCTGTCGCACGGAGCACCCGTGCGTCGCCGCCCGTGCGGACGAGCACCGGTGTGTCGGGCTTGACACACTTCCCGCTCCCCGTCGGCGACGCGACGAGGACGTTCTCGCCGTCGTCGATGCGCGGCACCGCCTCGCGCTGTGGTGGGGTGAAGAACCCGCCGTTCTCGTCAACGTAGGCCCCGAACTGGTCGACCCACCACTCCTGTACCGGCGCGGAGAGCCGCCGCAGTACGTCCTCGTCCGCGAGTTCGACCGTCTCGGGGTCGAACCCGACGTCGTCACCGTCGACTGCGGACCGCAGGATATCGCGGGCGGTCATTGCGATCGGCACGGACGGGAGTAGTAAGGCGCTTGCGGCGAGCGCCAGCGCGGACGGCAGCCGTCGTGGACGCGGAGCGGCGGCACCGTCGACCGAACTTTCAGGTGATCGGAGCGTCTACATCGGCGTGTGTGTGACAGGCCGCTCCGGTCGGCGCTCGCGGCGGTCGGCGGCGGCGGTCTCGGCGGCCTCGCCGGGGTTCTCGGCGGGTTCGGTACCGTCGAGACTGCGGCGCTCGCCGGACTCGTCGCAGCCGCCGCGGACGTCGGCGCTCACCTCGCCGCCGGCGACCCGGCGGTCGCTCCGCTCGTCGACCGACTCCCGACCGGCCTCCGCTGACGGCGTGACCGACGACGGACGTCCCGTCCAGGGACAGCCCCGCGCCTGCTCGGACCCGGGGGACCCACGGTGACCGCCGTCACCTTCCTCGGCACCGGGAGTGCGATGGCGGGCGCGAACCGCGCACAGACCGGACTGCTGGTCGAGGGCGACGACCGACGGCTACTCGTCGACTGTGGTGCCGGCGTGTTGGGCCGGCTCGCCGGCACCGACGCGGGCTACGAGGGGGTCTCGACGGTACTCCTGACCCACCACCACCTCGACCACGTCTCGGACCTCCTCGCGCTCCTGAAGGCACGGTGGCTGGCCGGCGCGGACGGCCTCTCTGTCGTCGGCCCGTCCGGGACGAAGGCGCTCGTGGACGGCCTCCTCGACGTCCACGACTACCTGCGTGGCCGGATCGACCTCCGGCTCCGCGAGGTCTACCCCGGCGAGTTCTCGGCTGCCGGCTTCGACGTCCGGGCGCGCGAGACGCGCCACTCGATGGCCGGACTGGCCTATCGGTTCGGCGACGCCCTCGTGTTCAGCGGCGACACCGAGGCGTTCGGCGGGATGGGTCGGTTCGCCGACGGCGCACGCGTCCTCGCGCACGACTGCTCGTTTCCCGACGACGTCGACGTGTCGAACCACCCGACGCCGACGAGCCTCGGCGAGTCGTTACGCGGCGTCGACGTCGACCGCGTCTACCTGACCCACCTCTACCCCCACACGGAGGGACGCCACGAAGAGATGGTCGCCAGCGTCGACAGGGCCGCCGCCGGTGTCGACGTCCGGGTCGCGCGCGACGGACTACGGGTCGAGTGCTGAGCCGGCGTCGGGAGCCGCCGGTCCGGGCGCCGGCTCAGTCCACGAGGGTCCCCGGCGACGCGCCCGCGAGAAACGACGTCAGGCCGTCGAGGCCGAAGACGTGTGCGGGTACGTCGAGGTCGAGGAGCGCCCGGACCTTCCCCGCCATTCCGCCGGTGACGTCGGTGGCGTCGCTCGCGCCGAGAGCGGCGTCGTCGGGGCTCGACACCCGCGACACGACCTCGCCGTCGTCGCCGAGGACGCCCGGAACCGCCGAGCACAGCCCGACCCGGTCGGCACCGAGGTCCGTCGCGGCGCGGACGGCGATCTCGTCGCCGGAGAGGACGGTGACGCCCTCGCCCGCGGTCGCGACGACGTCGCCGTGGAGGACGGGAACGAACGACTCGGCGAGCATCGTCGACACCTGCGTGAGCGACAGCGCCAGTGCCGCGTCTGTGCCGCGTGCCGCCGCAGAGAGCGGGTGGACCGGCAGCGCCGACACGCCTCGATCGTGGAGCCTGTCGAGCACGAATCGGTTGAGCGTGGTCATCGCGCCGTGGACTGCGAGCGCCCCGCCGGCGTCGTGGGTCCCCGATCCGACGCCGACACCGTGCTCGTCGGCGCGGTGGTGTCCGAAGCTCCCGCCGCCGTGGACGACGACGAGGTCGCCGCTCGCGCCGGCGATGGCGTCTGCGGCGCGGTCAAGCGCCGGGCCGTCGAGCGTCTCCGGGCGGTCCTTGTCCGTGATCACGCTCCCGCCGAGCTTGACGACGATCACGCTCTGACGACCCCCTCAGTCGCGAGTTCGGCGCGGAATGCGTCGACACAGTCCGGCGCGTATCGCAGCGCCCGTTCGGTCTCGTCGGTGGGGTCGAGCGCGACGATACACCCGCCGCCGCCGGCACCGGTGAGCTTCGCGCCGTGAGCGCCGGCCTCGCGTGCGGCCCACACCATCGCGTCGAGCGACCGGGCGGAGACGCCGAGCGCCGACAGCAGCCCGTGGTCGAAGTCCATCAGGTCGCCGAGCGCGTCGAGCGTCGCCTCGTCGGCGGGGTCGTCCGCCGGCGCGTCGGCGAGCAGCCGCTCGCCCTCGCGCACCACGTCGCCGACGGCGGCGACGGTATCGGCGGCGAACCCGTGGCGCTCGCGGAGCGCGCGCACGCCGGCGACGAGTTCGCCGGTGTCGCCCGCGCCGCCGTCGAACCCGACGACGAACGGGAGCTCCGGCGCCTCGACCCGCCGGCAGTCTGGTCCCTCGACCCGGACCGCACCGCCCATCGCCGAGCAGAACGTGTCTGCACGGGAGGCACCGCCCGCCTGGACGGCGCGCTCGGTGTGGTACGCGCGCTCGGCGATCTCCTCGCGCGACAGTTCGACCCCGAGCGCGCGGGTCGCGGCGTCGATCGCGGCGACGACGACGGCGGCGGACGACCCGAGACCGGCGCCGAGCGGGATCTCCGAGTCGATCGACAGCTCGAAGCCGGCGTCGGGGGCGTCTGCGGCGTCGCGGGCCTGTGCGACGGCCTCCTCGACGTAGCTCGTCGCGGACCGGACGAGACGGGTCGGCACGTCGAGCTCCGGGTCGGCGGTCGAGCCGCTGAAGGCGACCGTGAATCCGTCGAGCGTGAGGTCTGACGCCTCGACGACCACCCGGTCGTCGTCGCGCGACGAGACGGTCACGGTCGCACGCCGCTCGACCGCGCAGGGCACCGCCGGCTCGCCGTAGACGACGGCGTGTTCGCCGAACAGGTAGACCTTGCCCGGAGCGGTTGACGTCGGCACGTCGCTACCAGCGCGTGGTTCGCACTTGAATCGATCGCGCCGCGGTCACGCGACGTCGTCGAGGTCGGCGAGGTCATCGAGCGCGTCGTCGCCGACTGTCCGCGCGGCGACGACGGCGGCCAGCGCCGCGAGGACGAGGAGGACCGTCGCGGCACGCCCGGCGAGACAGCCGCCGTCGTCCGCGACGTCCGCCGCGGCGGTCCGGTCTGTCGCCGCACCCGCCTCCCCCTCTCGCGCGGTGAACGTCGCGTCGTCGAGACGGATCTCGAACGCGGTGAACTTGCGGTCGGTCACACCCGGGCGAGACGGGGCGCGACTAAAGCCGTGGCGGTCGACTTTTTACCGTCCCGTCCGCGCGTCCGGTATGGACGAGCCGAGGCGGTTGTTTCTCGAGGAGCTCCTCGCGGTCCCGAGTCCGTCCGGATTCGAGACACGCGGCCAGCGGGTCTGGATCGACTACGTCGAGACGTACGCCGACAGCGTGACCGTCGACGACTACGGCAACGCGGTCGCGACCTACGAGGGTGCCGACGGACCGAGCGTCGCCTTCGCGGGCCACGCAGACGAGATCGGTCTGATCGTCAGGCGAGTCGAGGACGACGGCTACCTCCGTGTCGGCCGCGTCGGCGGGACCGACCGCACGGTGACGCGGGGCCGGCGTGTGGTCGTCCACGCTGCCGACGGGCCGGTGCAGGGTGTCGTCGGACAGACCGCGATTCACCTGCGCGACGGAGATGACGACCCCGTCGACGTCGACAGACAGTACGTCGACGTCGGGGCCGACGACGGCGACGCCGCCCGGGACCTCGTCGACGTCGGCGACCCCGTCACGGTCGCGAGCGACGGCGTCGTCGACCTCGCCGGCGACCGGGTCAGCGCGCGCGGCCTCGACAACCGGGTCGGCGTGTGGGCGGCGGCGGAGGGCCTGCGCCGCGCGGCGGCTGCCGGGGTCGACGCGACGGTCCACGCCGTCGCGACGGTGCAGGAAGAGGTCGGCCTCCAAGGGGCGAAGATGGTCGGTCCCGACCTCGACGCGGACGCCGTCGTCGCCGTCGACGTCACCCACGCCGGAGACCACCCGGGCCTCGACGCCGGCCAGCGGACGCCGGTCGAACTCGACGCCGGTCCCGTCGTCTCGCGGGGGAGCGCGAACCACCCGGCTGTCGTCGAGACGGCGCGGACCGCCGCCGCCGACGCGGACGTCGACGTCCAACTCCAGGCCGCCGGCCTCCGAACCGGGACGGACGCCGACGCCTTCTACACCGCCGACGGCGGGACACCGGCGCTGAATCTCGGTGTGCCGAACCGGTATATGCACACTCCCGCGGAGGTGGTGAGCACGGGCGACCTGACGGCGACGGCGCGGCTGCTTCGTGCGTTCGCCGAGCGGTCGGCGACCCGGGAGTCGTTCGCGGTAGACGTGTAACGCAACGATTAACCGAACAGCCCGGGACGCTGAGGCATGGCTGGTACGATCGAGGTGCTCGTCCCCGGCGGAGAGGCAACCCCCGGCCCGCCGCTCGGACCGGAACTCGGCCCGACGCCGGTGAACGTCCAGGACGTCGTCGCACAGATAAACGACGAGACCGCCGCGTTCGACGGGATGGAGGTCCCCGTCACCGTCGACTACGAAGACGGCGGCTCGTTCACCGTCGAGGTCGGTGTCCCGCCGACGGCAGAGCTGATCAAAGACGAGGCGGGCTTCGAGACGGGCAGCGGCGAGCCTCAGTCGGAGTTCGTCGCGAACCTGACCGTCGAGCAGGTGCAGACGGTCGCAAAGCAGAAGCGCTCGGATCTGCTCTCCTACGACCTGCAGAACGCCGCGAAGGAGGTCGTCGGCACCTGCACCTCGCTCGGTGTCACGATCGATGGGAACGACCCCCGCGAGTTCAAAGAGCGGCTGGAGGCGGGCGAGTACGACGAGCTGTTCGCCGACGAGGCGGCGGCGTAATCCACGTCGTCGTGACCGATCCCGCCGCAGGGCAGCCGTGACTCGCTACTTCGAGGATCTGTCGCTCGGCGAGCCGGGCGCGCTCGGCGAGTACGAGTTCGAGCGCGACGAGATCGTCTCGTTCGCCGAGCGGTGGGACCCGCTACCGATGCACGTCGACGCCGACAGTCCGGGTGCTGCACAGCACGGCGGTCTCATCGTCAGCGGCTTTCACACGCTCTGTGCGACGGCCCGTCTCGCCGGGTCCTGGCGGCAGGACGTCGCCGTGGTCGGCGGTCTCGGGATGGACGACGTGCGGTGGCTGGCGCCGGTCCGGCCCGGCGACCGGCTGGCGGTGACGTACGAACTCACCGAGCTGCGCCGGTCGGAGAGCCGGCCCGGACGGGGCGTGATGCGCGGACGCGTCACGGGCCGCGTCGACGGCGACCCGGCTATCGAGTACGACGACGCGGGGCTGGTGGCGTGTGCCGACGGCGCGGGAGAGCGTCCGGCCACGAACGCGAGCGACTGACGCGAGACGGGCGCTTCGACGGCTTTATCCGTCGCTTTGCCGACTCTCGATCCGAGACAGGCCTCGCCTGTGTCACACCGTAGGAGCAGTTCCTGCGTACTACGGAGGTGAAAGATGGCAGATACGATCGAGGACGCAGTGGCGCACGCGCTCGACGAGGCCCCGCCCCGGGAGTTCCGGGAGACCGTGGATCTCGCCGTGAACCTGCGCGACCTAGACCTCAACGACCCGTCGAACCGCGTCGACGAGAGCGTGGTCCTGCCCGCCGGCACGGGACAGGAGACCCGCATCGTCGTCTTTGCGACCGGCGAGACTGCCCTTCGCGCGCAAGACGTCGCCGACGAGGTCCTCGGGCCGGACGAGCTCGAGGAGCTCGGCGACGACGACGACGAAGCGAAGGACCTCGCCGGCGAGACAGACTTCTTCGTCGCCGAGGCCGCGCTGATGCAGGACATCGGCCGGTACCTCGGGACCGTCCTCGGGCCGCGTGGCAAGATGCCGACGCCGCTCCAGCCCGACGACGACGTCGTCGAGACGATCGACCGGATGAAGAACACCGTCCAGCTTCGGTCCCGTGACCGGCGCACGTTCCACACGCGCGTCGGCGCCGAGCACATGGACGCCGCGGAGATATCGGAGAATATCGACGTTGTCGCGCGTCGACTCGAGGCGAGCCTCGAGAAGGGGCCGCTGAACATCGACTCGATGTACGTCAAGACGACGATGGGCCCGTCGGTGGAGGTGCCGGCGTGAGCCGGAGCCGGTCGGAAGCCGCAGAGTCCCGCCAGACCGACCAGATCCCGTCGTGGAAGCGCGAGGAGACCGACGAGCTCGTCGAGTTCCTCGAGTCGTACGACAGCGTCGGGGTCGTCGGGGTTGCCGGTATCCCGAGCCGACAGCTCCAGGCGATGCGCGCCGACCTCCACGGGCAGGCCGCCCTGCGCGTGAGCCGCAACACGCTGATGATGCGCGCGCTGGAGGCGGTCGGCGACGGGCTGGCGGCACTGACCGACCGCGTCGCCGGACAGGTGGCGTTCGTCGGCACGAACGACAACCCGTTCGCGCTCTACCGTGAACTCGAGGCGTCGAAGACGCCCGCGCCGATCGGCGCGGGCGAGACTGCGCCGAACGACGTCGTGATCCCCGAGGGTGACACCGGGGTCGACCCGGGACCGTTCGTCGGCGAGCTTCAGCAGGTGGGCGCCGCAGCCCGTATCATGGAGGGCTCGATCCACGTCACCGAGGACAGCACGGTGCTGGAGGCCGGCGAGGAGGTCTCCGCCGACCTCGCGAACGTGCTCGGCGAACTCGGCATCGAGCCGAAGGAGGTCGGGCTCGACCTGCGCGCGGTCTACTCCGAGGGCGTCATGTTCGACCCCGAGGAGCTCGATGTCGACGTCGACGCCTACCGCGCCGACGTCGAGGCCGCAGCCGGACGCGCGCGCTCGCTCTCGGTCGGCGCGGCCTACCCGACCCGACAGACCGGGGGTACGCTGCTCGCGAAGGGAGCGGGCGAGGCCAAGTCGCTCGGTGTCTTCGCCGCCGTCGAGGACGAGGAGCTGATGCCCGACCTCGTCGCGGTGGCCGACGCACAGGTCCGTGCGCTCGCGACCCACCTCGACGACGACGCGCTCCCGGCGGAGCTCCGGGGTGTCGACGTCGAGCCGACGGCTGCCAAAGACGAGCCGGACGAGGCCGCTGACGACGCACAGGACGACGACCACGAGACCGAGGGAGCCGACGGCGCCGACGACGACGACGACGACGACGACGACGACGACGACGGCGGCGACGCTCTCGGTGCGATGTTCGGCTGACACTACAACACAATGGAGTACGTATACACCGCGCTGCTGCTGAACGAGGCTGGCGAAGAGATCGACGAGACAAACGTCACCGCGGTCCTGGAGTCCGCGGGCGTCGAGGTCGAAGAGTCCCGCGCGAAGGCGCTCGTCGCCGCGCTCGAGGACGTCGACATCGAGGAGGCGATCGACGCCGCCGCCGCCGCGCCCGCCGCGGGCACCGCTGGTGGCGCCGCTGCCGGCGACGCGGAGGAGGCGACCGACGACGACGAGTCCGAAGACGAGGAGGCCGCCGAGGAGGAGGCCGCCGACGAGCCCGAAGACGACGACGACGACGAGGCCAGCGGCGAGGGCCTCGGCGAGCTGTTCGGCTGAGGCTCGTACTCTCGTCTTCAGTTCGGTTCGGTTCACCTCAGTTCACCTCGCTTCACTTCACTTCTCTCCCCGTCGCGAGCGGTGTCGCCGTTCCGACCGAAGAACTATGCGGGCCCCGCCGGGAGCGACGGGTGTGCGCACGTCTGCGGCGTTCACCGGGCTCGACTGTATCGACTGCGGCGTCAGACACGACCCGACGGAGGTCACGGGCCGGTGTCCCGACTGCGGCGGCATCCTCGACCCGGCGTACGACCTCGACGCGGTCGAGCTGACGCGGTCTACCCTCCGGAAACGGCCGTTCGACTCGATGTGGCGTTACGCCGAGCTGCTACCGTTCGACCGCGAGGCGGCGGTCGACCTCGGAGCCGGCGCGACGCCGCTCCACGAGTGCGACCGGCTGGCCGAGGAGATGGGCGTGGGTCGCGTGCTGATCAAAGACGAGGGCCGGAACCCGACGGGGACGTTCAAAGACCGCGGACAGGCGGCGGCGATGACCGGCGCCGTCGAGTTCGGCGCCGACGAGGTGTCGATCCCCTCTGCGGGAAACGCCGGCCACTCCCACGCGGCGTACGCCGCTCGCGCGGGCCTCGACGCACACGTCTTTCTCCCGAGACGGGCGGGCGACACCCAGAAGACGATGGTGCGGGCCCACGGCGCGACGCTGACAGAGGTGCCGGGGCCGCTGACGGAGGCCGGCGCGGCCCACGACGAGCGGGCAGCCGAGGCGGGCTGGCACTCGCTGAAGACGTTCGTGACGCCGTACCGCCACGACGGAAAGAAGACGATGTTCTACGAGATAGCCGAGCAGATGGACTGGTCGGTCCCCGACGCCGTCGTCTACCCGACCGGCGGCGGCGTCGGGCTGATCGGGATGCACAAGGCCGCCACCGAGTTTCGCGACCTGGGGTTCACCGACGAGCGTCCGTCGATGTACGCCGCCCAGTCGACCGGCTGTGCGCCGATCGTCGACGCGTTTGAGGCCGATGCCGAGATCCACGAGGCCGTGACCGACCCGGACACGGTGTGCAACGGGATCGAGGTCCCCGACCCGGGCGCCAGTCCGTGGGTGCTGGAGACGCTCAGGGAGAGCGGCGGCGGCGCCGTCGCGACGACAGACGAGGCGATTCTCGACGCGGCCCTCGACGTCTGCCGGCTGGAGGGCGTCGAGATGGGTGTCACCTGCGCGGCGGCGGCGAGCGGCGCCGCGGCGTTTGCCGACCGTGGCGAGTTCGGCGCCGACGACACCGTCCTTCTGTTGAACACCGGCGCGGGGATCAAAGACGTCGCGACGTACGCGGACGGCCTCGCGGCAGGGTGAGCGACCCCGCCGTTCAAGTGAGATACCGGGACCACCTCGGTACGTGTTCCTGCCGTCCGTCGGCCTCGCGCCGGCGACGACGACCGTCGCGTACGCTGCCGTCGGGGTCTGTCTCGGAGCGGTCAGCGGGCTGACCCCGGGCGTCCACGCGAACGCGTTCGCGCTGCTCCTCGCCGCCGGCGCCGATGCTCTTCCCGGACCGACGCTGGCCGTCGGCGCCGCGATGCTGGCCGCCGGCGTCGTCCACACCTTCCTCGACGTGGTGCCGGCGCTGGCGCTGGGGGTGCCCGACCCGTCGATGGCCGCGAGTGCTCTCCCCGGCCACCGCCTCGTGCTGGCCGGTCGGGGCCGCGAGGCGCTGCGGCTGTCCGCGCTCGGGAGCGCCGTGGGTGCGCTCGCAGCCGTCCCGCTCGCGGCGCCGCTCACGCGCGCCGCCGGGACCCTGGCCCCGGCTGTCGACCGACACCTGCCGCTCGTTCTCGGCGGCGTCGCCTGCTACCTCGTCGCGACGGAGTCGTCGTTCCGCGCGGGCCTCGGCGGCGTTCTCGCCTTCGGCCTGAGCGCGGCGCTCGGCTGGGTCGCGCTCGGTCTCGACCCGGCGGCGCCGCTTCCGGTCACGAGCGTCCTCGCGCCGCTGTTTGCCGGACTGTTCGGCGCGCCGGTGCTACTCGACGCGGCGCGGGGATCGGGCGACCTGCCAGCACAGGGTGACGCCCGCATCTCGCTGCCGCGCTCGGCGTTCGGCGCGACTGCCGGCGCGGGCGCGCTGACCGGTGCGCTCGTCGCCTATCTGCCGGGTGTCTCGGCGGGTGTCGCGGCGACGCTCGCGCTCCCGGCGGCGCCGGCCAGTCATCGCGCGCGGGGGTTCCTCGTCGCACAGAGCGGCGCGAACACGGCGACGGCCACGTTCGCGCTGTTCGCGTTCTCCGGGCTCGGCGAGACGCGGACCGGCGTGACAGTCGCCCTCGACACTGCCGGCGTCCCCCCACTCCTCGGCACGCTGGTGCCCGTCGTCGCCCTCGCCGCCGCGGCAGGGGCAGTGTTGGTGGTGGTCGTCGGTGACCGCTACCTCCGGGCCGTCAGCCGGGTGGACGGCGCGGCGCTGGCCGCAGGGGTGCTGGTCGGGCTGGCGGGGCTCGCCGGCGCCTTCGCCGGACTGGCCGGGGTCGCGGTGTACGTCGTCGCCGGCGCCGTCGGACTGGTGCCGGTGCGTCTCGGTGCCCGGCGGGTCCACCTGATGGGCGCACTCCTCGGGCCGCTGGCGGTCGGCGTCTGACCCGCGAACCGACAACCGTTAACCGGAGTGGGGCGAACACGGTCCGTGAGCGAGAGCGAACCCGAGCCCCGGCAGGAGCGACAGTGTGTCTCCTGTGGGATCAACATCCGTGGCATGAGCGCGGCCACCTTCGCCTGTCCCGACTGCGGGACCGAGATCAGCCGGTGTGCCCGCTGTCGCAAGCAGAGCAACCTCTACGAGTGTCCCGACTGCGGGTTCCGGGGGCCGTAGGATGAGCGACGTCGCCGCCACGATGAAGGTGATGCCCCAGAGCCCGGACGTCGACCTCGACGCGCTGCGGGAGCGACTCGAGGACGCCCTCCCGGAGGGAGCCGAGGTCCGTGGTTCGGACACCGACGACGTGGCTTTCGGTCTCGTTGCGCTCCTGCTCTCGGTCGTCGTCCCCGACGACGCGGGCGGGACGGAGTCCGTCGAGCAGGCGTTCGACGGCGTCGATGGCGTCGAGAGCGTCTCGGTCGAGGAAGTCGGCCGGCTGTAGCCGGTCGCGTCGTCGCCCGGTTGGAGCGCCCAGCCGACGTAGACCGCACCGTTTTTGTTGCCGTCCGCAGTAAGACAGTCGACCATGCCCAGCTCCAACGGTCCCACGACCGGGACGCGCGACAAGCTCTCGAACCGACCGCGCGACCGTGGGACCTCGCCGCCACAGCGGGCGATCCAGCAGTTCGACGAGGGAGAGACGGTCCACCTCAGCATCGACCCGAGCGTTCCGGACGGGCGATTCCACCACCGATTCTCCGGTCACACCGGCACCGTCGTCGGACAGCAGGGCTCTGCGTACAAGGTGGAGATCGTCGACGGCGGGAAGAGAAAGACAGTCTTAGCGACGCCGGCTCACCTCCGCGCGCAGACACGAGGCGAGTAGCCCGTCACCGCGCGACGAGCGAGACGATCAACAGCGTCCAGACGAACAGCCCCGCGACACCTGCGGAGAGCACCTGTACGAGTCCCGTCGTCCGTGTGACGAGCCACAGCGACGCCGAGACGACACAGAGGAGCGTCGCGCCCCCCGCAACCGTCGACCACGGGAGTGCCCCGGGATTCCGGTCCGTCGAGACTGACTCCTCCGGCGGGGTGACGAAGACCAGTCCACGGGTACCGATGCGGCGCGCCGAGATGGAGCGCTCGACGGACCACCGGTAGCCACGGCCCCCCCGATCTGGATTCCGCCAGTAGACGACGAGGTAGCTGTACCGGCGTGCGAGCGCCGAGAGCGACTGTCGGAGTTCCGACACGGTCGTCGGTCCAACCGTCTCGGCGAACACCACGGCTATCTCGCCGTTGACCACCACCTCGGCCTCGGACGAGCCCGGCTCTCGCTCGACTATCTCTCGCTCCCAGACGGTCTCGACGCCGTCGTTCAGGCGCCGGTCGAGATACTCACGGAGCCTTCTGGCCGCTGTCTCGTCCGGCTGCCACGCCTCCACGCCGTCGACGACGGCGTCGAACGTCGCGCGCGCCTCGGCGGAGTCACTGCTCACCGTCGCCTGCCCCCGTGACTCGTCTCCTGCCGGTGTCGAGTCGGACGACGTCGTCGAGCGGTCGGGCGAGGATCCGGAGTGTCTTCTCCTCGACCGGGCCGGTCCAGGTGTAGAGTGCCCGGGCGTCGAGCGCCCGGACGCGCTCGGCGACGAGGTAGAGCAGCTTGTACGTCTGCTGGACCGACGACCGCTCGACGACCGCCGAGACGGGGTCCAGACAGAGCCCGGTCGGATCCGTCGCGTCGTCGAGTGCCCGGACGGTCGCCTCTCCGATCGACGGCACGTCGCCTCCGGCGACGGTGACGGTATCGTCGAGCGCCGTGGCGTCGGTCGTCTCGCCCGAACAGTCGACGACGTGGCTCGTCTCGGCAGCCCACGCCTCGCCGGCAGCAGCCGGTACCGACTCCGTCCGGGCGGCGGCGTTCACCACGACCGTCGTCCCGTCCGTCTCGTCGAGTCGGTCGAGCGCGTGTCGGAGCGCGTCCGTCGGCTCGTCTCCGACGAGCAGCACGTTCGAGCCAGGCGGTGGCGCGTCGCTCATCGGGACGATCCGTCGTCGCGGAGCAGGCTCCCGACGTCCGCCGCGCTGAGGTCGGCCGAGCCGGCGAGCGCTCGCTCCGTCGACTCGAGCTCTGCGAGCAGGCGGTCGTACTCGTCGCTCTCGGCGAGCTCTGCCCGGGACTTCTGTGATTCCAGCAGCGCGGCGGTCCGCGCCAGCCGGTAGTGCCTGCGGAGACTGTCGTCGAGCCGCTGGCGTCGGACCATCCGCTCGACGAGTGACACCAGGTCGTCCCCGGATACGGGCTTGCGGACGTAGTCGTCGAATCCCATCTCGACGATGTCGAAGTCGGGGTCGACGGCGGTGACCATCGCCACGGCACAGTCGCCTGGTGCGTCCCGGATCTGCGCGAGGACCTGGCCGCCGCGCCGCTCCGGCATCCGGCGGTCGAGCAGCACCACGTCCACGGACTCGTCGTACGTCTCGACCGCCTCGGCGCCGTCGAGCGCGACGCGAACGTCGTACTCCGGCCGGAGCACGGTCGCGAAGAAGTCCGCCAGGTCCGTCTCGTCCTCGACGACTAGGACGACTGGGTCCTCACACATGCTCGCAGACGACCGGTCCGGAGGATTAAATCGACGGGACCGGTTTCAGGCCGCGAGACCGCGGCGGTCTCGGCGCGCACCGCGACAGCACGACGCCGGCTCCGGCTCTCCGGCGCCGTGCTCGCACGGCGGGACACGAACACGTGGACCGAGACCCCGGACCCCGGCGAGGACGACGTCGCACCCGTGGCCGGTCTGCGGCCCCGGTCTGTCGTCGCTCGTCGCTCGTCGCTCGTCGCTCGTCGCGGCTGGTCGGCTGCTCTACGCCGTGTCGCGTCACACCGGTGTGCTCGGCGTACCAGCGCCCGCGGCGCTCCGTTAACTATTCGTGCGTGCGCCGACGAGACCGGTCGCATGAACGCGACGCCCGGTCGAAACCTCGGTCGGCCCCGAGGACAGCCGAACGGCGGGGAGAGACTCGACGCGTCATGAGCATCTTCAAAGAGAAGCTCGACGAGGAGCACCTCACCGTCTCGGAGGCCAAAGAGCTCCTCGCAGACGTCGAGGTGGAGCGGGCGGCAGACGAGGACCGCGAGATGCGTTACGAGCTGGCTCGGGCAATCGAACACGTCAATCGCTTCGCGGTGCTGGACCCGGAGGAGTCCCGGGAACTCGTGGCCGAACTCCGGGCCCTCGAGAAGGTCGACGAGGCGACGGCGTACAAGATCGCCGACCTGCTGCCACAGTCCCGCGACGAGCTCCGCGCGGTGTTCGCAAAGGAGCGCTACGCGCTCGACGGCGACGAACTCGACGAGGTGCTGAACGTCGTCGCGAAGTACGCCTGAATCGGCCCGTGGGACCGTGTCGATTTAGTAACGCCTCCCTCAACAGATCCGTATGACTGGCTCTGCGACCGACGAGCGCCGTGCGGTCGTGCTCGATCTCCTGCCAAACGGTCGGTCGGACGATGACCGACCGTCGTACGAGCGGCCGGCGGTCGCGTACGCGGTCGGAGAGACAGCGTTTCGCCTGTACGAACTCGAGTTCGTGGACGGAGCGGACGCGGGGATCGGGGACTGGGTGACGATCCGGCCCGCCGAGACCCGGACGGCGGTCGACCGCTTCCGCGAGGTGTCGTACGAGGACCTCTCGAACGCCGCGCGCTCGGAACTCGAGTACGCGGTCACCGAGATCGTCGACGGCGACCCGGAACGGTTCGTCGGCTTCTACTCGGAGGCCGACCCGCTCTCCCTGCGGACACACCAGCTCGACCTGCTGCCGGGGGTCGGCGACACGATCCGGAACAACGTCCTCGACGCCCGCAAGCGCGGCCCGTTCGAGAGCCTCGGAGACGTCGAGGAGCGCGTCTCCGGCTTTCACGACCCGCGCGAGACGCTGATCGACCGCATCCTGACCGAGCTCCGCGACGAGGACCTCAACTACCGGCTGTTCGTCAGGCCGGGGCGCGTCGAGGACTGATGACCGGCGAGCGCGACCCCGACAGGCTGCGGCGACGGGCGGGCGCACAGGGGGATCCGGCCCGCGACCAGCATTTCCTCGTCGACGACCGGGTGCTCGACCGGCTGCCGACGTACCTGCCCGACGACGCCGACCTGCGCCATCTACTGGAGGTGGGCGGCGGCACCGGCGCGCTGACCGACCGCCTGCTCGCGTCGACCGACGGGCTGGTGACGACCGTCGAGCGCGACCCCGACCTGGTGCGGTTCCTCCGGGAGGAGTTCTCCGGCCCGGCAGAGCGCGAGCGTCTGACCGTCCTCGAGGGCGACGCGACGGCGGTCGGTCTGCCCGACTACACCGCCTGCGTCTCGAATCTGCCGTACGGCGTGTCTTCGCCGGTCACCTTCCGGCTGCTCCCCCACGGCCGGCCGACGGTCGCGACCTACCAGCTCGAGTTCGCAGAGCGCCTCGTCGCCGACCCGGGCACGAGCGAGTACGGTCGGCTCTCGGTCGCGGCGCGACACTACGCGGCCCCCGAGATCGTCGAGCGCGTCCCGCCGGAGGCGTTCGACCCGCAGCCGGCGGTCGAGAGCGCCGTGGTGCGGCTGCGCCCCCGGACGCCCGGCTACGACGTCGCCGACGACGAGGCGTTCCTCCGGTTCGTCAAGGCAGTGTTCACCCAGCGGCGCAAGACGGTGCGAAACGCGATCCGGAACACGACACACATCAGCGGCCTCAACGACCCCGACGCGGTCGTCGCGGCGGCAGACGAGGACCTCCTCTCGGCCCGAGCGGGTGACCTCTCGCCCGCCGACTTCGCCGCGCTCGCGGCGGTCGCCGAGCGTCACGACGGGCCGGTGGAGCGGTGACCGGACACCTCTCGTCGCTGGCGACCGTCGACCGGATGCTCCCCGGCGTGACCTTCGAGCTGCTGGCCTCGGCGCTGGTCGTCGCCGTCGTGGTCGGGCTCCGGTATCTCTCGCGGCAGTGGCTCGCCAGCCGCCGGGCAGACGGCACTCGGTCCCGGGTCCGGGTCGCGGTGTCCGGCGGCGTGACGGCCCTGACTGCTCTGGGCGTGGTCAGCTTCGTCGGGGTCTGGGGCCTGCTCGAGCCGCTCGGGGCGGCCTACCGCGACCTCGGCCTCGGGTCGGTCGGCGGCGAACTGGTGCTGTCGGGAGTGCTGCTCGGAACCGCCTACGCCCTGACGGACTTCGTCGGGCGGGTGATAGAGGAGTTCGCCGGATCGCGCGCGAGTATCAGCGAACACCAGCGAGAGATCGTCTACCGGTTGACACAGGTGTCTCTCTACACGGTCGTCGGCCTGACGACGATCACGCTGTTCACAGAGAACCTCGGGAGCCTGCTGGTCGGCGCGGGGTTTCTCGGCATCGTCGTCGGGATGGCCGCGCGACAGACGCTCGGGGCGGTGCTCTCCGGCTTCGTCCTGATGTTCTCCCGCCCGTTCGAGATCGGCGACTGGGTGGAGATCGGCGACAACTCGGGGATCGTCACCCAGATCACGGTCGTCAACACCCGGCTTCGGACGTTCGACGGCGAACACGTGATGCTCCCGAACGACGAGGTGTCGAGCCAGCCGATCGTCAACCGAACACGGAAGAGTCGACTCCGGGTCGAAGTAGAGGTCGGCGTCGACTACGGCGTCCGACCGAAGCGCGCCGCCGACGTCGCCGTCGACGCTGTCGACGACCTCGACGCCGTCTCGGCGGTGCCCAGCCCGCAGGTCGTGGCCAAGCGGTTCGCCGACTCCTCGGTCGTCCTCGGCGTCCGGGCGTGGATCGACGACCCGAGCGCTCGCCGGATGTGGCGCGCCAAGACCGCGATGATCGACGGCGTCCACGAGGCGTTCGCCCGCGAGGAGATAGCGATCCCGTTCCCGCAGCGTACCGTCTCCCGGCGCGAAGGTGCGGTCGCCGCGGAGAACCCCGACCCGGAGGGGGCGTCCGACCTCTCTGCCGCGACCGACGGCGGCGACGGCGCGTGACGTCCGACAACCGCCCTGCGCTGGCCGACCAGCGGGGTGTTCCGGACGTCTACCGGCCGGCCGAGGACTCGGCACTCCTCGCGGCGGCGGCGGTCGAGGCCGTCGACGCCGACGACACCGTCTTCGAGGTGGGTGTCGGCTCGGGCTGGGTCGCCGACCGCGTCGCCGCCGAGACGGGCGCTCGCGTCGTCGGCGACGACCTCACCGCAGCGGCCTGTGCCGCGGCCAGCGACCGCGACGTCGCGGTCGTCCGCGCGAACCTGCTCGACCCGGTCGCCGACGACGCCGTCGACGTCGTCCTCTGCAACCCGCCGTACCTGCCGACGCCCCCAGCGGCGGAGTGGGACGACCCGCTCGAGGCCGCGCTGTCGGGCGGGCCGGAGGGACGGCGCGTGGTCGACCCGTTCCTCGACGACGCCGCACGCGTCCTCGCGCCGGGGGGGTTCGCCCTCCTCCTCGTCTCGACGCTCACCGACCCCGAGACGGTCCGGGCCCGCGCCGCCGCGAACGGCCTCGCCGCAGAGACCGTCTCCGAGGCGTCGTACCCCTACGAGCGGCTCCTCGTCTTGCGTCTGACGCCCGCCGCCCCGACGGCATAACTCCCGTGAATCGGCGTTTCGAAACCGATTAATCGCCCGCATACGAATCCACGGTCGATGAGCGAACGCGTCGCGACGACGCCGGGGCTGTACCCCCTGCCCGACCGGGCGAAAGAACACCTCGAGGACCTGAAGGGCCACCAGAAGGGCGACCTGATAGACGGCTCGGAGGGTCCGGAGATCACGGCGGCCTACAGCCGCGCCCGTGCCGAGGTCGTGAGTGACCAGAACGACGCCGGCCTCGACCGCGTCGTCGAGGGCCAGCTCCGCTGGGACGACCTGCTGGCACACCCGCTGGCCGTGAGCGACGCGGTCGAGACGGGCGGTATCGTCCGCTACTACGACAACAACAACTTCTATCGCGACCCACAGATCGTCGGCGACCTCCGTCCGACCGGCGACGTCGCCGCCGAGCTCGAGGCCGCACGCGAGCTGACCGACGCCCCGCTCCAGGCGGTCCTGCCGGGTCCGTACGCGCTCGCGGACCTCGCGACCGACGAGCACTACGACGACGACGCGGCGCTGCTGGCCGGCGTCGCCGACTTCCTCCGGGGCGAGGTCGAACAGTTCCCCGACCACGAGACACTCGTCCTCCTCGACCCGTCGCTCGTGGCGAACCCGCCGGACGACGACGTCGCGGAGCGTCTGCCCGCGGCGGTGGACCGCGTTGCCGGCGCCACCGACGCCGACGTGGTGCTCCACACCTACTGGGGCGCTCACGACGAGACGACGTACGCCCACCTGATGGACGCCGACGTCGACGCGTTCGGTGTCGACCTGATCCACGACCGCGAGGACACCATCTACAACATAACGGAGTACGGAACCCACGACGACGTCGCGCTCGGGGTCGTCGACGGGCAGAACACCCGGGTCGAGACGCCGGAGACGGTGCGCGAGCGCGCAGACTGGTTCGAGGAGCGCGTCCCGTCGCAGGCGTTCGACACCGTCTACCTGACCACGAACACCGAGCTGTTCTACCTGCCCGTCGCGCCGTACCGCGAGAAGCTGTCGGCGCTCGCCGCCGCCGCGGGCGAGGCGGAGGTGACGGCGTGAGCCGCCCCGCCGACAACCGCGCGCAGTTCCGGCCCGACGGCCACCCGAACGACCACTTCCTGCTGACCACGGTGGTCGGGTCGTACCCGAAGCCGAAGTGGCTCGACCGCGTCCGTGACCTCGACGAGTCGGGCGAGATAGACGACGCGGCGTGGGCCGAGGCACAGGACGACGCCGCGCGCCTGATAACCGGCGAACACGAGCGGGCGGGGCTCGATACCGTCGTCGACGGCGAGATGCGCCGCGAGGAGATGACCGAGTTCTTCGCCGCCCGCATCGGCGGCTACGAGTTCAACGGGCCGGTGAAGGTCTGGGGGCACAACTACTTCGACAAGCCGTCGGTCGTCGACGAGGTCAGCTACGAGGAGCCGTGGCTGGTCGACGAGTTTGCGTTCACGAGCGACGTCGCGACCCGGCCGGTGAAGGTGCCGATCACGGGCCCGTACACCCTCGCGTCGTGGTCGTTCGACGAGGTGTACGGCGACGAGGCCGCGCTGGCCCGCGACCTCGCCGACCTCGTGAACCAGGAGGTCGAGGCGCTCGTCGGCGCCGGCGCGCGCTACGTCCAGATCGACGAGCCGGCGCTCGCGACCACACCCGACGACCACGCGCTGGTCGGCGAGTGTCTCGACCGTATCGTCGCGGGTATCTCCGAGGACGTCCGGATCGGTCTCCACGTCTGCTACGGCGACTACTCGCGTATCTACCCGGAGGTGCTCGACTTCCCGGTCGACGAGGTCGACCTCGAGCTGTGCAACGGCGACTACGAGCAGATCGACGTGTTCGAGTCGCCGGAGTTCACGAGTGACCTCGCGCTCGGCGTCGTCGACGCACACGACGCCGACGTCGAGTCGGTCGGCGAGATCGAACACAACATCCGACAGGGTCTCCGTGTCGTCCCGCCCGAGCGCCTGACCGTCTCACCGGACTGCGGACTGAAGCTCCTCCCCCGCGAGGCCGCGTACCAGAAGACCGCGAACCTCGTGACTGCCGCCCGGAACGTGGAGGCCGACCTCGACGCCGGACTGGTCGACCTCGACGCCCCCGTCCCGACGGCGTGATCGCGGCGTCGACCGTTCCGCTCCTCTCTACCCTCCGTCGGCGTCCCGCCACGGCGCCGGACGTGTCTCGGCGAGTACGTCGCTCCCGACGCGGAGCCGACAGTCCGACCGCGTCTCGGCGACACAGAGGAGTGCGTAGCCGGCGTCGAGGTGTCGCCGTTTCAACGCCCGTGGCGGGCGTCGGTGCTCGAGCACGTCCGGCCCGTCGTCGAGCAGCCGTGCGGCACAGGTTCCACAGGCACCGTGTCGGCAGCCGTACGGGAGCCCGGCGTCCAGCCGCTCGGCGGCGTCGAGCACCGACTCGCCGGACTGCGGCTCGACCGACAGCGTCCGACCGTCCGGCCACTCCAGTGTCACCGTCTGCCCGGCGCCGTCGGGGTCGCTCACGTCACTGCCAGACGTCGCTCGTACAGTCGCCGTCCGGCCAGCGGATCTCGTGGGCTCGCGCGGGGCCGTCTGGCAGCTCGCCGAAGTCGACGAGGAACTCCTCGTCGAGCGTCATCTGTCCGCTGCGTGGGTCGACGTCGGCCTTCAGCATCACCGAGCCGCGCTCGCTCTCCTCCGGGTAGAACTGCTCGTCCCACGAGGAGAACAGCGACGTGGTCCAGTAGAGCCGCTCGCCGTCGAGGGAGAGCTGGAGCATCTGTGGGCCGCCGACGACGGCCCGGTCGTCCTCGCCGGTCGGGTGGCGCGGCCCGAAGTGGCCGCCGGCCCACACCCGGTCGACGAACCGCGGGTTCGCGGGGTCCGAGACGTCGTACATCCGGACGTCGCCGTGGAGCCAGTTCGAGAAAAAGAGGTAGCGGTCGTCCATCGACACGAGGAGGTCCGTCACCAGCCCGGGCATAGGCATGTCCCAGTCGTCGTGCTCGCGAGCCTCGACGTCGATCGCCTTCTCGGCGCGGTACCGCCCGCCGTCCTCGGAGAAGTGAAAGACGTTCGAGGACAGCGCCGCGCCGACGTAGCCGTGCGTCGAGACCGGCGAGTGGAGGAACCGTACCTCGAGCGGCAGGTGCCCCTCCTCGCCGAGGTCGATCGTCTGTCGGACGGTTCCGTCCTCCCAGTCCCAGACCTGGAGGTGTCGACCGTACTCCCCCGCCTCGACGTCCTCCAGGTCGAAGCCGGGGTAGTACGTCTTCGGCGCGGCCCACTCCGTCGAGATCATGACGTTCTGGCGCGGCTGGTACCAGAAGTCGTAGTTCATGTCGATCTCGCCCGGCGGATCCCACCGGCCGTCTACTTCGAACTCGTCGTTCACCGAGAGGAACCCGCCCGGCAGGTCGCCATCGGCGTCGCCCAGCATCGAGATCAGGATCTCGCCGTCGGGGACACAGTGGACCGTGTGCGGCGCCGAGAGGTCGTGTTCGAACACGTCGTCGGCGTCGATCACCTCCTCGAGTTCGGGATTTCGCCGCTCCGCCGTGTCGATCACGTGGATCCGTGACGACCGCTGTCCCGGCACGAGCAGGTGCCGTCGTTCCAGTCCGCCGACGTGGCACGAGGACGAGCAGGCGTTCCACCCGAAGTGGTGGAGCTCGTCGCCGCGGTTCGGCATCTCCACCCGGTCGACGACCTCGCCGTAGGTCTCGGAGTCGGGGTCGGTGTCGACGACGGCGACGAAGTCCGGCGCGTCGACGTCCGTGCCGACGTAGAGACCCATCACGTACGCCGTCTGCTCTCGGTCGGACTCCTCGATGGCCGCCTGTGGGGTGGTGTAGCCCGGGCCCGCTGCGCCGTCGTCGTGGTGTGCGTGTTCGCTGCTCGCGCGGTCGTCTCCGCGTGCGCCGCCTGGAGTCTGTGTGTCACTCATACCTATCTATCCGGTCGGCGTGCCGGGGAGTATGTGCTCCCGTGCCGGCGAAGCGGGCCGGTAGGCGAGACGCGCGCTCGCCCGGCGTCTCCGGTCGGCTCGTGGCGCTGCCGGGGGGCGACCCCCGAACTCCGGGCTACCGTGGCCGCGCCGGCGTCGGAGAAACGAGCAAGAACGTCCGGCTCTGGCCCCGTCGGCGTCGCCCGGGCGCTACTCGTAGAGCCAGTCCTCGTCGATCTGCTCCCAGCCGACGAGCGCGTCGTCGTCGAAGAACAGGCCGATCTCCCGCTCGTTCGCGCCGGGGTCCTCGTGGTCGGAGCCGTGGACGACGTTCCGGCCGAGGTCGAGGCCGAAGTCGCCACGGATCGTCCCCGGCGCGGCCTCGGCTGGGTCGGTCGCACCCATCATCTGCCGGACCTGTCGGGTCGCGTCCCGGCCCTCCCAGACGGTCGCGAAGACGGGACCGCTGGTGATGAACTCGGTGAGATCGTCGAAGAACGGCTCGTCCTCGTGCTCCGCGTAGTGCTCGGCAGCGAGGCTGTCGTCGACCTCGGTGAACTTCGCGCCCACCAGCGTCAGCCCACGGTCTTCGAACCGCGAGACGATCTCGCCGATCAGGCCGCGCTGGACGCCGTCGGGCTTGACCATCACGAACGTGCGCTCGGCGTCGCTCATTCGTCGCCCGCCCACTCGGCGTCGCGTGGCTCGCGCCCGAGGTCGTCGTTCGCCTCGCACTTCGAGGAGCAGTAGTGGACGACCGTCCCGTTCGTGTGGACGAACATCGTCCCGGTCCCCGGCTCGATGTCGTCGTCGCAGTAGTCGCAGGTGCGGCTCTGTGGCACTATCGGCCTCCGATCGAGTCGGCGTCGCGCTGGGTCTCGCGGAGCTGGAGCACGTCGCCCTCGCGAACCGGCCCGAGGACGTTCCGCGTGATTATCCGACCCTGGTTGCCGCCGTCTTGGATGCGACATTTGACCTGCATCGCCTCGCCGTGCATCCCGGTCTTGCCGACGATCTCGATCACCTCGGCAGCCGTGGAGTCGCTCTCTCCCTCTGCGCCGGACATCTACTGTAGCTCCTCGACCTTGTCCGCGACGGCCGCGACCTGCTCCTCGGCCTCGCCGGCGTCTACCACGGCGGCGGCGGCGGAGCCGACCTCTAGCCCGGCGGCGACGCCGATCTCGTCCTGTGTCTCGACGAAGACGTACGGGAGCTCCTTCTCGGCGGCGAGCTCCGGCAGGTGCATCACGATCTCCTCCGGCGAGACGTCCTCTGCGATCAGGACCAGGTCGGCGTTACCGCGTTCGACGGCCTTCGTAGTCTCGTTCGTTCCCTTCCGTACTGTGCCCGTATCTCGCGCCACCTCGAGCGCCTCGACGGCGTCGTCGGCGAGATCCGCGGGGGTGTCGTAGTCGACGTAGATTGACATGGTTTGCTGCTCCCGCCCGGCGGCTCGCGTCCCTCGCCGGTCGCCGATCCCTGACGACGAGGGTCGTCATCGACCGCCGGGTCGGTCGTAGCCGGAGGTAGCCTCCCGGCTTACAAAAGGGTGTTCAAACCCGTAGAGGCGTGCCAGACCGCCCCACGGCGGGGGAAACCGGCTTTAGGCGCCGGCGTGATGGCTCCGCCGTGCTCCGGAGCCACGCCCGCGCGCTCCGCGACGAGGCGCGGGCAACCGACCAGCGCCGCCTCCTCGTCTGCGCCGGCGAGCGTGTCCCGTCGTTCTCGACGGCCCTCGACGCCGTCGACGCCGTCGCCGGGCCCGACGACCGGGTGACCGTCGTCTCGGCGCGCGAGGACACGGATCCCCCGGGCGAGCCGGGCGACCGCGTCCCGCCGGAGCGGGCCGCCTCGCTCCTCGGAACGACGCGCGACGTCGTCGTCCTCGACTGCGGCGCAGACTTCTCGCCGACACTGCTCGGACAGGTCGCCGGGTGTGTCGCCGGCGGCGGCCTCCTCGTCCTCGCGACCCCGCCGCTGGCCGGCTGGCCGCGCCGCCGGAGCCGGTTCCACGAGGGGCTCGCCCCGCCGCCACACGACGTCGCGGACGTGACGGGCCACTTCCGGCGGCGGCTGGCCCGGACGCTTCGCGCACACCCCGGTGTCTCCGTCTACGACGCGGCGAACGAGACCGTCGCGGTCGACGGGTTGACCGGCGAGACGGAGACGCCGGCGCGACCACGGGTATCGGACCCGCCTGCGGACGCGGTGTTTCCGGCTGCGGCACACGAGGCGTGTCTGACGGCGGACCAGCGCCGTGCGGTTCGGCTCCTCGAGCGCCTCTCGACGGCCGGGACCGACGGGCCGCGGGCCGTCGTCCTCGAGGCGGACCGGGGTCGGGGGAAGTCGGCTGCGGCGGGGCTGGCTGCGGCGTCGCTCGCGCTCGGCGGACACGACGTGGCCGTGACCGCACCGGAGCGGCCCGGTGCGTCGGAACTGTTCGCCCGGGCACGTCACCTCGTGGCCGGCAGCGAGGGCACTGGCGTCGAGACGGTACGGACCGACGCCGGTGGGCGGGTCCGGTTCGTCCCGCCGGCGACCCTCGACGACGCGGCGTGTGCTGCCGCCGACGCCGTGGTGGTCGACGAGGCCGCGGGGCTGCCGGTCGCCCGTCTCGCCGAGACGCTCACCGCGTCCGCCGTCGCCTACGTCACCACCGTCAACGGCTACGAGGGGACCGGCCGTGGCTTCGACGTGCGGTTCCGTGACCGCCTCGCGGCGAGCGACCACGCCGTCGACGAGGTTCGCCTCGACGAGCCGGTCCGCCACGCGCCCGACGACCCGGTCGAGCGCTGGGTGTTCGACGCGCTGCTCCTCGACGCGCGGCCGGCCGTCGACGAGGCCGTCGCGGACGCCGCTCCCGAGACGGTGACCTACGAGCGACCGACGTCCGGCGAACTCGTCGCCGACGACGCCCGCCTCCGCGAGACGTTTGGGCTCCTCGCGCTCGCGCACTACCGGACGGAGCCGGACGACCTCGCCCGCCTGCTCGACGCGCCGAACGTCCGGGTTCGAACCATGGTCTACGACGGCCGAGTCGTCGCGGTTGCGCTCCTCGCGCGGGAGGGGAGCCTCGACGCCGAGACCCGCAGCCGTGCCTACGAGGGCGAGCGGGTTCGCGGCAACATGGTGCCGGACCTACTGACCTCGCAGCTCCGGGACGAGGACGCCGGCAGCCCCGTCGGCGACCGCGTGCTCAGGGTCGCGGTCCACGGCGCGGTCCGGCTGCGCGGCATCGGCTCGGCGCTCCTGCGGGCCGTCGAGCGAGAGGTCGGCAGCGAGGTCGACTGGCTCGGCGTCGGCTTCGGCGCGACGCCGCGGCTCTGCCGGTTCTGGGCCGACAACGGCTACGAGTCTGTCCACCTCTCGACGACGCGTAACGACCGCTCGGGCGAGTACTCCGCGGTGATGCTCCGCCCGACGAGCGCGGCGGGACGGGCCCTCGCGGACCGTCACGGCGCGCGGTTCGCCCGCCGTGCGCCCGACGTCCTGGCCGGACCGCTCCGGGACGCAGACCCGGACGTCGTGCGTGTCGTCCTCGGCGCGACGCCGGCGGATCCGACGACGGACCTCACCGACCACGAGTGGCGCGTCGTCGCCGCCGCCTCCTTCGGCCCGGGGCTGTACGACGCCGCGCCAGGGGCGTTCGCGCGGCTGGCCCGCGCCGCCCTCGTCGACGGCGGGTGCGGGCTGGACGACCGCGACGAGCGGCTCCTCGTCGCCGCTGCGCTCCAGCGCCGCCCCTGGCCCGACGTCGCCGAGACACTCGGATACGAGACCCGGCGCGCGGCGACACGTGCCTTCGGCGACGCGTACCGCCCGATCGTCGACCGGTACGGCGGTGCGGCGGCGGCACGAGAGGCAGACCGTTACCGCTGACGGCAGCGCCGTGTGGCCGCACGCCGACCCGCGGCCCGCCGGAGCGGGCCGTGTACCGGCTACAGCTCGGTCGCCATCATCACCTCGTCGACCGGCTCGCCGTCGATGCGGTAGTGCCCCTCGCGGACGGTCTCCTCGTACCAGCCTCGCTCGACGAGCCACTCGACGGCTGCCTCGTTCGTCGACGGGAGGCTGTTGTACAGCCGCTCGTAGTCGTGTTCGCGCGCCCAGCGCTCGCCGCGCTCGAGCAGGGTGCTCCCGACGCCGTGGCCGCGCCACTCCGGTCGGACTCCGACGGTGAGCACCGCGGTGTGGCTGAGCTTCTCCAGCTCGGGGAGGTCGAGGTGAACCCAGCCCGCCACGTCGTCGTCGGTGCACGCGACGAACGCCAGCCGAGACTGGATCGGGTCGCGCCGCAGCACCGTGCCCTCCGCCTCGAGAACGTCGGCGACCGACTCGGCCTCGATGTATCGCCCGTCGGCGGCGACGTCGCGGATGGCCTCGATGAGGCCGTCACGGTCCGGTCCGCGGGCCAGCCGTACCTCGTAGGCCACCCCGTCGGTCTCGTGGCGCTCGGACGAGAGGTCGCCGAAGCCGACGGCGATGGTGTCGCCGTCGCGCCAGAGGTAGTCGTGGCGGCGGAGCACCGTGAGATGGTGACCGAGCGCCGTCTCGTCGAGCCCGAGTGCCGCGGCGAGCTTCGACGCGGTCGTCTCGCCCTCGCCCGCCACGTAGTCGTATATCTCGCGACGCGTCGGGTCCTCCAGCGCCCGCTCGTTCGTGGTACTCACACACATGCCGTCGGTCCCCGGCGTGTTAGACGTTACTCCGACCCACCGTCTGTCGCGACGCGGCGCACCCGGCTCGCGTCCACGTCGATCGCGTCGACCGGACAGACGTCGACACAGAGCATACAGTCGATACAGGTGTCCTCGCGCGCCGGGTCGGCCTTCACCTCGCTCGCCGGGTGCCCCGGCGTCTCCACCCAGTCGAACACGTCGACCGGACAGTCTCGGAGGCAGGCGCCGTCGCCGATACAGGCGTCGAAGTCGACCGCGACGTGCGTGCCGTGGACCCCGAGACGCTCCGGTTCGTCGACCGGTCCCCAGACGTCGTGACCGTCGTGCTCCTCGACGACCGACCGGTCGCGCTCGAAGTCGGGGTCGATACCCATACTGTCGCTGGTGGCTCCCGGCTAATGTGCGTTCCGTCCCGTCAGTCGTCTGCCGGCGCCGTGCCGCCCGCCGTAGTCGTCGGGTCCGGCGCGACGCCGTCGTCGCTCCAGCCCCGCGTCTCGTAGTAGCGGTCCAGCGCCGCCTCGAACCTCGGCAGGTCGTAGGGGACGCGGTCGTCGCTCCGGTCGAACCCGCGCCGGTTGTTCAGGTGGCGCTCGAGTTCGACGACCCGCGCGCCGAGTGCCTGGAGCGACTCGTGGTCGGTCTCGAACAGCGCCGCGAACCGCTCGGGGCTCATCTCGCCGCGCGAGAACCGGCAGACGACTCCACAGTCCTCGACGGCCCGGGTGTTCTCCTGCTCGACGAGTGTCTCGACCTTCGACCGGGGCAGCCCCGACGGGTCGTACGCCTCCGAGTCGTCCACGAGCGGGTACTCCCACGCGTAAAGCGTGGCGTACATGTGGTCGGCGCCGCGGTTCGCGACCGCGAATCCGAGGCCCTGCCCGTTGAGCGTCCGACCGTCGTGGGCGGAGAAGCTCATCCCCTTGACCGTCCAGTTCTCGACGCCGAGCTCGTCGTGGACGCGGTCGATCCCCTCCGCGAGACGGTCGCCGACCCCCTCGCGGTAGGCTATCTTCCGCGTCGTCTCGTGGACGAGGTCGGCGTCGCCGAACGCGTCCTCGCTCGCGAGGTATGCGGCGACGGTGTTGCCAGCCGAGATGGTGTCCATCCCCAGCCGGTCACAGAGGTCGTTTCCCTTCATCACGTCCACGATGTCGTCGACGCCGCAGTTCCCGCCGAAGGACATGATCGTCTCGAACTCCGGCCCTTCCGTCTCCAGCCCCGTCGCCTCGTCGCGGGTCGGCAGCTTGCAGGCGAAGGCACACTGCGAGCAGGTCCCTCTCTCGTACTTCTTCGCCTCGACCGCGTCGCCGTCGATCGACTCGTAGCCCTCGAACCGGACGTCGTCGAAGTAGTACGAGGGAAACGACCCGATCTCGTTCGCGAGGTCGGTGACGCTCGCGGTCCCCTGCCGCTTCATGATCGAGTCAGACGTCGCGGCGTCGCGGTGGATCGCGACGGCCTCGTCGTCCACGTCGATCCCGTGGTCGTGGTCGCCGTCGAACGTGAGGAGCTTTACCCCTTTGGCGCCGAGCGCTGCCCCGAGCCCGCCGCGTCCGAACGCCCGGCTCTCTGTCGTCATCACCGACGCGAACCGGACCTCGTTCTCGCCGGCGGGCCCGACACAGAGCGTGTGTTCGGCACCGAGGTCGTGTTCGCGCTCGACCCACGCCGTCACCTCGGGGACGGTCGCGAGCTCGAGCTCCGGGACGACCTCGAACGTCGCCTCCGGGCCGTCCGGTCCCTCGCGGACGTGGACCGCGAGCGGCCCGTCGCTCGCGCCGTGGACCTCGACGGCGGCGGCCCCGGTCCCGGCAAAGTTGCGCGAGAGGAACCCGCCGGCGTTCGAGGACGCGACGCCCCCGGTCAGCGGCGAGTAGGCGGTCGCGGCCATCCGACCGGTGAAGCTCATCGTCGACTGCTGGAGCGGACCGGTCGCGAAGTAGACCCGATTCTCCGGGCCGAGCGGGTCGGCGTCTGCCGGTGCACGGTCGGCGAGCAGACGGGTGTTCAGCCCCCGGCCGCCGACGTAGGCGGCGAGGACGTCGTCGACGTCGACACGCCGGACGGTCCGTTCGCCGGCGTCGATCGAGAGTAGCGGCCCGCGAGCGTGGAGCACGTGCGAGCGCGGGGCGGCCAGTCACATAAACGGTCGCCAATCAGTCCAGACGGCCGTGGACGGCGACGACGACGGCGGCGCCGACGCCCTCTGCCGGTGGGTCGCGGCTCGTGACGACCACCGGCGCGGCTGCCGGGTCGGTCTCCCACGTCCGGTCGCGCCGGCGGCACGCACCGGTCAGGCCGGCGCGCACCTCGGCCTCAACCGCCGCGGGGTCCGACCCCGACGCCTCGAAGAACACCCCACCGTCCGGCGACCGGACCCAGCCGACGCCCGCGGCCACCGGCTCTGTCCCGGCTGCCTCCGCGAGGACGACGCCGACAGGCGCGCCGACGGGGTACGCCGCCGCCACCCGGTCACGCCGCTCGACGCGGGCGCCCGCGGGGAGCACCGAGGAGTACTCGACGAGATTGTAGTCCCCGACGCCGGCGGCGACAAGGGCGTCGTCGAGGGCGTCGAGGGCGGTCGCGCCGGCGCCCGTCGCGTCGGCGAGTGGAACTGTCGTTGGCAGCGCCACGACCCGGCGTACGCGAGCCGCCGCTTAACGCCGTCGGTTACCGGTCGCGGCTGGTGGTGCCGACGTCGTGACACGCGCTCTCGTGCGATCGTGCCCGTCCGCACGCCTACCCGTGTGCGACGTACGCGACCGCCGGGTCTTGGTCGTCGACGCGCGCGAAGCCGACCCGCTCGAACTGGACCACCTCGTCGACGGCGGCGTCCGCGTAGCCCGGCTCCGCCCGACCGGTCACGTCGCCGTCTGGCGTCCGCAGACGGACGGGGACACCGTCGTCCGGGACCCAGTGGACCACCGGCACGTCCTCCTCGCGGACGACCTCGATGCCGTCGCCGGTGCCGACGAGACCGTCGCCCGACCGGCGAACCCCGCCGAGACCCTTCAGCCAGACCCGCTCCTCCGGCGCGGGGACGTCGTCCGACTCGAGCCGAACCGCGCCGTCGACCGGGATCGACCGCCGGCCCCGCTCCTCGTGGTCGGGGTGGACCGGCGGCGTCCCCTCTGCCGGGACGTCGGTCACGGGCAGCCGCTCGCCGTTCCGGACGAGGAAGTAGCGGTCGGCGCGGTCGTCGACGAGCTCGCGGTTCTTCGCGTAGACGCTCGACATCGACAGCTCGACGTCCGACGTCGAGGTGCCGAGTTCGACCATCGCCGCGACGACGGCCTCGCCCCGGACTCCCCGACGCTCCAGCGCCGCGAGCGTCGGCGCGCGCGGGTCGTCCCAGCCGTCGAGTCGTCCGTCCGCCACCATCTCCGAGAGCGTGGAGGTCGAGAGCGGCGCGTCGAACTCGTCGACCTGGACGTGGCCCCAGTGGACCACCTCGGGGTACGTCCAGCCGAAGTAGTCGTAGACGAACCGCTGGCGCTTCGCGGAGTCCTGGAGGTCGATGCCGCGGACGATGTGGCTCACGCCGGTCAGGTGGTCGTCGACGCCCGACTGGAAGTCGAGCATCGGCCAGCAGCGGTAGCCTGCCGCTGCCTCGCGGGGATGTGGCCGGTCGACGATACGGAACGCGACCCAGTCTCGGAGCGCCGGGTTCGGGTGTTCGACGTCGGTGCGGACCCGGAGCACCATCTCGCCCTCGGCGTAGTCGCCCGCGACCATCCGCTCGAACTCCTCGTGTGTGCGCTCGGCTGACGTGTCCCGGTGCGGGCAGGCCTCGCCGGCGTTCTTCAACTCGGAGAACTCGCCCTGCGGGCAGGAACAGGTGTACGCACCGCCGGCGTCGACGAGGGCTCGGGCGTGGTCGTAGTAGGTCTCGAGACGGTCGCTCGCACGGATCACCTCGTCGGGGGTGAACCCGAGGTAGTCGATCGCGTCGAGAATCGCGCCGTACGCGTCGAGATCCGGTCGCTTGGTGTCGGGGTCGGTGTCGTCGAACCGGCAGACGAACTGCCCGTCGTACCGCTCCTTGTACCGCCCGATGACCGCCGCCATCCGGGCGTGGCCGACGTGCCAGGGTCCGTTCGGGTTCGGCGCGACGCGCATCGTCACCTCGCCCGTCGTCGCGTTCGGGAGGTCCGGGAGCGTCGGCCCGTCGTCGCCGCCGTCGTCGGCCTCGACCTCGGCGAGGCGGTCCGGCGCGAGCTCGGCGAGCCGCTCGCGGCGCTCCGCGGACGAGCGGCTGTTCACCCGTGCCACCACCGCTCCGACGACACCGGGCACCTCGTCGCCGTGCTCGCGGAACTCCGGGTGATCGCCCATCAGTGGGCCGAGCACGGCGTCGGTCTGTGCCTCGCCCCCGTGTTCGACGGCGTTCGCGAGCGCGTGGACCTCCGCCGCCCGCTCGACTGCCTCGCGCAGGTCGTCGTCCATACGGGCCGATTCGGCGGACGAGTAAAAAGCGGGGCGGGACGCGGGGCGCGGCGGACACTCCGTGTCGGCACGCGCCGTGCTAGTGGTCCCGCTCGATCAGGTAGTCTGCGAGGTCGGCCAGCGTCGTCCGCGCCGACCCCTCCGGAAGCACCGACAGCCGCTCCTTCGAGGACGCGGTCAGCTCCGCGGCGCGCTCGCCGGCGAACTCGATGCTCCCGGCCTCGCGCAGACGCTCGACGGCGGTGTCTATCTCCGCGTCGGTCGGGTCGTCGCTCAGGAGGCCGTCGACGTCGACGCCCTGCTGGCGGGCGTGAAGCGTGATGAGCGTCTGCTTGCCCTCCAGCAGGTCCGAGCCGCGGGTCTTGCCGAGCTCCTCCGACGGGGCGGTGAGATCGAGCACGTCGTCGTGGATCTGGAACGCGGTGCCGGACTCGACGCCGTACTGGTAGAGCGCCTCGACGGTCTCGTCGTCGGCGCCGAGGAGCTCCGCCGGGATGGCCGCCGCGGCGCCGTACAGCACCGCGGTCTTGAGCTCGACCATCCGGGTGTACTCTTCCGGCAGGACCGTCGCGGCGTGCTCGAACCCGACGTCCATCGCCTGTCCCTCGCAGATGCGCGTACACGTCTCCGCGAGGCGGCGGATCGCGGCGAGCTGGTTCGTCGGCGCCGCCCCCGTCGTGGACATCAGCTCGAACCCCTTCGCGAACAGCGTGTCGCCGGCGAGAATCGCCGTCGAGAGGTCGTACTCGCGGTGGACGGCCTGCTCGCCGCGCCGCATATCGTCGTCGTCCATGATGTCGTCGTGGGCGAGCGTGAACGTGTGGACAAGCTCGACGCCGACGGCGGCGGTCATCACGTCGACGTCGCCGCCCGAGCGCGTCGGAACCGAGCGGTAGTCGACCGCCGGCCCGTCTATCCCGGCGAGCGACTCGGCGACGAGGAGCACCAGCGCGGGCCGCAGGCGCTTCCCGCCGGCCTCTATCAGATGCCGCGAGGCGGCGTAGAGGCGCTCGGGCTCGGCGGTGGGCAGGTCCTCGACGACCGCCTCGTCGACCCGGTCGCGCCGCTCGGCAACGGCGGCGAGTGCCCGTGCCTGCCGGTCCCGACCGCCCTCGGCCATCTCACTCCACCAGCTGGATCATGTTCCCGTTCCGCGTCACGTGGAGGTCACGCCCGAGTGCGTACCCCTGCGACTCACAGAGGTCCACGTACGGCGCGAACCCCTCCAGGTCCTGGTGGGCAGGGATGACGTGGTGTGGCTGGAGGGCGTCGAGCATCTGGTAGTGCCCCTCCTCGCGGAGGTGGCCCGAGACGTGGATGTCGTCGTAGATGCGTGCGCCCTGCATCTTCAGGAGGCGCTCGGACTGGTAGCGCTGGCCCTCGTTCGTCGGCTCGGGGATGACGCGCGCCGAGAACAGCACCTTGTCGCCGTCCTCCAGTTCGTACGGCGTCTCGCCCCTGCCCATCCGCGTGAGCATCGCGCGCGGCTCGCCCTGGTGGCCCGTGACGATAGGGAGGAAGTTGCCTTTCCCCTCTTTCATGACACGCTTGAACGCGCGGTCGACGGACTTCCGGTGCCCGTACATCCCGAGGTCACCGGGGAAGTCGACGAAGTCCAGGCGTTCTGCGGTGCCCGAGTACTTCTCCATCGACCGACCGAGGAGCATCGGCTGGCGACCGATCTCGCGGGCGAACTCGACGAGGCTCTTCACTCGGGCGATGTGTGAGGAGAACGTCGTGGCGACGATGCCGCCGTCGTAGTCCTCGACGCTCGTCATCACGTCGTGGAGGTGGTCGCGTGCGACCGACTCCGAGGGTGTCCGGCCCTTCCGACCGGCGTTCGTACAGTCCTCGATGTAGGCGAGGACGCCCTGTCCCTCGCGGCCGATCTCGCGGAACCGCTCCATGTCGATCGGGTCGCCGATGACCGGCGCGTGGTCGACCCGCTTGTCCAGCCCGTAGACGACCGCCCCCTCCGGCGTGTGGAGGACTGGGTTGATCGCGTCGATAACGGAGTGGGTGACGTTGACGAACTCGAGCGAGCACCGCTCGCCGACGTCCATCCGCTCGCCGGCTGCCATCTTCTGGAGGTCGTTCTCGACCTGGAACTTGTTCTCCGACTCTATCTCCTGTTTCACCAGCTCGACGGTGAACGGCGTCGCCACGACGGGCGCGTCGTAGCGGTGAGCCAGCTTCGAGATCGCGCCGATATGGTCGAGGTGACCGTGCGTCGGCACGATTGCCCGTACGTCGCCCTCAAGGTCGCTCATCACCCGGTCGTCGGGGATCGCCCCCATGTCGATCAGGTCGAGGCTGTGCATCCGCTCGGTCTCGACGTTGTCGTGGATCAGCACCTGCGAGAGGTTCAGACCCATGTCGAAGACGACGACGTCGTCGCCCGCCCGCACCGCCGTCATCTGCCGTCCGACCTCTTCGTAGCCGCCGATCGTCGCGATTTCGATTTCCATAGTTTCTGTGAAACGCCACGTTGGAAACGTGGGGAGTCGAGTCTCCGCGCGCCGGTCTCCCGACGGTCTCAGGTTCGTGTCCCCGCTGGTGCCGTCCGTGGCACGTTGCCCGCGGGCGTCTCGGTACGTCGGGATTCAACGGCCCGGTATTAAAATCGCCCGGGTCGACCCGCGGCGGTTCGGTAGTGTTATCCGACGGCGCGTCCCGGCGACGAGCGTGAGCGACCGACCTCTCGACGCCCTCGAGGCGTCACTCGGCGCCCCCGTCACGGTCGAACTGAAAGACGGTCGGGCGTTCCACGGGAGCCTCGACGGCTACGACCAGCATATGAACGTCGTGCTCGTCGACCCCGACGGAGCCGTCGAGGCCGACGGCGACGCCCACCTGGTTCGAGACACAACGATTATCCGCGGTGACAACGTCGTCAGGATAGAGACATGACGGGAGCCGGCACCCCGAGTCAGGGGAAGAAGAACACGACGACGCACGTCAACTGCCGTCGCTGTGGCGAGAAGTCCTACCACGTCAAAAAGAAGGTCTGTTCGTCCTGTGGGTTCGGCAAGTCCGCGAAGCGCCGCGACTACGAGTGGCAGTCGAAGGCCGGCGAGTAGCGACTCCTCTCCGACCTGCTCCGGTTCGGAGCGCCGTCTGACGCGCCCGATCCACGTTCGTGGATCGTACCTCCTGGGTGACGCCCGTAACGGGGCCTTTTTTGCCCGTCGTCGCGGATCGTGAGCCATGCCTGACCGGGACCGGCCGGCGGGGGCGACAGAGAAGTGTGGCGTCGTCGGCGTCGCGCTCGCCGACCGGGACGCCGCACAGCCAATCTACTACGCGATGTACGCCCTCCAGCACCGCGGGCAGGAGTCGGCGGGGATCGCGACCCACGACGGCTTCCAGCAGCACAGCCACGTCGAGCGGGGGCTGGTGGGCGACGCGATCGGCGAGAGCGACCTGGCCGATCTGCGCGGCTCGACCGGCATCGGACACGTCCGCTACCCGACCTCGGGCGGCCTGAACGCCTGCTGTGCCCAGCCCTTCGCCGTCTCGTTCAAGTCAGGGTCGCTCGGCCTCGCACACAACGGCAACCTGGTCAACACCGACGAACTCCGCGCCGATCTGGAGGCGGCGGGCCACGCGTTCACCTCCGACGGCGACACGGAGGTGATCGCACACGAGCTCGCCCGGAACCTGCTCGACGCAGACCTGGTCCGGGCGGTCAAGCGCACGATGAGCCGCGTCCACGGCTCGTACTCGCTGACGATCATGCACGACGAGACGGTGCTCGGGCTGCGCGACCCGCTCGGTAACCGACCGCTCTGCGTCGGAGCGCTCGACGACGGCTACGTCCTCGCGAGCGAGTCGGCAGCCGTCGACGCGCTGGACGGCGACCTCGTGCGCGACGTACGCCCCGGCGAGCTGGTCGTCCTCAACCCCGACGGCGACGGCTTCGACTCGTACCGCCTCGTCGAGGAGTCGGAGCCCGCGCACTGTTTCTTCGAACACGTCTACTTCGCCCGCCCGGACTCGGTTATCGACGGGTCGCTCGTCTACGACGTCCGGCGCGACCTCGGCCGGGCGCTGTGGCACGAGAGCGGCGTCGAGGCCGACGTGGTGATGCCCGTTCCGGACTCCGGGCGCGCGTTTGCCTCGGGCTACGCAGAGGCGGCGAGCGAGTCGCGACAGGGCCACGTCCCGGAGAACGCAGGCGACGAAGCCGCAGACGGCGAGCGCGAGGCGCCGGTGGAGTTCGCGGAGGGGCTGATGAAAAACCGGTACGTCGGCCGGACGTTCATTATGCCGACGCAGGACGAGCGCGAGCGCGCCGTACGCCTGAAGCTCAACCCGATCCGGTCGACGGTCGCCGGCAAGTGTGTCACGCTCGTCGACGACAGCGTGGTCCGCGGAACGACGTCGACGCAGCTCGTCGAGCTGCTGCGCGACGCCGGTGCCGACGAGGTCCACGTTCGCATCGGTGCGCCGCCGATCAGCGCGCCGTGTTACATGGGCATCGACATGGCCTCGCGCGAGGAGCTGATCGCCGCCGACCGGAGCGTCGAGGAGGTGTGCGAGGCGATCGGTGCCGACAGCCTCGCGTACCTCTCGATGGACGCCGTCGCCGGCGCGCTCGACACGGAACGCACGGGCCTGTGTACCGGCTGTGTCACCGGTCAGTACCCGTACGACATCGAGGACGAAGAGACCGACCGCGAGGTCGCTCGGCCCGGGATATAGGGCCCGAAGCCGCTCGACGGAGTGACCGACGCCTCGCGTTCGACGACGATCCGGCCGCGCAGGTCGACGCCGGTGTGTTCGGCGATGTCGTCGAGCACCCGGTCGCGGAACGCGGTCCGTCGGGCGCGACCGTCTCGTCGGTCGCCGAGGGGACGTAGTACGCGGGGTCGTCGAGGGTACTCGCGAAGCGGGGGTCCCAGTTCTCCGGGAGGACGGTCGAGTGGTGCGCGAGCGGTCCTCGTGGACGACCCGCTCGGTTCCGACCTCGTACGCCTCGGCGGCGTCCGCGAGGTAGTCGTCGAGAGCCGCCGCGGCGCCGTCCTCGTAGGACTCGGACAGGGCCCGGACGCCGTCGCGCCGGCACAGCCGGTGCTGCCGGTCGAGACGGGGCAGGACGTCTCGGGCATCAGGGACCACGACGGCCCGGTGTCGAACCGGAATCCCTCGGCCTCGATACGGTTCGCGACGCCGCCGACACGGTCGTTTCGCTCTGTCACCTCGACGTCTGCGCCCCGGTCGGCGAGGTGAGCAGCAGCCGAGAGGCCGCCGACACCGGCACCGACCACGGCTACGGACTCGCCGGCTAGCGGGCGCTCCGTCGTCCGCGTCTCCGGTCACACGAGCAGACGGCGCGCGACACACGCCGGTCCTGCCCCGCGATGACGGGGGATTCAATAGACGACGTAGAGCATCGCGTAGACCACCTCGCCGAGGAGGAAGGAGACGAACCAGAGCGAGGCCGCGACCCGGCCGACGCGCGGGTGGTCGGTGTCCGGGAGCGCGTCGACCGGATGTGTCGCCGCGAGGAGGAGCGCGTAGATGACGAGGGGAACGGTGACGACGGCGAGGAGCACGTGGACGCCGAGCACCGGGAGGTAGACGCTCCGGTAGACGCCGTCGGGACCGGGGAACGGCGCGGGACCGGCGACGCTCACCTTGTACAGGTAGAGGACGAGAAACGCCGCGAACAGCGCCGTCGAGGCGAGCATCAGCGCGCGGTGACGCGCGACCCGTCCGCGTCGGATCGCGACGACACCCGCGGGGATCGTCAGGAGTGCGAGCGCACTCAGGACGGCGTTGACGTGTGGTACCGAGTCGAGCACCGGGCCGGGGACCCGCGGCAGGAACGCCGACGGGACGGCCCCGAACGCCGACGCGAACACCAGCGCCAGCGCGACCGCAGAGAGGCCGAGCGAGACCCCGAGAGCGTGCGGTCGGAGGCGGCGTGCGAGCCGGTCTCTCACGCTACGTACCGGAGCGCGGCGGACAAGAGCGCCCCGGTTCTGTCCCCGAATGGAAAGCCATTTCATCCGCGCCAGGGTAGCATATCGTGGCGCGGCACGCGCCGATCCGACGCGCGTGGGTAGCCAAGCCAGGTCAACGGCGCAGCGTTGAGGGCGCTGTCCCATAGGGGTCCGCCGGTTCGAATCCGGTCCCACGCACTGCGCTCGGGCGGTCTCCCCGTCGCCAGACGACCGGTCCCGGCTGCTCGACCGACACCGCCACCCTCGACGGTCGGGCCCGGTGTCGGACAGAGCGTCACCAGCACACCGTACGGAGGGTCTACGACGGCAGCGGAGCGGGTGCCGGGCCGATCCCCCCGGCGGTCAGTCGCTCTCCGACCGCCCGCTGACGACCTCGACTGCGCCGCTCTCTGCCAGCCGGTAGCGTCGTCCGGCCCACTCGAACTCGGGCACGAGGCGTGCCACGAGGACCGCGACCGGGAGCACCAGCAGCCCGGGGTACGCCAGCAGCGCGTTGACGGGCCGTTCGCCGAGCAAGCGGTAGACGGCGACGAACGCCGCCGTCAGGAGCGGCGCGACGACGAGCGGGGACACGAGGCCGACGCCGGCGAGGACTACGTTCACGACGGCACCGCTCCACCCCTCGTTCACGCCGAGGATGCGTCCGAACCTGACGACGCGGCTCACGACCGCGCTACGGTCGCCAGCCACCTCGACCGGCGTCACCATCGACCGGACCGGGTGGACCGAGGGGAGCCGCTGTGTGAGCAGGTAGTCGTCGCTCAGGACGGTCTCGAGCTCCGTGGTGAACGTCTCGACGTCCACCGTCAGCTCCGCGCGGGTGAAGGTCACGCCGCCGCCCCACGCCGTGTCGGCGAAGGGACCGACGCCGAGGGCGACGAGCAGCGCGAACAGAGCACCGTACCACGGCTCGACGAGCCGCCACCACCCGCCGCCGGTGAAGAAGGGGACGGCAGATGCAGGCCCGTCGCGCCGCCCGGCGGCGACGAGCTCCTCCAGCCAGTCCGGGTCGCGCGCGAAGTCGTCGTCGGTCCAGACGAACCGGCTGTTCTGCGCCGCCGCCATCCCGCACGCGAGCGCGTTTGCCTTCCCAGAGCACCCCTCGGGCTCGCCGGCGACGAGTACCCTGACACCCGGGGGAGGGTCACAGCTGGCCACGGGGTCGCCTGGCGAGTCACAGAGGACCAGTAGCTCGTCCTCGGGGGCGAGCCCGGCAGCCACCTGCTCGCAGACCGGACTCCACCTCAGTGTGGGCAACAGTACGCTCGTCGGTTCACCGTCGGGCACCATCTCCGCTGGGGGGCCGGGGCCACATTACTGATTCGCCGCGTCACGACCCCAAGCCGAGGGCGATGCCGACTGCCGTCACGAGAGGAGAGCGAGCAGCGGCGCGCCGACGCGGAGGTAGTCCGGGAACCGGTGGCCGCCGGGACCGTAGACGAACAGGGTCGTCTGGCCCTCGACCGGCCAGATGAACGCTGTCGGGGCTGCGGCCTCGCTCACCGTGTCGCGCGGGGCCTGCAGGCGAAGTCGCCAACCCGGAGCGTCTCGCGCCGGCGGCTCGCCGAGCGTCCGCGAGCCCCGGACGAGCCGGACCACGTCGACGTCTGTCTCGGGGGCGTCGGTCCGGCTGAACACCGCCGCGACCGTCTGTCCGACGAGCGGCGAGCCCGGCTCCACCACCACTTCGGTCAGGTGGTCGGTGCGCTCGTGCTCGTCGCGGTCGCCCTCGTCGTCGGAGACACGCTCCGGCGTGAGCCGGACACGGACGGTGAGGATAGCCGGCGCCGACACCGAGGACGACGGCTATCTCGGGGGTGACGGTCGTCTGGAGGGTGGCGTCGGCGAGGAGTGCGCTCTGTGGCCGCCCGGCGCGTCGGTGCGCGGGTTTAAATTCGCCGGAGCTCATAGCACGACCATGGCGAAGTACTCCACCGGCGGGGGCGGCGGCGGAGGCGACGGCGAGAGCTGCGAGCTCTGTGGCCGCGACTCCGGCAGCCTCCGGAAGGCAAACGTCGCCGGGGCGGAGCTGCTCGTCTGCTCGGAGTGTGCTCCTCACGGCGACGACGACAGACGATCTGGGTCGGACGGCAGGCGCGACCGGGGGCAGCGCCGCGACGACGAGTCGACCCGCACGAAGCGCGCCGCACAGAACGCCGCGCGGATGTACGACGCGGGGCGTGGCGACTCGACACACTGGGAGGAGAGCGGCACGGACTACGAGGAGGACCGTCTCCCGTACCTCGCGGGCGGGTACGGCGAGCGCGCGGAGACGGCCCGACAGGACGCCGGCCTGACCGTCGAGGAGCTGGCCGCCGAACTCGACGTCTCGGAGGACGACGTCCTCGCCGTCGAGCAGGGCCGGGCCTCCCGTGCCGGCGTCGGGGGCTCGGTCGTCCGGGCGATAGAGGAGCGCCTCGCCGTCGAACTCGTCGACGAGACGGAGTAGTTTTGTCGTGGCCCTCCGACCCGGGGGCCGTGGCACACGACTCGCTCGCGCCCGCCGAGCCGCGGGTCCGGGAGTTCGAGACGACCGTCGCCGCCGTCGACGGCGACGCCGTCGTCCTGGAGGAGACGTACTTCTACCCCGAGGGCGGGGGACAGCCCGCAGACCGTGGGACGCTGGCTGGCCACCCCGTCGCCGACGTCCAGCGCGAGGCGCGGTCCCGCCGCGCCCCGGAGGACGTCGACGACGGCGTCTGGCACCACCTCGACGCCGACCACGACCTCGTGTCCGGCGACCGGGTCGCCGGCGTCGTCGACGACGACTTTCGCACCTACTGTGCCCGCGCCCACACCGCCAGCCACGTGCTGTTCGGCGCGGGCCGACAGCTCTGTGAGACTCTCGGCTACGGCGGCTTCGACATCGGGCCCGAGACGGTCCGGGTGGACCTCGCGACGCCGACCGACGTCGACGACGACCTGCTGGTCGAACTCGAGCGCCTGGCCAACCGCGCAGTCTGGGAGTCTCGCCCGGTGTCGTGGGAGACGGTGTCGGTCGAGACGGCGCGGTCGCGCGACGGCGTCGCGTTCAACGACGCGACCGAGGCCGGCGCCTTCGCCGACGGCGGTCTGGTTCGGCTGGTGACCGTCGAGGGCTGGGACGTCGCGGCCTGCGGCGGCACACACGTCGAGAACACCGTCGAGGTGGGGACGGTCGCGATCGTCGACCGGTCGAACCCCGGCGCGGGCCTGACACGCGTCGAGTTCGCCGTCGGGCCGCGGGCACACGAGGCGGGCGCGCGACGGCACCGCCAGACGCGCGCGGCGGGGCGGGCACTCGACGCGGCGCCGGGCGACGTCGCCGCGACGGCCAGACGCCTCCGCGCGGAGCGCGACGACCTGCGCGAGACGGTCAGCCGGCTCCGTCGCGACGCCGTCGAGCGGACGGTCGCGTCGTTCGACGCCGTCGAAGGCGACGGGGTCTCGTGGCGTGTCGGCGTCGTCGACGCAGACACGGACGCGACCGGCGAGGCGGTGCGGGGCACAGCCGACGGCGGCGTCGTCGCGGCGGTCGGGCGCGACGGCGCGACGTTCCTCGCCGTCGCCTCCGGCGGCGCGGTGCCGGCGGCAGACGTCGTCGACGCGGCGACGGCGGAGTTCGGCGGCGGGGGTGGCGGGAGCGCGGCGTTCGCACAGGCCGGCGGGATGAGTGCCGACCCGGACGAGGTGGCGACCTACCTGCGCGAGCGGGCGGCGACGTAGGCGAACGAGAGCAGAGCGCCGAGCGCCGCGACGACGCCGAAGCCGGGAGCGGCGCCGAAGGAGGGCAGCCCCCCGTCGCGGTCGGTACTGACGCTGCCGGTCGTGGTTCCGGTGTCGGGTCCGGCGACGTCGCCGGAGACACCCTCGACTGTTACCCGGTTGGACGCCGTCCGGCCGCGCTGCGCGCGGATCTCCGTCTCGCCGGCCTCCGTTATCGGTACGAGCGCCTCGCCGTCGCCGTCGGTCGCGGCGACCGTCTCGCCGCCGACGACGACGGAGACGTTCGCGGCGGGGTCGCCGTAGGCGTCGGTGACCGTCACCTGCGCCGACTCGCCGACGACGACGCGCTCGTTCGCCGACTCGAGGGTGAGACCCGGGAGCCGTGAGAGCGTGACCTCGACCGTCCGGTCGGACTCGTCGACCGAGATCGCGCGGGCCGTGTCGCCGTACCCGTCGCGGGTCACCTCGACTCGAACCTCGCTGTTGACCGGCACGGAGACGCTCGCTCGTCCGGTGTCGTCGCTCCGGGCGGTCCTGTCGCCCACCCGGACGGTCGCGTTTGCGACCTCGTCGTCGGCACGCGGGTCGCGCACGTCGACGGCGAGCACGACGTCGCTGCGCTCCATCTCGATCCGTCGCGTCACCGCGACCCCCGTCTCCTCGGTGCGTTCGACGGTCAGGTAGCCGGTCTTCGTGAACCGGACGGCGTAGCTGCCGGCCTCGATCTGCGGGCCGACGAACCGACCGTCGGCGCCCGTCCGACCGCCGGCGACCTCCCGCCCGGCGCTGTCGACGACGGCGACGCGGACGTCCTCGACGGCGTCGCCTCGCCGGTCGGCGACCCGGTAGGTGAACGACACCGCGTCGGTCACCTCGACTGTGATCTCGCCGGTGTTCTCGCTCACGGTCCGTCGGAGGGCGAAGTTCCGGGTGTAGTCCGGGTGGTCGACGTCGAACGAGACCGTGGCGCCGACCGGTACGTCGAGGAACACTTTGCCGTTTCCGGCGGTGTCGGCGCTCGTCTGGCCGCCGTCCCACGTCGCGGCCACGGTCGCTCCGGAGACGGTCGTGCCGTCGACCGTCTCGACCGTCACGGTGACCGTGGTCGTATCGCCGTCCGACTGTGCAGCCGCCGGCGCGGCCCCCGCGAGGAGCGCCGCCACGACGACTACGAGGGCGACGACGGGTCGTCGACCGTCTCGATCGATCATGTCCGACCGGTGACGGTCGGGTCGTATAACACTCGTGGCGGAACCGTCTTGTCGGCGTCGGCCCATGTCGACGTATGGATCGGTACGAGGGGTACGACGCCGTCGTCTTCGATCTCGACGGCACCGTCGTCCACCTCGACGTCGACTGGGCACGTGTCGACGCGGAGACGGCGACGATCCTCGAGTCCCACGACGTCCCGCCGACGGAGACGGCGTGGGGGGCGCTCGACGCCGCCGACGAGGACGCCGCCGCGGCTGTTGCAGAGCTTCTCGCCGACCACGAGCGTCGGGGCGCCGAGCACTCGTGGCGTCTCCCCGCCGCCGCCGACCTGCGCGCACTCGCCGAGAGTGGCCGCCCCACGGCGGTCTGCTCGCTCAACTGCGAGGCCGCCGTCCGGACCGCGCTGGCGGAGCACGACCTGACCGACGCCGCCGACGTCGTCGTCGGTCGCGACACGGTCGGGTCGCGCAAGCCCGACCCCGGGCCGCTGCTCGCGGCGCTCCGACCGACCGGTGTCCCGCCGGCCCGCGCTCTCTTCGTCGGCGACTCGGAGTCGGACGAGCTGACCGCGACCCGTGCCGGTGTCGACTTCGCCTACGCCAGCCATGCGTCGTCGGCGTAGACGGGCGGTTTATCAATCGCACGCGCGTAGACCGAGTATGACAGACCGTGTCTCCGTCACCTACCACTGCCCACGGTGTGGCGCCGTCGCGGCGCTCCAGCGCGACCCGTACCTCGCCGACCAGTCGGTGACGCCCTCCCCGCTCGCCGGCTGGACCTACGTCGGAGCCGACGAGGACTACGAGGCCGACGACACAGACGGCGTCCGGTTCGTCTGTGGCGTCGACACCCGCGACGACGCCGACGGCTGTGGCGAGCCGTTCTACCTCTCTTTCGTTCGGTTCGAAGCGGGCGAACGGGTCGAGCCGCGACCGGACCCCGAGCGCGTCGAACTCGCCGGCACACAGAACCCCGACGGACCGGAGGGGCCGGACGGTCCGGGCGGTCCCGGCTCGTTCCGCTAGCCTTTCACGTTGCAGACCGGGACCGTTCGCGCCACCGTCTCGCCGACGCCGAGTTCGTCCGAGACGCGCACCACCTCGTCGACGTCCTTGTAGACGCCCGGCGCCTCCTCCGCGACCGTGGTGCCGCTCTCGGCTGCGACGTACACCTGCTGGCCCTCGCGCAGCTCGTCGCGGACGTCCTCTCCCCGGAACTCCTGTTTGGCCTGCGTCCGGCTCATCAGGCGTCCGGCGCCGTGAGCCGTCGACCCGAAGGTCAGTCCGAGCGACCGGGGCGCCCCGCGGAGGACGTAGCTCCCCGCCCCCATGCTCCCCGGTACCAGCACCGGCTGGCCGACGTCGGCGTAGGCGCCCGGAAGCTCGGGTCGACCAGCCGGGAACGCCCGCGTCGCTCCCTTCCGGTGGACGTACAGCGGCTTCGTCTCGCGGGCGACGGCGTCGGCGTCGGCACAGGCGACACCGTCGCCGTCCACCGGCACCTCGTGGTCCTCCAGCTTCGCGACGTTGTGCGCCACGTCGTACAGCAGCTCGACCGCCGTCGGGTCGACACCGAGTACGTCCGCGAACGTCTCGCGCACCCGGTGGGTGATCAGCTGCCGGTTGACCCAGGCGAAGTTCGTCGCGGCACACATCGCGCCGAAGTACTCGCCGGCGAGAGGTGACCCGGCGGGGGCGGCGGCGAGCTCCGTCTCCGGGAGACGCTCGAGGAGGTCGGCGTGGTCCCGCTCGATCGCCCGGAGGTAGTTCGTACAGACCTGGTGCCCGAGGCCGCGCGAGCCACAGTGGATCAGTACGACCACCTGGTCCTCGCGAAGCCCGTACGTCGCCGCGACCTCGGGCCGGTAGAGGTCGGTGACGCGTTCGACCTCGAGAAAGTGGTTTCCTGACCCGAGACTGCCGACCTGTGCGGCCCCGCGCTCCTTTGCCTCCCGCGAGACGGCGCTCGGGTCGGCGTCGACGCGCCGTCCCTCGTCCTCACAGTGTGCGAGGTCGGCTGCAGCCGCGTACCCCTCGTCACGGGCCCACTCGACGCCGCGGGCGAGTATCTCCTCGACCGTCTCGACGTCCGTCTCGACGACCCCGCCGCCGCCGAGCCCCGCCGGAACACTGTCCGCGAGCGCCGCGACCAGCTCCTCCTCGCGCCCGCGGACGTCGTCGTACGCGAGCGGCGTGGTCAGCATCCTGACGCCGCAGTTCGAGACCACGAACCCGTCCGCGACGAAGTTGTGAGCCTCGTGTTCGACGCCGATGTCGTACACCCGTTCCTCGCCGGCGTGTTCGACTGAGACGACCGTCGTCTCGACCGTCATGTCGTCGCGGACGTCCACGCCGTCGACGAACTGCTCGTAGTCCGGGAACCCCCTCGACGGACGCGGTCGACCGTCCCGACCACTCCAGACGCTCCGCTCGACGAATCGGCGGTCGAGATCGAACCGTCCGGCAGTCTCCGACACGGGCGTTCCGCCGTCCGCGAGCGCCCGCGCCCCCTCGGCCGTCTCTGTTCGGCGCTCGACTGCGCGTTTCTTCTGCCGGAGGTACTGGAGCGTAGCGACCGCCGACCGCTGTTTCTCCGTCCCGTACCGGTACCCGACGCGCTCGAAGAACCGGATCAGGTTCTGTGAGCGACTGTCGATTCCGATCCGCAGCCGCTCGCGGTCGGCCCCCGACGCCGCGTCGAGCCGTTCGATCGAACTCGTTTCGACGCCGATGCTCTCGAGATACGCTCCGATCTCGCGGAGGAACTGCTCGCCGGCGTCTGCGACCGACCGCTTCCGGGTCTGTGAGACCTTCGGACAGTAGCGGTTCTTCGTGTGCTGTGGCGAGGGTTCGCTCATCTCCGCGCCGAAAAACGCCGAGAGGTAGAGCGCCCGCTGCCAGTCGGCAAGCCGGTCGAGATAGTCCGGCGTCACGAACTCGCTCTCCACTTTCGTTCCCGTCGGGACGCCGATCTCGGCGAGCAGTCGCTTGAATCCGCGCGCGCCGACCTTGACGCTGTGCTCGGTGCGTACGAACTCCGTTCCGTCGACCTCGTGGTCGCGCTCCCGCTCGTCGACCCGTGACGGGGAGAAGCCGAGCGCGGCGATATCCTCGCGGATCGCCTCCAGATCGTCGGGGGTCCCGTAGAACCAGGTCTGTTCGCCGGAGAACGAGCCGCCGCCGGTGTGGTACCCGGCGAGCTTCAGCAGCCGGGCGAGCGCGTCGTCGGTCGACCTGAGCGGTAGGAGGTCGTTCTCTTCGAGGAACGAGATCAGCTGTGGATCGGCGTCGTCGAGGTCGTCCTCGTCGACCACGACGAACTCCTCGGGCGGCTCGTGTTCGATCCCGCGGAACGGACTCACGAGGACCCGGTCGCCAGCTGCTATCTCACCGAGTTCGACCATGCCGTCGGGCGTCCGGAATGGATGGTCGGCTGTCGCGCGGACGGTCCTGCCGTCCGCCGTCGTCACCTCGTACACGTCCGTCGGCGTCGATTCCGTGGCGAGTCGAACCGTCGACTGGTGCTCTCCGTCTTCGCCGGCGGCGACGGTCGCCCGTTCCTCACCGACACGTGTCGTGAGTTCCGCGATCGGAACCCGACGTCCAAACTCCAGTCGGACGTCGGTGTCCGCGGGGAGGCAGTTGATGTCGTAGCCGATCGCTCCGGGCGAGATACAGCCGTCCTCGGCGTCGATACCGGCCACGCCGCCGATCGGGAAGCCGTAGCCCTGGTGACCGTCGGGCAGGCACGCGGTGTAGGCGGCGACGCCGGGGAGGTGTGCGGCGTCCTGCACCTGCGACAGGGTCATGTCGTCGCCGATCTGCGTCAGGAGTGCCTCGCTCGCGAACACCCGCGCGGGCACCTGCATCCCGCCCGTGCGCGCGATCTCCCAGACGTACGGCTCCACCCGTGTCAGGGTCGTGTCGTCGAACTCGCGGGTCGTCACACCCGACCGTGGACGGCGAGTGCGTGAAACGCCTTCGGTCAGACGTCGAGGACGACGTACACCCGCCAGCCGTCGGCGGTCTGCTCGACCGTCATCTCGGAGTAGGTGACGGCCTTCACCTCGCGGGCGACGACGTCGTCGAGGGGGACGCCCCGGGCGGTCGCCTCGACGACCCACTCGTCGGCCTCTCGACGGACCGTCGCCTCGTTGCCCGCGGGCAGGACCGCCCGGACGTCGCGCTCGTAGATCAGGCGGTCGAGGTAGTCGAACAGCAGCGCCTCGCGGCGCTCGGCCCGGACGGTCAGGGCGAACGACTCGCCGTCTGCGGGGACGTCCTCACACATCGCGGCGGCCATCCCGTCGGCACAGGCCGCGAACGCCGCGCCGAGGTCCGGACCGATCGCCCGCACGGCCACGTCGGCGGTGTGGCCGCGGAGCGCGAACGACCCGGTCCGGGTCATCGGTCGCCGCCCGTCGCGTTCATGTCGTACGCGCACGACTGGGCGGGTTAAACGATTCTGTGTTCGACGGTGGAGTTATATTCCACACCCGACTAGCTCCGGTAGTGAGCGTTGAGGTCGAGACGCGCACCGACGACCCCGGGGCGACCGACCACGTCGACGGGGCGTGGGATCTGAAAGAACGGATCAGGCGCGAGGAGGGCGTGCTCAGACAGCGCTGGCGCTTCTTCCGCGACGCGTACTCCCGGTCGACGACTCACCTCCGGTTCGTCGACGGCGACCTCGTCGGCTTCGCGTCGGCGCGCCGCGACGGCTACCTCCTCTTTCTCGCCGTCGCGCCCGAGGCCCGCGGCGAGGGCCACGGCCGCCGTCTCGTCGGAGCGGTCGCCGCCGACGGCGGGACTATCACCTGTCACGCCCGGACGACGAACGACGAGGCCCTGCGGTTCTACCGACACCTCGGCTTCGAGGTGGCCCGACGCGTCGACGGCTACTACGAGGACGGCGGCGACGCCCACTACCTCCGCCTCGGGGAGTCGGAGGGCGAGAGCCTCGTCGACCGCCTCTCGGGCTTTTTCACGTAGACGGCGAGAACCGCTCCTCGCCTGTGACTACGGTGTCGACGAGGCGTGTGGGCGTCGCGTCGTACGCCGGGTTCTCGACGGCGACGTCCTCGAGCGGCTCGAGACTCACCTCCGCGGGTGGCCGGAACTCGTTCTCGAAGACGAACCCCTCCTCGATCACCTTCGTCGACGAGCCGACGACGTGGAGCGGGACTCCGACCGCCGCCGCGGCGGCGGCGAGCGGGAAGGTGCCGACACGGTTGTACAGCGTCCCCCTGACGATACAGTCCATCCCGACAATCGCCCGGTCGACGCCCGTCTCCTCGAGCAGGTAGCCCGACGCGCCGTCGACGCCGAGGTGGACCTCGACGCCCGCCGTCTCGGCCAGCCGCCGGGCGAGCTTCCGCCCGAGATAGCGCGGCCGCGCCTCGGTGACGTACACCGTCAGTTCGCGCTCGGGCGCCGCGCGCTCGATCGCTCCGAGGAGCGTCGACGAGTAGTCGTGTGTGAGTATCACCTCGCCGTCGTCGAACGTCTCCGCGGCGTTCGCGGCTGCACGCTCTTTCCCGTTGTCCACCCGGTCGACCACCCGCTCGACCGCCTCCTCCGTGAGACGACGGGCCGTCGCCAGGTCGTCGGCCTGCCCGACGACGGTGTCGACCACCTCGCGCTGTGTGGTGAACAGCGAGGCGTGCGAGGGGTTCGCTCGCCTGAGCGCACCGGAGTTGCGCTCTAAGGCGCCCTCGTACTCGTCGAGCCCGGTGAACTCGCGTTCGACCAGCTCGGTCAGCGCCCGCGCGGCCTTCACCGCGACGACGGAGGAGCTGTGGGTCTCCATCCGGCGAATCTCCTCGACTGTCTCGTCGATCCGTCCCATGATCTCACGTCCGACGGCGCCGACATGGGCTTTCGGGCTACGCCGCGGCGCGGCGCGCGTAGCCGTAGACCGTGACCGCGACGAGTATCCAGACGACCGCGCCGACGCGAACCGCGAACGCCGCCCGCGTCTCCCACGTCGGGAGCGGCGTGGTCAGCGCGAGCACGCCGACGACGGGCGCACCGGCGAGGATCGTGAGGACGAAAGTCATCTGCATCACCCAGCCGTAGTCGACGCCCTCGGGGTCGACCTCCTCGACTGCCTCCTGCACGGGCTGTCGTGGCCCAGCCGGGGCAAATCCGTTTCGACCGTATCGGGGCCGAACCACAACTCGACCGTTGTACACGTATTCCGTCGTCGTCCTGCGATTTTGATCGATGGGTATATGTACTTGCAGGGCTAACGTGGAGTTAGGACACATGCACTCCAAACAGCACGCCGGCGAGAACGAGCAGTTCGTCCGGCGATACGACTACGACGACGGGTGGGTGGTCGCCGCCGACCTCGGCGCCGCAGACGAGACAGCAGACGTCGACGTCGTCGGCCGGACGGCAATCGTGGTCGTCGAGTCCGGCGACCGGGTGCGCGAGACGGAGGTCGGGCTCCCCGGCGACGCGGACCGGGCCGAGGTGAACAACGGCGTGCTCGCCATCTACGGATGAAGCTCGTCGTCAAGCCCCTCAAGCAGAAAGACGCTGGCCGCGGACTCGCCGCTATCGACGAACAGGCCGCCACCGAGCTCGGTCTCGACCCCGGCGACTTCGTGCGGATCGGCGGCCGGGACGGCACCGCGATCGCACGCGTCTGGCCCGGCTATCCCGAGGACTCGAACACCGGTGTCGTCCGGATCGACGGTCGCCTGCGTCAGCAGGCCGGTGTCGGCATCGACGACCGCGTAGAGGTCGAGAGCGCCGACGTCAGCCCCGCCGACCGCGTGACCGTCGCCCTCCCCCAGCAGATCGGCATCCGCGGCAACATCTCGTCGCTGGTCCGGCGCGAGCTGAACGGCCAGCCCGTCACCGCGGGCCAGACCGTCCAGCTCCCGCTGGGACTCGGCTTCATGGGCGGTCAGGGACAGGCGATCCCGCTGAAGATCGCCTCGACAAGCCCGGACGGAACGGTCGTGATCAACGACTCGACCGACGTCCAGATCAGCCAGCAGCCGGCCGAACAGATCCGCGAGTCCGGGGCCGGCGCGGGTGCCGACGGCGCGCCCGACGTCACCTACGAGGATATCGGCGGCCTGGAGCGCGAACTCGAGCAGGTCCGAGAGATGATCGAGCTGCCGATGCGGCACCCGGAGCTGTTCAAGCGCCTCGGTATCGAGCCGCCGAAGGGCGTCCTGCTCCACGGGCCGCCGGGCACGGGGAAGACGCTGATCGCGAAGGCCGTCGCGAACGAGATCGACGCCCACTTCCAGACGATCTCCGGTCCGGAGATCATGTCGAAGTACTACGGCGAGAGCGAGGAGCAGCTCCGGGACGTGTTCGAGGAGGCGACCGAGAACGCTCCGGCTATCGTCTTCATGGACGAACTCGACTCTATCGCCGCCAAGCGCGACGAGGCCGGCGGCGACGTCGAGCGCCGCGTGGTCGCCCAGCTGCTCTCGCTGATGGACGGGCTCGACGAGCGCGGCGAGGTGGTGGTGATCGGCGCGACGAACCGCGTCGACGCGATCGACCCCGCACTCCGGCGCGGCGGGCGCTTCGACCGCGAGATCGAGATCGGCGTTCCCGACCGCGACGGCCGGAAGGAGATCATGCAGGTCCACACCCGCGGGATGCCGCTGACCGGCGACGTCGACCTCGACCGGTACGCCGAGTCGACCCACGGCTTCGTCGGGGCCGACCTGGAGAGCCTCGCGAAGGAGGCGGGGATGAACGCGCTCCGGCGCGTCCGACCGGAGATCGACCTCGACGCGGAGGAGATCGACGCCGAGGTGCTCGAGTCGCTGCGGGTCACCGACGACGACATGCGCGAGGCGATGAAGGGGATCGAGCCCTCTGCGCTCCGCGAGGTGTTCGTCGAGGTGCCCGACGTCACCTGGACCGACGTCGGCGGCCTCGAGGACACCAAAGAGCGCCTGCGCGAGACGATCCAGTGGCCGCTCGAGTATCCGGAGGTGTTCGACACGATGGACGTCGACGCCGCGAAGGGCGTGATGCTCTACGGGCCGCCGGGCACGGGCAAGACCCTGCTCGCGAAGGCCGTCGCGAACGAGGCGGAGTCGAACTTCATCTCGATCAAGGGGCCGGAGCTGCTGGACAAGTTCGTCGGCGAGTCCGAGAAAGGCATCCGCGAGGTGTTCTCGAAGGCCCGCGAGAACGCCCCGACCGTGGTCTTCTTCGACGAGATCGACGCTATCGCCGGCGAGCGCGGGGGGCAGTCCTCGGACTCCGGCGTCGGCGAACGGATGGTCTCGCAGCTCCTGACCGAACTCGACGGGCTGGAGGCACTGGAAGACGTCGTCGTGGTCGCCACCAGCAACCGGCCCGACCTCATCGACAGCGCGCTGCTCCGTCCGGGCCGGCTCGACCGACACGTCCACGTTCCCGTCCCGGACGAGGCGGCGCGGCGGAAGATCTTCGAGGTCCACACCCGCGACAAGCCGCTGGCGAGCGACGTCAACCTCGACCGCCTGGCTCGCCGGACGGACGGCTACGTCGGCGCCGACGTCGAGGCGGTCTGCCGCGAGGCGTCGATGGCGGCCACCCGCGAGTTCGTCAACAGCGTCCCGGGCGAGGAGCTGGCCGACCGTGTCGGTAACGTCCGCGTGACGATGGACCACTTCGAGGCGGCGCTCTCCGAGGTCGGCCCGAGCGTCACCGAGGAGACCCGCGAGCGTTACGACGAGATCGAACAGCAGTTCGAGCGCTCCGAGCGCGCCGGCGTCGCGGGAGACGCCGGTCGGACGTTCCAGTAGGGCGACTCGCTCGGAGCCGCCCACACGACAGCCTCTTGCCAGCGCCGGCGAAGGTCAGCCCGTGTCACGCCTCCGCGACGCCGTCCCGTTCGCCCTCCTCGGGGTCGTGTGGGGCGGCGGGTTCCCGGCGACGGAAGTCGGCCTGACCGCCGTCTCGCCGCTCGCGCTCGCCTCGCTGCGCTACTACGTCGGGGGTAGCTGTCTCGTCCTCGCACTCGCCGCCCTCCGCGGACGCGACGTCCTCCCGACCGGCCCCGGCGACCGCGCCGCGGTCCTCGCGGGCGGCGTCCTGCTCATGGGCGGCAACGCCGTTCTCTTCCTCGGGCAGCAGTTCGTCACCGGCGGGGTCGCCAGCATCCTGTTCGGTCTCATCCCCGTCCTGACCGCCGCAGGCGGGCGTCTGTTCCTCGACGGCGGCGCGCCGGACGCCGTCGAACTCGCCGGCGTCGCGCTCGGCATCTGCGGCGTCGCCCTCGTCGCCAGCCCGGGAAGCGTCGGGTCGACGCCGCGCGGGGCCGCGCTCGTCCTCGTCGCCGTCACCGCCGTCGCCGCCGGAAACGTCGCCGTCGAGCGCGCGGCGCCGGCGAGCGACGGGGTCGTAGTCGCCGCGTGGGCGATGCTCCTCGGTGCCCCGCTGGTCCACGTCGCCGCGCGGCTGACGGGTGAGCGCCTGACCGTCGTCGCCGGCGCGCCACCCGCTGCGCTCGGCGCTCTGCTCTTTCTGGGCGTCGTCGCCAGCGCCCTCGCGTACACCGTCTACTTCCGGCTCATCCCCCGTATCGGCGCGTTCCGCGTCAGCCTCGTCTCGTACGTCGTCCCCGTCGTCGCCACCGTCGTCGGCGTCGTCGCCCTCGCGGAGCCGGTCGGACCGAGCGCGCCAGCCGGGTTTCTGCTGGTGTTCGGCGGCTTCGTCCTCGTCGAGCGCGAGCCGATCCGCGACCTGCTATAGCCGCTCCGCGGCGCCTTTCTCGACCAGCGGCGTCGCGTTGTCTGCCGGCAGGCTGACGACGTCTTCGGCCTCCAGCCGGTAGCTCCGGTCGTCGACACCGTATATTTCGCCGACGTCGGCGGTGATGCGGACGGTGGTGCGCTCCGCCGGGCCGTCGGACTCCGGCGCAGCCGCCCCGTCGGGGTCGGGGTCGCCGTCCCCGACCGCCGGCCCGTCGCGCTCCCCGCGCCCGCCAGTCGGGCCGGGGTCGGCCTCCTCGTCGGTGTCGTGGGGCCGGCGCTTCGCCTCGCTGCGCTCGGCTGCCTCGCCCCCGTCGACCCGCGGGTCGTTGCTCGGCTCGCCCCCCATCGCCTCGGCGAGCATCCCGGCGGGGTCGTCTGGCGTCGGGGGCGGTCCGGTGTCGTCTCCGCCCGTGTCCGGACGCGCCGGCGACGGGTCGGCAGCGTCTGCGTCCGGGGTCGCCTCGTCGCCGTCCGTCGCCACGTCCGCCGTGTCGACCCCTCCGGACTCCGCCAGCGCTCCGAGCACCCGCGAGCGGCTGTCGCGGAGACGCCCGACGAGGTCGTCGAACAGCGCGCGCTCCTCGTCTGTCAGTCCCTCGTCGTCGTGGGGCATGTCCGCGGCGGCGAACGAGGCGTGCTTGACCACCTTGCCGACCCGGCGCTCGTACAGCGACTCGACGACCTCCGTGGCGGCGTCGAGCTCGTCCGTCAGGCGGCGCACCTCCGGGTCGCCGTACGGGTCGTCGGCACGCTCCGCCGCGCGCTCGCGGGCCCGCTTCAGCTCGGCGACGTACTCGGCGGCGTCGCGGTAGAACGACTCCGGCAGTCGCCCGAGGCTGTCCTGCTCGCGCTCGCGCTGTCGTCGCTCACGCAGGTCCTCTAAGTTCACGCCTCTCTCACCTTCCGTGCGCGGTCGCGCGCCATCAGGAAGACGCCGACCGGCTCCCGGACGACGTGCTCGCCTGCCGTCGGTCTAAAGCTATCGCCGCCGACGGCCACCGGCTCCGTCCCCGGCTCGGTCACCTCGACCCGGACCTCCTGCCCGGCGAACCGCTCGGGCACCGCGTCGGTCAGCGGGTCGAACGCGTCGACGCCGTCGCGGTCGATGTGTCTGACCGCGAGTCCGGTGCCGCCGTGGAGGCTCTCCGGCAGACGGATGAGCCGGTTCACGTCCGTCGTCACCGGCTCGTCGACCGGCGAGGAGTCGCGTTCGACCACCTCGTCGGCGAGCCGCTCGACCAGCACCCGCGCGCCCGGTCCGCCCGCCTCGAGATTTCCCGCTCGGACGGCCTCGGGGTTGCGCCGGAACGCCGTCAGTACCGTCTCGGCACGGCCCTCGCCGATCCCGTCGTACGACCGGAGCCGGCCGAGCGCGTCGTCCTCGTCTGCCGCCCGGAGGTCGTTCGCGAGGTCGACCAGCGCCCCGTGGACCCGTCGGCCCCACCCGCCGTCGGCGCGCAGGACGCGCCGGGTCGTCCCACGGACGCTCCGGGTCGTGACGAGCCCCTCGAGGTCCAGGCCGGCCCCGCGGACGTAGTCGACCACTTCGCGTCGCGCCGTCGCGTCGAGCCGCCGCACCGACGGGTCGCGGACGTGGACGTGGTAGCCCCGACTCCCCGAGAAGACCACCTCGACGTCGAACCCGAAGTCGCGCTCGAGGAGGTCGAGCAGGTTCCGCAGCGCCTCCTTACAGGCCGCGAGCATCCCCGCGTAGCTCGTCTCGCCGGGGTCGACGGCGGGCAGGTGGTCGGCGTCGAGGTCGAAGACGAGGTCGGCCCCGCGCCAGCCCTTCCCGTCCATGTCGCGGGTCGCCGGGTCGTCGTAGCGCGCGGCGGAGAAGTAGACGTGACGCGGCGCCTCGCCGGCGAGAAACGAGCCGAGGTCGCCGAGCTCGAGCAGCGACCGGTGGCGCACCATCGTCGTTCCGCCCTCGGTGAACGGGATATGTCCCCACTCGCGCGCGCCGGCGTCGGGCGGAGGCGTGAGGGTCGCCTCGCGGTAGTAGTCGCCAAAGCGGCCCCGGAGGTACTCGCGCGTGCGCCGGTCCATCGACAGCCGGGAGACCGGAGCGACGGGTTTAGTCGTTTCGTCCCGGCTCGATCCGTATCTCGTGGGCCTCGACGTCCTCGAGTGCCGCGACCCGGCCCCCGACGGTCACGAGCCCGTCGGCCCCGTCGACGACGAACGACGCCACCTCCTCGTTCGGGTCGTACTGGACCGACGTCACCGGTCCCTCGGCCACCGTCGGCGTGCCCGTCTCGACGTCGCGGCCCTCGACGCGAGCGCGGACGTCGCCGTCGTAGGCGTCGAGGTCCTTCACCGCCCGGCGGATCGTGGCGTACGTACGCGGGAACGCGACCGGAGTCTCGGACCGGGCGAGGGGGTCTGCCGTCGTCCAGATGACGGTGCCGAAGAATCCGGAGACGAGGAAGCCGAGCGCGGAGCGGTCGAAGATGACGCCGTAGCGGTCGAGCTCCTCCCGGAGCGCGTCCTGTGTCGTGTAGACGGAGTAAGTGCCGTCCGCGACGGCGACGACCGGCGTCGTGATGCCGCGCCGGGCGCGGGCGGTCGTCGAGACGGCGTCGTAGTCGAACGTCTCGACAGCCGGCGCGCGGTCGGCGGGCGCGACCACGAGCTCGACGCTCGCGCCGCGCTCGACCGCCTCGGCGAGCGGCTCGTGGAACCGCCGGAGGAGGTCGGGCGTGAGTGAGACGAGCAGCTCGTACTCCGCGCTTTCGATCACCTCGCGGACGTGTCGGAGGACTGTCGCGCGGGACTTGACGAGCGTCACGGCCTCGGTGTCGCGCGCGGGCGCCGTGTAGCGCGCCGACAGCGAGGCGACGAGGTCGACGAGCGACGACTCGACGTCGCCGAACGCCTCCTCCGGGTCGACGGCCACCACCGTCATCGGTCGCGACTCCCGGAGTTCGACCAGTCCGCGGTCGGCGAGACTCCGCGCCGTGTCGTACACCCGCGGCTGCGGGACACCCGTCACCTCCGATACCTCGCTCGCGGTCAGCTCGCCGTGTTCGAGGACCGCGAGGTACGCCTCGATCTCGTACTCGCCGAGCGTGAGCCGCTCCCCGACCCGCTCGAGCGTGTGCTGGAGGTCGTCGGCCACAGGTGGTGCTGGCGCCGGCTCGCGTATGGAACTACCGGCTCGCGCCGCCGCGCCGGTGGACTTAGGACCGCCGGGGGCGGCTGTGAGGCCATGGGGTCCGGTCTCACGCCCGCGCAGACGCTCTCGACGCCGGACGACGTCGTGGCGCTCCTGCGCTCGCTTGCCGGAACCACGCCGGTGAAGCTGGCGGCGGCGGTCGTCGTCCTCGCGCTCGGGGTCGCGGCGTCGAAGTACGTCGTCCGCCTGCTCGGTCGCCCGGTCGCGCGGCGGTTCGAGCGCGAGAGCGTCGCTCACACCGTTATCCGCACGATTCGGGTCGGCGTCGTCGCCGTCGCCGCCGCGTTCGCGGCGTCGATCTTCGGCTTCGGCGCCGGCGACGTGCTCCTCTCCGTGACGGTGTTCTCCGCCGTCCTCGGTATCGTCCTCGCGCCAATCGTCGCCAACCTGATCAGCGGCGTGTTCGTCCTCGCCGACCAGCCCTACGAGATCGGCGACATGGTCGAGATGGAGGACGGGACACGGGGGTTCGTCGAGGACATCACCATCCGCTACACGAAGATCCTGACCCTCGACAACACGTTCCGGGTCGTCCCGAACGGCACCATCCGGGAACAGCAGGTGACCAACTACTCCGCCGACGACCAGCGCACCCGTCTGCGACTCTCTGTGCTCGTTACCTACGAGGGCGACGTAGACGCCGCCCGGCGGCTCCTCGAGCGCGCCGCCCGCGACTGCGAGGCGGTGATCGAGGGCGGCCCGAACATCCGTATCGGCGCGGCGCGCTACCCCGCCGGTCCGACCGTCTACCTCGACGAGTTCGCCGACAGCGGCGTCCAGCTCACGCTCCGCTACTGGGTTCACCAGCCGTACAAGCTCCTGACCGTCCGGTCGCGGGTCCAGAGCCGGTTCTACGCGCTCATGGCCGAGGAGCAGCCGGACGTCGAGATCGCGTACCCGCACCAGCAGCTCCTCGTCGACGAGGACGACCCGCTCCGGGTCCGGACCGGGGGCGGAGACGGCTCGGCGAGCCTCGACGGCGACATCGCGCCAGACGCCAGTCCCGGTCCCGGTCCCGGCTCCGACGCCGGCTAGCCGACCGAGACCGTCACGACCTCGCAGTCGAGTTCGCGGCGGAGGTGTCGCTCGACGTCCGGACCGTCGAAGACCCGGCTCAGCATCTGTCGCCAGCGGCTGGCCTGCTTCGACCCGATCACCACCACGTCGGCGTCCTCGTCGGCCACCTCCTCCAGGATGGCCTCCTCGACGAGGAACCCGCGCCGCACGACGTACCGGGCGTTCTCGAGCCGACCGACCGACCGCTCTACGGCGGCTTTCAGCTCGCCGCGCCGGACGTTCTGGCCCTCCTGGTAGAGCGAGACGTGGAGGACCGTCAGGGTCGCGCCGCGCTCCTCGGCGACCGTGACGGCACGTCGCAGCGTCGCCTCGGAGTGCTCCGAGAGCGGAAACCGCACCGGAACGACGACGAGCGGCTGCTGGTCGGTCACCGCCCGGTCACCCCGCTCCCGACCAGCCGCACCCGCCCGTCGACAGCCGGGTCGATCCCCCGGCGTCGCGCGTCGACGACCAGCGCCTCGTACCCGGGCCGGAGGTCGCGGTCGCGGTCGCGCGCCGAGAGTCCCGGAAACTCACGCTCCGTCCGCAGCAGGAAGTCCGGGAGCGCGACCGCGTACGTCGTCTCGGCGTCGACCGGGTCGCCGTCGACGCACAGCTCACGCACCGCACCCGCCTCGGTGTCGTAGACGACGCGAGCGCCGGCGAGGTGGACGTGCCACCGGTCCGGCTCGCCGACCCCGTGGGCCGTCCCGAGCGCCTCGCGTAGCCGCGCCCCGGAGACGTGTGCGACGGCCAACGGCTCCTCGAACGGGATCAGAGAGACGAGGTCGGCGCGTGTCACCTCGTCGGCGAGCGGTCCTCCCGCGCGCAGCCCTCCAGAGTTCACCAGCCCGACGTCTGCGCCCGCGACGCGCCGGAACGCCCCGGCGACGAAGTTGCCGACCCGGCACTCGCCGCCGAACGTCGTCGCGTCGTCGCGTGGCATCTCGTCGACGTGCGCGACCACCTCGTCGAGACCCGCGTCGCGCGCCCGACCGCGGAACTGTGCGGCAGCGTCGGGGGCGCTCGCGCCGTCGACGTCGTGGAGTCGCGCGGTCCCCGCGTCGAGGTCGACCTCCGCCACACACCTGCCGCCCGAACCCGGACGCGTCAGAAGCGTCCCCGCCACCCGCTCGGCACGTCGGCTGTGGACGTGACCGCCGAGTACCGCGTCGACGTCCGTCGCCCGCGCGAGGGCGTCGTCGCCGGCACCGAGGTGCGAGAGGACGACGACGAACTCCGCGCCCCTGTCGTCGAGAGCCTCGGTGGCGCGTTGCGTCGCTGTGACCGGGTCCTCGAACGAGAGCGGCGCGGCAGCCGGGTTGCTGCTCGCGGTCTCGGGATCGGTGAGGCCGAGAACGCCGACCCGTGTCCCGTCGACGTCGCGGAGTGCCCACGGCTCGACGCCCGCCGCCGCGCCGAACCGCTCGCCGTCCAGCCGAACGTTCGCGCTCAGCCACGTCGGGCGGGAGGCGGCGACGAGGTCGCGTGTCCGGTCCAGCCCGAAGTCGAAGTCGTGGTTGCCGAACGTCTCGAACGCCGTACCGGCGGCGTCGAACAGGTCGAGCGCCTGCCCGCCGCGCTCGACGAGCGCGAGCACACCCGGCCCGAGGTCGTCGCCGGTCCCGCAGACGAGCGCGTCCGCGCCGTCGAGCCCCCGGAGTCGGCCGACCAGCCCGCCGACTCGCTCGGGGTCGTCGTAGACGCGCTCGAGGTCCGCGTGGTGCAGGAGCCGGGCCATCGGTCAGCCGATAGAGGCGGCGCGCGGATATGAGTCCCCGGCTTCTCCGTCAGCCTCCGTCGTCGACCAGCTCGAACGCGACTGTCACCTCGGCCTGGTACTCGCGGTCCGCGGCGGTCTCGACCTCGACGCCGAGTTCGTCCACCTCGACCCAGTGGACGTTCTCCAGGGTCGCCTGTGCACGGTCGACGGCGTCGTCAGTCGCGGCGTCGAAGCTCTCCGTACTCCGACCGATCAGCGTGACTTTCTTGTAGACCATCGTATCAGTACGGTCGTCGCCCGGCTGTCTCCCCGTCCGTCCGGCTCCGTTCGACCCGTCGCGTGGTGTGAACTCGTGTCACAGGTCGACTGAACTGTCGACGCACAGATAAATCTACGCCCGACACGACCGGGACGAGAGCCCCGGCGTGGAACGGGGAGTCAGGCGACCTGTGCGTCTTCCCAGCCCTCCGTGTGGACGCGATCGGACGACACGCCAAGCTCGTCTAGCCGGTCTTTCGCGCCCACGACCGCTGGCGGCACTCCGCACAGGTAGTAGTCCGCGTCGTCTCCGACGCTGTCGACCACGTCGGCGAGCTGTTCCTGGACGTACCCGGTGTGACCGTGCCAGTCCTCACGCGAGACCGAGAACCGCGTCTCGACCGGGCCCGTGAGCGCGTACTGCTCCAGCAGTGGCTTGTAGAGCAGCTGCTCCTGTGTCTTCTCGCCGAACATAAACACCGCCCGCGGGCCGCCGTCCGCGACGTATGCCTGTAGCAGGCCGACGAGCGGCGTGATACCGGTACCGGTTCCGACGAACACTGCCGGTCGGTCCGTCCGCTGGAGCCCGAGGTTTCCGGTCAGCGTCGGTTTCACCTGGACGACGTCTCCGACCGACCGCTCGTCCATATAGTCGGCCACGCCATCAGTTCCGTACGCGCGGAGCATGAGGCCGACTCTCGCCTCGTCGACCGCGAGAACGCTGTACGGCTTCACGCCCCGTTCGGTCCGCAGCGCGGTGTGCTGTCCTGCCTCACCGGTGAACGTCCCCTCGTTCAGCTCCAGAACGTACTGTTTGCAGTCCGGGCTGATCTCGGTGACAGAGGTAACTGTCGCGTTGGCAAAAGCCACTGACGACAGTACGGGTCTAACACGAATAAGTCGTCCGTCGGGTCCGCCCCGGGCTTCGGGCGTGTGGCAAAGCATATGTGACGCGCTCCGGTTCGACAGGTATGACCGACGACGAGGACTTCCGCGACGACCTGACCACGGTCGAGCGGAAGTGGCAGGCCGAGTGGGAGCGCGAAGGCCTGTTCGAACCGGAGCCCTCTGCCGACGAGAAGTTCTACGTCACCGTCGCGTACCCGTACCCGAGCGGCGGGATGCATCTCGGGCACGTCCGGACGTACATGCTCCCGGACGTGTTCGCGCGCTACCAGCGGATGCAGGGCAAGAACGTCCTGTTTCCGATGGCGTGGCACGTCACCGGGACACCGATCATCGGCGCGCTCAACCGCGTCCAGGAGGGCGACGAGGAGCAGATATCGACGCTCCGTGAGACGTACAACGTCCCGACAGAGGTGCTGGAGGGGTTCGAGGAGCCGATGGACTACGCGCGGTACTTCGTCGACAACTCCTACAAGCCGAGCTTCAAGCGCCTCGGCTTCTCCGTCGACTGGCGCCGGGAGTTCACCACGAACGACGAGGCGTACAGCCGGTTCGTCGAGTGGCAGTACGAGCGCCTGCGCGACCAGGGAAACGTCGAGAAGGGCCTCCACCCGACGAAGTACTGCCTCACGGACGAGAACCCGGTCACGACCCACGACCTGCTGGAGGGCGAGGACGCAGAGCGCATCGAGTACACCGTCGTCGAGTTCGCGCTCGACGACCGCGTCTTCCCCACCGCGACGCTCCGTCCCGAGACGGTGTACGGCGTCACCCACCTCCTGGTCAACCCCGACGTCACCTACGAACTCGTTCGCGTCGACGGCGAGGAGTGGCTGCTCTCTGCGGAGGCAACGACGAAGTTCGGTCACCAAGACCACGAGACGGAGGTGCTGTCGACCGTCGAGGGGGCCGACCTGGTCGGCGAGACGGCGACGAACCCCGTCACCGACGACGAGGTGCCCGTCCTGCCGGCGGCGTTCCTCGACCCCGACGAGGGAACCGGCCTCGTGATGTCCGTTCCCGGCCACGCGCCGTACGACTGGATCAGTCTTCAGGATCTGAAGCGTGACCCCGACGCTCTCGCGGGCCACGACGTCGACCGCTCCGTCGTCGAGCAGATCGATCCCGTCCGGATAATCGACAGCGGCGAGTACGACGGTCTGCCGGCGAAGGCGGCCTGCGAGCGCCACGGCGTGACGTCACAGGACGACGAGACGGCGCTCGAGACGGCGACCGACGAGGTGTACACGACGGAGTTCAACGACGGCGTCCTGCGCGAGACCTGTGGACGGTTCGCCGGGCAGTCCGTCGAGGACGCGAAGCCGGCGCTCGTCGCGGCGTTCCGCGACGAGGACCTGTTCGACCGGCTCTACGACTTCACCGAACCGGTCGTCTCCCGGTCCGGGGGGACGGTGATCGTCTCGCTCCAGGAGTCGTGGTTCATCGACTACGCCGACGAGGACTGGAAGGACCAGGTCCGGCGTCACGTCGACGAGATGAATCTCATCCCGGACCAGAAGCGGTCGGAGTTTCACGACACCGTCGACTGGCTGGAACAGTGGCCGTGTATTCGCAACTACGGCCTCGGGACGCGTCTCCCGTTCGACGACGAGTTCATCGTCGAGCCGCTGTCGGACTCGACGGTGTACATGGCGTTTTACACGATCAGTCACCTGCTCGAGGACGTCGACCCGTCGGCGCTCGACCCGGCCTTCTTCGACCACGTCTTCGGCGGCGAGGGAAGCGCCGAGGCGGTCGCGGCGGCGACGGGTATCGACGCCGAGACGGTCCGTGCGGCCCGCGAGAGCTTCTCGTACTGGTACCCGCTGGACTGGCGGACGAGCGCCTACGAGCTGATCCGGAACCACCTCACGTTCATGCTGTTTCACCACACGGCCCTGTTCGACGAGCCCAACTGGCCGCAGGGGGTCGCGACGTGGGGGATGGGGCTGCTGGAGGGCACGAAGATGTCGTCCTCGAAGGGCCACGTGGTGGTCGCCGAGGAGGCGATCGACCGCCACTCGGCGGACATCATCCGGATGCACCTGTTCGCGTCGAACGAGCCCTGGCAGGACTTCGACTGGCGCCCCGACGAGGTCGAGGAGCGCGTGACACAGCTCCGGCGGTTCCGCGACCGGGTGCGCGAGTGGCACGGCGCGGGTGTCGAGCGCGACCACGGCCTCGCCGACCGGTACGTCCTCTCTCGGCTCCAGGCGGTCGTGCGCGAGACGACCGCGGCGCTCGACGACTTCCAGACCCGGAAGGCCGTCCTCGGCGGCTTCTTCGAGCTCAACAACCTGTTCAACACCTACCTCGACGACGTCGAGGAGCCGAGCACCGACGTCCTCGACCGCCTCCTCGGGACACAGCTACGTCTGATGGTGCCGTTCGTCCCTCACCTGTGCGAGGAGCTGTGGGCCGAGACGGGCGGCGAGGGGTACGTCTCGACGGCGTCGTGGCCGGCTGTCGACGACTCGCTGGTCGACCCCGCCGCAGAACGTCAGTTCGAGTTCGTCGAGGAGGCCGTCGACGACGTGCGGGCGGTCGCGGACCTGGTCGACGAGTTCGACACCGTGACGCTGGTGCTGGCCGCCGACTGGAAGCGTGACCTGTTCGCCGACCTGCGCGAGGCCGTCGAGGCACGGACGTCGTTCGGCGCGGCGATGGGGCGGCTCACCGACGGACGCGAGGAACACGGCGAGGCGATCCAGTCGTACCTCCAGACGTACATGGACAGCCCGCAGGACCTGCCCGACGAGGTGATGAGCCGCGACGAGGAGCGCACGGCTCTCGCCGCCCGTCGCGGGGTCGTCGAACGGTCGTTCGACGCGACAGTAGAGATAGTCGACGAGTCGACGACGGACCACGAGCGCGCCAGCCGGGCCGAGCCCGGCCAGCCCGCGATCATTCTCGACTGATCACGGCGCGCGGACGACTCCGTGGCCGTCGCCACAGAGGCCGACCACGGTCCGTTCGGAGTCGCGGTCGGATGCGACGGCGCGGTGCTCGCGGCCTCGGCGGCACGTCTGTCTGTGGCGTAACGGCGCGAGTCCGCGGTCCGTCTGCCGTCGGCGACGGTGCTCGGTCCGGGTCGGGCGGGCCGGGAACCCCTGGTCCTCGTCGGTGACTGTCGCCGAGGCGTCGAACCGGCGCCGCCGCCCCCGGGACCGGGACCGGGACCGGCGGACCGACCGTGTCAGACGTCGCGCCGTGGTACGCGCCTCGTGTGTCGACCGTTTCGGTGACGCGCTCAGGAGGTGCGGAACGACTCGCCACAGCCACACTCGGAGACGACGTTCGGGTTCTCGACGTGGAAGCCCGCGGCCTGGAGCCCGGTCTCGTAGTCGAGCTCTGCGCCCGCGACGTAGTCGAGGCTGGCCGGGTCGACGAACACCCGGAGGCCGTTGGCGTCGACGACCGTGTCGTCCGGCTCTGGCCCCTCGTCGAACCGCAGGCCGTACGACAGCCCGGCGCAGCCGCCCTGCTGGACGAACAGTCGGAGCCCGGCGACGTCGGTGTCCAGCCCCTCGCCGGTCAGGAGGTCGAGTGCCTGCTCTGCTGCCGTCTCGCTGACGGCCACTGGGGAGTCGGCCTCGGCTTCGGTCTCGACGGCGTCAGTACTCATGCGTGCACGTACCGCACCGGCAGTGTTAATCCTGACGCCCGGCGCCCTCGTCCGTCCCGTCGCCCCCGCTCTCGTCAGCCGTCCCGACTCGCTGCCGGACGCTCTCGGCGTGGGCCTCCAGGCCCTCCGTCTCGGCGAGACGGGTGACCGTCGGCGCGAGGTCCTCCAGCGCCGCCCTGTCCAGCCGCTGGACCGTACTGGACCGCAGGAACGTGTCGACCGACAGTCCGCCGTGGACCCGTGGACCGCCGCCCGTCGGCAGGACGTGGTTCGTGCCCGACGCGTAGTCGCCCGCCGCGACGGGCGTGTACGGCCCGAGGAACAGGCTCCCCGCGTTCGTGATGCGCTCCGCCAGCGCCTCGTCGTCGTCGGCCTGTATCGAGAGGTGTTCGGCGGCGTACTCCTCCGCGAACAGCGCCGCCTCCGCCCGCGACCGAGCGTACAGCACGCCGCTCGCGTCGTTTCCGAGCGCCGCCGCGACCGTCTCTGCGCGCGCCCGGTCGGGGACCTGCTCCTCGACCGCCGCGGCAACCGCTCGCGCCGTCGCCTCGTCGTCGCTCACGGCGACGACGGCGGCGTTCGGGTCGTGTTCGGCCTGTGCGACCAGGTCCGCGGCCACGAACTCCGGGTCGGCGGCGTCGTCACAGACCACCAGCACCTCGCTCGGACCGGCGAGGAAGTCGATCTCGACGTCGCCGCGCACCTCGGCCTTCGCCGCCGTCACGTAGGCGTTTCCCGGGCCGACCACCTTCCGCACCGCGTGGACCGTCTCGGTGCCGTACGCGAGCGCGGCAACCGCCTGTGCGCCACCCACCCGGTACACCCGGTCCGCGCCGGCCTCGTGTGCCGCCGCGAGCGTCGCCGGCGGCACGGGGTCGCCCGGCGGCGTCGCAACCGCGACGTGGTCGACGCCGGCGACCTTCGCCGGCACGACGCCCATAACCGCGCTCGACGGGTACGCCGCCGCGCCGCCGGGCACGTAGACGCCGGCCCGGTCGAGCGGCCGGAACCGCCGCCCGAGTTCGCGTCCGTCGACCGTCTCGCGCCAGTCCGCCGGGGCCCCCCGCTCGTGGAACTCGCGGACGTTGTCGACGGCCTCGCGGATCGCCGCGAGCGTCTCGTCGTCGACCTCGTCCGCCGCCCGCGCCGCCTCGTCGGTGACGTCGAGATTCCCGACGGTCACGCCGTCGAACTCCTCCGCGAACGCCCGGAGCGCGGCGTCGCCCTCCTCGCGCACCCGCGAGACGATCGGGACGACGTCCTCGCGCACGGCGTCGACGCCCGCCGAGCGCTCGAAGAACCCGCGACGTTCGGCGGGCGAGAGGTCCGCGACGGCCCGTGCCTCGACGTCGACCTCGACTCGGTCGCTCATATGGCCGTTTCGCTCGGGGCGGTAAAGGTCGTTGCGACGGCGTGCGAGTCGGTCTGTCGTTCCGTCTCGCCGGTCGACCGGTCGTCACGTTCGTACCGTGTTCGTCACCCGCGAGCACGGGTCGTCAGGTCGGCCCGTGTCGCGGCGGAGACCTCCCCCGGTGGCAACCGCTGACCGGACTCCGGGCGCGCCGAAATGTCGCCCGGAACACTAACGACCGGCCTCATCTCCGGCGGCGTGCCGCGTCGGCCGGGAAACCCTCGTGCCGGGCGGGTTGCGCTACGGGCAACCGGGCGCGTGGCGCTACGGGCCACGAATCGGGTTGCGCTACGGGCAACCGGGCGGGCGCTCTCGCGCCGGTGTCGCGCGCCCGGGTTCGCCGCTCCGTCATCGCACCCGTACGGGCAGGCTCGGGCGGGGACTGAAGGCGCGCGCTCGGGGTAGGCGGCGCCGCGACTTGTGGCTTTGCCTCGCCGGCGCGCATCGCCCCGTCTCGTGTCCTACGTCGAGGAGCGGTAGTCGCCCTCGCGGATCTGGCAGTACTCCCCGTCGCGCAGGCCGAACTTCCGGCGCTTGTAGCCGCCGACCAGCCGGAGCGCGTCGAGCCCCGTCCCGGCGGCGTTGAGGAGGCCGAACATCCCCCATCCGCCGCCGGCCCGGGCGAGCAGCTCCCGACCGGTCCGGAAGACGTGGTCCCAGTCCGAGGGGTCGTACGACCGGCACATGTCCGCCAGCGCGACGTTCCGGCGTAGCTCCTCGCCGATCGCCGCCCGCCACGTCTCGTTGTAGTCGGTCAGCCGTCCCTCGGCGGCGAGTCTGCCGGCGATCGCGCCCGTGCGAACCGCGACGTGGTCACCGCCCTCGTGGAACGCGCTCGTCGCGCCCATCGCGCCGCCGGCGACGGCGACGCCGGCCTCGACCGGCGACTCGACCGGCCGTGTCGAGGAGATCGGGTACGTCTCCGTCCCGCCGCGCTTGCCGCGGTCCTCCACGAGCGGGAAGTCCGTCTCGACGTCGTACTCGTCGCCGTACTCGTGCTCGAGGAGGCGACGGAGGTACTCGCTCCCCGACGGGACCGTCTCGTCGTCCTGGAGGAGCGGGTAGGCCTCGCGCCCCTCGACGGCAGCGAGGTCGAGGTCCACCGGCATCGTCAGGCCGACTCGCGCCACGCCGTCGTCGTTCGGGAACACCCACGGGTACGCGGTGTGGCCGGGGAGGAAGCCCCACCAGAACCGGATGGCGCCGCGTACGTCCTCCGCGACGGCGGGCGGGAGGCGACGGTGTTCCTGGTAGGCGATGTGGTTCGCCCGTCGCGTCCCGAGCCGCTCCGCGGGGTCGAACGGCAGGAGCCGGTCGAGAACACGGTTCGTCACGGTGCGCTGTGGGCCGTCGGCGAGGACGACGTGGTCCGTGGCCACCTCACTCCCGTCTGCGAGTTCGACGGCGTGGCGCTTCGGCGCGTCCGGGTCGTCGAGGCGCACGTCGGTGACGGACGTGCCGACGCGGTAGCCCGCCCCGGTCCGTTCGGCGCGCGCCCGGAGGAAGTCGTCGAACCGGGCGCGCTGCATACAGAAGCCGAACCCGTCGTACGACGAGTCGATCCCGGTCGAGTGGAGTGTCACCGACTCGTGCGGGCCGACGAACTCGGCACGGTCCAGATCGTGGAGCACGACGTCGTCGGGAAACTCGTCCGGGTGGATCCCCATGAGGTCCACCCAGTAGTCGAGGATGCCGGCGGCGTCGGTGGAGTCCGGTCCCGGCTCCCCGCGGTCGGTACGGGGCACGCCCCTCTCGACGACGAGGGCGTCACCCCCGGCTGCCGCCGCCGCGTGCCCAGCCGCGGCGCCCGCCGGGCCACCCCCCACGACGGCCACGTCGGTCCGTTCCATACATCTCGACGAGGGGGCGGGCGGCATGAATGATACGGATGCGAGCGCGAGACGGCGGGCGGGTTTACGTACCCCGCCCGCGGCCGGGCGGGTATGGAGGTCGCGGTTCTCAGACAGAAGGTCCACGGTCGCCCGGCGACGGAGTACGCGGCGGTTCTGCGCGAGTCGCTGGCCGACGAGGGCGTCGACGCCGAGGTGACGCTCGCGCGGACGCCCGACGAGGAGCGGGCGGCGCTCGCTCGCGCCGACGTGGCGACCGGTATCGAGTTCGAGGGGTCGTGGCTGGACGTCGCCGGGGTCGACCTGTTCGCCTGTGTCTACGCCGGGACGGACCACCTGCCGCTCGACGCCCTCGCCGACCGGGGTATCGCGGTGACGAACGCTTCCGGGGTCCACGGCCCGAACGCAGCCGAGTTCGTCGTCGGCGCGGTGCTCGCGTTCGTCCGCGAGTTCTGGACCGCGCGGCGTCACCAGCGCGAGCGCCGCTGGGCGTCGTTCAACGCGACGGAGCTCGCCGGGTCGACGGTGACAGTCGTCGGCCAGGGCGCTATCGGAGAGACGGTCGTCGACCGCGTCGGCGCGTTCGACGCCGACACGGTCGCGGTGCGGTGGAGTCCGGCGAAGGGCGGCCCCGCCGGCGACGTCGTCGGCTACGACCGGCTCCACGAGGCGCTGGCGCGCACGGACCACCTCGTGCTGGCCTGTCCGCTCACCGACGCGACCCGGGGTCTCGTCGACGCCGACGCGCTCGCCACCCTCCCGACCCACGCGACCGTGACGAACGTCGCCCGCGGGCCGGTCGTCGACACCGAGGCGCTCGTCACGGCGCTCCGTGACGACCACGTCCGGGGCGCGGCGCTCGACGTGACCGACCCCGAACCGCTCCCGGAGGACCACCCGCTCTGGGGGTTCGAGAACGTCCTGATCACGCCGCACAACGCCGGTGACACGCCCTCCTACTACCGCCGCCGGGCCGAGATCCTGGCGCGCAACCTCGCTCGCGCCGCCGAGACGAACGCGTTCGAGGGACTGGAGAACCAGATCAGGTGATCCGGTTCCGGAGCGTCCCGACCCCCTCGTAGGCTATCTCGACCTCGTCGCCCGGCTCGACGAGACCGGGGTTGTCGGGACTGCCGAACGCGACCACGTCGCCCGGACGGAGCGTGAACCGCTCGGAGAGGTAGGCGACGACCTCGTGCGGGTCGAACAGCATCAGTTCTGTCGTGGCCGCCTGTCGGCGCTCGCCGGTCACGTCGGTCGTCATCTCGACCGGCTCCGCGACGGGGTCGACGTCGGTCTCGATCCACGGGCCGAGGGGGCCGGACGCGTCCCACGCCTTCCGGGCGGTCCGGCCCTGCTGGTCGAGGGCGTCCATATCGTTCATCACCGTGTACCCCCGGAGAACACCGGAGACGTCGGCGGGGTCGAGGTCGGCACAGCGCTCGTCTACGACGGCGGCGAGTTCGCCCGCGTAGGTCACTTCGTCGGAGAACGACGGGTACGGGACGGGATCGCCGGGGCCGACGACAGACGCCGGCGGCTTGAGAAAGAAGTCCGGCTCCTCCGGCGTCTCGTAGCCCATCGAGTCGATCGTGGCGGCGTAGTTCCGACCCACGCAGTAAAGCGCCGAGGGGACACAGGGCGCGAGGAGGTCCTCGACCGCGGCGTCGTAGACGCCGTCGTCGGCGTGGACGGCGCCGTCGCGGTACTCGCCGGTCACCGGTCCGTCGGACGTGTCGACGCGTGCGAGTCGCACGCCGGCTCTGCCCCCGGGTGCGACATGTCTGTTCCGGTGTCCGCCGGCGACGTGTCGTGAGGTATTTGGGACCGCCATCGAAACCAGTCGGACGTCGATGACCGAACTCCGGCGGACACAGCTTGCGGTTCCGGCGAGCGACGAGCAGATGATGGCGAACGCCGCAGAGAGCGACGCGGACGAGGTGTTCCTCGACCTCGAGGACTCCGTCGCGCCGAACGCGAAGGCCGAGGCCCGCGAGCCGCTCATCCGGGCAGCGAGAGAGCACGACTGGTCGGACACGATCCTCTCGTACCGGATCAACGGTGTCGACACGCGCTGGTGGTACGACGACGTAATCGAGGTGCTCACGGAGGCGGGCGAGCATATCGACGACATCATCGTCCCGAAGGTGCCGGACGCGAGCGAGCTCCAGACCGTCGACGACCTCGTGACGCAGGTGGAGGTCAACGCCGGACTGACAGCGGGACGCGTCGGACTCGAGCCACAGATCGAGGACGGCGAGGGGATGCACAACGTCCACGAGATCGCGAACGCGACGGACCGGCTCTCCTGTCTGATCTTCGGACCCGGCGACTACGCCGCCGCGATGGGGACGCCCGGCCTCGACATCGGACAGTTCCCCGAGTACCCCGGTCACTACTGGCACCACGCCCTCTCGGCGTGCAACGCCGCCGCGAAGTCCGCGGGCGTCCCCTGTACGGACGGTCCTTACGCCGACATCGACGACACGGAGGGGTTCCGCACGTCGGCGGAGCGGGCGAACATGCTCGGCTGCGACGGCAAGTGGGCGATCCACCCGAGCCAGATCGAGATCGGCAACGAGGTGTTCGCGCCGGACCCGGAGGTGGCAGACCGCGCGAAGCGGATCGTCGACGCCTACGCCGAGGCGATGGCGGAGGGCAGAGGTGCCGTCAGCGTCGACGGCCAGATGGTCGACGAGGCGACGAACAAGATGGCACAGGAGATAGTCGAGAAGGCAGAGGCCGCCGACCTACTCTAGCTCGACCGGACAGCCTCGTATCTCCCCGCCGCGCATCCCGTCCGCGAGCCAGTAGACCGACAGCACCAGCACCACGAGCGCCAGCAGCGCGAACTCGAGGCCGTCGAGCGGCAGGAGAGTCAGGAGTCCGCCCGCCCCGAGGAGGCCGAGGACGCCCGCGAGCACCGCCGACCCGCAGGCCGCACAGCCGGCGCCGAGGGTGCCGAGGACGACACCGACGACGCTCCCGCCCCCCTCGGCGAGGGTGACGCGGTGCTCTCGCAGGTGGTAGACTACGATCGCCACGTCGACCCCCGAGAGGACGCCGACGAGTACCAAGACTGCGAAGGTGTGGAGCGCGAACGACCGGAACAGCCCGACGAACACCCGGAGCCGCGCCGCGGGCGGGAGCGACCCACCGACCAGCACGTCGCCGACGAGCGGGAGGTTCTGTGACAGGACGAACAGCGTCGTCGCGGCAGCGCCGGCGACGCCGGCCAGCACGGCGTAGCCCGGCGCGCCGAGCACCAGCCGGGCCGTCCGGCCCATCAGCCGCCAGTCCCGGACACGAGTCGGGAGCCGAACCCCCGCGGCTGCCGGTGTTCTCACAGGTCGAGTGCTCCCGCGACGACGTCGTAGCTCACGCTTCCCCGTGCCTGTGTCTGGAGCGTCCCGTCACGGAACAGGAACACCGTCGGCGTCGCCTCTACGCCCGCGTCCTCGCCCGCGCTCAGGTCCGTCTCGACGGCTGCGTCGGCCTCGCCGGCGCGCACGGCGTCGACCACGCTCGTTCCGTCGAGGGCCGTCTCGGCGTCGAGGAACGACGCCGTCGCCGAGAGCACCTCGTCCTCGTCCTCTCCGCGAAACGACGACTGGTTCTCGAAGTAGTGTCCCGCGAGCGTCCAGAACGCGTCCGCCGACCCGGCGTACGTCGCCTCCAGCGCCCGCGTCGCCGGCTCGCCCCACGAGTAGACGACGGGCACGCCGCGGAAGACGAACGTCGCGTCGCCGGGGGCGACGAGGTTCGACCGGATCTTCGGCACCGTCTGGCGTTCGAACGCCGCACAGCGCGGGCACGACGGGTCCTCGAACGCGACGACGGCCCCCGTCGCCTCGCCCGGCGGTGGCCCGTGTCGGGGTTGCGCGCCGACGTCGCGACCGGCGGGGTGGTCGTCGAGCGTCGGGTCGCCGCTCGACCCGCCGCCGGAGCCGCTACACCCGGCCAGCCCGACGACCATCGCCGTCCCGCCGGCGGCCAGCGCGTCTCGTCTGTTGAGTCGCACGACTCGACAGAGACGCCCGCAGGGTAAGACCGTTTTTCAACGTTCTCCAACTCTCTCCGGCTACCCGTCGAGCGGTTCGACCAGCTCGACGACGTGTCCGTCCGGGTCCTCCACGAACGCGGTGTACGCTCCCGCCTCCGGCTGTGGCCCCGGCTCTCCGACGAGGCCGTAGTGGTCGACCCGTTCGACCGTCGCGTCCACGTCGTCGACGCCGAGCGCGAGGTGGTCCCACCCCGTGCCCATCTCGAACTCGTCGTCCCCGGGTGTCTCCGAGAGCTGGATCTCCATCCCGTTGTCGGCCGCGACGTACCGGTGAGTGGTGTCGTCCGCGGCGAACGACCACTCCTCCTCGAAGCCGAACTGCTCGTAGAACGCGATCGACTCCTCGGCGTCTGCGACGTTGATCGCGACGTGTATCAGGTCCATGGTCGTGGGTGTGCGTGACGGCGGCAAAAAGCCGCGTGGTTCGGACGGTCCGGACAGCCACGGCAGTCGTACTGGCCACGTGTACAACGATCGTCGATAACAGCTGGGGAGGCCGAGCAGTTCTACGATCCCGGCGGTCCGGACGCCTCTGTCGACTCGCTCGAGCACGCCGCGCTCGCCGCCGACCTGCGCGACCGTGTGCACGGCGGCGTGCGCTTCGACGAGCACGCGCAGGTGCCGTACGCGACGGACGGCAGCATCTACCAGGCCCGGCCCGCCGACGTCGTCATCCCGACGAGCGCCGCAGACGTCCGGGCCGCCGCCGGGCGCGGCGTCGGTGCCGACGTGTGCGGACGCCTGCGCTACGGCGCGGACTACCAGTCTGTCGAGCCACGGACGGCGCTCGACCTCGAGGACGAGGGGGGGGTTCTCACACCTCGTCGAGCTGTGTGCCGGCTGTGACACCTGTCGACAGACCGACCCGGGGGTGACGTGTCCGACCTACCGCGCGACCGGAGAGGAGATCTGCACCGACCGGCGTCGACACGGCGAAGCCGAGCCGGGTGGAACACCAGCACCGCCAGGCGACTGGCGTCTCGCTCCGCGAGCGGGTCCTCTCGAACATCGACGCGTTCTCGCGGCTGAGGTCGCTGCTCACGCCCGTCTCGAAGTTGGCACCGAAGCTCCCCGGCGCGCGGCGAGCCGTACAGGAGCTGCCCGGCATCGCACCCGAGCGGACGCTACCACGGGTCGCCTCGACGTCGCTCGCCCCGTGGTTCGACGACCGGAGGAGCTGTCGCCTCGCACCGGGTGACGTCCGCGACCAGGTGCCCCTGCTTCCGGACACGTTCGCGAGCTACGTCGACCCGAGCGCGGGCACGGCCGCCGTCGAGGTGCTGGAGGCCGCGGGCGTCTACGCCGAGGTCCCGACCGCCCTCGCGCCGAGCGGTCGGGCGGCGTTCCCGACGGGCCGGCGGTCGAGGCGGTGTCTGACGCGGCCTACGGCGTGTGGAGTGCCCCGACGTCCACCGGCACGACGACGAACTCGACGGGGCAGCCGCTCCCGGCTCGCTCGCGTACCACGGCTGCTGCAACCAGAGGGCGACGAACGAGGACCTCCACGCGGTCGGGGTCCCGTGTCGCGCCGGCTACGACGCCGACCCGGACGCGCTAGCGGCCCTGGACCCGCCTGGTGGGGGTCCGGTCCGGGTCGACCGCCGCTAGATGTAGCCGCGGTCGGCGAGCAGTTCGCCGTTGAGCAGGGACGCGCCGGCGGCGCCCCGGAGCGTGTTGTGTGCGAGGCAGTTGTACCGAACGCCGCCGTCGGTGTCGGTGACGCCGCCGACGGCGATCGCCATCCCGCCCTCGACGTTCCGGTCACGCCGGGGCTGTGGACGGTCCGGCTCCTCGAACACCCGGATCAGCGACTCGGGCGCGCTCGGCAGGTCGACACCGGGGTAGTCACGCATCGCCCGTGCGACCGCCGCCGGCGAGGGCTGGTCGGCCAGGTCGGCGAAGACGTTCTCGAGGTGGCCGTCGAGCGTCGGGATACGGTTACAGGAGGCCTCGACCCGCGCGTCGTGCCACGACACCTCGGCGCCGTCGAACTCGCCGAGGAGCTTCCGGCTCTCGGTCTCCATCTTCGCCTCCTCGCCGCCGATGTGGGGGATCGCGTTGTCGATGATCGCCATCGAGGGGACGCCGTCGTAGCCGGCGCCGGAGACGGCCTGGAGCGTCGCGACCGAGGCTCGCTCCAGGCCGAACTCGTCGAGAGCAGCGAGCGTCGGCACCATCGTGATCGTCGAGCAGTTCGGGTTCTTGACCAGCGCGCCGTCCCAGCCCCGTCTGTCCCGCTGGACCTCGATCAGGTCGAGGTGGTCGGGGTTGACCTCCGGGATCGTGAGCGGGACGTCGTCGTCGAGGCGCGCGTTCGAGGAGTTCGACGAGACGACGTAGCCCGCCTCGCAGAAGTCGGGTTCGACCCGTTCGCCGACGCTCGACGGGAGCGACGAGAAGATCAGGTCGACGCCGTCCGGGACGGCCTCCGGTCGGGTCGGCAGCACCTCGCGGTCGGCGACGTCGTCGGGGATCGGGGCGTCGAGCGTCCACTTCGCGGCCTCGTGGTACGACTCGCCGACGCTCGCTTCCGACGCCGTGAGTGCGCCGATCTCGAACCCGTCGTGACCGTCGAGGAGCTGGACGAACCGCTGTCCAACGGCGCCCGTCGCGCCGAGGATGCCGACCGTGCGTGTCACGAACACGGATGCGGGTAGGGCGCACAAGACGCTTCCGGGACACGTGCGGCGGGCGACACCCATATATCGGCCCGCTCCGACGCCGGAGGCGTGTTCAGTAAGGTCCTCGTCGCGAACCGGGGCGAGATCGCCGTCCGGGTGATGCGCGCCTGCGAGGAGCTCGGCGTCCGAACCGTCGCGGTGTACAGTAACCCCGACCGCGACGCCGGTCACGTCCGGTACGCGGACGAGGCGTACAACGTCGGTCCGGCACGCGCGGCGGACTCGTACCTCGACCAGGAGGCCATCCTCGACGCGGCGCGGCGCGCCGGCGCGGACGCCGTCCACCCCGGCTACGGCTTCCTGGCAGAGAACGACGCCTTTGCCCGCCGCGTCGAGGCGTCCGAGCTCACCTGGGTCGGCCCCTCTGCCGACGCGATGGAGCGCCTCGGCTCGAAGACAAGCGCCCGGTCGGCCATGCGCGAGGCAGACGTCCCGGTCGTCCCGGGCACCACCGACCCCGTCGAGTCTCCCGAGGAGGTGGCCGAGACCGCCGACGACTTCGGCTACCCCGTCGCGATCAAGGCCGCCGGCGGCGGCGGCGGACGCGGTCTCGTCGTCGTCCAGGCCCCCGACGAGGTCGAGGCGGCGTTCGACACAGCCGTCCGCGAGGGCGAGGCGTACTTCGACGACCCGCGGGTGTACGTCGAGAAGTACGTCGACCGACCCCGTCACGTCGAGGTCCAGATCCTCGCCGACGGGGCCGGTAACGTCCGTCACCTCGGCGAGCGGGACTGTACGCTCCAGCGCCGTCACCAGAAACTGATCGAAGAGGGGCCGTCGCCCGCGCTCTCCGACGACCTGCGCGACCGCATCGGCGAGGCCGCCCGCCGGGGCGTCCGCGAGGCGGACTACACGAACGCCGGCACGGTCGAGTTTCTCGTCGTCGACGAGGACACCGACGACGGGAGCGTCGGGGCCGCCCCCGAGTTCTACTTCCTCGAGGTCAACACCCGCATCCAGGTCGAACACACCGTCACGGAGCTACTGACGGGCCTCGACGTCGTGAAGTGGCAGCTCCGGGTCGCGGCGGGCGAGGAGATCGACTTCGCGCAGGACGACGTCGCGCTCCGTGGCCACGCGGTCGAGTACCGGATCAACGCCGAGCGTCCGGCGGACGACTTCTCGCCCGCCACCGGGACGCTCCGGACGTACGACCCGCCGGGTGGGATCGGCGTCCGGGTCGACGACGCGGTTCGTCCGGACGACGAGATCGGGGGCGACTACGACTCGATGATCGCGAAGCTGGTCGTCGCCGCGGGCGACCGCGAGGAGTGTCTCGCCCGGTCCGAGCGCGCCCTCGCCGAGTACGAGATCGAGGGCGTCGACACCGCGATCCCCTTCCACCGGCTGATGCTCTCGGACGCGCGATTCCGCGAGGCGAGCCACTGGACGCGCTACCTCGACGACGGCGTCGACCCCGAACAGATCGCAGACGCCGTCGAGAGGTACGGTCCAGACGGGGCCGACGGGGCCGACGAGGACGAGTCGGTCGTCGAGCGGACGTTCACCGTCGAGGTGAACGGCAAGCGGTTCGAGGTCGACCTGACCGAGCGCGGCGGCCCCCCGGCGGTCCACGCGGGCGGCGGCTCCGACCCCGGCTCCGGGGGCCGCGGGCGCGAGCGACCGCCACAGGCCACGGCGGACGACGGCGACGTCGACGCCGCGGCGGCGGGCGGCGAGCGGGTGACCGCAGAGATGCAGGGGACGATCCTCTCGGTCGGCGTCGCCGAGGGCGACGGCGTCGAACCCGGCGACGTGCTCTGTGTGCTGGAGGCGATGAAGATGGAGAACGACGTCGTGGCCGAGCGCGGCGGCACGGTGACGACCGTCGCCGTCGCCGAGGGCGAGGGCGTCGACACGGGCGACACGCTGGTCGTCCTCGAGTGACCGACGACACCCGGCGGGCGCTCCTCGACGCTCTCGCCGAGGGCCCGGTTCGCGGCCCGGCGTTCGCCGAGGCCCACGGCCTCACCCGCGCGGCGGTCTGGAAGCAGGTCGAGGGGCTGCGCGAGGCCGGGTTCGCCGTCGAGTCCACGGCGGCGGGCTACCGCGTGACCGGCGTGCCCGAGTTCGGCGCCGAGGCGGTGCTGTACGGCTGCTCTGTGCCGTACGACGCCGAGTTCCACGCGTCGATTCCGAGCACGAACAGCCGCGCGCGCGAACTCGCCGCGGAGGGCGCGGCGGACGTCGTCGTCCTCGCCGACGAGCAGACGCGCGGACGGGGGCGTAGAGCGCGCGAGTGGGTCGGGCCCTCCGGCGGCGTCTACGCCTCGCTGCTCGTCCGGCCGGATCGCCCGCCGGCGCACGCGCCGGTGTTCACGCTCGCGACGGCGGTGGCGGTCGTCCGGGCCTGTGACCCGCTCGGCGTCGACGTGCGGATCAAGTGGCCGAACGACGTCGTCGTCGGCGGCGACGAGCGGAAGCTCGCCGGGATCCTCACCGAGATGACGGGCGAGGCGGGACAGATCGCGTGGCTCGTCGTCGGCGTCGGGGTGAACGCGAACGTCGACCCCGAGGCCCTGCCGGCGGGCGCGACGAGTCTGCGGGCAGTCCGGGGCGACGTCGACCGGGCCGCGCTCGTCCGCCGCCTCCTCGAGGCGTTCTACGGCCTCGCCGCCGACCCCGAGGGCGTCCTGCCGGCGTGGCGCGAACTGACGAGCACGCTCGGCCGGCGGGTGCGCGTCGAGACGCCGGACCGGACCGTCGTCGGTCGGGCGCGGGACGTCGAGTTCCCCGGCTCGCTCGTCGTGGCGACGGACGCGGGGGTCGAACGGGTCCACGCGGGCGACTGCGAGCACCTGCGACCGGTCTGAGCCGTAGACCGGCTCCGGTCCCGGTCCCGGTCCCGCGCGACCGTCGGCTCCGGCGACGACAGACGCCGACGACGGGCTCACCACGGGCCGCGACCTCCCGGACACTCCGAAGGGCTGGACGACGGTCGGACTCGGGACGCCCGTCGTTCTCGGGGTCGTGCTGTCGCGCGCCCGCATCGCCGGTCGACTACTCGGCGGTGTGGCGACTCGACGACGAGTGACCGGGCAGTACCGTCTCGCACACGTCGCCCTGGCCGGCACGGCGGACGACGGCACGGACGACGCTCTGTGCGCCGGCGAGGTTGTCCGAGGCGCCGTCCAGGACGAGCAGCCGGGCCTCGCGACCGGGCTCGACGACGCCGCAGTCGAGACCCGCCACCGTGGCACCGGCCCGGGTCGCCATCCGCAGCACCTCGCGCGCGCTCGCGTCGAACAGCTTCGCCGCGAACGCCATCTCGCGGAACATCGACGGGGCGTTGAGAAACGCGTTGTCCGTCCCGAGCGCGACGGTCGTTCGCGCGCGGAGCGCGGCGAGGTCCGGGAGGCCGACACCAGTGACCAGGTTCGAGCGCGGACAGACGACGACGGGAGTCTCGCGCCCGGCGAGCCTGTCGAGGTGGACGTCGTCGAGGTGGACCATGTGGACGAGGTGGTCCGGCTCGAGGTCCATCGCGGGGTTGACGTCGCCCGCGTCGCGCTCGCCGGCGTGGATGCCGAACGGCACGTCGGCCTCTCGGGCGGCCCGCCGGAGCGGCTCGTAGTCGGCGTCGCGGGCGCCGCTCGCTCCGACCCCGTCGCCGGCGGCCATCGCCTCGGCGCTCCCGCGCGCCAGCACCGTCGCGTCCAGCCCGACCTCGGCCTCGTCGAGCGCGCGGCGTAGGTGTCGGACCCCGGCGACACCGCCCTCGCGGAAGTCGACGAACGCGCCCGTCCCGGTCGACGTCATGTACCGCAGCGAGCGGACCATCCCCGCGACGAGGCTGTCCGCGTCGGCTCGTCGGAGGAGGTGGTGTTTCAGCCCCGCCGGCGGCGCGACGAGAGCGTCTAGGTCGAGCCCCTCGCCCGCCTCTTTCGCCAGCGAGTCGCCCAGGTGCGTGTGGGCGTTGACGAACGCCGGGAGGACGATGTCCGTCGAGTCGGTCGGCGCGGCCTCGACTGCCGCGATCCGGCCGTTCTCGACGACGACACGGCCCTCGACGGGGTCGAACGACTCGCCTGTGAGGACCGTCCCCTCGAGCACCCGTCGATCACACATCCTCTCGAGTATCGTAGCCGGCCTATTTGAACGTCTCGCAGCGTCACGGCTCCGTGCCGTCGAACTCGTCGAGACGGCCCTGGAGACCGGTCCGGGTCTCGCGCACCAGCGCGCCGTCGATGTCGAGGCCGAGTTCCCGGACGGCGGCGGCGCCGACCGCCTCTGTCGCGTCGGCGGGGGCGTAGACGCCGAGCCGCCACTGCTCGCGCCCCGCCGCCCGGAGGGCGTCGACGAGCGGCGACTGCCGGTCCAGCCGGCGCGTCTCGCCGTTGACGACGACGCGGGTGCGCGACTCCCGCATCGACGGCGCCGGGGGCACGTCGACCACCACCCGTTCCGGCGCGACACCGGTGCGGTCGGCAACCGCCCGCTCTGCCGCCCGCAGGCGCTCGGCGCCGGCGTCGCGCACGTCTCCCGGGACGTCGTCCACCTCTGCCCACACCGCCCGTTTGAGCAGCCGTCGCTCGTCGAGACGCCGTGCCGTCTCGGCGGTCGCCTCGGTCTCGCGCAGACGCACCCGGAGCTCTGCGTCGTCCATCCGGCGCAGGCGCGCCGGGGCCAGTCCGTCGTCGAGTAGGCGCTCTGCGGCCTGCCGGAGCATCGCCTTCGCGATCCGGGCGGCGTGGTGGCTGTAGACGGTCGGGTTCATCAGCGCGCGCGCGAGCAGGAGCGACTCGGCGCTCTGGACGTTTCCCTCTGCCAGCACCAGGTCGCCGTCGACGTACCGGAGTTCGCGGATGAGCCTGCCGGGGTCGATGGTGCCGTACGGCACGCCGGTGTGGTGGGCGTCACGCACGAGATAGTCCATCCGGTCGACGTCGAGTTCGCCCGAGACCAGCTGTCCGTACTTCCCCTGGCCGTCGACGAGCCGGGCCACCCGGGCCGGGTCGAGGCCGTGGTCGCGCAGCACCGCGCCGACAGCCCCCTCGTCCAGCAGGTCGGCCACGTCGTCGTGGTAGTGTCCCGTCAAGCGGTGGATCACCGCTTCGACGTTGTGGCTGTACGGTCCGTGCCCGACGTCGTGGAGGAGCGCCGCGGCCTCGACGCGCTCTGCCCGTGGTCCCGCGACGCCCAGAGAGTCGAGCGCGCGCGAGGCGAGGTGGTAGACGCCGAGACTGTGCTCGAACCGGGTGTGGTTCGCCGAGGGGTAGGCGTAGGAGACGGTGCCGAGCTGTCGCACCCGACGCAGGCGCTGGACCGCCGGGGTGTCGATCAGGTCGGCGGCGACGCCGGACACCTCGACGTGGTCGTGGACACTGTCCTTGACCGTGAGCATGGGTGTGGTGGTCGCCTCGCTCGCTAAACCGTTCCGGCGGGGGCGAGGGTTTTACTCCGCCGCTCCCCTCGCCCGGTCGTGCCAGACCTCGCGCTTCTCGCCGGCGGGACCGGGACCCCGAAGCTCCTCGCCGGCGTCCGCCGCCTGCTCGACCCCGCCGGCGTCGCCGTCGTCGGCAACACGGGCGACGACGTCGAGCTCGGCGGCCACGTCGTCTGTCCCGACCTCGATACGGTGCTGTTCGACGGCGGCGGCGTGCTAGACCGCGACCGGTGGTGGGGGATCGCCGGCGACACGACCGCGACAAACGACCGTCTCGCCGAACTCGCTGCCGACGCCGGGCTCGACCCGGGGCCGCGGTACCTCCCGTCCGAGGCACAGACCGCGGGCCGGCGGATCGCCCGTCACCGCCGGTTCTCCGGCGTCGCGGAGTTCATGACGATCGGCGACCGCGACCGGGCCGTCCACATCACGCGGACGGGACTGCTGGACGAGGGGCACACGCTCACCGAGGTGACCCGGGCGCTCGCCGACGCGTTCGGCCTCGACGTCTCGCTTCTGCCGATGAGCAACGACCCCGTCGCTACCCTCGTCCACACCGACGAGGGACCGATGCACTTCCAGGAGTTCTGGGTCGCACGCCGGGGGGAGCCGTCGGTCGAGGGCGTCGAGTTCCGTGGCGCCGCGGAGGCGACGACCACGCCCGCCGTCCGCGAGGCGCTGTCGGCCCCCGTCGTCGTGGGGCCGTCGAACCCGGTGACGAGCGTCGGGCCGATGGTCGCGCTGGACGGGATTCGCGAGGCGCTCGACGCGACGCCGGTCGTCGCCGTCTCGCCGTTCGTCGGGCGCGAGGCGTTCTCCGGGCCGGCGCCGGCGCTGATGCGCGGGACGGGGCGCGAGCCGTCGACGGAGGGCGTCGCGGCGGCCTACCCGTGGGCCGACGCGTTCGTCCTGGCCGAGGCCGACCCGACGGAACTCGACCGGCCGGTCGTCCGCACGGACACACGCATCGACGACCCGGACGACGCGGCACGCGTGACGCGGGCGGCGCTCGACGCGCTCGCCCGCGTCGGCGCGGACGTAGAGGCGACCGCGCGGTGATCTGGGCCGCCAGTCTCTCCGGGACCGCCGACGCCAGGTGGGCGCGCCGCGCGGCGCCACACGTCGACTGCGCGGTCCTCGGCGGGCTTGCGCTCGACGGTCCGACGCGCGCGGCGGCGCGCGAGATGGTCGCCCGCGACCGCGAGGAGTTCCTGCCTGCCGACCCGCTGGCGTGGGCCCGCACACAGGTCGCGGCGCTCGCGGACGCCCCCGTCCAGCCGGGACTGAACGTCCGGGCGAGTGCCCCGGACGCCGTCGCCGCCGCCGCCGACGTCTGTGCCGCACACGGGGCGCTCTTGGAGGTCAACGCACACTGCCGACAGGCCGAGATGTGCGCCGCCGGCGCCGGCGAGTCGCTCATGCGCGAGACCGACCGGCTACGGGCACAGGTCGCCGCCGCCCGCGCCGCGCCGCGGGTGAGCGTGAAGCTCCGGGCCGAAGTAACGGATCTCGGACCCGTCGCCCGGGCCGCGAGCGCCGCCGGCGCCGACGTCCTCCACGTCGACGCGATGGACACACCCGAGAGCGTCCGGCGGGCGAGCGAGGCGGCGTCGGACGCCGCCGTCGTCGGGAACAACGGCGTCCGCGGCCGCGAGACGGCACGGCGCTATCTGGCCCGCGGCGCCGACGCGGTGAGTGCCGGTCGGCCGACGACGAACCCGGACACGCTGGCGCGGGTGGCGCGTGCGGTCCGGACGGCACGGGAGACGGCGGGTGGGACGACGCCGTGACCACGGTCGTTCGCGCTCCCTGGTCACGGCTCACCCCGGAGGGGTCGCCGTGACAGACCACCCTCGCCCCGGGTTCTCCCCCGTCGACCACGCCGAACTCGCCCTCCTCCTCGAGGTCGCGGGAACGCCGAAGCCCGGGAACGTCGACCGCGCGCACGACTTCTCCGAGCTCCGGTTCGAGCACTTCCTCGCCGGTGCCGTCGGGTCGCGTCCCGGACTCGCCGCCGCAGCCGACCCCGACGGCCCCGGCGTCGGTCGGGCGTTCGAGCGCGCCGTCGCGGGGATGGCACAGCAGGAGGGCGACAACACGCAGTTCGGCTGTCTCCTCCTGCTCTGTCCGCTCGTCAGAACCGCCGCGACGGGCGCGCTGACCCGCGAACGCGCCGAACGTGTCGTCGAGTCGACGACCGTCGGGGACGCCCGGGCCTTCTTCGCGGCGTTCGACCACGTCGACGTCGCCGTCGGCGACCCGCCGCCGGACCTGTCGGCGCTCGACGCCCGGCGCGGCGCCGCGGCGGGCGAGGCGGCGGCGGCACGGGGGCTGACGCTCGCCGACGTCCTCCGGCGCTCCGTCGCCCGCGACGGCAACGCCGCCGAACTCGTCCGCGGCGTCCCGCGGGCGTTCCGCGAGGCGGCGCGCCTGTGTGCCGACAGCGGGCCGGCGCCCGACCGCGTCGCCAGGGCGTTTCTCCGGCTGCTCGGCGACCGCCCCGATACGCTCGTGGCGACAGAACACGGGGCGCCGGTCGCCCGCGAGGTGCGCGACCGGGCCGCCGGCTGCGCCGGCCTCGACGACGCGGAGCGTCTCGCCGCCGACCTGCGCGAGCGGGGGGTCAACCCCGGCACGACGGCTGACCTGACCGCCGCGTCGGCGTTCGTCGCGCTCGAGCGGGGGCTCCCGGTGTGAGCGCTGACTGGCCGGTCGCCTGGGGAGGTGTGACCGAGAGCGTGGTGACGACGCTCGGACCGAACGACCTGTGGAACGTCGCGGCGCTCGGCCTCCACGCGCCGGCGGGCAACGACTTCGCCGGCCCCGACCCAGTCACCGCCGTCACGTGGGGCAACACCCGGACCCGACGGAACTTCGAGCGCGAGGGCGGCGGCGTCGTCCAGTTCGTCACCGACCCCCGCGACTTCGTCGACGCGGCGCTCTCCGTTCGCGAGTCCGAGACGCCGGTGCTCGACGCCGCCGCGGCGTGGGTGCGGGTCACGGCCGAGCGCACGTCTGCGGAGCGTGTCGACGGAACCCGGCGCGAGCGGTGGACGCTCGTCCCGGTCGAGTCCGAGGTGCGCGAGCGATGCGTCCCGACCGTCGACCGGGGGTTCGCGGCTGTCGTCGAGGCCGCCGTCGACGTGTCGCGGCTGGACGTCGACGCGTACGACACCGCGGCGGCGCTCGACCGGCTCGAACACTTCGCGGCTGTCGTCGACTCCTGTGGCGGCCCGCGGGTTCGCGAGGCGTTCGCACGCGTCGACGAGCACCCGGCGTGGCGCGAGCGCCGCGACGACGGCTGACCCCGCGAACGCCGTCCTCGGCGGGGAGCGGAACGCATTAGTGTCGACCGGCGGTAGTGACAGACATGGCGATCAAGCCGAAGTACGTCAAGCAGCTCGGGACGCTGCTGCTGGAGCGGTATCCGGAGGCGTTCAACACCGACTTCGAGACGAACAAGGAGAACGTCTCCGAGCTGACGAACGTCGAGTCGAAGCCGGTGCGCAACCGCATCGCCGGCTACATCACGCGGAAGAAGGCCGGCGCCGCCGAGGCTTAGCGCCGGTCGACCCGCGCCGCCGCCGTCCACCGGTCGGTCGGCGTGCCGTCGGGCACCCTGACCGTCCGGCCCCGGAGCGCCTCGACTCGCCCGGCGAACGTCCACCGCTCGCCGTCCCACGTCTCCTCCTCGCTCTCTACCGTGGTAGCCGCCACGCGCTCGGCCCGCAGGTGGGCGTGGACGGCCGCGACGATCGCCGCCGCCTCGTCGTCGTCCGGATCCGGGTCGGTCGACGGGATCTCGACGGTCACAGCGGCAGGTTCCCGTGTTTCTTCTGCGGGCGGTCTTCCCGCTTCCCGCGGTGGACCTCGAGGTCTTGCACCAGCCGTGGGCGCGTCTCTGTCGGCTCGATCACGTCGTCGACGTACCCGTGGTCTGCGGCGCGATAGGGGTTGGCGAACTCCTCGCGGTACTCCGCGACCAGCTCCGCCCGGAGCGCCTCGGGGTCGTCGGCCTCGTCGAGCTCGTCGTCGTAGAGGACGTTCACCGCGCCCTGTGGCCCCATGACGGCGATCTCGGCGGTCGGCCACGCGTAGTTGACGTCGGCGCCGAGGTGTTTCGAGGCCATCACGTCGTAGGCCCCGCCGTAGGCCTTCCGCGTGATGACCGTCAGGAGCGGCACGGTCGCCTCGCTGTACGCGTAGAGCAGCTTCGCGCCGTGGCGGATGATCCCGCCGTGTTCCTGGTCGGTGCCGGGCATGAACCCGGGCACGTCGACGAACGTGAGCACCGGCACGTTGAACGCGTCGCAGGTGCGGACGAACCGGGCGGCCTTCTCCGACGCCTCGATGTCGAGCGTCCCGGCGTTCACGCGGGGCTGGTTCGCGACGACTCCGACGGCGTGGCCGTCGAGGCGCCCGAACCCACAGACGATGTTGGCGGCGAACTGCTCGTGAGTCTGTGTAAACGACCCCTCGTCGACGACGCGTTCGACCACCTCGGTCATGTCGTACGGCTTCTGTGGCTGGTCGGGGACGATGGACTCGAGCGCCTCGTCGGCCCGGTCCGGGTCGTCGAACGGGTCGACCCGCGGCGGGTTCTCGACGTTGTTCTGCGGGAGGTACGACAGGAGGAGCGCCGCCCGGTCGAGCGCGGACTCCTCGTCGGCCACGGCGGCGTGGGCGACGCCGGAGGTGCCGGCGTGGGTGCGTGCGCCGCCGAGCTCCTCGAACCCGACCTCCTCGCCGGTGACCGTCTCGATCACGTCCGGGCCGGTGATGAACATGTGGCTCGTGTCTTTCACCATGACGGTGAAGTCCGTGAGCGCGGGCGAGTAGACGGCGCCGCCGGCGCAGGGCCCCATGATCACCGATATCTGGGGCACGACGCCCGACGCCTCCGTGTTGCGGCGGAATATCTCGCCGAAGCCCGCGAGTGACGCCACCCCCTCCTGGATCCGTGCGCCCGCGCTGTCGTTCAGACCGACGACGGGCGCGCCCGCCTCGACGGCGCGGTCCATCAGCTTCGTCACCTTCTCCGCGAACACCTCGCCGAGTGACCCGCCGAACACCGTGAAGTCGTGGGCGAAGACGAACGTCGTCCGCCCGTTGACGTCGCCGTAGCCCGTCACCACCCCGTCGCCCGGGGGGTGAGTCTCGTCCAGCCCGAACTTGGTGCTCCGGTGCGTGCGAAACCGGTCGATCTCGGTGAACGTCTCGTCGTCGACGAGGTAGTCGACCCGCTCGCGGGCGGTGAGCTTCCCCCGGTCGTGCTGGGCGTCGATCCTGTCCTGCCCGCCGCCGAGGCGGGCCTGCTCGCGCTTCTCGCGGAGCTCTTCGATCCGCTCTCGCATCGTCACGGCGGACCACCGGTCATGGGACGTAGACGTACGGGGGCGGGGAAATCGTTTCCGGCTGTGTCAGGACTCGGCGTACACCGGCACCGCGGCCCCGCTCGTCGGCGCCGCGCCGTCGGAGCAGAGAAAGAGCATCACCGTCGCGACGTCGGCAGGGTCGGCCCACGCGTCGAAGTCGGCGTCCGGTATCATCTCGCGGTTCGCCGGCGTGTCGATGACACCCGGCAGGACACAGTTCGACCGGACGACGCCGCGGTTCTCCTCCGCGACCGACTCGGCGAGCAGCGTCACCCCGGCCTTCGACGCGCGGTAGAGCGCGTCGCCGGAGCCGCCCGACAGCGCCGAACGAGCCGCCACCGACACCACTGCCCCTTCGGTCTCGCGGAGCCCCGGGAGCGCGTGTTTCGTCGCGAGGAAGGCCGTCCGCAGGTTGACGTCGAACAGCAGGTCGAACGTCGACTCCGCGGTCTCGTGGACCGGGTCACCGCCGCGCCACGTTCCGGCGACGTTCGCGAGCGCGTCGACCCGACCGTAGTCGTCGTCGACGCCCTCGAACAGCGCCGAGACGGTCGGCTCGTCCGTCAGGTCGGCCTGCCGGTAGTCGACCGGCTCTGCCACCGTCGCCTCGTCCGGCGCAACGACGTCGACGCCGACGACGTCGGCGCCAGCGGCGGCGAACGCCGCCGCGACGGCGCCGCCGAGCGCCCCCGCCGCGCCGGTCACTACTGCGACCCGTCCGTCGAAGTCGAGTGCGACAGACACGGCCACGTCTCGCCGGCGCGTCGTTTCAACGTGTCGCTCGTTCCCCGACCGCCGCGTAGCCGCCGGTGCGGCGGGCGACTAGCCCTCGCTCCTCCAGCGCCTCGAGGACCGCGAGCAGCGCCAGCATCGTCTCGTCGAGCATCGCGGCGAGGTCGCCCGCCGTCGCGGGTCCCGCGGTGGCGAGTGCGAGGTAGACGAGCTTCGCTCGCGGCGACTCGACCGCCGCCGGGACAGCCGCGCCGAGACCGCCTGTGTTCGACGACTGCATGTACGGCGTTCGACGGACGACGAAAATAAAGCTCCCGGCCTACGGCACCGCGACGAGCTTCCCGAGGAACGACTCCGTCATCACGTCCTCGTGGGCCGCCGCGACCGCCTCGAGGTCGTACTCGCGCGCGATCTCGATCCGCAGGTCACCGTCCGCGAGTAGCGTCGCACAGCGGTCGAGCACCCGCGCCAGCGACGGGGTGTTGAACATCGACGTGAACCGGAGCGTGAGGTCCTTCGCCCGCGTGAGTCCGACGTTCTCGAACCCTGCCTCGTGGTCGTTCTCCCCGATACCGACGATCCGGGCGTCCTGTGCCGCGACCCTGGCGTCGAACGAGAGGTAGTCGTCGAGGCGGTGGTCGAGAACCAGGTCCGGCCCGTCGTCGGTCGCGTCGGTGACGGCGTCGGCCAGGTCGTCGCGGTCGTAGTCCAGAACCGTGTCGGCCCCGAGGCCGGCGACGGCGCCGTGGTACTCTGGCGCCGCCGTCGCGACGACGTTCGCGCCCGCCGCGGCGCCGATCTGGACGGCTGCGTGGCCCACGCCGCCGCTCGCGCCGTGGATCAGGACGTCCTCGGCGGGCGCGAGCTCGCCGTCGTCGATCAGCGCACGGTAGGCTGTGACGGCGACGACACCCATCGCGCCCGCCTGTGTCACGTCCGCGCCGCCGGGCAGCGCCGCGAGGCGGTCGGTCGGAACCGCGGCCTGCTCCGCGCAGGCGCCCTGGTGGTTTCGCGAGAGGCCCGTCGCGACGACCTGGTCGCCGACGGCGTACTCCGCCACGTCCGTGCCGACTGCGACGACCTCGCCCGCGCCGTCGACGCCGGTCGTCATCGGGAGGCCGGCGGCCCGGTACGCCCCGGTCCGAAAGTAGGTGTCGACGGGGTTGACCGCCGCCGCCGCGACGTCGACGACGACCTCGTCGTACCGTGGCTCTGGCGTCTCGACCTCGTCGACGGTCAGTTCCTCCGGTCCCCCGTAGTCGTGGTATCGGACTGCGCGCATCGACCGGCACGACGGCAGGGGGGCTGATAACCGCTCTGGACCGACAGTCTCTCCTCGACCGGTTCCGATCACCGACCGTGTTTCCACGCTCGCTCGTCCGGGTCGGAACGCTCGTCGCCGTCCTCGGCGGCGCGCTCGCGGCGCTGTGGGCCGTCGCGTTCGGCGCCGTCGCCGGCTGTACCGACGTCGGGTGTCAGGGGCCGCCGGTCTACGCCGTCGCGCGCGTCGCGCTTCTACCGCCCGTGCTCTCGGTCTCGAACGGGTGTGCCGTCTGTACCGTCGCCGCACCGGTGGTCTCCGGATCGCTTGCGGCCCTCGCGGGCGTCGTCCTCGCGGGTGCCGGGCAGGTTCGGCGCGCACGGGCCTGACCACCCACGCCGGACCGGCGGGATTTAAGCGCGCGTCTCTCCGGGTCGGAGACGATGAAGCTCCACGAGTACCAGGCGAAGGAGCTGTTCGCCGACGCCGGCATCGACGTGCCCGAGTCCCGGCTCGCCACGACCGCGGGCGAGGCGGTCGACGCCGTCGAGTCGGTCGGACTGCCGGCGGCGATCAAGGCGCAGGTCCACGTCGGTAGCCGCGGCAAGGCCGGGGGCATCAAGCTCGTCGACACGCCGGACGAGGCGCGTGCCGCAGCCGAGCGCATCCTCGGGATGGATATAGAGGGCTACGCCGTCGACCGCGTTCTCGTCGAGGCTGCGGTCGAGTTCGTCGACGAACTGTACGTCGGCGTGACGATGGACCGCTCACGGGGCCGACCGGTCGTGATGGTCTCGACCCGCGGCGGCGTGGACATCGAGACGGTTGCAGCCGATGACCCGGGCGCTATCGCCCGCGAGAGCGTCGACCCGGCGTACGGCCTCCACCCGTACCAGGCCCGGAAGGCCGTCTACGACGCCGGCGTCGACCGCGACGTGGCACGCGACGCCGCGGGCGTGCTCCGGACGCTCTACCGGGTCTGGGACGAGCGCGACGGGTCCGACGCCGAGATAAACCCGCTGATGGTGACCGAGGACCGCGAGGTCGTCGCCGCCGACGCGGTGCTCAACGTCGACGACGACGCGCTCTTTCGTCAGCCAGACCTCGCCGAACTGGCCGACGAGGCCGCCGCGGACGACCTCGAGGCACGCGCGAACGAGTACGGCTTCGACTACGTCCGTCTCGACGGCTCAGTCGGCATCGTCGGCAACGGCGCCGGGCTGGTGATGACGACGCTCGACCTGGTCGACCACTACGGCGGGGCGCCGGCGAACTTCCTCGATATCGGCGGCGGCGCGAAGGCAGAGCGGGTCTCGAACGCGCTCGACCTGGTGTTCGCCGACGACAACGTCGACAGCGTCGCGTTCAACATCTTCGGCGGCATCACCCGCGGCGACGAGGTCGCACGCGGCATCAACGAGGCGCTGTCGGGCTTCGAGAGGGTTCCAAAGCCCGTCGTCGTCCGCCTCGCTGGCACGAACGCCACGGAGGGGATGGCGATCCTGAACGACGACCTCGTGACCGTCGAGGAGACGCTGGAGGGCGCGGTGAAACGCGCCGTCGCCGCGGCTGCGGAGGTGGCGGAGTGAGCGCCTTCGTCGACGAGGACACCCGCGTCGTCGTCCAGGGTATCACCGGCGGCGAGGGGCAGTTCCACGCGGAGCAGATGATCGAGTACGGCACGAACGTCGTCGCCGGCGCCGTGCCGGGCAAGGGCGGCCAGGACGTCGCGGGTGTTCCCGTCTACGACACCGTCGCCGACGCGGTCCGCGAGGCGGACGCCGACGCCTCCGTCGTCTTCGTCCCGCCGGCCTTCGCCGCCGACGCCCTGTACGAGGCGCTGGACACCGACCTCGACCTCGTCGTCGCCATCACGGAGGGCGTCCCGACACAGGACATGGCGGGTGTCAAGCGCCGTCTCGGCGAGACAGACACCGCGCTGGTCGGGCCGAACTGCCCCGGTGTCATCACGCCGGGCGAGGCGAAACTCGGCATCCTGCCCGGCACCATCTTCTCCGAGGGGACGGTCGGACTGGTGTCGCGGTCCGGCACGCTCACCTACCAGATCGTCGACTCGATGACCCAGCGCGGCGTCGGCCAGACGACCGCAGTCGGCATCGGCGGCGACCCGGTCATCGGAACCAGCTTCGTCGACGCGCTGGACCGGTTCGAGGCCGACCCGGAGACCGAGGTCGTGGTGATGTGTGGCGAGATCGGCGGCGAGGACGAGGAGCGCGCGGCGCGCCACGTCGCCGAGTCTGTCGACACGCCGGTGGTCGGGTTCGTCGCCGGCCGGACGGCTCCGCCGGGCAAGCGGATGGGCCACGCCGGCGCCATCGTCTCCGGGAGCGGCGCGGGCACGGCGGCGTCGAAGATCGAGGCGCTGGAGAACGCGGGCGTCCCGGTCGGTAACACGCCCGAAGCGGTCGTCGAGACGGTGTCGGACCTGCTCTGAGGCCGGTCAGAGGTCGCCGGTCTCGTCGAACCGCTCGCCGGGCTCCTCGGCGGTGTCGAACATCTCGTCGGCGTACTCCTCCGCGAAGTCGGTCTCCTCCGGTTCGCTCGGCTCGACCTCGTAGGCGTCGATACCGAGGCGCAGTAGCTCTTCGGCGGCCTCCTCGCGGTTGACGAACTCCTCGCTCGCCACCCGCTCGAACTCGGCCTCCAGGTCGGTCGGCAGTGAGACGTCGATAGTGGGCATCGGGTTCGTGCGGGCGTCGGGGTGTGGGAACTTGAATCCCCTCGCCGCGGACCGGGGCGCTCTTCTCGCCGCGCCTCCGGCAGAGGATCGTGAGCCGGTTCGCCGACCTGCTCTCCGGCTACCGCGGCTTCGACCGGGCCGTGTACGTCGTCCTCGTCGCGCGGTTCGTCAACGTTCTCGGCAACGGCATCGTCTACCCGTACTTCACCGTCTACTTCTACCAGACGCTCTCGGTTCCGTTCTCCGTCGTCGGGACCGCGCTGTTCGCCAACAACCTCGCGCTGGCGACGGGGACGCTCGTCGGCGGCGTCCTCGCCGACCGCTACGGGCGCAAGCCGGTGATGGTGGCGAGTATGGCCGGGTCGAGCCTCTCGCTGTCCGCGTACGCGCTCGTGACGACCGGCCCCGTCCTCGTCGTCGTCGCGGCGGCGGCGGGGTTCACCGGCGGCCTCTACACCCCGGCGAGCCAGGCCGCACTCGCTGACCTGACCGATCCGGCGGCGCGCGACCGTGTCTTCGGCCTGCTGAAGGTGGTGAGCAACGGCGGCTTCGGCGTGGGGTTCGTCGCCGGCGGTGCCCTCTACGGCGTCGCGCAGACGGGCATCTTCGTCGTCGACGGAGCCACGAGCGCCGTCGTCGCCGTCGTCCTCGCCGTCGCGCTCCCGCGGCTCCGCGGCGGGACGGGCGGCGCACTACGGTCGACGCTCGCGAACTGGCGTGCCGCGGTCGGGCGCCCCCGTCTCCTGGCGCTCGCCGGACTCAACGCCGTCTTCGCGGTGGCGTACGCACAGATGGGCTCGACGGTCCCTGCGTTCGCGACGGGCCACCTCGGGCTCTCCTCCGCCGAGCTCGGGACGCTGTACGCGCTCAATCCCGTCGTAGTCGTCCTCCTCCAGCTCCCGGCTGTCTCTGCCGTCGAAGGGTGGCGCCGCACCCGTGGGCTCCTGCTCTCGACTGGCTTCTGGGCCGCCAGCTTCGTCGCCGTCCTCGCCGCCTACGAGACACCCGTCGCCGTCGGTGTCGCCCTCGTCGGTGTCTTTCTCGTCCTGCGGACGATTGGCGAGAACCTCCACTCGCCGCTGGTGACGGCGCTCGGGAGCGACCTGTCCGACGCGGAGGGCCGTGGCGCCGGCCTCTCGGTGCTCGAGGTGGCAAAGCGCGTCGGGTTCGGCGTCGGTCCGCTGGTCGGCGGCGTCTTCTTCGACTACGGGGTCGACCTCCTGCTCTGGCCGGCGCTCGTCGGGGCCTGCCTGCTCCTCGCCGTCGGGCTACTGGCGTTCGAGCGGTCGCTCACGCCCGCGGAGAACGGGTTCACCGGACGCGAGACCACGCGGTGACTGTCGTGCCACGCCGCTCCCGGCGTCTCACGGCCGGACTGCCGCCGTGGGTCGTCCACAATCATATGTCGGGGGCCGCCGACCGTTCGGGCGTGGCCTCGTACCACGCGACCTACGTCCGGAAGGCGTGTGTCTACATCACGCGGAACGGGACGGACCTCCTCGTGTTCGAGGGACCGGGCCACGAGGGACTCCAGGTCCCGAAGGGAACCGTCGAACCCGGCGAGCAGCCGCGCGAGGCGGCCCGCCGCGAGGCCGTCGAGGAGAGCGGACTGGCGACGCTCCAGACGCTCGACCACCTGACGACCGACGTCTGGACGCGCCGCGAGTCGCCGCCGCGACGGTACGTGCGGAGCTTCTACCACGCGCCCGTCCACGAGCCGCGGGACGCGTGGACACACGTCGTCACCGCCCCCGGCGAGGAGCGCGGCGAGACGTACGCGTTCTCGTGGGTCGACCTGCCGACCGACCGCCAGTTCGCGCTAGACCTCGACGACTACCTCGGGGTTCTCACCGGCGACACGGAGCCCTCCGCCGACACGGTGGTCGACTGACCGCGTCGACCGACTCGAGCTCCGTCCCCGAGGGCCGGCGGCGCGGTCTGTCGGCTGTCGGTGTCGCTCGTCCGTGGTGGTTCGGCTCGACGGTCGGTGCGGTCTCGAGATCGTCTCGACGACGCGCTCGGCCGCGTCGGGCTGTGCTGCGACCGGGCGGTCACGACGGCGCAGCCGGTCGACCCGGTCGATATCGCGTGCGAACAGCTCCTCGACGGCGTGGAACCCGAGAAGGTCGTACCGCTCCCCGGGCGCCCACGCTCTCGTCGTCGCTCACCGTCGTGTTCGTCCGGACCGCCGGCGTTTCGGGCACCGCGAACCCCGTCACGACGACGCAGCCGTCGAGGTCCGGGGGCACTCTACCGGTCGCCGGAAGTTCGGCGTCGTCGGCCCCGACGCGAGGACGAACGTCGACACCAGCCTCGCGCCCCGGCTCGTGCTGTCGTCGAACGCGTGGACCGTGACGTCGGACCGGTAGCCGCTCCCGGCGAGCGAGTCGCTGTCTCGGTGTCTGGTTTCGTCTGCGGTCCGAACCCAGCCACGAGGTGGCTGGGGCGGCACGCAGTAGCGAGGTGGTTGGGACACGACACTGACCTGCGTGCCAATTGACATTGCACGCGCCACCGTCATATAGGTGTTGTTACGAATCGAGTCAACGTATCGGACCGCCGTGACTCCCGTCCCGGTCGGTGCCCGGCCCGTGGTATGTGTGCCAAAGATTATTTTCTGCTCGCACAAACGCACTATTCAATCCTGTACCCGTACAGGATGGTTGGGACACGATGGACACATCTCGAAACGTACAACAGGCGGTCGATGTTCTCCAGCAGCTCGGGCTGAAGGAGTACGAGGCACGGTGCTTCGTCGGGCTCTCCCGTGTCGAGACGGGAACGGCGAAGGCGCTCGGCGAACTGACGGAGGTGCCACGCACGCGCGTCTACGACGCCATCCGGGTGCTCGAGGCCGAAGGACTGGTCGAGATCCAGCACTCGAGTCCGAAGCAGTTCCGCGCCGTCCCGCTCGAGGAGGCGACCGAGACGCTCCGCGACCAGTACGAGGCCCGCGTCGAGCGGCTCCACGACGCGCTCGATACGCTCGAACCGACCGACGAGGACGACGAGCAGCCGGTCCAGCAGGTGTGGGCGCTGTCCGGTCGGGACGGTGTCGAGAACCGCACCGAGAAGCTCGTCGCCGACGCCGACGAGGAGGTCGTGCTCGTCGTCTGTGACGAGTCGCTGCTGACCGACAGCCTCGTCGCCACGCTGTCCGGGCTCGACGACGGCGTCGAACTCCTCTTGGGCGCCGCCACGGAGTCGCTCGAGGCGGACCTGACTGAGGCCGTGCCGACCGCGACGACGTTTCTCTCGGGGCTCGAGTGGCTGCGCGGGACCGACGCGGACATCGACGACACGGCGGTCGGTCGGCTCCTCATGATCGACCGCTCGGCGATACTCGTCAGTTCGATCGTGCCCGGATCGCGGGAGGAGAAGGCTATCTTCGGCGAGGGGCTCGGTAACGGACTCGTCGTCATCGCGCGCCGTCTCATGGCACAGGGGCTGATCAGGGGCCGCGACCCGCAGACCTGACCCATCAGCGAACGTCGGACACGGCGGACCCGGGCCTGTCGTCCGGACGCGTCCCGATCCGGTCGAGCTGGATGTACTCGCCGCTCTCGACCGTGACCCGACAGTCGCTGTAGACGAGCGTGACACGCCCGCCCGTCCGGGCCGTGCCGTCCGCCCGCGTGTCGAACAGGTCGTCCAGCGCGTCCGGGTCGACGACCTCCGCTATCGGCCGGAGCGCCGTCTGTCTCCGACCCTCCATCGCGCTCACCGCGCGCACGACAGCCACGCTCACCCGTTCGTCTGGCCCAATTTCGTACTCCACGCGGGACCGACGCCGCGGACAGGCAAAGACTGCTCGATGTTCACTCGAATCTTCAAAACAGAGCCCGAACGCCGCCACGCGGCGGCTCGTGTCCTCACCTGCCGCCGCCACCGGCGTCGCCGGCGCTCTGTGTCACCTGCAGACACCCCGTACTCGTGGTCGCGGGCGTCCTGTTCGCCGCTCGTCGCGACGGTCCCTCCCGGCGGCAGGGCGCTCCCGTCGCCTGCCGGTCACGGGGAGACCCGCGTCGCCGAGTCGAGCCGAGCCGAGTCGAGACAGCCGGACCACCCGCCACGTCCGTCCCGCAATTTATGTTCGAACTGCCCCAGACTCCGACGAGGCCGACACTCGCGTGAAGCGCCGTCGCTACGTACAGGCGCTCGGACTCGCCGGCGTCGTCTCGGCTGCCGGGTGCGTGCGGGGCTCCGGAACGAGCGACGTCACCGTCTCGCGCCGCCTGACGCTCGCAGCCGGCACCACCGTACACGACAGCGGTCTCGTCGACGCGCTCGTCCCCGTGTTCGAGTCGGAGTTCGGACCGACGGTGGACACGGTGCCTCGCGGCACGGCGGGGTCGCTCCGAACCGCCCGGGACGGCGACTGTGACGTCGTTCTCGTCCACGCCCGCCCGCTCGAGGACGCGTTCCTCCGCGGCGGGCACGGGGTCAACCGTCGGTCGGTCATGAGCAACGACTTCCTGCTCGTCGGCCCTCCGGACGACCCCGCGGGCGCAGCCGACGCCGCCCCCGTCGAGGCGTTCCGACGAGTCGCGGCGGCACGCGCGCCGTTCCTGTCCCGAGGTGACCGGTCCGGCACACACGTCCGGGAACGCCGACTGTGGCGCGAGGCGGGCGTCGACCCCGCTGGCGAGTGGTACCGCGAGACCGGACAGGGGATGGGCAACACGCTGACCGCCGCGGCACGGGTCGGGGCCTACACTCTCTCCGACCGGGGGAGCTTCCTGACCGTGCGCGACGGCGGCGACCTCGTCGGTCACGTCGACACCGGACTCGACGACCCGCCGGCACTCCTCCGCAACGAGTACGCGGTCATCCCGGTCAACCCCGCCCGTCACGACGTCGCGTACGCCTCGGCGATGGCGCTCGTCGGCTACCTGACCTCGTCCGCCGGGCAGTCGCGCGTCGACGACTTCCGTGTCGCCGGAGCGCGGGCGTACCGGCCGCTCGCCCTGTCCGCCGACCCGGAGTTCGGACAGTACGTCCCGAGCGACTACTCCGGGTAGCGCCGGCGGCGGACGAACAGGCGAACGCGGTCGGCGTGGTGTCGCCGTCGGACGGGCGAGCGCGGCCCTCGGACGCGGCGGGGCCAGGTGTCCACCCGCGACAGAGCGGCACCGCCGCCCACCCGAGACGGGCCGTGTCGACGTGACACGTGCCCCGTGTCGAACTGGTACACGACCGACAGAGACGGGCTTCTCGGCGCTGGCGGGGAGTTCGACCGTGGGAGATACGGGTCAGTTTCGGTGCCAGCCAGACGGCGAACGGCTGAGCACGGCAGTCGTCCACACGGCCGCGTGGGCGCACGACGAGGACGTGTCCGAGCAGCGGTGGCCGATCGCCGAAGACGCCGACACGGACGCACTCGACGGACTGTTTCAGCGGCGCAAGCTGGATACGATACTCCCGGTCGAGGCCGACACCACGACGGTCACCGTCGACGCCGACGCAAGTGGACGACCGCTCGTCGGGGTCGAAGCACACCGGTGACAGGCGATGACGCGAGCAGCCGGCCCACACAGCGGAGACGTGTGTCGGGCGTCACCGCCGCCACGACTGTTACCTGCGAGCCGACGTCGAGTGATACCGATACCGACGAGATCTACAGTTCCGCCGATATCCGACGACGACCCGGGCACGACACCGCCGTCCGCGAGCTCCTTGAGCCGTACGAGATCGGTCGGGGCGAACGGGCGTGTTCGACCGTGACCCGCACGAGCGCGAGCTACTACCGCTGTCGTCTGTCAAGCCGCTAGAGCGCCGAGGAGAGCAGCGGCGATCCACGAGACGTTTCGCGAACCCCGTGGGCTCGACGCCGTCGACACCGGGGCGTCCGGGCTCTTGGAGACGGTCCGCGAGCGCGTCGCCACGCTCCCCGTCGGTGGCGACCTCCGGGCGCTCCTGAAGGACGCTGTCGACGCCACCGGTGGCGACGGTCCCGCCGGGATCCTGGAGGCGGCGACGACCGCGCTCCGCGGTGGGCGCGACGGCTGTCGCGAGCTCGCGCTGTTCGCGACCGGCGGGTACGCCCACCCCGACGCGTGGGCGCACCTCGCCGGCGCGATCGCCGACACCGACCACGACGACGTCCGGGAGGTCTCCTCCGAGACGTTCACCTTCGACCCCGAGCGGGAGGGCGGTCAGTTCAAGCGATTCAGCCGAAATGGCGCCCGGATTCTCGCCGACAAGAACCACCACGGCGAGCTCGTCGTCGACCCGCCCGCGTTCACCGACGCGAGCGGGGGCAAATGCCCGGTCCTCGGCCTCGACGCGACCGGGCAGCCGGAGTTGTGGAAGATCGCGATCGGGCGCGACACCGAGCGCCGGGATATTCACGAGACCGACGCCGAACGCCGGCGGTTCCTTCGCGACACCGTCGACCTTACCGTCGTTCAAACCGCCGAGAGCCCGCTCCCGTACCACGGTGACCCGACCGGCCGGAACTTCCAGGAGGACGTCGAACTCGTCGAGACCGTCGCCGAGGAGCACACCGGCGAGGGCCCCGACGTCCTCGACGACAAAGGGCCGGCTGTTATGTCGACGCAGAAGGTCTTGCACGCACTGGAGGACGACCTCGCGCCCCACGCCGGGGCGACCGTCGAGTACGAGAGTATGAAGGGCTCCGACGCCCTCGGCGACCACCAGGTCGCCGTGCTGCTCGGCTCCCAGCATTACGGCGACACCGCGCCCGAAAAATGGGGGCTCGTCGCCGGCGAAAGCCCCGGGCGTGGCGACACGAGCGGCGCCGCCCTCGACTACGGGACCGACGTCGCGAACGCCTACCTCCGGTATATGCGCGAGGACCACGTTATGCAGGGGATCCTCCGCGCCGGGCGGAACGACGACACCTCCGTCGTCTTTGCTCACACCTCCGCGCTCCGAGCCGACCTCCCCGTCGACGCCGAGGGCGCGCTCGTGTCCGCCCACTCTCAAGGGACGCTCCAGGTGGTCGAGGCCGCCGCCGAGCTCCGCGGCGGCCGGTTCACCGCTCCCGACGTCGCCGTCGGCGCCGAGCGCCTCGGCGACGTCGGCCTCCGACAGGTGCAGAACGTCCTCGCGGACCTCCGGGAGTCCGGGTACGTCGACGTTCGCGAGGCCGGGAGCCGCGGGCGCGCCTACGAGTACGACAGCGTCGAGGATCCCGGCCTCGCCGAGGTCGAACTCCCCGACGTCGGCGCCGACACCGCCGGGGGCGAAACCGAAAAACCCACCATGAGGTCTTATACCTGGAATTTCGTTTTCGACGACGCGGACCGCGGAGGTGACACGCCACGGTCGACCACACGCGCGACGACCCCCGCCGCGACAGCCGCCGACGCCGCCGCAACCGAGGCCGGCCCCCCGGATAGACCGGTCACGGGGGGTGGTCGACCGCCGCGGCGACCAGCGACAGGTTCGATCCTCCTGTTGTCGTCGTAACTATTGATAGAGGTGACTAGCATGCGTCGTAACATCTGACGACAGGTTCTAGGAGGTCGAGCCCCGACCGAACGGTATGGGGAGCCCGCACGAGCACACCGGTCGCGACGGTGTCTGGACGACCGCGCTGTCGCTGGCTTGCGACCCGCCTCGCCGCCGACATTCAAGAAAGCGGATGTGGTCGAGCGCGTCGAGGCGTCGCCGCGGACGGTGCTCGGCGTGCTCACGACGATGGTCGACGACGGCTGGCTGCTGGCCCGGGATCGGGGTGGCGGGGCTCGGCGGTACGCCGGATCGCCGGCGCCGGTCGGCGAGCCGGCGAGCGAGGTCCGGGCGGTGCTGCCGAGCGACCGGAGCGACAGCGTCACGCACGGGACGGTCGCCGACCGGCTCGACACCGACCGCCCGACAGCGTACGCGGCGCTCCGCACCACGCCAGCCGCGTCGCGGCGTTTGTCGTGTTGGGGGGGGGGCGGGTAGCACCTGTGTGACGTGTAGCACACCGCCGCCTGCCGTCGACGAGTTCGGTGGTGGTAAGATGGGTCGCCTCGCCGACAGCTGTCGCCTGCTACGTCTCGTCGGCGTCGAGCTGGTAGGTGTGGTGTCCGCGAGAGTAGTCCGCGACCTCGCGAACGGCGTCGCGAACATTCTGCCGCCACCAGCTTTCAGGGCGCTGTCCGTCGACCGGGTGCTCCGGTTCGATCGTGTCGACCGCGGTCGCTTTCGACAGCTCCCCGTCGCGGTACAGGTGCCGGAGTGCGGCCTGACAGGCGGCGCGTCGATCGTCGAGACGTCCGTCGTCGTCCCACGCGCTCGCGACGCCGTCGACTAGGTCGTCGATCCGCGCCTCGACCGGGTCGGCGGTGCGGTCCGCACCGCTCCCGTCGACGTCGGTCGCGACGGCGGCCTCAATCCGGGCGAGACGGTCGTCGAGGCGGTCGGCGGTGCGGTCCGCACCGCTGTCGGTATACACGCTGTCGGCGCCGCGAGCAGCGTCGACGGCCTGCCGGAGCACCCACGCCCGCGAGGCGTCGCGCTGCTCGGCCTGTTCGGCGACCCATTCGGCGCGCTCGTCGTCGAGGTGGACGGTGAACCGCTCCGGCGGCATACCCCGCGGTGCGGACCGCACCGCTATGTAAGTCAGTCAGACAGGTGTCGCACCCGACGCCGCCCGACGGCTCCCCGTCCGTGAGGTTGCCGGCGTCGTCGTCGCGGGTGTCGATCCGCCATTCGCTGCCGGCGTCGTCGTCGAGCCGCGGCCCTTCGAACACGGTCTGGTCGTCGAACCGGAGCGTCGCGAGGGCCTGCTCGACGGCGGGGCGCTCGGCGTCGACGCGCTCGACGAACCCGGCGGCGAGTAGCCGCTGTCGTCAGTCGACGTCGACGCCACCGCACTGTCCTCTCACAACCGCGGGCCATCGTCCGACGAGCGCACGCGGTCGGCAGATTCGACGCACACTGAGCGGCGCCGGCCACACCACGACGACCGGGGGTGGGCTGGAGTTCGACAAGTGTTCGTACGGGTCTTGGGGGGTCGGACACACACAGGGGGGTGTGTGGAGGGGGACTCCCGAACAACGTGTACTGGTCGACTAATCTTCGTCGCCACCGTCGCGCCCGAACAGCGTCCACTTCGCGCGAGTGACGAGTGAGGCGTCGCGGTACTCGCGAAACTGCCGGTGGATCGCCTCGGCACCCGCCTCTGCCTCCTCCAGCGACGTGACCGACCACAGCGGCAGGAGTTCGCTACTGTACGGTTCGCAGTTGAACACGCCCTGCTCGCCGCGGCCGACCTCGTACGCCGACGGCTGCTCGCGCAAGTCGACGTCGACTCGGGGCCGTCACCTATCGAGCGATCGTGTGTCGCAGTCACACTAAACTGCCTCTTCCGCTCTCTTGACCCAGGGGGCCTCACGGTATATGGCGCTGGCGAGCGCGAGTCCGACAGACGCAAGCAACGGCGAGTCGAGCCGGACGTATGCGCACGACTCGGCTCGTGTTGGTGGGACTCGTTGTCCTCCCGCTGGTGCTTGTCGTCGGCACGAACCCGGTGGTCGGAGGGGGCGGCCCGGCCTACTCAACGGGCGAGAATGTCGCCGACCCCGCGCCCGGTCGGACCGTCGTCACCGGGACGGAGTTCGTCGTCGTCGACGAGCGAGGCGTCGTCGGGTACCACGAGACCCGCCGGGACGAGTACTGGGACGTCGACCCGATTCGTGGCACGTCCAGCTCCGTCGTCGTCTCGACGGTCACACACGACCCGAGCGGCGTCGAGTGCTCGGCCTGTGTGGTACAGCGTATCGAGCGGCTCAACGTCTCGACCGGCTCGCGCTCGACGCTGTACCGCGAGGTCACGCCGGGACGCCGAGACGTCGAGTGGCACGACGTCGACCGGATCAACCGGACGCACTACGTGATCGCCGACATCGCGCAGAACGAGGTGCGGGTCGTCGACGTCTCCAGGGACATTACGGTCTGGGCGTGGAGCGCGCACACCGACCTGCAGCCGTCCTCCGGCGGTTCGTTCGGCGACGACTGGACACACCTGAACGACGTCGAGATAGTCCGCGACGGACAGTACGTGACGGCGAGCCTGCGCAACCAGGACACCGTGCTCTTCATCGACCGCACCTCCGGAGAGGTGAACCAGACGCTGTCTCTCGGCCGGGACGACGCCCACTCGATACTGGACGAGCAGCACAATCCGGACTACATCCCCGAAGCACACGGCGGCCCGGCCATCGTCGTCGCGGACTCGAACAACGACCGGGTCGTCGAGTACCAGTTCGAGGACGGGCAGTGGACCGAGTCGTGGGTCTGGCAGGACACACGACTCCAGTGGCCCCGTGACGCCGACCGACTTCCAAACGGGCACACGCTCGTCACGGACACGAACGGCAACCGGGTCGTCGAGGTCGACGAGCGCGGCGGCGTACACTGGTCGGTGTCGACCCCGATCGAGGCGTACGAGGCCGAACGCCTGTCGACACCCGACGAGAGCGAGAACGGGACGGCTGCCGCCGCCGCCGGCCTGGTGTCGCGGACCGCCGACCCGGAGACCCCGGGGGAGCGGGCGAGAGCCGCCGCGACGGCGACGTTCGGGCCTCGCGTCGTCAACGGCATCGTCCTGGTCACGCCCAGCTGGATGCGGCTCCCCGAGTTCGCGGCAGCGGCCCTGAGCCTCGTCTCGCTTCTGTCGCTGGCGGGGTACGAGCTGTCTGTCCGCGGTGTCACTCCGTCGACGCTGGGGGCGCGGCTGCGCGAGCGTCGGTGAACACCACCTGCTCTCGGCTGGCTGCTCAGGACCGGTCCAGCACGCTCCCCGCCGGTCCGTCGCGGAGCAAGAGGTAGCCGGCACACGCCCAGATGACGACCTCGAGGTAGAACGACGTGGTTCCGGCGTACTGCAGGATGAACGGCCCCGGACCGGCGTCGATCGAGTCCCACGTCTCGACCACCGGCCAGATCAGAAAGACGGTGTTCTCCGGGCGCCCGTTGAGCGTGATGTGTAGCGCGTCGGCCCCGAGGTGACTGCCCCAGCCGACCAGGGTCGCCACGACCACGCCGACGCTCGGTCCCCGCTCTGTCGACCACGCGAGGACCAGTGCGACGGCGAACACGGCCCCGAACAGCGCCGAGTGGACGACGGTGTGGTAGGTCTGGACGACCCCGGCCATCGCCAGCGGCTTGTCGACGACGTCTGGCAGCGCGGCACCGAAAACGACCCACACCGTCGGGAACCTGCCTCTCCCGATCAGGACCCCGACGAGCAGGTGCGTGGGAAAGAACACGTCGAGAACGTCGGGGCCGCCGAGGATTAACCCTCCCGCCTGTTGGGTCACTTGGCGACGCCACGACACGCGTAGCCGTCCTGACCGCCACGCACGGACTCCGGAGGGTGTACGAGACACAGAGAGCAGACACTCGTTGCCACGTGGCCGAACGCAGCGAACGAACGTCTCTTTTTCGTCCGAAATTTCGTGTCGAAAAAGAGACTTGCGGCTACGAACGTGACTGTCTGTCGGGACGAGGACGGACAGGTACGAGGTAGTCGAGGCGACGGCGACGCTGGATAGGGGCGACGTCTTGAGCGTCACCGACAGGTTCGGTCCCCGGGCGCCGGTCGAGATGGTGCCCCGTGGTCTGGACGGCTCGTCGCCGGAGACGGGGTGGTGACGGGCCGGGACGTCGAGGTGGTCGAGTATCTGCTCGCGGAGGTCCTCGGTCATTAATCGGTAACGGGCTCGGCTGGCACTACTTGACTACCGGTCACCCTCTGAAGTGCCAGACTCATACTCTGTGTTTTGCAGTATCGCGTCGGAAAGGTCGGCCTCGTCAAATCAGCCCACGAGAGATTTGCCCCTGAAAGGTCGGCCCCCGAGAGGTCAGCGCCGGTCAGATCGGCGCCCCCACCGGTTACTCCATCATCGAGATCATCAAGAAAGAACCGAGAGAGGTCGGCTTGGTGTAACTTAGCGCCTGATAGATCCGCATCGATTAGATTAGCCCCGGAAAGATTGGCTCCTGAGAGGTCGGCGTCGGCGAGATTGACCCCGGTCAAACTAGCCCCAGAAAGGTCGGCGGTGGACAGTATAGCCTCGGAGAGGTCGGCCCCACGTAATTCCACTCCGGCGAGGTCGGCACCGTAGAATCTGCTCGTCTAAGATCTGCTCCCGAGAATGAAAGCCACGGTTGATGCTCATACCGATATGCCTCAGGAGCCGGGGTATAATCAACGAGAAGATCCGGTTGGCTTACGTGGTGAATGAGCTCAACTAGTTGGTTCCCGTCAAATAGACTGACACCGATATCGGCGGTGAACTCCTTTGCCCCGGAAGTGAATCGGCTTGTCGTGACGACAAAGACCCGATCCACATCATCTTCTTGTAGATGGAGCGCCCCGTACTGCTAAATCTCAGGGGCGCTAACGGCTCTATCTTCCGTGTATCTCTTGGCTTGAATGAGATGGTTTGATCCATTCTTTTGCTACTGGGCGCGGACATCTATCCCCTTATCAGCAGAGTGTTTGACCACATCCGTCTCATAGCCCATCCGCTGCCAAAGATCGCCAATTAGATGCTCAAATTCCCGGCTGTCCATTTCCTGCAAGTGTGATAGTGTTTTGTTGTTCATCGTTCGATGACGTGGTCGTAGCGTCGCTCGGTGGTCGTAATCGAGCGGTGCCGGAGGCGATTCCGCACGTCGTACAGGGTATTCCCTTCCTCGGCGTTCATCATTCGCCAGGCGACGCCGTGCCGGAGGGCGTGAGGCGTGACGTCGTCGGGGTCGCCGCGCCCGCCCTCGACCAGATACGGACGGACGTCGGCCTCGGCAGCGACGGTTTTCAGCATCCGGCGGACGCTCGACGTCGTGATCCGGTCGCTCGACCGGGAGGGAAAGAGCGCGTCGGGGTCTTTCCACCGGCTCGACAGGTACGCCGACAGCGTGCGGGTGGTGTCGCTGTCGAGCCCGAGCGTCGCGGGCGGCGGGTCGCTGTCGGTGGGGTAGCCTTTCTGTTTGTCCGTCGGCAGGTACAGCGTGGTCCGGTCGTCGCGGAGGTCGTCGACGTTGAGGGCGACGAGCTCGCCGACGCGGAGGCCGAGGTCGTACAACATAGCGACGATCGCGTCGTCGCGCTGTTGAAGATAGTCGGGGCGGCAGCGATACACCGCCGACCGGAGGGCGTCGACCTGGTCGGGCTTGACCCACGTGCTCGCGCGAACGTTCGTCTTTGACATAGCGGGTGGTGTGTCCGTGCGTGGTTTAAGACGCGGACGGGGTTTGAACCCACCGAACGCTTGAGTCTGCTACAAGAGTCATGTGTTTGACTGAACAGTTCACACAACAATTTACGTCCCAGGAGGGCTAACATAGATCAAATTTATACCGTATTTGATTGACTGAGTATTGTATTGAGCTATTGGGATCCAGCGTTGCGTTCACTGCAGAATACGGCGGGGGAACTCTATGCCCCGACGTCGTTCATCAACTATCTGCGAGACACCGGGCACGATCCGGCACAGTACCGGACACCGGCTGAACTCTCGATCGATACCCGACAGCAGCTGTCGAATCAATTAGACAGGCGAGCCGGTCTAGGTCGCGACGCGCCCGACAGTCGTTCAGCCACCGATGGATGGTCGTCGCGGCCTCCCGGGTCGTCGAGTTCTGATACACGGTCGCGCGTCCTCCTCGCCCGTTCGTGTCGCCGGCGTCGGGAGTAAGCCCTCGGCGTCGGTCCGCGCAACTGCCGGGCGAGGGGGACCGGCTGGAATCACCTATGACCCCGACAGAGATAGTGTTACACTGTTTCTATTCCGCAGAGATTCTCTGTCCGAAGTTGTTGTATACCTGATTGGCGTGCAGTTTCTTCCTGAATTCTTCTGATATCCTGTATATCTCTGGGGTGTCTATAGTGCCGTCTAGGGCGATTGCTTTATTCCAGCCAAACTTGTTTAAGCTGGAGAAAATGGCCTTGGACGCTCCATCGAGCTTCTTCTTACCTACCCTTGTTGGATTATCCATGTAGTGCGACACTGAGTTTCTGAAGGAGCTGGAAACCGCAACTCCTTCGTAGTCCCCATTAACTTGTCTTTGACCTCCTGTCGCCCTGTCTTCATCAAAGTTATATAGTTCCGGTGCGTCATCTATCTGGCTCAGCAACCCTTCAATCAAATATCTATCCATTTCATCTCTAGGTATTTCGTCCATTTGAACAAGTTTTCTTGCTTTTTCACCACAGAAGGCATGCATGAACTGTTCAGGCTCCCACTGACGGCTACTGTAGGCTGGCGGAAAATCTTCATCAAGAGGCCATTTGTAGAAACTATTTTCAGGCTTACTGAATTCTGGGTAGAATTGAGTTTCTACCTCAAACTCTCTGACCTGTTGTTCTCCCTCATCCACGTATTGCAAGATGCCTATAGGGTGTGAGAGATAAGTTTCCTCTCCTTCCTCAGCGACGCTAACCCCACCTCTCGCATTTATAGGCTTATCTGTATTCAGTGTTGAGAACTGATAACCTGGAATATCAATATCCATGTAGTCCTCAAGGACATGTTCGGCCAAGTTTGTATTCAACACGTTAGCTGCGACACTGTTGGCCTGGTCCGTAACCTCTTTTACTGCGCTTCTTAGTGCCAGGGTGTATATCTCTGCTTTATCCTCCACGTTCTCTAAGTGCCTCTCATTGATATCTTCAAATTCTCCGTTGTAGTTTTCAGGGTTGTCTGGTATCTGTGGAAATATTTCTCTGGTCCGGTTTCCTATTCTCTCTACGCTCCCCGGAAGTCCTGGAGCCAGAGGGGTTATACCTTCTTGCAGAGCCAGCTGTGCCTTTATATAGTCATCTTTGTTTAGACTATCCCATTCTTCAAATTTTTCAAAGTCTTGCAGCGCCGATCTCACGATCTGACGCTCTTCTGCTTCTGCTGGTGCCTGACCTAGTTGGTCATGTCCAAAGTCATCCTCAAAATAGACTCTGAATCCGTTCTCCCCTTGTTCTATAACAGGATCAGGTGTTTCTGTGTCTTGGTTGTACGGATTTGCTTGCTCGTTTGTCTCACCTGTAATGCCGCTGCATCCTGCCAGACCTACTGCCCCAGCTGCCGTAATCCAGTTTAATAATGATCTTCGTTCCATACTGCGATCATTCACTTGCTGGGGTTGAGTGATAGAAGCATTATATGATTTTGGTGATTTTCTATCAGAGTTCGGTCAAGATGAGAGGACGTCGAGCGGCTCCAGCGCGAGAAGCGCCAGATCCTCGCCGAAGGTGAGGAGAAGCGAGAACTCGCCCGCGACGTCGCGGGGTGGGGGGTCGTTGGCCCGCGCTCACGCGCGCGACTCGCGATGTAGTACCACCGTACTGTACGTGTGGCTCTGTGCGTGCCGCTAAGCGAGATCCTCCGGTTTCGGGCGGCGCGAGGGCGTGAGACGGGTGTTGAGCGCTCACACCGACCGCGGAGAGAAAGGGGGCAGCGTTACACCGCTGGTGTTATGCTGCGGTTTCGCGTGAAACCACGGGCGAGAGGCTCTCAATTACGGGTCGAGGCCGAGCGTGGTCTTGCTGTCGTTGCTGCGAATGTTGTGGCCAGCGTCCGTGCTTGGGTCGGTGTGTTGCGCGTCGACCCCGGTCCGACGGGCTCGACGTACCCTCGCGTCGGGCAGACACCGGTCCGCACCTCGACGACGCTCGACGACCGCGGTGCCGGCGAGCGAGCCGAGTGGGCGACCGCCGGCGAGATTGCGACCGGCCTCGACCGGGCTCGGGTCGCGCTGGCGCTGGCGTCGAGCTGGTCTCGCCACACGGCTGCCGAGGGCACCGACCACTAACGCCGCGGCGCGAACACTCTTTTTGCTGTCACCTGTCGGTGGAGGTGTGGCGACCGACGACGTCTGCCCGGTGTTCGGCGAGACGTACCTCACCCCGCTCCACGTCGACGACGCGGTGTCGCTCGCCCCGGACCAGGCACGCGCGTTCGCGCACCAGCTCGGCGAGGCCGCCCGCTACGCCGACGAGGGCGAGCAGGGAGGGCAGCGGTGACCGACACCGAGTCACGACCGGAGCGGGTTCGACAGGTCGACGCGTCGCAGGAGGAGTTCACCACCTGCCACGAGGACCAGCACACCGAGGCACGCCGGTAGCAACCCGACGATCCATACCAGCAGGGCGAACAGCCCGCCGGACTCACCGCCCACCAGGAGGACGAACTCGCCGAGGGCCCACGTCACGCCGAACAGCCAGACGAGCGGCGTCCACACCTCGTGGCTGCCGAACAGGTATGTTGGAAGGACGAACTGCCCGGCGATCACGGTCCCGAATCCGGCCAGCACGGGAGCGACCAGGGGCGCATCGCCGACCGGATCGAACGTGAACCGCCAGAACAGCAGCCGAACCACAGCCCACAGGCCGAGCATCGTCGTCGCGTACGCGGCACCACCCCAGACGAGCAGCTGCCGTCTCGTGAGGAATCGCCGACCGACGACCGACAGCACGACCGCACCGACAGCCGTCGTCACGGCGACGACCGTCGTCAGCGTCGGATCGAACGCGTGACGCGGCGTGAGCTGTCCCACGACCGGCCCGGCCCGCGCGAGCACCGTCGGCCACGACGCCGCGTTCGTCCACATCGTCCCGGGGTAGCGGAGCAGGCGTGAAACATCTGGCCGAACCCATCAGCGCGCTCGGCCGGTACGCGACCGACATCGAGTCGCGGCCACGAGTACCGGCTGCGCGTGCCGTACGGGATACGACACCCATCAGTTCGCCTCGCACAGCGTCGTCGCGCCGGAGCGCAGCCGACACCCTTTCCTTCCACAACTGGAGGAGTGCCGCGTCCTCGACGTCGAGCCCACTCAACGTCGTCCGGCTGCCGGTCGAACGCGACCGCGGCGTCGTCGACGCCGGACCGGCCTTGCGCGCACGCGGGGGGCGCGCAAGAGTCACGACGAGACGAGGTATCTTTGCTTGTTGTTGCGAGATTTGTCCGTCTGCCGTCGGGCGATCGTCGTCGGCGCTTGCAACCCGGCACGCCGGCGTCGACGGCGTCGTGCCAGCCGTCGGTCGTCGGCACCGTGGTCGTCGAGTTCGTCGAGCGGCGGGTGTATCTCGTCGTTCGGCGTAATGTCGTCGTACAGGCCGATCTTGCGCCCGACCGCCGGGTCGAGGTCGTCAAACCTGGCACGCGCCCACGCCGGCGTCGGCACGGCGGACCGGTCGAACCGGTAGAGGGCGTCGAGGTCGACGAGAAAGCGGGCGAGCGCCTCGCGGTAGTGGTCGACCAGCGTGTCGAACCGCCCGCGGTCAAGCGTGTCGAGGCGAGAGCGCGCGAGAAGCCCGGGCACGTCGTGCTCGCCCTCGCGCTCGCGGACGTCGAGCAGCGCCAGCGGCTCGGTGAGCATCCGGTCGTCGAGCGCGGTAATCTTCCGCGACACCGTCGCCTGGGAGATGTTCGCGCGGGGCGGGTAGTCGACAAGCAACAGCTCTTGCGCACGGTCGCGCGCCTCAACCTGGGTGAGGTCGGTCCGCGGGTCGCGGTAGTGCGCCCAGATCCGTTCGTCCTCTTTTTCGACCTCGGCGCGGGCGCTGTCGCGGAGTTGGCTTTCCTGCCCGTGTTCGTCGGCGACGCGGACGTACACTTGGTCGAAAATGTAGGCGGCGCGGTCGACGCTGTCGCGTTTGCCGACCATTACGACCCCTCCGCGTTCGGAGCCCGCCTCTCGTCGGCGTCGCGGCTCGTTGGTCGACCCGCACCTGTGCCTCGTCCGGTACCCGGTCGCTACTCATTGCGACCACCCGCGAACACGAACGCGGCGACAAGGCCGGCGAGGATGAGGACGCCGAACGCCACCGCCGACGGCCCGCCGAGTAAGTCGCCCGCGACGGCAGCGATGTAGACGAGGCCGGCGCCCGTGGCCGCCGTCTGAAATCGAACCGTACGATGGACTGGGGCTACTTGACTGTCCACAATCGCCCCCACGTCGGCTTTGGCGTCGTCTGTGAGGCCGCCGTCGGCCATCAGCTGCCCCTCGGCCTGCTCGGCACGCTCGCGCTCGGCCTCAAGTTGTCCGCGGAGCTGGTCAACCTCCTGCCGCGTCTCGTCAAGTTCGTTGCGAGCCGCGTTGAGCTCGTCGCGGTAATTGTCTCGCTCGTTCAGGACTCTCGTAACCGTCGCCGATCGACTCAATCCGTGCCGCTCCGCGATCTCGTCGAGACGCGTCTTTGTCTCTGGCGGGGTGCTAACGGTGAACCGAGCCTTGTTCTGTTCGCTCACGGGTGTGCCTCTATATGAATTCATGTGACTTGCGGGGTAAAATAGATTGTGTACGGCTGAGGCGCGGGGTTGGATATTTGCCGGATGATATTCTAATGGAGGTAAGTAGAATACACACCGACCCCACTCAGGCGCCGCGCGGAGTACGCGTCGCTGGTCGGGGTCAAGATCGAAAGCCCCCGGGTCGCCCCCGGAGGCCCTCGTTTCTCTTTGCCAGGAGGATGGGGCCACCGAGCGCGCCGTCTGGATCACCGAGCTCAAGCCCGGCGACCGTGTGCGCGACCTCGACGACGCTGCCGACACGCTCGACCACGCCGTCGACCGCGTCGAGAGGGACGCCGACGCCGCGTACGCCGACGGTCGCGACGACGCGGGCGAGTTGTACGCCCTCGTCGACGACCTGGAGGGTGTCCTCGACCCGCTCACCGTGGGGTAGACGAGTTTCCGTGGATGGACCTCGCCTGCAGATCGACACGTAACTGTACACTTCCTGATCACGGGCTGTCGCCCCACTCCTCTCGACGTCGTCGATAGGTCTCGTCGTCTCGCACCCGATCCAGCTGCTCCTTGTATATCGACGCAATCTCGCGTTTCTCCTCGTCGTACCACTCCTGCGGCTCACGTTTCTCACCGTCGTCGTACTTCTGCCCGCCAGGGTACTTCGCGTACCGCATCGCACGAGTCCATCCCATTTGGAGATACTTTCGCGCGAGGTCCATGCCGGGGAACTCGCCCGCTGCGCGGTACTCGCAGAACTGCTCGTGAATCGTCTCCGCGCTCGTCTCGGCCTCGTCAACTGTCTTGATCGACCAGAGCGGCAGCAACTCGCTCTTGTACGGTTCGCACTTGAACACATCCTGTTCGCCACGACCGATCTCGTACTCCTCAGGATTCTCGCGGAAGTTGACGTCGTACTCGGGGCCGTCGCTACCGGTCACGTCTTGTGGTACGACCGCCGCGATTAAAACCGATGTCACGCGGCTGTACTTCGTCAACCGCCGCCGCGGCGCGTCTCGCACCACCGACCGCGACACACATCGACGGCACTGCTCGTCACGCCGTCGGATGTAGCTGCGGCGTGGACAGCCACGCTCCTCGGTCCGACGCAGTACGGTCGTTACACACAGGCCGCATCGTGCGCGGGTACCGCCAGTCAGACGCCCCGGACGTCGACAGACGGGTGGTTTCACAGACAGGATTCGTACACGTACGTCGGGAGCGTGACTCGTGCGGAGTAGTCGGACAGGCAGCGCCGACCGCCGAGACCCCCCCTGTCCCGCCGTGAGACGGCACCGACGGCGGCCCACGACTCGGTGGTGCCCGACGCCAGCGGGGACGAGCGTCGTGTCCTCCCGTCGGATGCGCGCCCACCGCTCTGGACGGAGTTTCGAGAGGTGGTCGCTCAGCCCGTGTTTCGTCTCGGTTTCACGCCAACAGACGGGACACCGATACCGATCACCGCGGTCGGCGAGCGAGTCGCCGTGGACCTGCTTGTGGTGGATACGCATCGCGCGCTCGTCATCGAAGTCGTCCCGACCGCACGTCGGGCATCGACTGTCGTCGGTGAACCGCCCGAGTGTCTGCTGGCTCACGAGTCTTCACCGTCTGCGAGCGGTGACGCCGTGTGGGTGTCTCCAACCTCGTCGGTCACCCGCTCGAAGTCTGCCTTCGGGACTCGCCAGTCCTCCTCCGGGTCGACCCGTGCCGGGGACAGCTCTCGGAAGAACGCGAGGAACGTGTCGAACGAGTCGGTCGTCGTTTCGCCTGTACTGTTAAACTCAACCGTAGGAGCCGTCCCCTCGCCGTGTACAACGTCGTGGCACTGTCGGCAGCGGAGGGCGAGGTTGGACAGCCTGTCGAACCCGCCTCGGCCGCGTGGCACCACGTGGTGCACGTCGGGGTTCGAGTCGGAATCAGAGGCACCGCAGTTGGCACAGTGGCCTCGATTCCGCTCGTGGACGGCTTCCCGCGTTTCGCGTTGCACGTGTGCTCCTGCCGCCGCGACCGATAGCGAAGCCTCTCGGCGTCTGTTCCCCCGCCACGAGGCTCGTAACGGACGTCGTGGCCCGTTTCGGTGCGTCGGAAGCTGCGAACAGGGCAGATTCTAACACGACGGTGCCGCAGACCGGAGAACGTGGAACGAACCTCCGTCGAATCGCCAGCCACGAGCGTTGGCCTAGTTGACGTCGTCGGGGGGTCGTCAGACACCCATCGTATACGAACGGACGACTCCTCAGATACACGTCTCCCGACCCCCGATTCACGTGGATTCAGACCGCCCGTGTGGCCGACAGTGGTGACGAGACTCGGCATCGAGAGAGCCGTCTCGCGGGCTCCCCGCCGTCGAGGAGTTCTGCGTCGTGGCGTAACGGGTAGTGGCGACCACAAGAGTACGAGTGTCGTCCCGAACGAGCTCGGTAACGTCGAGAAAGCGGTCGCCGACGACGACGAGAGGACGGAACAGCAGACCAACCGTGTCGACTGATCGCGAGCGCAGATAGCCCCTCTCGTACCTGTCGACGCGGGCCTTCGACGCGCGTCTGGATGACGACCTCTCTCGGGATGCGGCTTCTCTCCTCCGCGTCTGTCGTTCACGACGCCGGGAACGATCGACTCCGTTCCGCCGAGGTGTACGACGACCCACCACTGTGGGGTCGTTTCAGATGCTCTCGCCGGCCGGTGCCACACGGTCGTCCACACAGTGGGGACCCGCGTGCGGACCGGTTCGCCGTCGACTCGACCCGATCCTCACCGTTCAGACACACCCCCCTCGCGCAGAACAGATAGACGGGGTCGATTGGATCGGACAGACCGCTGGGCTCGCCGAGTCGGTCAGCGCGAGCCAGATCGGACCCTGTACCGAGCGACCCGCGCTCTACCAGACTCCGTCACTCACGACCGTCCGGAGAACGAGTGGGTTGGGGCGGATTCGAACGCTGGCGGACTCTCTGCGGTCGTCCGCTGCTTCCCGCCTCGCTTCGCTCGGCGGGAACGCCGGCCTGTTCCGTGTCTCACTCACGACCGTCCGGAGAACGAGTGGGTTGGGGCGGATTTGAACCGCCGGCCTCCTCCATGTCAAGGAGGTGTCATAACCGGGCTAGACTACCAACCCTGATGCGACTCGGCGTACGCTGGTTCCGTGTTTCAACGTTACGGAACCGGCCCGAAACCGATTTACACGTGTACAGAGTTGTACATCACAAGACGAAGTTACTCACTATGGCACGAATTCAATCACTCGTCGAGCGGGTGACCGACGGCGAGGACCTGACGATGGCCGAGGCACGCGAGGCCGCGTCGCTGGTGTTCGAGGAGGCGACGGAGGCACAGGTCGGCGCGCTGCTGGCCGCGCTCCGGGCGAAAGGCGAGACGGAAGCGGAGATAGCGGGCTTCGCGTCGGGGATGCGCGACGCTGCGCGGCGGATCGATCCCGACCGACAGCCGCTCGTCGACACCTGTGGAACCGGCGGCGACGACCACGACACGATCAACGTCTCGACGACGAGTGCCGTCGTCGCGGCGGGCGCGGGCGTCTCGGTCGCGAAACACGGCAACTACTCGGTCTCCTCGTCGTCGGGGAGCGCGGACGTCCTAGAGGAGCTCGACGTCGACATCGACGCGACGCCGACGGCAGTCGAGGCAGCTATCGAGCGTGACGGCATCGGATTCATGCTCGCACCCGTCTTCCATCCGGCGATGAAGGCCGTGATCGGCCCGCGCCGCGAGCTAGGAATGCGGACTGTCTTCAACGTCCTCGGGCCGCTCACGAACCCCGCGGGCGCGGACGCGCAGGTGGTCGGTGTCTACGACGCGTCCCTCGTGGAGCCGGTCGCCCGCGCCCTCGCGCGGATGCCCGTCGAGCGTGCCCTGGTCGTCCACGGCGACGGGCTCGACGAGATCGGCCTCCACGGCGAGACGACGGCGGCGGAGGTCGACGGCGAGGACGTCCAGCCGTTCACCGTGACGCCAGAGGACCTCGGGCTGGACCGGGCGCCGGTCGGCGCGGTCGCGGGCGGGACACCGGCGGCGAACGCCGCGGCGCTCTCCGGTATCGTCACGGGCGAGATCACCGACGCCCGTCGGGACATCGTGCTGGCGAACGCCGGCGCGGCGGTGTACGTCGCCGGCGAGGCCGAGAGCCTCGCGGGCGGCGTCGAGGCGGCGCGCGAGTCGATCGCGTCCGGCGCCGCCGCCGACCGGCTCGACGCCCTCCGTAGCCGGACAGAGCAGTGAGAGCCCGCGTCAAGATCTGCGGGATGCGCGAGCCGGCAGACGTCCGTGCCGCCGCCGGTGCCGGCGCCGACACGGTCGGTGTCATCGCCGGCGTCTCGGTCGACACACACCGCGAGGTGACGACAGAGCGCGCCCGCGCCCTCGTCGACGCCGCGCCGCCGTTCCTCTCGACGACGCTCGTGACGATGCCCGACAGCCCGGAGGAGGCCGCACGACGCGTCGACAGGGTCGGTGCAGACCACGTCCAGGTCCACGGCCTGGCCGACCCGGAGGCCCTCGACCGGCTCGGCGAGGCGACGCCGGCGCGGGTCGTCGCGGCGGTCGGCCACGACGACGACCCCGCTCGGCTCGCGAGCCACGTCGACGGTCTCCTCGTCGACTCGACGGACGACGCTGGCGGCGGCGGTACCGGCGAGACGCACGACTGGACGGCGAGCCGTCGGCTCGTCGAGCGGGTCGACGCGCCGGTGGTGCTGGCCGGCGGGCTGACGCCGGAGAACGTCGGGCGGGCGACCCGGGTGGTCAGGCCGTACGGCGTCGACGTCGCGAGCGGCGTCGAGACGGGCGGGACGGTCGACCCGGAGCGTGTCCGGGCGTTCGTCGACACCGCCCGCGTGGAGGCGCCAGCGTGACCGACCTCGGTCTGTGCCGCGAGGCGTTCCGCGACCACGCCGACGCCGACGGCCCCGTCGTCGTCCGCGTCACGGCGCCGCTCCCGGACGTCTCGCCGCTCGCGGCGTACGCCGCGCTGGTCGGCGACGCCGACCACGGGTTTCTGCTGGAGAGCGCAGAGAAGACGGCGGGGAGTGACCCCGACGGCGCCTTCCAGCCCGGAACGAGCCCGGACAGGCACGCGCGCTACTCCTTCGTCGGCTACGACCCGGAGGCCGTGGTGACGGTGACGGGCGACGACCGGCGGGTGACCGACCTCGGCGGGTCGGCGACGGGGCTCGTCGACCTCTCGGCGGCGGGCGACGTCCTCGACGCGCTCCGGGGCGCTCTGCCGGACGCGGCGCGCGCGAACTTCCACGCCGGAGAGCGTCAGCGCCTCGACGGTGGCCTCGTCGGCTTTCTCGCCTACGACGCGGTGTACGACCTCTGGCTCGACGAGGTGGGCGTCGACCGGCCCGACCCGGTCTGCCCCGACGCCGAGTTCGTCCTCGCGACGTCGGTCGTGGCCGTCGACCACGCCGCCGGCGACGCCGAACTCGTGCTGACGCCGGTGGTCCGGGCAGACGACGACCCGGGAGAGACGTACGACGCGCTAGCAGCCGAGGCCACGCGGGTCGCCGACCGGCTGGCCGGCGCCGAGACGCCGTCGCCGGACGGGTTCGTTCGCGAGAGCGAACGCGCCGGCGCGCGCGAGGAGTACGAGGCCGCGGTGCGGCGCGCGAAAGACCACGTCCTCGACGGCGACATCTACCAGGGAGTGATCAGCCGGTCGCGGGTGCTGGAGGGAGCGATGGACCCGCTCGGCCTCTACGCCGCGCTCCGGGAGGTCAACCCGTCGCCGTACATGTACCTCCTGCGTCACGGCGACCGCTCTGTCGTCGGCGCCAGCCCCGAGACGCTCGTCTCGGTGCGGGGCGACCGGGTGACGGTCAACCCCATCGCCGGCACCTGTCCCCGGGGGACCGGTCCCGTCGACGACCGACGGCTGGCGGGCGAGATGCTCGCCGACGGCAAGGAGCGGGCCGAACACACGATGCTCGTCGACCTCGGACGAAACGACGTACGACGGGTGTCCGAAGCCGGGAGCGTCGCGGTCGACGAGTTCATGAGCGTCATCAAGTACTCGCACGTCCAGCACATCGAGTCGACGGTCACCGGCCGGCTCTGTGCCGACGACGACGCCTTCGACGCGACGCGCGCGACGTTTCCGGCGGGGACGCTCACCGGCGCGCCGAAGGTGCGCGCGATGGAACTCGTCGACGCCCTGGAGACGTCGCCACGCGGCGTGTACGGCGGCGGCGTCGGCTACTTCTCGTGGGACGGCGACGCCGACTTCGCGATCGTCATCCGGTCGGCGACGGTCGACCACGCGGCGCGAGAGACGACGGTCCGGGCCGGCGCGGGGGTCGTCGCCGACAGCGACCCGGCGAGCGAGTACGAGGAGACGGAGGCGAAGATGGGCGGGGTGCTGGACGCCGTCGACCTGGTCGAACGGGCAGCCGAGGAGGCGAGGCGGTGAGGGTCCTCGTCGTCGACAACTACGACTCGTTCACCTACAACCTCGTCGAGTACGTCTCGGAGACGCCCGTCGACGGGCAGGTTCCCGACATCGAGGTGGTGAAAAACGCCGCCTCGCTGGAGGACGTGCGCGCGACGGACCCGGACGCGGTCGTGATCAGTCCCGGACCGGGCCACCCCAAAAACGAGCGAGACGTGGGGGTGACCGCGCCGGTCCTGCGCGAGGTCAGCCCCGACACCCCGACACTCGGCGTCTGTCTCGGCCTGGAGGCGGCGGTGTACGAGTACGGCGGGTCGGTCGGCCACGCGCCCGCCCCGATCCACGGCAAGGCGTTCCCGGTCGACCACGACGGGCGCGGCGTCTTCGACGGGCTCCCACAGGACTTTCGGGCCGGTCGGTACCACTCGCTGATCGCGACGGAGGTGCCCGACTCCCTCGACGTGACCGCCACCACCGACCACGACGGCGCGGAGCTGGTGATGGGCGTGCGCCACCGCGAGTTCCCGGTCGAGTGTGTCCAGTTCCACCCCGAGAGCGTCCTGACCGACGTCGGCCACGACGTGATCCGGAACTTCCTCGCGACCGTCTAGAAGCCGACGACCGCGGGCAGGAGCAACATCGCGGCGAGGACGAGTCCGAGGACGACGGCGGCGACTGCCACCAGCCGCCAGGCGATCTGGAGGACCACCCGACCGACGAGGACGACGACGCCGGCGATCGTCAGCACCGCGAGAGCCCGGAGCAGCAGTCCCGGAACGTCGGCGACCTGGAGGAGCGGAGCGAACACACCACAGGCTCGCCGGCCGGTGACATAAGCCCGTGGCACTCGTGTCGGAACCTGGAGAGGAAACGGCGGGCGCCCGGCGTCGGTCGGACGAGCGCCACGAGACGGGTGACACGCGTCTGACGCGTCTCCCCCTTCCGTTCGACTGGATCTCGCCGCTCGGTCTGTCGATTCTGTCCGCTCCAGTTTCAGTTTCACTCCGGTCTGCGTACCGTTATATTGGGCGCTGCCGTGTGTGATTCCTGTGGAGATCGCGGGAGGAGCCGTGGGCGCAGACCGGTCGAGACCCTGACATCCGGGCCGCGCTCCGAAAGCGATTACCCCGCGTCTCACGCAGTACGTACACTCCAATGACGACAGCCACTCGCCGCCGACCGACGGGAGGAGTCGACAGATGAGCGCACTCGACGCGAGCGATCTCGAGCTGCCGGTCAAGCGAACCGACGGCGACACGGTCGAAGAGCGCCTGACGGCGAACGCCTACCACAACATCCTGCCGGCGCGGTACCTCCGGAAGGACGCAAACGGCGACCTCGTCGAGGACCCCGAGGACCTGTTCCCGCGCGTCGCGAAGAACATCGCCCTCGCCGAAGCGGCCTTCGCCGCCGAGGACCGCGACGACCCCGTGGAGGTCCGGCCCGAACAGGTCAAGCCCGACCACCCGCGGCGAGACGAGCTCGCCGCCGAGGTGTTCGGGGCGGGAACAGCCGTCGACGACGACGTCACCCGGCCCCTGACGCCGGAGAACGTCAACAGGTTCGCCTACGACACGGTCGTGCCGGAGCTCCCAGACGAGGTCCGCGAGCGTGTCGAGGAGGCCCGCGCCGAGTTCGAGGAGCTGATGTCCCGACTCTCGTTTATGCCGAACTCGCCGACGCTGATGAACGCCGGCGACGAGCTACAGCAGCTGTCTGCCTGTTTCGTCGACTCGCCGGAGGACGACATCGACGACATTCACGAGACGGCAAAGGAGGCCGCGCAGGTGTTCCAGTCCGGCGGCGGGATGGGCTACGCCTTCTGGCGTCTGCGGCCCTACGGCGACGCCGTCGGCTCGACGGGCGGTATCGCGTCGGGACCGATCACGTTCATGCGGACGTACGACCAGATGTGTTTCCCGCCCGGGACCGACATCCTCACGCCCGGGGGACAGCGCCCGATCGAGACGCTCCGTGAGGGAGACCTCGTCGTCGACGAGAACGGCGACGAACAGCCGGTCGTCGAGACGATGGAACGCCACGTCGAGGAGGAGATCGTCGAGATCGTCCCCGAACGACGCAACGAACCGGTCCGGGCGACCGGCGAACACCCGTTCAAGATCGCGAGAGACGACGGGTTCGAGTGGGTGGACGCCGAGGATCTCACCCCCGGCGACCTGCTCGTCCTCGGAAACGACGCGACCGACAACGGTCACGGGCTTGACGACACTGTCGACCTAAGATCGGTCGCGTCGGGCCCGGTCGTGTTCGCCGACGGCGGCGTGAAGGTCAACCGCGAGTACTACGGAGCGTCGAAGGGATCGTCGCCCTCGATGACAGCCGACGAGGTGCCGGTCGAGGCGCTGGCGACGGCTGCCGGCTGGTACCTCGCGGAGGGGTGTGTGGTCTACCGTCGCGGCGTGCCGAACGAGGTGGTGTTTACGCTCCACAGCGAGGAGACAGACGCGGCCGACGAGATCGAAGCGGCGCTCGACGGCTTCGACGTGTCGGTCCGCCGCGAGTTCGTCAGAGAACGAAACACGCTCCACCTCCACGCCGAGAGCGCGAGTTTCGCCGCGCTCGTCGACGGTCTGTTCGGAACCGGCGCCGCCGAGAAGGAGGTCCCCGACTTCCTGTGGCAGGCCCCTCCGGAGACACAGGCGCGTGTTCTGGAGGCGTTGTTCGACGGAGACGGCCGGTTGGAACGGAGGGGCGACAGTCAGCGCGTGCGGCTGAAGCTCGCAAACCGCGAGATCGTCGACTTCGCGTTCCAGGTTGGACTCCGGTGTGGCGTTCAGTTCTCGCGACACGACCGCACCCCCGACGACCGGAAGCCGACTCACTCGGTGAGCGCGAGCGTCAGCACCGCACTCGACACGCCGCTCGAACGGCTGTTCGACGATGTCCCGGACGACTTCCGCGCGGTCGACCGGACGAAGCAGGTCGAGGGTCGAGAGGTCGTCGCCGTCGAGTCGGTCGAGCGCGTCGAGTACGCCGGGCCGGTACACAACGTCGAGATCGCGGACACGCACACGTACGTCGCGGCTGACCTCGTCGTTCACAACTGCGAGACGATCGCACAGGGCGGCGCGCGACGGGGCGCACAGATGGCCGTGATGCGCGTCTCGCACCCGGACGTGATCCAGTTCATCCACGCGAAAAACAAGGACGTCTCGCTCGCGCACTCGCTTCGCCTGAACGACCCCGACGACTACACCCACACCTCGTTCTCCGAGGCGCTGGAGGAGGCCCGGGAACTGATCGACGAGGACGGCAAGGTGCCAAAACACCTCCGCAACGCCGTCGAGGGACATCTCTCGAACTTCAACATCTCTGTCGGCGTCACCGACGAGTTCATGGAGGCACTGGAGGCCGGCGAGGAGTTCACCTTCACCAATCCGCGTACGGGCGAGGCACACGTCGCCACGCCACAGACGAAGGAGCTGTACGACATGCACGGCCTCGGCGAGTACGTCGAGGTCGGCGA
>CAZEJR010000002.1:0-140125 GCA_964512675.1 uncultured Haloferacaceae archaeon | reverse complement strand
CGACGTCGCCGAGCGGATCATCGAGTACCACTTCCTGCCGGACCTCATCGGGAACCTCCGGGCGTTCTCCAGCCAGGAGACGCGGTGTCTCGACTGCGGCCACACCTACCGCCGGATGCCGCTGACCGGCGACTGCCGCGAGTGCGACGGCGGCAGGGTCGGTCTCACCGTCCACGAGGGGTCGGTGACGAAGTACCTCGACACGGCCACCCGCGTCGCCGAGCAGTACGACTGCCGGGAGTACACGAAACAGCGCCTCCGGATCCTGGAACGGTCGATCGAGCGCGTGTTCGAAGACGACACCAACAAGCAGGGCAGCATCGCCGACTTCATGTGACCGCCCGGGGGCCGAGCGGTCGGCTCCGCCGACGGCGCTACTCCGCCGAGCCCTTCGCGGGGGCGTACAGAACCGTCATGACCAGTTCGTCCTCGAAGTCGAGGAACTGGTGGTCTGTCCCCGGTTCGAGGTGGACCACGTCGCCCGCCGAGACGTCCGTGGTGTCGCCCTCGACGTTGATCTTCCCGGCGCCGGCGTTGACGTGGTAGATCTCGTTCTCCGCGTGTGCGTGCAGCGGGTCCTCGTCACCCTCCTCGAACCGCATCACTTCCAGGCTGACGGCGTCCGTTCGAATCGCCTCGGTCGAGTCCTCGTCGTCAGCGATATCGCCGACGGCATCGCTCACACTGAGTCGGTCCATGCGGTTGGTGATACGGACTGGACCGGTTTAGCTGTGCTCACACAACTGTTACCACGACACTCGGGCGAGCGTCACGCGGGGTCGGGTCACCACGCGTCCGTCGTGCGGTCGGCGATCGCCGGGTCCCCGGCTGCCGTGTCGAGCGCGGGCCACACACCGACGCCGACTCCCCACGAGACACCCGTATCGGGTCGCCGGTGAGGCCGATACCGGTCGGCGGCCTGTCAGGTCGACGCCTCCCGCGGACCGCTCGCGCTCGTCCGGCCGTCGGCACTCCAGGGGCGTCAGACGCCCCGACACGGACACCAGCCCAGAAACAGCCGCGCCGCCCGCTACTCGAGGTAGCCCAGGTCCCGCAGGCGCTCCTGTGCCTCCGCGTCGAACTCGTCGACGGCGCCGTCGCCGCCGGTGGCGTCGTCCGCCGCCGTCCACGCGCCGCCGCTCGCGGCCTCGAACGCCGCCAGCGCCCGCTCCGCCCGGCGTAGCGCCGGGTCGTCGTCCCCGGCAGCGCGGTTCGTCGTCTCGTCGGGGTCCTCGTCGAGCCGGAACGCCTCGTCCGGCGTCCGGTCGACGCGGACGTACTTCGCCGCCGGGCCGCGGACGGCGCGCATCCGGGCGTAGAACCGCGAGTCCTCGTCCAGCGCGACGCCGGCTGCGCTCGCCTTCTCCTCCAGCTGCCTGAGTTCGACGACCGGCCTGGCGTACTCGACGAAGCCGTAGTCGCCGCCGGCGCGCAGACCGGGGTCGTGGGCCGGCGTCTCGGCGTCGACGGCGTCGGGAAACGCGCGGTAGTTCTCGGACAGGAGCGACCGCCGCGGGTCGCACGCGACGGCTTCGTCGCCCGTGGTGCGCGGCTCACCCCCCTCGACGCCGAGGGCGTCGAGGACGGTGTGGTAGAGGTCGACGAGTTCGACCGTCTCCGTCGGGTCGACGGCGACGGGCCCGTTGACCAGGAGTGGGACGTTGACGAGCGGGTCGTAGAGACAGAACTCGTGGCCGTAGAGGTCGTGCTCGCCGTGGAGTTCGCCGTGGTCGGCGCAGACGACGACGAGCGTGTCTCTCCACTCCCCTCGCGCCCGCAGCCAGTCGAACAGCTCCGAGAGCTCGGCGTCCATGTGCGCGATCTCGGCGTCGTACAGCCCTCTGATGTCGGCCCACTCCGCCTCGTCGATCTCGCGCGCCCCGCAGTTGTACTCCTTCGAGTTCTGACAGACCGCCGTCGAGTCGACGCCGGGCGCGAACCGCTCGGCGTACGCCTCCGGCGGGTGGTACGGCAGGTGGGCGTCCATCAGGTTGACGAACGCGAACCACCCCTCGCCGTCGCTCTCGGCGACGAACCTGCGGGTGCGGTCGAGGGCCGCGGGCGTCTTCGAGTCGGCCCCGTCGCCGCTGGCGAGGTACTCGTGGGCGGTGTTGCCGAGCGAGACGAGCCTGTCGGCGACCGCCCGGAGCCGCTCGTCGTCGTTTAGCGTCCGCCACGCACGCGCGAGCGGCCCCGAGAGGAGGTCGCCGGGCATCACCCGGAAGAAGTTGTCCCGGTCGTCGAACCCGTCGGTGAGGTGTGTGTACGGCGTGATCCAGGCGTTCGAGGAGTAGCAGGCGGTGTCGTAGCCCGCCGCCGAGAGCGTCTCGGCGAGTGTCGTCACGCCCTCGAGGTAGGGAGTCTCCTGGTCGGCGCCGTGGCCGCTCGGATAGAGCCCGGTGAACATGGAGGCGTGGACGGGCAGGGTCCACGGCGCGGGCGCGACGGCCCGTTCGAACGTCGTCGTCTGAGGCTCGTCGGCCAGCGCTGCCAGTCCGGGCGAGGTGTCGCAGTCGGCGCCGTACGGCGTGAGGTGGTCCTTCCGGACCGTGTCGAGCACGACGAAGAGGACGTTCTCCGCCGTCGGGTTGGTCATGGCCGGTCGTCGACGCCGGCAGATAAAAAGCGCGCCGCTAGAACGGCGCCTGCGGGCCCTCGTCGCCGTCGTCGTCGGTCGTCTCGCCGGGGAACGAGGGGCTCATCCCGTCGGCGTCGCTCCCGCCCATCGCGTCGTCCACCCCGGTCGAGGCGTGGACGGTCGTGATCTCGGGGATCTCCTTTACCATCCGGGACTTGATCGCCTGGATTGTCATCGGGGAGATGCCACACCCGGAGCAGGCGCCGCCGAGTGCGATCTGGATCTCGCCGTTCTCGCGGTCGAGGTGCTGGATTGCGGCGCTACCGCCGTGCATCTGGATCTGCGGGAAGTTCCGCCGGAGGAAGTTCGTCACCCGCTCGCGCAGGTCGTCCTCGCCGTCGCTCGTCTCCGTGCTCATGGCTGCCGTTCGCCGCCGCGAGGCTTCAACCTTCGGTTCGGCGCTCCGGACGCTCGACGCCGAACACGGCGTGGAGCTCTGCCTCGATCGTCGCGGCGTACTCGTCAAGGACGGACCGCAGCCGCTCGTCGTCGACGGCGACGGCGGTGACTCGGTCGACGGGGTTCGCGGGGAGTTCGACGCGAAACGTGCCGTCCTCGTAGAACGGCTCGGACTCGTTCAGCACCTGCTGGTCGACGGCGTGCACCAGGTCGGAGTCGTGGGCGTCGTTCATCCGCTCGAAGGCGTTCTTGTACGCCCGCTGGAGCTCCCCGAAGTAGTTCGCGTACTTGTCGTCGAACTCCGCGGGGTCGAACTCGGCCATGTCGCAGTCTGGCGCCGCCGGGACAAAAAACACGTCTACCGCTCGCGGTCCGCGCCGGACGCGACCGCGACGACGGGCCGGTGACGCGTCACCCCGACGAGACGGGCGGGCTGACGACCGGACCGGGGGCGCCCGAGTCAGACCTCGACCAGCACCTTGATCGCCTCCCGCTCGTCCATCAGCCGGTAGCCCGTCGGCACGTCCTCGAGGGCGACCGTGTGGGTGAACACGGGCGACGGGTCGAGCGTCCCGCCGAGCACGTCGGCCATCAACTCCTCGGCGTACGCCCGCACCGGCGCGACCCCGCCCCGGAGCGCGACGTTTTGCGAGAACGCCGGGCCGACGTCGAACGGCTCGGTCGGGACGCCGACGTAGCCGACGGTCCCGCCGGGTCGGGCGACCGCGACGGCGTCGGAGAGCGCCGCGCCGCCGACGCACTCGGCGACGTGGTTCGCGCCGCCGTCGGTCTGTTCGCGCGCGCGCTCGACGGCCTCCTCGCCGCGGGCCAGGACCGTCTCCGTCGCGCCGAACTCGCTCGCGAGCTCGAGTCGGTCGGCGTGGTGCCCGACCACGACGACCCGCTCGGCACCGAGCCGCCGCGCCGCGAGCACCGCACACAGCCCGACCGCGCCGTCGCCGAGGACGACACACGTCGCGCCGGCTGTGACGCCCGCGTTCACGACCGCGTGGTGACCGGTGCCCATGACGTCGGTGAGCGGCAGGAGCGCCCGGAGCGTCGCCTCGTCGCTCGCGTGCCGGTCCGGCACCCGCACCAGCGTCCCGTCGGCGTGGGGCGACCGGACGTACTCGCCCTGTGCGCCGCCGTTCGCGCCGCCCCACGACGCGCCGTTCTCACAGGAGGTGTGGAGCCCCTTCCGGCAGAACTCACAGGCACCACAGGAGACGAGAAACGGCGCGAAGACCCGGTCACCGACCTCCACCGACCGGACCTCGCTCCCGACCTCCTCGACGACCCCCATCGGCTCGTGGCCGACCGCGGAGCCGACCTCGCGGTCGCGTTCGCCGCGGTAGAACCACAGGTCCGACCCACAGACCGCGGTGTGGGTGACCCGAACGACGGCGTCGGTCGGTGCTGCTATCGTCGGTCGCTCCCGGTCCTCGACCCGGACGTCGCCCGGACCGCGGTAGACTGCGGCGCGCACACCCGGCCGAGGAGCACGACCCTAAAGACGATTCGGGGACGGGCGTCGAGGCGACGGCGGGTCTGGCGCGACTGTACTGCGTGGTTTCTGCCTGTTCAGTGGTCGGGGGCTGGCTCGGGTCGCTCTCCACGCGGCCACTCCTGTTTGAACTCCTACACACGCGAACTTCGGTGGCTCCCGACGGCGTTGCCGCGCTACACGAGCAGCCCCTCTCGCTCGCCGGTCACCGTCTTCCGTCCCCGCGAGAGCCGCGAGTGATCGTCCTCATCGGCCAGCCCACCCTGTCCCGGCAGGTCCACCGCTCACCGGTCGAGTACGGTAGACGGACGACGCGAGGGAGAGCTCGCAGCCCGAACTTCTCCGCGTCGCCGTCGTGAACCGGTCTATCGACGCGTGGCCCCTCTCGACGTCCAGCCGGTCGCCGCACTCCGCGAGGCGTCCGGGCCCTCTCCTCGTCGTGAACACCGAGTCTGCCGGTGATCGCCGTGCGCAGGGTGCTCGCCCCGGCGGTAGATCGGCGCCGTCCCGCGCCCCCGTTCTCCGCGAGGTGGTCCCTCCGGTCGGCCTCGTATCGACCCCGGCCGTGGCACTCTCTCGTGAGGACCACGCGACAGCGTCCGCACGTCGTCGCTCGTCGAGTCAGCGTACACTCGTGCGCTTCGTCCGAACTACGTCGACGGACCCGAACAGACGAACTGATCACCCGACCCGTGGCCGTCGTGTCTGAACCGACACGCCGACCCCGTGTGAACGTCTGTCCGGCCCGTCCTCGACGGTCGACCGTACCACGGCGTCGCGTCGTGTGCTGGCCACTCGATATCGGCGTCGGGCGACCCGTCGAGGTAGTTCGGCGCGACTCGTGGCGTGCGTCTCTCGCCCGTACCTGTGTGGTCAGGCCGGCTCAGACGGTTCGACACTCACCAATACGTCTCGGAGCAGAACGCCGGCACGGGTCAGTACAGTACCAGACCGTCGAAGGGCTCGCGAGGACAAACCGGGCGTCACGCAGAGCTCTCTGTGGTCGAAATAGTTTAGTAACGGACCGACTGTAGTCGATTCGTATGGCGAGTTCGCCTCTCGAGACGATCACGGATACGCCGTTCGGACCCGAGTCAGACGCCGACGACGCCTGCTGTGGCGTCGAGATCGAAGACGTCGACGGCGGAGCGTAACAGCGCGTGGCCGATTCCGTTCCAGAGTCGACACGGGAGACGCTCGATCGGCTCTACGACAGTCCGGACGACCGCCTCACGTCGCTGTTCGAACTGACGCCCGACGACACGGCGGTCGACGCGACGCGAGCGGTGTTCAAGGCACTCTCGAACGAGCACCGGATCCGCATCCTCGAGGCGCTCAGAGACGGAGAGCTGTGTGCGTGTGAAATCCAGGTCGTTCTCGACGCTCCTCAGTCGACCGTCGCGAGCCACCTCCGTGAGCTCAGAGATGCCGGACTCGTCAACACGCGTCGACAGGGCAAGTGGACGTACTACCGCATCGGCGATACGGCTGTCCTCCAGCTCCTCGATATCGCGAGCGCACTCGCGGAGGAGACAGCGTGATTCCGTCTGGTATCGGGCCCGCGCTGCTGGACTCGTGGGACTACTTTCTCCATCTGGCGACGATTCTCGTTCCGCTGTTCGTCGGAGCGTCGTTCTTCGTCGGTCTCGTCGAGGAGTACCTGCCGCCCGAGCGGGTCGAGGCGATGCTTCGGAGGCGAAATCGAGGGAGCGGGAACGTCGCGGCGGCGGGCTTAGGCGCTGTGACGCCGTTTTGCTCGTGTTCGACCGTACCAGTCCTCGCAGGACTGCTCGGTGCTGGCGCACCGCTCGGGCTATCGTTTTCGTTCCTGCTGGCGTCACCGATCGTCAACGAGATCGCCGTGTTCCTGTTGCTGGGACTGTTCGGCGTCGAAATCACGGCGATCTACATCGTCTCGGCACTAGTCGCCGCAGTCCTCGGTGGGGTCGTCGTCGACACGTTCGACCTCGACCACCTGGTAAAGGACGTGCGGATCACGACGACCGATCGCACAGCCGCGACGGACGGGGGCACCGCATCGTGTTCGTGCTCGGGGAGCGTACAGACGACGAAGACCCACCGCGAACGTGTCGAAACCGCTGCCGGGGGCGCGTGGTCGTTCTTCAGGGACGCGTTCCCGTATCTCCTGCTCGGGATGACGCTCGGTGCGCTGATTCACGGGGCAGTGCCTGCGTCGTTGCTCCAGCGAGTCGCCGGTCACCCGCTGGCTGTCCCGCTGGCTGCGCTGGCAGGCGCACCGCTGTACGTCAGTATGTCGGGAATGCTCGGCATCGCCGCCCCGCTCGTCGACCAGGGCGTGCCAATCGGGACCGTCATCGCGTTCGTGGTCGGTGGTGCAGGAGTCAGTGTTCCGAACCTGATCCTTCTGAACAAGCTCTTCGAGCGGAAACTGCTCGCCGTCTTCGCCGTGACCGTGGTCGCGACCGGGACGACTCTCGGCTACGGGCTGAACGTCCTCTTCGTCTGATCTGTCGAGGACACTCCGGAACGATCTGTCGAACAGTCGGCGGCACACGACGTCCGTAGACGGTCGATAGCCGGGTCGAACGCGATCGGTCTCTCGACTCGCGCGTCCGACAGCTCTGACACCCGACGGGCGTCACCCACCTACGACGGCACCCAGCGGACCGGTTGATCGTCCGGGTCGACGCCGTGAGACGGCGCCGAACCTCACCGAGATCGTCGACTGCCTGCTGTCGACGCTACACCCGACCGAGGGCAACGTCGGTCGCGAGACCGGCGGATCGACACGCTGGACGAGCTCCTCTCGCGCCGGCTACGCACGCCACCGGGCGGTTGATCCGGTCACGCCCGCTGCTAACGCCAGGACGTACCTCGTACGCACCGAGAGCCCCGGTCTCGCCGACCGCTCGGGACCGTTCTATCGCGGCAGCCGGTGTGCGCGTCCGTCCCGAACCTCTTTTCTCCCGCCCGACACGGGACGAGGCGTGTTCGACCCCGAATCCGTCTGGGCGCTCTCCGGCCCCGACCGGACCGTCTTCGGCGACGGCGCGCTCGACGAACTCGCCGGCCACCTCGACGCCGAGACGACGCTCGTCGTCCGCGACCCCGGTCTCCCCGACGCCGTCGTCGAGCGTGCGACCGCCGGCCTGTCCGGCGTCGAGACGTTCGCCGACGTCGAGCCAGACCCGCCGCTCGCGGCCTTCGAGGCGGCGCTCGACCGCGCCCGGGCCGTCGACCCGGACGCGGTCGTCGGGGTGGGCGGCGGGAGCACGATCGACGTGGCGAAAGCGACGGGCGCGCTAGCGCCGCACGGCGGCGAGGTCCTCGACTACGCGGCGGCGCCGACCGGCGGCGGCGAGCCGGTGCCGGGACCGGGTCTGCCGACCGCCGCCGTGCCGACGACGAGCGGCACCGGGTCGGAGACCACCCCCGTCGCCGTCGTCTCCCTCCCCGACCGCGGGCTGAAAGTCGGGGTGTCGAGCCGGCATCTCTCCCCCGACCTCGCGGCTGTCGACCCCGTCGCGACCGTCTCGCTCCCGCCCGGGCCGACGGCGGCGAGCGGCCTCGACGCGCTCGCTCACGCCGTCGAGGCGTACACGACCCGGCGGTTCGACGCGAAGCCGGCTGCCGGCCCGGACAGCCGACCGGACTACGGGGGTCGGACGCCGCTGACCGACGCGCTCTGTCGGGTCGCGATCCCCCGCGTCGGTTCGCACCTCCGCCGCGCGGTCGACAACGGGCAGGACCTCGCGGCGCGCCGCGAGATGGCGCTCGCGAGCCACGCCGCGGGGCGGGCGTTCTCGAACGCCGGCCTCGGCGCCGCCCACGCCGTCGCGATGGCCGCCGGGAGCGCCTTTCACACGCCACACGGCGAGACGGTGGGCGCCGTGCTCCCCGCAGTCGTGCGGTACAACGCCCCGAGCACCCCGGAGCGGTACGCCGAGGTCGCCGACTGGCTCGGCGCCGGACCGGACGAGGACGCCGCCGACGCGGTCGCGCGTCTCTCGCGCGACGTCGGTGTCGACGGCCTGTCGTCGCTCGGCGTCGACGAGTCGGACGTGCCGGCGCTGGCGGAGCGGACGACGGCGCTCGAGCGGCTACTCGCGGGCAACCCCAGGCGGCTCGAAGAGAACGATATTGCCGATATCTGCCGTGACGCACTCTGAGACGGGCGTTCGGGACAGCCTGCTGCCGCTCGTCGTACGCCAGACGTCTGACGCGTTACACCGCGTGTCGCGATACGAATCGCCGAGCGTCGCCGACGTCGGACCCCCGTCTCCGGGTCCGCAGGGACCGCCTGCGCCGCAAGCGATATCTGTCGTCGGCCCGGCGATGTGCCGATGCCGACACATCGACGGACGTTTCTCGCTGGCCTCGGCGCGGCGGGGCTGGCGGGCGTCGCGGGCTGTACGGAGCAGACGACCGGCGGGCCGGCGGTAGCCGGTGAGACGCTGACGCTCACGACGACGACGAGCACGTTCGACACGGGCCTCCTCGACGCGATCCACCCCGACTTCGAGGAGATGTACGGCGTGACCGTCGACGCGGTCGCACAGGGGACGGGCGCGGCCCTCGAGACCGCCCGCAACGGCGACTCGGACGTCGTGATGGTCCACGCCCGCGGCCTCGAGGACGAGTTCATGCAGAACGGCTACGGCGTCAACCGTCGCGACCTGATGTTCAACGACTTCGTGATCGTCGGGCCAGAGAGCGACCCGGCCGGTATCGGGGAGACCGGGTCGGCGACGGAGGCGCTGACTGCCATCGCCGAGGCGGAGGCGACGTTCGTCTCCCGGGGCGACAGCTCCGGCACCCACACGAAGGAGCTGAACCTCTGGGACGCCGCCGGCACGGAGCCGGGCGGGGACTGGTACCAGGAGACTGGCACGGGGATGGGCGAGGCGCTGAACATCGCCAGCCAGCAGGGCGCCTACACGCTCTCCGACCGCGGCACGTTCCTCTCGCAGCGGTCGGAGATCGACCTCGGTATTCTCGTCCAGGGGCCGATAGCGGACGGACCGGCGGTCCTCGCGAACCCGTACGGGATCATGGCGGTCAACCCTGGGGTCCACGAGAACGCCAACTACGACCTCGCGATGGCGTACATCGGCTGGGTCACCAGCCCGGACACGCAGGACGCCATCGCCGACTACGAGGCAAACGGCGAACAGCTGTTCTTTCCCGAGGCGGTCTCGGAGGACCCCGACTTCCAGCAGTACGTTCCGGAGGGTTGGAGTAGCGGGTCGTCGAGTAGATGAGCGTGCCGCTCGACCCGGCTGTCGGCGCGCCGGCGCTCGTCGACGTCCCGTTCCGGGACGGCTACGTCTCGAGTGTCGTCTACGTCTCGCTGTACGTGAGCCTCGTCGCGGTGGCGCTGAGCACGCTGCTGGGTGTTCCCGTCGCGGTGACGGTGGCGTTCGTCGACTTCCCAGGCAAAGGGGTCGTGACGTCGGTGATCAACACGGGTATGGGCTTTCCGAGCGTCGTCGTCGGCCTGGTCGTCCTCTTTGCCGTCTCGAACCAGGGGCCGCTCGGGCCGCTCGACCTCGTGTTCACCAGAGAGGCGATGATACTGTCGCAGTTCGTCCTCGCGACGCCGCCGGTGACGGCTATCAGCCTCGCGGCGGTGGCCGGCGTCGACGACACCGTCCGCGACGCCGCACACGTCCTCGGCGGAACGCGTCTCGACGTGGCGCTCGTCGTCCTCAAGGAGGCGCGGTACGGGGTCGTGACGGCGGTGCTCGCCGGCTTCGGCCGTGCCGTCAGCGAGGTGGGGTCGGTGCTCATCGTCGGCGGGAACATCACGAGCGCCGACGGGGTGTCGAAGACCCGAACGCTCACGACGGCAATCCAGCTCGAGGCCCGGCAGGGCCAGTACGAGACCGCGATGCTCCTCGGCGCCGTTCTCGTGGCCCTCGTGCTGGGCGTCAACGCCGTCGTCGTCCGCCTCGGCGGCGGGGTGACCCGCTGATGCTCCGCGTCGTCGACGTCGCGCAGTCGTTCGGCGGCGAGCCGGTGTTCCGCGACCTGTCGCTCGACGTCGCGGGCGGCGACGTCCTCGCCGTCATCGGCCCGTCTGGTGCCGGCAAGACGACGCTGCTCCGGACGCTCGCGCTCGCGCTTGCCCCCGACACGGGGACCGTCACGGTGGCCGGGACGGACGCGTGGGCCGTCGACGAGGCCGAGCGGCGCTCGCTGCGGCGCCGCGTCGGGATGGTGTTCCAGGCGGCGAGCCTGTTCGACACCTCTGTCGCCCGCAACGTCGCGTACGGTCTCCGAGTCCGGCGGTCGTGGCCCGACCGGCTCCGCTCGCTCGTCCGCACGGACGGCCCGCCCGACGCCGTCCGCGAGTCGCTCGAGGTCGTGGGGATGGCCGACCGGACGGCACAGCCGGCGGCGTCGCTCTCGGGCGGCGAGGCTCAGCGCGTCTCGTTCGCCCGCGCCCTGGCCTACGACCCGGACGTCCTGTTGCTCGACGAACCCACCTCCGACCTGGACCCCCGGAACACCGCCGTCATCGAGCAGGCGGTCGAGGCGGCCCGCGACCGGGGTATCGGCGTCGTCGTCGCCACGCACGACATGCACCAGGCCGAACGGGTCGCAGACCGTGTCGCGGTGCTCCTCGACGGAGGCATCACCGAGACCGCGCCGGCGGACGTCCTGTTCGAGACCCCCGCGGACGACCGCACCCGACAGTTCATCTCCGGCGAACTGGTATACTGACCCTTCGGGAGCCGCTCGGCCTCGCGTCCGCCGAGCGCCCACAGCGGCGCTACCGACCCGTTCGTCGCGGGCCTGTCACGACTCTCCCGTCGGCTGGAGCAGGGCGGTCCGGGCATCACTCGAGCGCCCCGGACACGACACCGTCACAGCGCCACGACCCTGGGGAACGTAACCTCCGGGAGCCGACTGGACGTCCTCTCCGGCTCGCGTCTGGACTCCGACCGGACGCCCGACGTCTGGTCGTCGCGCGACCGGTCGACTCGTCTGTGATGCCCGCGGCGCCGTCGTCGGACACCGGCCCGACCGGCCCGCGACGCACCCCGCGGGACTCCGGCGACCGGTCAGAGGCCCGTCTCTCGTTCTGTATCGCGGTATATCGTTTACCGGCCTGTCACCCGTCGACCCGTCGCCGGACGCCGAGCCGGTGTGTCACGCCGTCTGCGCCCGCGAGCGGCGCGAGCGTGATTCGTGACGGTGGTTCGTCAGCTCGACGGCGGCCTCGTGTCACGCGTCGACGGGCTCCGGCTCCGTCTCCGGTCCCTGGAACAGCCGCGGGTTCTCGCCCCGGAGCTCGTCGAGGTCGTCGCCGGTCAGGACCCGGCTCGTCTGCGTCGCGTCGACTCGGCGTGTCGCGGTACGACGGGCCACAGAGCGTCGGCCCGACCGGCGCGGTGTCGAACGCCCGGACGCGACGGAGGAAGTCCGTCCGCGGTCCTCGAGTCCGAGGTCCGGCGGCGCCTCCGACCCCCGCACACGCCGGCGGCACCGCTCGCCGAGTCCGTGACGGCCACGGACCGTGCTGGCGTGGTCCTCGAACCGCTCGGCGCGCACCGCACGCACGACGCGCGAGACGGCTGCCTGTCGGGGCGGCGTCAGGGTACGTCTGTCGGCTGTGCGCAGCCGTCAGCCCCGCACCGCTCGACGACAGCCGTGGCCAGCGCGTCGAACGTCGCCTCGCGTGGCACCACGTCGACGCTCAGCCCCGCGCTCCGGGCCGCCGCCTGCGTCGGCTCGCCGATGCACCCGACGACGGCGTCCGCGAGGCCGGCGACGGCGGCCTCGCGGACGCCCCGCTCGCTCGCCGCGTCGAGGAAGTGTGCGACGGTGAGCGACGACGTAAAGCAGGCTCCGTCGAGCTCGCCAGCCGCGGCGCGTTCGGCGGAGTCGCCCGCCTCCGGCGGGCGGGTGAGCCGGTACAGCACCGTCTCGGTCACGTCGGCGACCTTCCGCAGGCCGTCGAGCAGCACCGGGCTCCCGTGGTCGCTTCGCGCCACCTCGACACGGGCGCCGTCTACCCGGTCGCGGAGCGCGTACACGAGCCCCGCCGACGAGTACTCCTCTGGAACGACGTCGACCTCGTACCCCTCTGCCCGGAGGGCCGCTGCCGTCTTCGGCCCGATCGCGTGGACCGCACCCGCCGGCGTCCAGTTCGACTCGCCGACGAGCTCGGCCCCCGTCTTGCTCGTGAAGACGACGTGTGGCGCGTCGCCGGGCGTCTCGCTCGTCTGCTCGACGGCGAGCATCGGGTCGGGCACCGGGTCGGCACCGAGGTCACGGAGCCGGACAACGGCAGCGGCGATGCGCTCGTCGCCGGGCCGGAAGGCGGCGACCCGCGGTCGATCACCCACCGTCGCCCCCGGCGCCGCTCGCGTCCGCACGCTGTCCCCGCCCTTCGAGGAGTCCGACGACCCGGTCGCGCGTCGCCGCCACCTCGCCGACGACGACGACCGCGGGCGGTTCCACCCCGGCCTCGTCGCGCGCCTTGACGGCGGTACCGAGCGTTCCCACCACGGTGCGGTGGTCGGGCCACGTCCCTCGTTCCACGATCGCGACCGGCAGGTCCGCGGACAGGCCGGCGTCGCGCAGTGTCGCGGCGTAGTCCGGCAGGTGTCCGACGCCCATCAGGACGACGAGGGTGCCGCCAGCCTCGACGAGGGCCGCCAGCGCCGGCCAGTCGAGCGCGGAGTCCTCCTTCGCGGGGTCCTCGTGGCCCGTGACGACCGCCACCGCCGAGGCGTGGTCGCGGTGGGTAACGGGCACCCCGGCGACGCCGGGCGCGGCGACGGCGCTCGTCACGCCCGGCACCACCTCGAACGGGACCCCCTCGCGCGCGAGGTGTTCCATCTCCTCGCCGCCGCGACCGAAGACGAACGGGTCGCCGCCCTTCAGGCGCACCACGTCGCGGCCCGCCCGCGCGTGCTCGACGAGCCGGGCGTTCGTCTCTGACTGTGGCGTTCGCTCGCCGCCGGCGCGCTTGCCGACGTCTTCGCGGCGGCTCTCGGGCACGAGGTCCAGGATCTCGGGGCCCGGAAGCTTGTCGTGGAGGACGACGTCGGCCTCTGCCAGGAGGTCGCGCGCCCGGACGGTCAGCAGGCCGGGGTCGCCCGGGCCGCTCCCGACGAGGTAGACGGTGCCGGTGTCCCCGGTCATCCCGCCTCCGCTGCCGCCTCGCGGGCCTCCGTGATCAGGGCCGCGGCGCCGTCGTCGGCCATCCCGCTCGCGAGGTCGCGGGCCGCCTCGGCGTGGTGTTCGACCGGCAGGTCCCGCGTCCGCTCGACGACTCGCTCGCCGTCCGCCGAGCAGACGGCGGCGGCGACGTGGACGTACTCGCCCTGGAGGTGTGCGCTCACGCCGATCGGCGCGACGCATCCGCCGCCGAGTTCGGCGAGAACGGTGCGCTCTACCGTCGTCGCCACCCGCGTCCGGGGGTGGTCGACGCCGTCGTGGACCCGCTCGGCGACGTCGCTCCCCTCGCGCGCGACGACGGCGAGCGCCCCCTGCCCCGGCGCGGGGACGAACGTCGCGCGGTCGAGGCGCTCGTACTCGACCGCACGCAGGAGGTCCAGCCGCGCGAGGCCGGCCTCGGCGAGGACGATCGCGTCGTACTCCGTCTCGACCGCGCGCCCGAGTGCCCGTCGCTCGAGTTCGGTGCGCTCGGCGAACCACTCGTCGGCGGGCCCCTCGTCGTCGACGCCCTCGACTCGTCCCTCGCCGCCGGCACCGGGGACGTCGTCGCCCTCTCCCTCCGTCAGGAGCCGCTCGTGTTCGCGCTGGAGCCCCGGTGCCAGCAGCTTCTCGACCCGCGTGTCGACGTTGCCCCGGAGCGGTTCGACCTGGAGGTCCGGACGCTCGCGACGGAGGAACGCGCCGCGCCGGAGCGACGACGTGCCGACTGTCGCGCCGTCGTGCAGGTCCGCGATCCCGCCGCCGTCGGGCGTCACCAGCAGGTCGTTCGCCGGCGCGCGCCCGGGGACGCCCGCGACCACCAGTCCCTCGGGGCGCTCGGTTGGCATGTCTTTCATCGAGTGAACGGCTGCGTCGACGCTCCCGTCCAGCACCCGCTCGTCCAGCGCCCGGACGAACGCGCCGGTCCGTCCGAGTCGGTGGATCAACTCGTCCCGGACGCGGTCGCCCTCCGTCTCGACCGTGACGAGTTCGACGGGGTCGCGCCGTCGGTCGAGCGTCGACCGCACGGTCTCGGCCTGCCGGCGGGCGAGGGCGGAGCCGCGGGTGGCGAGCCGCAGTGTCATGGCCGGGCGTCTGGAGCCGACGGGCAAAAGCCCACGCACTCGTGGACGCGGCGCGCGACCGGAGGGGACCGCGCTACGGAGCGGTGTGGTCGGAGACCGGCCCGCAGAGCGCGGCGCCGACCGGAGGACGGGCCGGCGAGGAGACGAGGCGTGGCGCGTGGCCCCCGCGACACCGCTCCCGGCGAGGACTCAGGCGAGAACCTCGGCGTACGTGTCGAGCGTCTCCTCGACGTCCTCGCGCGTGTGCGCCGCGGAGACGAACTGCGACTCGAACTGGTTCGCGGTGAGGAACACTCCGCGGTCGCGCATCTGCGGCCAGAACACCCGCTCCCAGCGCTCCGTGGCGGCGTCGGCGACGTCGCCGCCGGTCTTCGGACAGGTTCCGTAGCGCGGACAGTCCTCGCGCTGGCGGCAGCCGGCCTCGCAGCAGCCCGTCAGGTCGTCTGGACCGTCGCGGGTGAAGACGGTCTTGAACATCGAGTCGGTGCCGACGACCGTGTACGCCGGCGCGTGGTCCGCGAGGAGGTCGGTGAGTCCCGCGCGCAGGCGGTCGGCCAGCCCGTTCACGTGGTCGTAGACGCCTTCCTCGCGCGCGTAGCGAAGCGTCTCGAGGCCGGCGGCCATCGTCACCGGATGTCCGGAGAACGTTCCGGCCTGGAACACGTCGCCGACCGGCGTGAACCCGCGGATCACGTCGGCCCGGCCGCCGATCGCGCCGACGGGGAACCCGCCGCCGACGATCTTGCCGAAGGTCGTCACGTCCGGCGTCACCCCGAGTTTCGACTGCGCACAGCCGAGTCCCCCGACCCGGAACCCGGTGATCACCTCGTCGAAGACCAGCAGTGCGCCGTGGTCGTCACACAGCTCCCGGAGCCGCCGGTGGTAGCCGTCGACCGGGTGGACGATGCCGGTGTTACCGAGGATCGGCTCGACGAGGACGGCGGCGATGTCGTCGCCGTGTGCCGCGAACACGCGCTCTGCCGCCGCCGCGTCGTTGAACGGCACCGTGAGAGTGTGCTCGACGAACGAGTCCGGGATCCCCGGCGACGACGGCTCGACGCCGTCGAACTCGCCGTCGACCAGCGTCGTCTCCTGTGCGCCGTGGTAGCCGCCCTGGACGACGACGACCTTGTCCCGACCGGTGTGCCCGCGGGCGAGTCGGACCGCCGACACCGTTGCCTCGGTGCCGCTGTTGACGAAGCGGGTCATCTCGACGCTCGGGACGTGGTCGGCGACGAACTCCGCGAGTTCGACCTCCACCTCTGTCGGTGCGCCGTACATCGGCCCGGCCCCGACGTGGCGGTCGACCGCCTCGCGCACCCGCTCGGGCAGGCTGTGACCGAGCAGCAGCGGCCCGTAGCCCATCACGTAGTCGAGGTACTCGTTGCCGTCGGCGTCGACGACGCGTGCCCCGTCGCCGCCGTCGACGACGACGGGATACGGGCGCGTCGCGCGCACCGGCGAGTTGACTCCTCCCGGAATCACTGAGAGCGCGCGGTCGTAGAGGTCGCGAGAGCGCTCGCGGTCCATAGGTCACACACCGGCCGGCGCGGAAAAAGCGCTTCTAGTCGCCGGTCGTGCCGCGTGCCGCGTCCGCGACCGGCGGACACGGTGTCGTGGCCGACAGCGAGAGAGCCGCGGCGACCGCCTCCTGCCGCGTCAGACCGCTTCGGTGCCGCGTGCGCCGGTGCGGACCTGGAGCGCGTCGTCGACCGGGAGGACGAACACCTTGCCGTCGCCCGGCTCGCCGGTGTTCGCGGCCTCGCTGATCGCCTCGGCGACGTCTTCTGCGGGGACGTCCGCGACGATACACTCGACTTTCACCTTCTGGTGGAGGTCGACGACGTACTCCTCGCCGCGCCACTGGCCGGTCTTTGCGGCCTGCGTCCCGCGACCGGAGACGTTCGTCACCGTGATAGAGGGCGCGCCAGCCTCCGCGACGGCCTGTTTCACCTCGCCGAGCTTCTCGGGCCGGATGACGCCCATCACCATCTTGATCTCGCCGTCGTTCGGGCTGCCGCCGTCGGTGCGGAAGTCGGGGCCGCCGTCGGTGATGACGCCGCCCTCGCCGCCGAACTCGGGGTAGGTGTTGACGCCGTGCTCGGAGATGTCGAGCCCCTCGCGCTCGTGGTCGGGCTCAACCCGTGCCTGCCCGACGGACTTGAACGCACCGAACACCGCGATCGTCGCGACGATCGTCCACGCGCCGATGACCGTGACGCCGACGAGCTGCGCGGCGAGCTGGGTCGCGGAGAACCCGTTGATCGAGAACACCGGGATCAGGACTGCTCCCATCGCGCCCGCGGAGCCGTGAACGGGGTAGACCGCACAGACGTCGTCGATCTTCAGCTTCTGCTCGACGAACTCGAAGACGATCGGGAGCTGGCCGCCGGCCAGCAGGCCGATGGCCAGTGCGCCCCACCACGTGACGATGTTCGTGCCCGCGGTGATGCCGACCAGGCCGGCCAGCATCCCGTTTGCGACGTACAGCGTGTCAACCTTGTTGCTCTTGACCAGCGACATGCCGGCGGCGCCGATGGCGCCCGCGGCCATCGACAGCGTCGTGGTGAGCGCCGCCCGCCCGACGGTCGACTCGAAGGCCGCGAGGCTGAGCGAGCCGTTCTCCGCCGCGAAGACGCTCGCGGCGGTGCCGACGTTGAACCCGTACCAGCCGAAACAGAGGATCAGTGTGCCGAGCACCGCGAACGTCAGCGAGTGCCCCGGGATGACGTTCACGGAGCCGTCGTCGTTGTAGCGGTCCATCCGCGGACCGAGGACCCACGCCGCGGCGAGGCCGGCGGCGCCGCCCATGCCGTGGACGATCATGCCGCCCGCGAAGTCGGCGAAGCCGACGCCCAGGATGTTCGAGAGGAAGCCGCCGACCCACGTCATCCCGATGACGACGGGGTAGATGACCGCCGCGAGCAGGACGGTGTAGCTGACGTACGCCCGGAGCTTCGCACGTCCGGCGACGGCCCCGCTCACGATCGTGGCGGCAGTCATCGCGAAGACGGCACCGAACAGCCAGCTGACCCACGACGCCGAGCCGCCGTTGATGTAGCTAAACGCCGACCCGGCCCCGCCGACGGTGTTCGCGACGCCCTGTCCGACGAGGAAGAACACGATCACGCCCACACTCCACGTGAGCATGTTCTTGGTCAGCTGGTTCGCGACGTTCTTCGAGCGTACCTGCCCCGCCTCCAGCATGGCGAAGCCGGCGTGCATGAAGAAGATCACGAACGTGACGGTCAGCACCCAGACCGTGTTGACACCGGAGACGACCGTCGTCGGGTCGACCTGGAGCGGCGTCGTCACCACGCCCCGGTCACCCCCGCGAGTGGAAGTTTACGATCGCCTGTCTCGTGTTCAATTCGCGTCCGATCGTGGTTTCGAAACACGAGAAGACGTCACGTCTTCACGCCACATAACCTTTCGCTTAAAATTCGTCCGTATGCGCGCACCTCGGCACACGTACGTCGAATACATAGTCGGATACAAACCGTATAAGGATGTATTTCGATCGGTTTCTGGTCGACGATCGAAACGAGATCGAACATTCGTGGTAACGGGCTCGACGGACGTCCGGTGCTCTGGCGGGCGCGCGCCGCCCGTGCGGGCCGTCGCCGACGCCGCGAGCCCACGCGCCCGACGAGGCAGGTGTCGACCGGGGTCGGGCCGGCGACCCGGAGACGGCGTCCGCTCGCACGACCCACAAGAGCTTTCGAGACCAGCCCCGTGACTCGCCGTATGACCGGCGTCGTGACGATGCCGCCGTACCTCCGTGCGCTGCTGGCCTCGGACTTGGCGCTCGTCGCGCTGTTCGTCGTCTTCGTCTTGGAGGGCGCGATGCTGATGTACTTCATGCCGAGCGAACTGGTGGTGCCGGGGGCGCTCGCCCTCCTCGGGTCGTCGCCGACGCGGGTGGCGGCGGTACTGCTCGTCGCCGTCGTCGGCGCGACTGTCGGCCAGTACCTGCTGTTCCGGCTGGCGCGGCGCGCCGGCCGTGACTACCTGCTCGACAGCCGGTGGTTCAGGGTGGGCGAGACCCGCCTCTCCCGCTTCGAGGACTGGTTCGACCGCTGGGGACCGGTCGTCGTCCCGACCTCGAACGCGCTCCTGTTCACCCGCGGGATGCTCACGGTGCCCGCCGGACTGGCCGACCTCGAGGACCGCCGATTCGTCGCCCTGTCGGCGCTCGGCACCGCGGTCTTCGAGTCGGCGCTCGCCGGACTCTACCTCGCCGCCGACGCGACGCTGTAGCGTCTAGTCCGCGCGAATCCGCGGCGGGTACTTATATCCACAGGCGTCCTGTATGAGATATGGTCGAACTCGTCGGAACTGGTGTCGACGGCCTCGACGAGGTGCTCAACGGTGGCATCGCGCGGGACGCAACCGTTCTCGTCGGCGGCAACCCCGGGACCGGCAAGAGCATCCTCAGTATGCAGTATCTCTACGAGGGCGTGCGCTCGTTCGACGAGCGTGGCATCTACCTCTCGTTCGAGGAGACGGCAGACGACATCGCACAGGCCGCCGGGTCCATCGGATTCGACGAGTGGCAGGCCCTCGTCGACCGGGGCGACATCGTCGTCTACGGCAAGCGCGACCTCCTCGACGCCGACGACTTCTCCGCGACGTTCGACAGGCTGCTCGAGTACGTCGCCGTCTCCGGCTACTCGCGGCTGGTGATGGACTCATTTACGATGTTCTCGATGTTCTTCGACGGCGAGCGCGAGCGCCGAACCTACCTCCTGCGGTTCGTCGACATCCTGAAACAGCACGGGTTGACGTCGCTGCTGGTCGCCGAACAGAGCGCGATCTTCCCCGAGACGGAGGTCGCCCTAGAGAACTTCCTCACGGACGGCAACATCTACCTCGCCCAGATCCCGAACAACGCCGACGTCAACCGGTACGTCTGGGTGGCGAAGATGCGCAAGCAGAGCTTCGACAACGAGGTGTTCCCGCTCGACATCGGCGACGGCGGCATCACCGTCCACGACGACGCCGCGGGCTTCTCGATGATGGGGTCGGAGTCGCCGAACTGGACACGCGGCGGGGGCGACGGGCCGTTCTGACTACGAGTCCGTCAGCGTCTGCCACGCGTCGTCGATCTTGTCTTTGACCTGCGTCCTGCGCTCTACCGCCACTTCGTAGCCGTCGTCGCCGAACACCACCCGAACCTCCTCGACGTCGCGGCGGTAGACGTCGACCCGTCGGTTGTCCTCCGACAGCACGCTGTCCTCGAGGCGGAGCAGGCCGGCGTCTGTCAGCTCCTCGATCCGCCGGTAGCAGGTCGCGATCGGGACGTCGAGACGGCTGCTCAGCTCCTGTGCCGACCGTGCCTCGCCGGTGGCGCCGAGTATCTCGGCGCTGTACTTGCTCCCGAGCGTACGGACGAGTTCCGCGTCTCCCGCCCCGTCAGCCGCCATATGCAATTACGATAGCGTGGGCGTCAAAAACCCGCCGAACGGATCGGCGCTCGTCTCCGGTTCTCGGCTCTCACTGCTGGATACGCCCGCCGCGACAGCGCGTCCCACCCGTCGGCGCCGCCACGCCCCCGCCGGCAGCCGGTGTCCGGAGCCGTCGAGCGCCGGTGGTGGTCTCCCGGAGCCGTCAGCCGGCCCGTACACACGGCGTGCCGTCTACGTCCGGTCGACGTCGATCCGCTCGCGGACCGCCTCGAGCTCCTCGGACTCGGCAAGCTCCTCGATACGTTCGCGGAAGTGACGCTCGCAGAGGCCGACACGGACGCCGTCGTGGTCCGCGGCGTACGCCGCCTCGCGGTCGCAGTAGTGACAGTCCATACCACCGGTCGGCGCCTCGTCCGGTTTAACTCTCCGCTCCCGGCAGACGAGACGCGACACGGTCCCACCCGGCGTGGTCGAGACCCGCGACCCCGAGTGTCCGGTCGTGGGCGTCGCTCCCGCCCGTCGGCACGAGGCCGTGCCGCTCGACCGCCCGCTCGACGGGACCGGTCTCGACCGGCTGTCCGTAGTCGTAGAACCGCTCGACGCCGTCGAGATCCGCGCACACCGCGAGCGCTGCCTCCGGGTCGTCGTACCGGAACGGGTGTGCCAGCGACACCAGGCCACAGGACTCCCGGAGCAGCGCCACCCCCGTCTCGACGTCGGTGACCTCTCGCGGCACGTAGCAGGGACAGCCGCTCCCGATGAGGTGCTGGAACGCCTCGCCGTAGTCGTACGGCGCCGCGCTCTCGGCGACGGCGCGAGCGACGTGGGGCCGCCCTACGCCCGGTCCGAGCGAGACGTCGGGCCGGACGCCCGTCTCTGCCTCCAGCAGGTCGACCATCTCGCGGGCGCGCCGGGCCCGGTCACGCTGGATTCGCTCTAGCTCCGCCGTGAGTGCGTCCGTCGGGTCGACGCCGTAGCCGAGCAGGTCGACCCGCCGTTCGCCCGTGTCGACCCGGAGTTCCACCCCGCGGACCACCCGCACGCCGTCGCGCACCTCCATCGGCGCGTCGAGCGCCGGGTGGACCCGGTCGTGGTCCGTGACCGCGACGACGGAGACGCCGGCTTCGCGCGCTCGCGCAGGAATCTCGGGGACGGTCAGCCGGCCGTCGGAGGCGGTGGTGTGGACGTGGAGATCCGCGAACACCTCTGTTCGTGGGTGCCCCCGGCGCATACCGCTTGTGGTCAGTCGAACAGCCTGTCGACGTTCAGGCCCGTCTCGCCGAGGACGTACCCGCCCAGACGCCCCGAGGGACGGTAGCGGTAGACGACGGCGGGCCGGTGGGCCGGTTCGGGCCGCTCGCCGACCACCCGTGCCCAGTCGTCGTCGGGAAACGAGGTGCAGTCGACGAACAGCGCCACCTCGCCGGCACGGCCGGCCAGCTGGTCGTCGGTCTTTGCGTCTGCCGTCTCGCGCAGACCGGCGATCGGACCGGCGACGCGCTGTGCCGCGGGCAGCGGCCGGGTCACCTCGACCAGGCGTCCGGACCCGGTGCGGTAGTCGAGCGAGTAGCCGCCGTCGACAGCCGCTTCGGGCGTGAACCCGTGGCCGGCGTCGTCGAGCAGGCGCGCGGCGTCGAACTCGCCCATCGTCGCTGCCATCCGTCCCTCGTCGACCCGCTCCGACGTCCCGAGCTTCGCCGCCATCGTCTCGCGGTGGCCGTCGAAGATCCCCCGCGCGAGGACGGCGTCGTAGAACGTCAGGGCGTCGTCGGCGTCGGCGTCGGGGAATCCGCAGGCGTGGTCGCGGAGGAACGCGCGCGTGGAGTCGGCCCCGTCCTTCGAACAGAGCACGGGCAGGAAGAAGCGCGCGAGCGTCGGGTACGGGGCGAGCCACGGCTCCGCGTCCAGCAGCTCCGCGAGAAACTCCCGTTCGGCCCACGCCGTCACCGCGGCGGGCGCCGCCGCGAGGCCGCGCTTGTCGGTGTGCCACAGCGAGGACGGCGTCTCGGTGTTGCCGAGCCAGTAGGCCGCCTCGTCGTCCCAGCAGATGAGCGCAGTGTCGCCGTTGTCGACGTCGAAGCGACACGCCTCGAAGCCGTCCGGCGGCGCGTACCACGGCGACTCCATCCGGGCGCCGAGGTTGCCGTCGAGCGGCCCGAACACCTCCCGCCGCACCCGGTCGGCTGTCCACGTGCCGGGGGCGTACCGGAACCGGAGCGGACGTGCCACGCCCTCCGTAGCCGGTGGGCGGGTTTGGACCTTCCGACCGGACGACCGTTACATATATCTGTGACAGCGTCTCACGTCAGCGTGTCTCATGGGAATGGGTGCCTACGACGAGGACGAGCACGAGCGGCGTGCGGAGAAGACCCGCGTCGAGGCCGACGCCGCCGGAGCGCGCGTCGACTTCCGCGGCGACGTCGAGTTCGAGGACGGAGCGGACGCCGACACGCTCATCGAGCAGTTCCAGCAGCTCCGGGAGGACTAGCCGTCGAGGAGCAGGACCGCCACTCCCGACACGACTCCGACGGCGACGACGTGGCCACCGACCGCGAGTCGCAACACCGGCTGACCGTCGAGGAACGGTAAGAGCACCACCTGTGTCGCCGCGAACGCGACGTTTATTCCGTCCGCGTGACGGAGCCGTCTGGCGGCCTCGGGGTCGAACTGGTAGCGGAGCGACCGCCACAGCGACACGACCGCCGCCCACCACGACGTGCCGATACGGTAACAGAGGTCCCACAGCACCAGCAGGGTGAGGTAGACGACGACGACTGGCGGGTCGGCGCCGAACAGGTCGCCGAACAGCTGAGGGTCGAAGACGAAGACGTGGGTGACGAGCGCGACGAACGCCAGGACGGCGAGCACCACCTCGACACTGGACCCGAACAGCAGGCGGCGGTACGGGTCCGGCAGGGGGACACCGCGCGTCTCGCGGCTGAACCGAAGCATCGCGACGCTCCCGACGGCGGCAACCGCGACGGCGACCGTGCCGGCGAGCACCGCCCTCGGCAGGGCGTAGTACCAGCCGAGGACCAGCACGGCGACCTCGAACAGGCCGAGCTGGATCGCCACCGCCTGGGGTTCGGAGAGGTCTATCCCGGGGAGCGCCCCGACGATAGACTCGTACACCCACGTCTCGCCGTACTGCGGCGGGACACTCATGCCGCGCTCGGCGCCGCGGGGTGGCCTGGCGGCGCCAGCGCAGCCGTACGGACGCGGGCGAACACACTCACGTCTCCGACTGGACCGCCACCGGCTAAAGCGTGTGGAAGTGCCGCCGCGCGCCGGCGCCGTCTCGCCCGCCCCGACAGACCGGCCCTGCTCGCCCGGCTGGACGGGCGAGGACTTTTCAGCCGGAGCGCGTTCGGCCCGTCATGGCGAAGCGGACGTGTGACGGCTGTGGTACTCGTGTCGCGGTCGGCGGCGGCGCGGAGACGCTGTGGACCACCGGCGAGTCGCCCGGCGGAATGGCGCTGACGCTCGCCGACGGGACCGACCATCTCCTCTGTTTCGACTGCGTCGAGGCACTGCCGGAGGACCGGGACGCGACCGCAGCGGACGTGGCGGCGCTGTCGTGACCTCGTCCCAGGTCCCCGACGGGTCTCCGGCGCCGTCGTACCGCGGGACCCGGCGTACGACGCTCTCGCGGGTCGCCGACGCCTTCGCCGCCGGCAACGACGTGGTTCTCGTCCGCGCGCCGTCGCCGGCGCCGCTCGCCGGCCCGACGAGGCCGACCCGGCTCGGCCCGTCGGCGCGTACTACACCACCCCGCAGGTGTCACAGCTCGACGCCGTCGCAGAGGACCCGCTGCTCGACGACGTGGCGGTATCCGCGGGAAGTCGAACTACCGCTGTATCCTGCTCGGCGAGCGCTCGACACCCGTCGACCGCGCGCGGTGCCCTTCCCGACTGGTTCGCCGCGGTCGACCGGACGTCGATCCCGGACCTGCCGCCGCTGGACGCCGGCGCGGCGCCCGCCGGGGTGTCCGAGTCGCCGGGGAGCGCGCCGCTCGCGCGGTCGTCCGGAGCACTCGGGGGCGTCGAACGGCTCCGACGCCGGCGACCACCCGCTCTCGGACGTGTGGAGCGACGGCTGACGGGTGCCAGACACGCTCGCGGGCAGTCGGACGACAGTCGTGGTGTTGAGAAACCGCGCGTTCAGTTTTTTTGCAGTTCTGGTTACTTTTCGACAGGATTACATCGGAAGAGCCAGACGCGCGATCGTCGTGACTCCGCGAGGATTCAACACGGCGCTGGAGCTGTACCGGAGCGGCACACTGTCGGACCGCCGGGCGGCACGGATGGCCGGCTGCACCGAACGAGAGCTCCGTGCGGCAGCACACGCGTACGGCGTGACACAGTAACGCGGGGCGCTTCCGGACGCACGGCTACGTCTCTGGCAGCACGTGGAGTCCGGCCCGGCTCCGCAGCACCGGCACGGTCTCGGCGTCGGCGTCGAGGTGGTCGGGGCGCGGCACGCTCACCGTCTCGTACGTCTTCGGGTCGAGCACCCGGACCGCGTGGTCGTCCTCGACCGCGACCAGCGCCGTCTCGACCGCGTCCGACCGCTCGCCGACCTTCCGGGCGTCGGGGTCGAGTCCGGCCTCGCGCGACGACGTCCAGCGCTCGCCCGACGCCAGCCGGACGCCGGTCACCCGGTCGCCGACGCCACGGACGAGTACCGGCCCGCCGCCGTCCCCCGGGTCGACCACGTCGCCGGGGGTGAACGCGGGCAGGCGGACGGCGTAGGTGACGCGGTACACCTCGTCGCCGTCCTCGTCCTCCGTCACGAGCGTCGGGTGGTGTTCGGCTGTCCCGCCGAGTTCGCGCGTGACCCGGGTCGCGACGCCCTGGCCCATCTGCGCCGTCGATATCTTCACGTCGACCCCGTCGGCGTGTTCGTCTACCTCCGTCACGAACGCGTTCCGGTCGCCCGTCGCCTCGCGCTCCGCGACGTACGCGTGGGCGAGGTCGACGGCACGGGACCGCTCTTCGCCCGTCGGCGTCCGGCCAACGGCACGCACCTGGACGAGGGCGTTGTGGTAGCCGCCGGCGATCCGGCCACAGCGGTCACAGGCTCCCCGCGACATCTTCACGTCGACCGTCGCCTCCGCCTCGACCGGCGTCTCGCGCACGACGCCGGTGAACCGACACCGCATCCGGACGGTGTTCTCGTCGACCTGCTCCGGGTCGACCCCCCACTCAACGGCACGGGCGTCGACGTGGACGCCCAGCGCCTCGCGGGTGGCGTCGACCGCGACGTCGGTGTAGTCCCGCGCGCCGACGTCGCGCCACGAGCTGCCACGCCGGACGGCGCCACAGGTCGCACAGACCGGCACCTCGATCCGCTCCGGTGCGTCCACGAGGTCGAAGTCGTCGAGGTAGCAGGCGTCACAGAGCGCCGCTGCCCGTCCGTCGCGCGCTGCGTCCGGCAGCGGCTCCGACCGGTCGGGCACGGTGTCGCCACAGCGCGGACAGAACCGCCCGGAACTCATCGTCGGTAGTCGCTCCCCGGCGTTCAAAAGCGCCCCGGAGTACGTGGCGCGAGACCGACACGGACCCGAGCGGGCGACGCCCCGGCGAGTGGCGAGCCACGCGGCCCGCGACCAGAAGCCGAGAGTGTTTAATCGCCGCGGCGGTTACCCCGAGGCATGGAGTGGAAGGCCGACTGGGGGCTGCGTGCGCGGATGCTCGTCACGATGCTCCTGCTCGGTGTCCTGTACGTCGTGTTCATCGGCGCCCTGGCCGCGTACGGCGTCGGACTGCTCGGCATCGTCGTCGTGATGGGCCTGTTCAGCCTCGCACAGCTCCTGTTCTCGGACAAGCTGGCGCTGTACTCGATGGGCGCGACGGAGGTGAGCGAGAACGAGTACCCAGGCCTCCATGCGACGGTCGGACGGCTCTCGCAGCAGGCGGACGTGCCGAAGCCGACGGTGGCCGTCGCCGACACCAGCGTGCCGAACGCCTTCGCGGCGGGTCGCTCGCAGTCCTCGGCGACCGTCTGTGTCACGAAGGGACTGCTCCGGTCCCTCGACGACGACGAGCTGGAGGGCGTGCTGGCACACGAACTCGCACACGTCAAGAACCGCGACGTGATGGTGATGACGATCGCCTCGTTCCTGTCGACGCTGGCGCTCCTCGTCGTCCGGTGGGGCTGGCTGTTCGCCGGCGGCCGGGACCGGAACGGCGGCGGGCGGGTGATCGTGGCGATCGGCGTCTCCCTGCTCGTCTGGGTCGTCTCCTTTCTCCTGGTCCGGGCGCTGTCGCGCTACCGCGAGTACGCCGCCGACCGCGGTGCCGCCTCGATCACGGGCCGACCGGGGGCGCTCGCGTCCGCACTCCTGACGATCGACGGGCGGATGGACCGGGTGCCGAAAGAGGACATGCGCGAGCAGGCCGAGATGAACGCGTTCTTCATCCTGCCGATCCGGAGCGGGTTCATCGGCCGTATCGCCTCGACACACCCGCCGACGGAGCGACGTGTCGAGCGGCTGCGGGAGCTGGAGCGCGACCTCGAGGCGCGGTGAGCCCGGGACGGACGGCTCCCCGCGACGCGTGTGGTCTGCCCCGGCGTGACACGGCGAACGCGCCCCGTGCCGTAACCGCCTTGCCCCCCTCGCACCACCTCCTGTCATGGGTCTCCTGAACACGATTCGCGAGGTGCTCGGGGTGCGTGCGGAGCGGGACGCGACGAGTGCTGCCGACCCGGAGGACCTCTGGGGGATGTCGACGGCGTACGTGACGATGGAGGCCGACCTCGGCATGGTTCCGGCGGACGCGGCGGCGCTCTGTTTCGCCGACGTCGGCGCCACCGACTTCGCGGACGCCGTCGACGAAGTCGAGTCGATCCTGCGGGCGGGCGCAGACGAGACGGGCACGACGTTCCGCCGGACGACCGACGACCACGGCTACGACTGGGTCGTGCTGTCGGACCCCGACCCGGAGGACCTCGTGACGAGTGTCCACTTCGCCGCCGACACATTCGTCGAGCGCGGCTACGGCTCCCGGCTTCTCGCCGCCGTCTTCGCGTTCGAGCCGACCCGGGACGGCGACCGGGGCCGCGCGTACTGGGTCTACTCCTTCCGCCGTGGCGCCTACTACCCGTTCGCGCCGCGCGGCGGCCACGAGCGTGACAACCAGCTGGAGTTCAAGCTCCGGTCCGTCCTCGACGGGGAACTCGGCGTCGAGGACGACGAGTCGTACTGGTACCCGCTGTGGCCCGACAGCCGCGGCGGTCACCCGTGGGAGTGACCACTTTCACTTTGGTGTGAACGGAGCTGCGTGGGTTTAATACCGGTGACGCGCTACTCCGGTTCGTGCCACAGGAGGACCTCGAGAGTCTGCCGGGTGTGGGTCCGGCGACGTCCGACAAGCTGACCGACGCGGGATTCGACACCTTCCAGAGCATCGCCGTCGCGAGCGCCGGCGAGCTCTCACAGCAGGCCGACGTCGGCGACTCGACGGCGGGCGACATCATCCAGGCCGCGCGCGAGGCCGCCGACGTCGGCGGCTTCGAGACGGGCGCGACGGTGCTCGAGCGGCGACGCGAGATCGGCAAGCTGTCGTGGCAGATCGACGAGGTGGACGACCTGCTCGGCGGCGGGATGGAGACACAGTCGATCACCGAGGTGTACGGCGAGTTCGGCGCCGGCAAGTCGCAGGTCACCCACCAGATGGCGGTCAACGTCCAGCTGCCCCGCGACCACGGCGGACTCGACGGCGCCGCGATCTTCGTCGACAGTGAGGACACGTTCCGTCCGGAGCGCATCGACGACATGGTGCGTGGGCTGGACGACGCGATCATCGCCGACGAGCTAGAGCGCCGCGACATCGAGGGGTCGCCCGGCGACGACGAGGCGATGGAGGCGCTGCTCGAGTCGTTCCTCGACCACATCCACGTCGCGAAGGCGTTCAACGCCAACCACCAGATGCTCTTGGCGGAGAAGGCCGAAGACCTCGCGAGCGACCACGCCGAGACGGCGCGGCCGATCCGCCTGCTCTGTGTCGACTCGCTCACCGCCCACTTCCGCGCGGAGTACGTCGGTCGGGGGGAACTCGCCGAACGCCAGCAGAAGCTGAACAAACACCTCCACGACCTCGACCGGGTCGGCAACCTCCACAACACCGCCGTCCTCGTCACGAACCAGGTCGCCTCCAACCCCGACTCCTACTTCGGCGACCCGACCCAGCCGATCGGCGGCAACATCCTCGGGCACAAGTCGACGTTCCGGATCTACCTCCGCAAGTCGAAAAACGACAAGCGTATCGTCCGTCTGGTCGACGCGCCGAACCTCGCCGACGGTGAGGCCGTGATGCGGGTTCAGGACGGCGGCCTCAAGCCCGAGTAGCGGCTACTCGGTGGTCGTCCGGTCGACGTCGGCCTCGCCGCGGTGGATCCGCGCTCCGTCCTGCGCGACCTTCTCGGCGAGAACGGCGCACTTGACCCGCATCGGAGTCACGTCGACGCCGAGGAGCTCGAGGACGTCGTCGCGGTCCAGTGCCTCCAGCTCGTCGACAGTCATCCCGACGAGTTCGCCGGTGAGCATCGACGCCGCGGCCTGCGAAATAGCACAGCCGTCGCCGGTGAACGACGCCTGTCGTATCACCTCGTCGTCGTCCAGCGTCACGTCCACCCGAATCTCGTCGCCACACGAGGGGTTCTCGCCCGCGTGGCTGAACGTCGGGTCCGGCAGTTCCCCGTAGTTCCGCGGGTTGCGGTAGTGATCGAGGATCTGCTGCCGGTACATGTCCGAGCCCATACCCATGGTACGTGAGTTTCGGGAGTGGCGGGCAAAAGGGTGTCGTGCCGCCCCGCGACTCCCGGACCGGCGGGCAGACGCCGCCGTCCCGGTCGCCCTCCGCTCCGGCCCGATACCGCACCGTCCGCCGGCGGCTTCGTGTCGTCGGGCCGCGAACGCCGACGGCGACCCGACGCGGGCGGTCCCGTCGTGTACCTACGCGAACAGCCGACGCGCGTTGTCGACGGCCTCGGCCAGCGCGTCGACCTCCTCGCGGGTGTTGTACAGGTAGAACGAGGCCCGCGCCGACGCGGCGGCGCCGAGCGTGTCGTGAAGCGGCTGGGTACAGTGGTCGCCCGCGCGGATAGCAACGGCGTGGTCGTTACAGATAGACGAGAGGTCGTGGGCGTGGACGCCGTCGAGATTGAACCCCACGAGAGCGCCGCGGTCGTCGCCCGGCGGGCCGTAGACGGTCACGTCGTCGAACTCGGTCAGACGGTCGTAGGCGTAGCTCGCGAGCGCCTCTTCGTGGGCCTGAACCCGCTCCAGCCCGATGTCGTCGAGGTAGTCGCAGGCCGCGTGGAGACCGACGGCCTCCGCGATCGGCGGCGTGCCGGCCTCAAACTTCCACGGGAGCTCCTCCCACGTGGAGTCGTCGTAGTCTACCGACCGGATCATCTCGCCGCCGTAGAGGTACGGATCCATCTCCTCCAGCAGCGCCTCCTTCCCGTACAGCACGCCGATGCCGGTCGGCCCACACATCTTGTGGCCGGAGAACGCGAGGAAGTCACAGTCGATGTCGCCGACGTCGAGCGGTCGGTTCGGGACAGACTGTGCGCCGTCGACGAACGCGTAGGCGCCGACCTCGTGGGCGAGGTCGGTCAGCTCGGCGGCGGGATTGACCGTTCCGAGTGCGTTCGAGACGTGGACGAACGACACCATCTCCGTCGACTCGTCGATCGCCTGGCGGGCGTGGTCCATGTCGAGGTAGCCGTCCTCGGTGACCCGCAGGTACTCCACCTCGGCGCCGGTCCGCTTGGCGATCTGTTGCCAGGTCACCAGCGAGGCGTGGTGTTCCATCTGCGTGAGCACCACCTTGTCGCCCGGCCCGAGTTCGTTCAGTCCCCAGGCGTAGGCGACGAGGTTCTCCGCCTCCGTGGCGTTCTTCACGAAGACGACCTCCTCGCGCCCCTCGGCCCCGATGAACTCGGCCACCCGGTCGTGGGCCTCCTCGTAGGCGACCGAGGCCTCCTGACTCAGGTGGTGGATGCCACGGTGGACGTTGGCGTTGTAGCTGTAGTAGTAGTCACTCATCGCCTCGACGACGGCCCGCGGCGTCTGACTCGTCGCCGCGTTGTCGAGGTAGACGAGCGGCTGGTCGTCGTCCTCGCTCTCTCCCGGGCTCGTCACGTCGCCGCCGACGCGGCGCTCCAGCACCGGGAACTCCGCCCGTAGCGACGCGACGTCGAGTGGGGACGTCTGCTCGTGCGTGGCCATATTAGGACTGACGGCGCGAGACACTACACTCCGTCGGTCCGTCCCGTCTCAGAGGCGAACCAGCTGTGCGTGCCGGGTTCCGTCGAGTTCCAGCACCCGGTTCTCGTCGACGAGGCCGGCCTCGACGGCCAGCCCGACGGCCCGGTCGCCGACGAGGTTCGCCGTCGTCGCGCGACGGAGGCTGGTGACGACCCGGTCGCGCTCCGCCGGCTCCGCCGCCGCGCCGCCGTAGAACGCCTCCGTCACCTCGAGTTCGCCGCGGTCGTGTGCAAACGTCTCGCCGAGACAGTCGGCGTCACAGACCGAGACGAGGAGTCCCTCTGGCGTCTCGCGCTCGCGTAACAGCACCTCCGTCGACATCAGCGCGACGGCTCGCGCTCGCCGCCCTCGTCGACGAGACGCTGCTCGCGCTCCTCTCGGAGCTCGTCGGCGCGGGTCTGTGCCTCCTCGGCGGCCTCGCGCTCGCCGAGTTCGTCGAGCGCGCGGGCACGCTCCTCGTGGACCTCCGCCGAGCGCATCCCGAGACGAACGGCGTTGTCGAAGGCGTCGACGGCCTCCTCGTACAGGCCCCGCTCGGCGAGAAAGAACCCGCGGTTGTACCACGCCTGTGCGAACCGCGGGTCGAGTTCGACCGCGCGCTCGGCGTGTTCGAGCGCCTCCTCCGTGTGGCCGAACTCCCAGAGCGCGTACGCGAGGTTCGTCTCCGCGCTCGCGGCGTGTTCGGAGTCCTCGTCGACGCGCAGCGCCTCGCGGTAGGCACCGATCGCCTCGTCGTACTCCTCTAGCTCGGCGTGCGCGACGCCTTTGTTCACCCACGCCTCCTGTGCGATCAGGTCGTCCTCGGCGAAGCGGGCCGCCCGCTCCAGGGTCTCTGTCGCCTCCTCGAACCGCTGGATGCCGACGTACGAGAGGCCGACGTCGAGCAGCTCCTCCGGGTCGACGTTCTCGTCCGGCGTCTGCCGCCCGTCGAGGATGTCGGTCAGCACCCGGGAGTCGAGGCCGACCTCGTCGGGGTCGAGCGCCGTGTCCGGGTCGAGGGTGAACGCGTCGTAGTCCGTGTCCTCGAAGCCCTCTCCGGTCGAGAACTCGTAGGGCTCGTCGTCTGTCATACTCCGTCTTCTGCCGTCGCCGGGTGAAAGCCTTGCGTCCCCCGGCTCCTGCGTCGTCTTCCGGCGGCGCCGCAGACAGCTCCGTCCGACCCCACCCGCCGCCGGTGCGCCCGTTCGTCGCCGTCACGCTCCGGGACCCGCTGGCCGCGCTCGGGTCCGACCGGGCCGCCCCGCAGACGCCCACCCGACGCTGAACCCCTCCGCGACGCGGCTCCCGACGACGCACACGACGCCGTCGCGTCGACCCGTCCCACCGTCCGGGTCGCGCGGGCCGGTGTCCGCGGAGACGGCGACGTGCTCTCGACACTCGGCGACGCCGTCGGGCGCGAGACGGTCGCTGCGGGCTTCGAGGAGCGCGGCCACGCGCTCGCGCACGTCGTGTTCGCGCGGCTGGACGACGCCCGGAGGGGAACGCGCACAGGTCCTGGTCGACGAGACCGACCCGGACGTCGGGTCGCTCCGGGTCGACGCCGTCCACCCGGTGCAGTGGCCTCGACGGCGACGGGCCGCGGTACCGGCGGCTGAGCGCGTCCCGCTCGGCCGAACTGCGGACGGTTCCCGAGGCCGCCGTGCGTCTCGGCCCGTGTCTCGCTCGCCGCCGCGGTGCCCGTGGTCGTCTTCGCCGGCTGGGCGTCGCTCGCGCCGGAGGACCCCCACGAGTGGCCGTTTCACACCAGCCCACGGAGGACCGGATCGACCGGCTCCGGGCACTCGCCGCCGAGCACGAGGCGCGGTAGACCGGCGCCCCGGAAGGACAGGTTGATATGTGATCCAGTGGAACTCAACATACCATGAGCAAGAAGTCAAAGGCGAAAAAGAAGCGGCTGGCGAAGCTGGAGCGGCAGAACAGCCGCGTCCCGGCGTGGGTGATGATGAAGACGAACATGGAGGTCCAGCGCAACCCGAAACGCCGCCACTGGCGGCGGTCGGACACGGACGAGTAGTCTCGTGAGCGCAAGCGACTTCGACGAGCGGGTCGTCACGGTCCCGCTCGGCACGGCCAAGTCGAAGCCGGTCGGCGAACGCGCCGGCGCGGCGATGACGATCATCCGCGAGCATCTCGCCCGACATTTCGACGTCGACGAGGGCGCGGTCCGGCTGGACCCGTCGCTCAACGAGACGGTCTGGGCACGGGGCCGCGGGAAGCCGCCGGGCCGGCTCCGCGTCCGGGCCGCCCGGTTCGTCGAGGACGGCTCGGCCGTCGTCGAGGCCGAGCCAGCCGACTGACCGCGTGTTCCGCGCATCGTTCGCCGGCTCACCCTACGTCGGCGTCTTCGCCGCCGCGACGGACGAACACCTACTGGTACGACCGGACGCCGAGGACGACGTGGTCGCGGGGCTGGCCGACGAACTCGGGGCCGAGGCGGTCCGGACGACCGTCGGCGGCTCCGCGACGGTCGGCGCACTCGCTATCGGCAACGGCAACGGGTTCGTCCTCTCGAGCCGGGCCACCGACGCCGAGCGCGACCGGGTCGCCGACGCGACCGACCGCCCGGTCCGCCGGCTCCCGGGACGGGTGAACGCCGCCGGCAACGTCGTCCTGGTGAACGACGCCGGCGCGTACGTCCACCCCGACCTCTCCGACGAGGCAGTCGGCGTCGTCGGCGAGGCGCTCGGGGTCCCGGTCGAACGCGGCGATCTCGCCGACGTCCGGACGGTCGGCACCGCCGCCGTCGCCACCGACCGCGGCGTCCTCTGTCACCCGAAGGCCCGCGAGCCGGAGCTGGAGGCGATCGAGTCGCTCCTCGGCGTCCCCGCCGACGTCGGAACGGTCAACTACGGCGCCCCGCTCGTCGGCTCCGGTCTGCTCACGACGGCGAGCGGCTACGCCGTCGGTGCCGACACGACCGGCCCCGAACTCGGTCGTGTCGAGGACGCGCTGGGCTACGTCTAGCCGGTGACGCGGTCGCCGATCGCCGCCGTCTGCCGGTCCGGGACTCGTCGGCGGTGTTCGGCGCCCGGGCGGGTCGGTCTCCCCGCCGCACCCGGCTCCAGGGGCATAACAGGACTTTTCCCCGCCGCTCGCCCACGTTCTGGTATGGAGTTCAGCGTCAGCGGCCACTACCAGGCCCGCGGCGGCGCCCAGCCGTTCAGCAAGACGGTCGAGGCGCCGAACGCGGCTGTCGCGACCGAGCGTGTCTACGCGGAACTGGGGAGCGAACACGGCCTCAAGCGCACACAGATCGACCTCGACGAGCCGGAGCCGACAGCCGAGGAGGTCCCGGCGTGAGTCTCGGTGGCGGCGGCGGCGGCGGTCAGGGCCGTCAGCAGCTCCAGCAGCTCTCCGAGGCGATCCAAGCCGTCGAGGAGGAGGTCGAGGCCGTCCGGGCAGAGATCGAGGCGGCCCGCGTGGAGCAGCGCGAGATCGACGAGGCCACCGACGCGCTCGACCGGCTCGACACCGGCTCGGTCGTCCAGGTGCCGCTCGGCGGCGGCGCGTACGTCCGCGCGACGGTCGAAGACATCGACGAGGTGATAGTCGACCTCGGCGGCGACTACGCCGCAGAACAGGACCAGACCGACGCGGTCGAGGCGCTCGAGCGCAAGCGCGACCGGCTCGACGACCGGATCGACGAGCTCCGGGCCGACGTCGAGGAGCTCGAGGACGAGCAGGACGAACTGGAGTCCGAGGCCCAGCAGCTCCAGCAACAGATGCAGCAACAGCAGATGCAGCAGATGCAACAGCAGGGCGACGAGTAAGGGCCGTGTTCGACGGACTGAAAGACAGGCTCGACTCGTTCCGCGAGGACGCCGAAGCCGCCGCAGAGGAGGCGGCTGACGACGTCGACGAGTCCGAGTCAGAGCGCCCGGAGCGCCCCGTGTCGGCGGACGACGTCGACGACGCCGACGACGACGGCTCGCCGGCTGGTCGGCTCACCCGTGCAAAGGCCTACGCGACCGGACGGATCGTCATCGAGGAGGAGGACCTCGAGGAGCCGCTCTGGGACCTGGAGATGGCGCTGATCGAGAGCGACGTCGAGATGGGCGTCGCCGAGACGATTCTCGACCGGGTGCGCGAGGAGCTGATCGGCGAGACCCGCAAGCAGGTCGACACCACCGCCGGTCTCGTCCGCGAGGCGCTACGCGAGGCGCTGGTCGAGGTGATCCGCGTCGGACAGTTCGACTTCGACGAGGCCGTCGCCGAGACCGAGACGCCGGTCACGATCGTGTTCACCGGCGTCAACGGCGTCGGCAAGACGACGACGATCGCGAAGCTCGGTCGGTACCTCCAGGAGCGCGGCCTCTCGGTCGTCCTCGCGAACGGCGACACCTACCGCGCCGGGGCGAACGAGCAGATCCGCGAGCACGCCGACGCGCTCGGACTGAAGCTCATCTCCCACGAGCAGGGCGGTGACCCCGCCGCCGTGGTCTACGACGCCGTCGAGTACGCCGAGGCGAACGACGTCGACGTGGTGCTGGGCGACACCGCGGGGCGGCTCCACACCTCGAACGACCTGATGGAGCAGCTCTCGAAGATCGGCCGTGTGGTCGACCCGGACATGACGCTGTTCGTCGACGAGGCGGTCGCCGGACAGGACGCGGTGCGCCGCGCGGCGGAGTTCGACGACGCCGCCGCGGTCGACGGCGCGGTGCTGACGAAGGCCGACGCGGACTCGCAGGGCGGCGCGGCGATCTCGGTGGCGCAGGTGACCGGCAAGCCGGTACTCTTCCTCGGAACCGGGCAGGGCTACGACGACCTGCGGCGGTTCGACCCCGAAGCGCTGGTTGCGGACCTGCTGGGCGAGTAGGGCGGGTCACGCGGGTCGGCGCACTCTCCTGGGGCGTGCATCACACTTCGCGACCGTCCGTGCATAGCACAAGCATTTACGCCGCGGGCGGCGACGGGTCGGTATGGTACTCGACGACCTCGGGAGTTCGCTGCGCGGAACCCTCGACGACCTGCGAGGGCAGTCCCGCGTCTCCGAGGAGGACGTCACGAACGTCGTCCGCGAGATCCAGCGCTCGCTCCTCCAGGCCGACGTCGCCGTCGACCTCGTCACCGCCCTCTCCGACGCAATCGAGCGGCGCGCGCTGGAGGAGGAGCCGCCGGCGGGGACGAGCGCCCGCGACCACGTCCTCCGGATCGTCTACGAGGAGATGGTCGACCTCGTCGGCGACTCGACCGAGATCCCGCTGGAGCCACAGACGATCATGCTCGCGGGGCTCCAGGGGTCGGGCAAGACCACCACCGCGGCGAAGATGGCGTGGTGGTTCTCGAAGAAGGGCCTCCGGCCCGCCGTGGTTCAGACCGACACGTTCCGTCCCGGCGCCTACGACCAGGCAGCGCAGATGTGCGAGCGCGCGGAGGTGGCGTTCTACGGCGACCCGGACGAGGACGACCCGGTCCAGATCGCCCGCGACGGGCTGGCGGCGACCGAGGACGCCGAGGTCCACATCGTCGACACCGCGGGTCGACACGCCCTGGAGGACGACCTGATCGACGAGATCGAGGAGATCGAGCGGGCGGTCTCCCCGGACCGCTCGCTGCTGGTCATGGACGCCGCGATCGGGCAGGGCGCCCGCGAGCAGTCCCGCGAGTTCGACGACGCCGTCGGGGTCGGCGGCGTGGTCGTCACCAAGCTGGACGGCACGGCCAAAGGCGGCGGCGCACTCACCGCGGTCGACCAGACCGACTCCTCGATCGCCTTCCTCGGCACCGGCGAGACGGTCCAGGACGTCGAGCGGTTCGAGCCGAGCGGCTTCGTCTCCCGGCTGCTCGGGATGGGCGACCTCCAGCAGCTCGCCGAGCGCGTCGAGCGCGCGATGGCCGAGACGGACGACGCGGAAGACGACTGGGACCCGGAGGACATGCTGGAGGGGGAGTTCACCCTCCGGGACATGCGCAAGCAGATGCAGGCGATGGACCGGATGGGGCCGCTCGACCAGGTGATGGACATGATCCCCGGCCTGGGCGGCGGGATGATGGACCAGCTCCCGGACGACGCGATGGACGTCACACAGGATCGGCTGCGCAGCTTCGAGGTGGTGATGGACTCGATGACGGCGGCGGAGCTCGAGAACCCCCGCGTCGTCGGAAAGGAGCGAACGGTCCGTATCGCCCGCGGCGCGGGCGTCGAGACGGACCTCGTCCGGGACCTGCTCGAACAGCACCGGATGATGGAGCGGACGCTCAAGCAGTTCCAGGGGATGGGTGACGGCGACCTCCAGCGGATGATGCGCAAGATGGGCGACCAGGGCGGCGGGATGGGCGGCGCCGGCCCGTTCGGGTAGTCGGGTGTCGACGCTCGCGCCGGCACGCCTGGTCGCCCTGCGCGAGCGCCTGTCGACGCTCGACGTCCTCGCGCTCACGGCGGGACTGTGGTTTCTCGCGAAGTTCCTGCGCTACGTCCTGCCGCCGCTCTTTCCCACGTTCCGCGAGACGTACGCCGTCTCGAACACCCAACTCGGGCTGGTGTTCACCGGCCTGCTCGTCGGCTACGCCGCGATGCAGTTCCCGTCCGGTGCGCTCGCCGACCGGGTCGGGGCCGTCGCCGTCATCGCCGGCGGGGCGGTGGTCGCCGCGCTCGGTGCCGCGCTGCTCTTTCTCGCGCCGGCGTTCCCCGTTCTCGTCGTCGCCGTCGTGCTCGTCGGCGTCGGCACCGGCGCGCACAAGACCGTCGCGATCACCCTGCTCTCGACGGTGTACGCCGACCGGACCGGCGGCGCACTCGGGGTGATGGACACCGTCGGCGAGTCGGCGGGTGTCGTCGCCCCGGCGCTCGTCGCCGTCGTCCTCGCGGCGGCGGTCGACTGGCGCCTGCTCTTCCTCGGCGGCGCCGTCACCGCGCTGGCGCTCGGCCTCGCCTTCCGCCGCCGTGTCGCGTCGCGGGCGCCCGCCCCCGCCGCCGACACCGGGGACGACGCCGGGATACACACGTACCTCGTGGCCTTCCGCGCCCCGCGGTTCTTCTCGTTCTCCGTGCTCGCGGTCGTCGCCGCGTTCGTCATCAACGGTCTGATCTCCTTCCTGCCGCTCTATCTCAGCGACGGCGCGAACCTGACCGCGGAGACGGCGAGCCTCCTCTACTCGGGGTTCTTCCTCGCCGCCGGCGTCCAGCCGTTCACCGGTGGCCTCGCCGACCGCGTGGGGTCGCTCCGCGTCGTCGCGGCGCTCCTCGGCCTCGCAGCCGTCTGCCTCGCCGCCCTGGTCCTCTGCTCCGGGGTGCTCGCCCTCGGCGCGTCGGTGCTGGGTCTGGGCGTCGGCCTCCACGGCTTCCGTCCCGTTCGCGACACCCACCTCGTGGCCGCAATCCCCGACGACGTGGCTGGCGGAACGCTCGGCGTCGTCCGGACCGTGATGCTCGTCTCGGCGGCGGCGGCGCCGGCGGTCGTCGGCTATCTCTCGGACGTCTCGACGTTCCGGGTCGCGTTCTCGGCGCTCGCGGGCGCCGCCGCCGTCGCGACGCTGGCAGCCGTCGCGCTCGCCGTGACACGGTGAGCCGGCGACCCCCCGCGCCGCCGTCTCCTCGTGCGGTCGCGTCTCCCGCACCACGTGAGCGACGCGTTTACCCCGCTGGCCGCAGCCACCTCGCTCATGAGCCTCGGGCGGGTCGCGCGCGACGCCTACCGCGAGGCCCTGCCCGCCATCACGGCCAGCCTCGTCGGCGGCTTAGTCGCCGGCGTCGTCCTCGGCGGCCTGCGCGCGGACTTCGCCGCTGTCCCTGGTCTCCTCGTTCTCGTGCCCGCGCTCCTCGCGACGCGGGGGAACGTCTACTCGTCGCTCGGCGCGCGCGTCGCCACCGCGCTCCACCAGGGGATGATCACACCGCGAATCGCCGACGCCGACGACCGGCTGGTGCGGGCGTGCGCCGCGGCACTGGCGAACGGCCTGCTCGCGAGCGCGTTCGCCGCCGTCGTCGCCTTCGCGGCGCTCTCGGTGCTCTCCGGCCCCGCGCCCGCACCGCTCTCCGGTCTCGTCGCGGTGGCGCTGCTCGCGGGGCTGCTCTCTGGGACGACGCTCACCGCCGTCGTCGTGACGGCGGTGTTCGCGGGCTACCGTCGGGGGTACGACCCGGACGCGCTGGTCGGGCCCCTGGTGACGACGACAGGCGACGTGTTCGGGGTCGCCTTCCTCCTCCTCGCCGTCCGCGCCGTCCGCACGACGGGGCTGTTCGGGGGCGCGTGACGTGACGGCCACCGACTGGAGCGTCCGGGCGATAACGCGCGCCACCCTGCCACTCCTCCTCCTCCTGACGCTCGTCGAGGTCGGAAGCGGGCTGGTGCTGGGCGGGTTCGAGTCGACACTCCTGCGCTCGCCCGCGATCCTCGTCCTCGTGCCGGTCACGATCGGCACGGCGGGGAACCTCGGGAGCGTCCTCGCATCGCGGCTCTCGACGGCGCTCCACCTCGGCCTGCTCGCGTTCGACCCGGAGAGCGAGGTTCTCGTCGGAAACGCGCTGGCGACGCTCGGTCTCGCGGCCACCGTCTTCCCCGTCGTCGGCGCTGGCGCGTGGCTCATGGCCGCCGTCACCGGCGGCACGCGTCTGCCCCTCGTCGCGGTGGTCCGGGTGGCAGTCGCTGCGGGGCTGGCGCTCGCCGTCCTCGCGGTTGTCGTCGCGCTCGGTGCCACCTACGCCTCGTACCGCCTCGGCCTCGACCCCGACGACGTCGTCGTCCCGGTCGTCACGAACGTCTGTGACGTGCTCGGGGTGGTGGTGCTGTTCGCCGCCGTCCGGCTGCTCGCCTGACCCGACGGGCCAGTGCGGTGTGCCGACCGTCTGCGCCGCTGTCACTCGGTCCCGGTTCGACGCCCGAACGTCCCGCGGCGACGGGCCGCGCGCCGAACTCACCGGCCCGTCGGCTCCGCCCCGCGATGTCTCCGGCACGCCGGGCCGTCGCCCGTCTCGTCGGCACGAGACGCTCCGGGGGACGCTGCGCCCGCGGGCGAGACCGCCCGACCGACGTCGATATGTGGCCCGCGCCCGAGGCATGATCGTGGCGCTGCTCCAGACGCTCGACCCCGCGCTCGTCGTCGAGGTGGTCGTCCGGGTCCTGCGTATCGCCGCCCTCGTCGCCGTCGGTGTCTTTCTCGCGAACGTCGCGGTCGAACTCGGGGCGGTCGAGCGCGTCGCCGGCCTCTCGCGACACCTGACCGCCCCCGCGAACCTCCCAGACGAGGCGGGGACGGCGATCCTCACCACCGCCGCCTCGACGACGGCGGGCTACGGGATGCTCGCCGACTTCCGGGAGTCCGGGCGGCTCTCCGACCGTCAGACGCTCGTCGCCGTCACCGTCAACACGTTCTTCGGCTTCGTCCAGCACCTGTTCACGTTCTACGTCCCCGTCCTGATCCCGATTCTCGGTGCTCGGGTCGGCGTGCTCTACGTCGGTGCGCGCGCCGCCGTCGCCCTCGGTATCACCCTCGCGGGTCTGGTCGGCGGTGCGCTCCTGCTCTCGCCCCCGGCTTCCGACCCCACCGACGACCCGACTCCGACGCCCGACGGCGGACCGGCGACCGCCGACCGCCCCGACTCGCTCGGCGGTGCCGCGCGGGCGGCGCTCGGGAGCACGCGCTCGACCGTCCGCCGCATCGTCCCGCGCCTGGCCGTCGTCTACGCGATAGTGACGCTCCTCGTCGCCGCGGTCGACCTGCGGGCCGCGACGGCGGCTGCCGACCCGCTTGCGGCACTCCTCGGCCTTCCCGGCGCCGCCGTTCCCGTCGTCGCCGTGTTCGCGTTCGACACGACGGCGGGCGCGGCGGCGGTGGCCCCCCTCGTCGGCGCTGGCGGCCCGTTTACGCCCCGGACCGCCGTCGCGACGATGCTGGTCGGCGGCCTCGTCAGTCTCGGCGTCTCGACGTTCAAGCGGTCGATCCCGTTCCAGTACGGCGTCTGGGGCCCCGAGTTCGGGTCGCGGGTGGTCGCGCTGAACACGTCGCTGAAGCTCGTCTTTCTGGCCGTCGCGCTGACGCTGCTGCTGGCGTAGCGGGGCGGGTGACCGCGACCGGCGGCGAGCCCCCGCTCGTCGCGGTCTGACAGTCCCGTCACCGACTGCCCTGCCCGCCTCACCCGGTCGCGGCGAGCTCCTCCCACCGCTCGACGCCGGCCTCGGCGACGTCGCGGTCCTGTTCGACGGCACCGCCCGAGACGCCGATGGTGCCGACCACGTCGCCGTCGCGCTCCAGCGGGTAGCCGCCACCGAAGACCACGATCCGTCCCTCGTCGGTCGTCTGCAGCCCGTACAGCGAGTTCCCCGGTTCCGACGGCTCCGCGAGCTCGTGTGTCGGTGTGTCGAGCGCCGCCGACGTGTACGCCTTGTTCCGCGAGATCGAAACCGACGCTAGCCACGCGTCGTCCATCCGGTGCTGAGCGACGAGGTTCCCCTCGGAGTTCGCCACCGTAATCACCATCGGGTTGCCGATCTCGTCGGCCCTCGACTCGGCAGCCGCGACCAGCTCCGTCGCCTCGCTGAGCGTGATGTCGTCCGACGTTCGTGTGGTATCTCCCACGCGTCAGCCCTGCCGCGTCGGCTACTTTAGTCTCCGTGCGGCGTATTCCACACGTTTAGAAACCTATCTACAGGTACGGTGGCCCACCGGGTGTGCAGATCTACCGGTGCGAGCGCCCCCGACGCCGCCGAACGCTCAGTCGACCGGCTCGCCCTCGACCGTCTCCGGCGCGACGAGGTCGACGTACTCCGCCACCGACGGCTCGTGGACCGTGACCTGTACGTCTATGTCGCCGAGTTCGTCGGGGCTGCCGACGGCGAAGTTGACGACCCCCTCGTGGGCGGCCTGCTTCTTCAGCGCGAACGAGAACCCGTCCTCGTCTGCCCGGCGGTCGAACTCCCGGCGTGCGCTGTCGAGTATCTCCTGTTCGTGGAGGCGCCGCGACAGCTCGTCGAGACCGTGACCGTCGCCGACGACCCGTCCCGGCTCCTCCCGGATCGTCGCGGAGGGGAACAGCTCACGCACGGCGTCGGCAACCCGTTCTGTTACCTCCGTCGGGGAGACGGGCGCGACGACCCGGACGTCCACGCGGTAGATCACCGACCGACACCGCCCGCGTCCCGCCCCGTGCCGGCGTGGGTGTCCGCCCCCGCGTCCGTGTCGGGCCCGCGGAGCCCGTCTACCGCCTCGCGCACGGCGTCGCGAAACGCCCCGAGCGAGCGGTCCTCGTTTTCGACCCGACGGTCGGCGTTCGCGATCACCTCGTCCATTCCCCAGCCGAGCTCGCGCTCCTCGCGGGCGCGCAGCCGCTCCCGGTCGGCGTCGGTCGCGTCCCGGCCGCGCTCGACGAGGCGGTCGGCACGCGTCTCGAACGACGCCTCGACCGCGAGGACAGAGAACCCCTCGCCGAACCGCTCGCGGAACCGCTCGGTCTCGGCGGGCGACCGGAGTCCGTCGACGACGACGAGAGACGCTCCCGCGAGCGCGCGCTCGACGTGTGGGAGCGACGCCTCCGCAACCGCGGCGGGCCCACCCTCGTCGCGGAGCGCCTGCGCGACCTCGCCGTGGTGGTCCGCCGGGTCCAGCCCGCGCTCGCGACAGGCCTCGCGGATCACGTCACCCATCGTCACGACGGGGACTCCCTCCGACTCCGCGACGGCGGCCACCTCGCCCTTGCCGCTGCCGGGCAGTCCGACCGTTCCCACGACTGGCATCGCCTCACTGTCTGCCCGCCCGGCGGTTAACTCCCGCGAACCCGCGGCGTTTTAGTCGTGCCGCGGGCTCGGTCCGCCGAGGGCACGTAGCTCAGCCAGGATAGAGCGTCGGACTTCTAATCCGACGGTCGTGGGTTCGAATCCCACCGTGCTCGTCTGCGACGAACGTGAGGAGCGAGCCACGGGGTTCGAATCAGGGAGTGCAGGGAGCGAAGCGACCGGAATGACCGTGGTTCGACTCCCACCGTGCTCGTCTGCGACGAACGTGAGGAGCGACGACCACGAGCAGACGTGGTGACTCGAAACACCGCGCGGTCGAACGCGCGGCGACTCCGAGTGCCGCCGCGACCCTCTCGACGTCGCTTGACCCGTCGCTGTCGGTCGTGTCGCGCTCGAAAAATCGGTCGGTCGAGTGGCAGTGCGTCGGTCGGTCGGCGTGGCGTTACGTGGGGACGCTCACATCGCGCCGCCCATGCCGCCCATGCCGCCCATGCCGCCGCCCATGCCGCCGCCCATGCCGCCGGGCGGGCCGCCGCCCATGTCGTCGTCGCCGCCGTCGTCGCCGCCGCCCTTGAGGTCGCCGGCTGCGATGACGTCGTCGATGCGGAGGATCATGACAGCCGCCTCGGTGGCGGACTCGATTGCCTGCGTCTTGACACGGAGCGGCTCGACGACGCCGTCGGACTCCATGTCGATGACCTCGCCCGTGTAGGCGTCGAGACCGGCACCGAGCTCGCCGCCGTCGTGGCGGGCGCGCAGGTCGACGAGCGAGTCGATGGGGTCGAGCCCGGCGTTCTCGGCGAGCGTCCGCGGGATGACGTCCAGCGCCTCTGCGAACGACTCGACCGCGAGCTGCTCGCGGCCGCCGACGGAGTCGGCGAAGTCGCGCAGCTCGAGCGCGAGCTCGGTCTCGGGCGCGCCACCGCCGGGCAGAACCTGACCGTCCTCCAGGGTGACGCGCACGACGCCGAGTGAGTCCTCGACGGCGCGGGCGACCTCGTCGACGACGTGTTCCGTGCCGCCGCGCAGGACGAGCGTGACGGACCGTGCGTCCTCGACGTCCTCGACGAAGATGCGCTCGTCGCCGCCGATGTCTTTCTGGCCGACGGAGCCGGCAAAGCCGAGGTGGTCGGCGGTGATGTCGTCGACGTTCGAGACGACGTTCGCGCCCGTCGCGCGGGCCAGCGCCGAGAGGTCGGAGTCCTTCGCGCGCCGGACGGCGATGATACCCTCCTGCGCGAGGTAGTGCTGGGCCATGTCGTCGATGCCCTTACCGACGAAGACGACGTCGGTCCCGGCGTCGACCAGCGAGTCGACCATCGACTTCAGCTGGGCCTCCTCCTGCTCGATGAACTGCTCGAGCTGGGACGGGTCGGTGACGTTGACCTCGGCGTCGATCTCGGTCTCCTTTACCTCCAGGGCGGCGTCGAGCAGCGCCACGTTGGCGTCCTCGACGGCGTAGGGCATCTCCTCGTTGACGCGCTCCTTGTCGACGATGACGCCCTCGACCAGCTCCGAGTTGTCGATTGAGCCACCGACGACCTTCTCGACGCTCACGTTGTCGGTGTCGATCCCCTCGTCGTCACGCACGGAGAGGACGGCGTCGACGACCAGCTCTGCGAGTCGGTCCTTTGCGCTCTCGGCGCCCTTGCCCGTCATCGCCGTCGCGGCGATCTTGACGAGCGTCTCGCGGTCGTCTGCGGAGACGTCGATCGCGGTCTCCTCGAGGGCCTCCTTCGCGCGCTCGGCGGCCTGTCGGTAGCCCTGCGCGAGCGTCGTCGGGTGGATGTCCTGGTCGATGAGCTCCTCGGCCTGGTCGAGGAGTTCGCCGGCGATCACGACCGCCGTCGTGGTGCCGTCGCCCACCTCGTCTTCCTGAGTCTCGGACACCTCGACGATCATGTTCGCCGCCGGGTGGTCGATATCCATCTCCTTCAGGATGGTCACGCCGTCGTTCGTCACGACGACGTCGCCCGTCGAGTCGACGAGCATCTTGTCCATCCCTTTCGGTCCGAGCGTCGTCCGGACCGACTCGGCGACGGCCTTGCCGGCCGTGATGTTCATGGACTGGGCGTCCTTGCCCTGTGTCCGCTGTGAGTCCTCGCCGAGAATGATCATCGGCTGGCCCTGCATTCGCTGAGACATAGTACACCCGCTGATTGCCGACGGTTCTATATATACCTGTCGAACCGCCCCGCACGACTGCGGCCTTCGACCCTCGCTCGCGCCGTGTGATCTCTTGACGCGCGACCGTTTAAATACCGACGCCGTCGCGCGGACGCGCTACGGCGCCGGGCCGAGGCCGTCTGTCAGCTCGTTGTGCTTGCGTTCGAGGTACGCGTAGACGGCGCCGTGGGGCGCCCCGTCGAGGATCATCTCGACCGCGCGGCGCACCGCTGCCACCTCCTCCGGCGAGCCGATGATGCCCACCGTCGTGCCGTAGACGACGACCTCCGCCCCGGTCAGCTCCTCCATCAGCTCGCGCGTCCGACCGTCCTCGCCGATGAGCCGGCCCTTCTGGCGCTGGAGGTCCTTCTGGTTCCGTGTCGCGGCGTCGACGTCGATGAGTTCGAACCGCCGGAGGTCGTCGTCGAGGAGCGAGAGCGCCTGCTCCGGCGAGAACCCCCGCCCGACCGCCCGCACGACGTCGGGCGCGACCATCCCGGTCACGGGATCGCCGACCGACTCGACCGCGACGCTGCCGGACTCACTATCGATGTCGAGCCGGACCTCGGCGCTGTTCTCTATCTCCCGCATCGTCTCTCCGCCCTCGCCGACGAGGACGCCGATGCGGTCCTGCGGGATCGTCACGTGCTGCATGCTCCGTCTATCCGACGCGCGCGTTTAATGCTGTTCGCTCGCGTCCGACGCCCGCTCTTCGGCGGCCCCCCCGACCTCCGGGTCGACGTCCGTGACGGCGTCGTACAGGTCGTCCGGGTCGACGTCGAGGCCCTGTCGACCGAAGAACGTCGCGACGTTCCGGCAGTCCCGGCGCAGGAACTCCTCTGCCCGGCGGTGGTGGACCGTCACCGCCTGTCCGAGGTCGATGACGACGAGTTCGCCCTCGTAGATGATGAGGTTGTACTCCGAGAGGTCGCCGTGGACGAGGCCGGCGGCGTAGAGCCGTCGCATGTACTCGCGGACCACCTCGTAGGCGGTCTCGGGGTTCTCGACGTCCACCTCGGCCAGCCGCCGCGCCCGGTCGTCGGCGTGGCCGACGAGCTCCATCACGAGGACGTTCCGCTCGACGGCGACCGGGTCGGGCACCCGGACGCCCGCCGCCGCCGCCCGCGAGAGATTTGCGAACTCCTTTCGGGTCCACGCGAGCACGACCTTCGACTTGTCCGACCCGATCCCCTCGAACCGCGGGTCGCCGTCGAGGTAGTCACGCATCTGCCGGAAGTTCGAGGCGTTGATACGGTAGATCTTCGCCGCGACGTCCCGCCCGTCGCCGAGCGCCTCGTAGACGTTCGCCTCCTTGCCGGTCGATATCGGCCCGCCGAAGGCGTCGACGTGGCCGTCCTGGACGAGCTTGTACAGCGCCGCGAAGGTGGCGTCGTCGAACACCGCCTGTTCGACCTTGAACTGGTCGGCGTCCTTCAGGCGCTCGCGGAACCGCGCGAACTCACGGTCGCGTCTCCGTGCGATCCGGTCTGCCTCCGTGTCGGCGACGTCGACCGTCTCCCACTCGTCGCCGAACCCCTCGCCCTCGCCGGCGTCGGGATCGAGCAGGTCGATGTTCTGGTCGCCCATCTCCCGAACAGTACGACCGCGACCCGGAAAAGTCCGTGGCGAGGGATTCATACGGCCCCGAACGCTACCGTGTCGGGGTCATGGACGACGTTCGCACGGGCCTCTCCTACGGCGACGCCCTGTTAGTGCCGCAGCGCTCCCCGGTCGACAGCCGCGCCGACGTCGACCTCTCGACGACACTCGCGCCGGGCCTCTCGCTCGACCGCCCGGTGCTGTCGGCAGCGATGGACACCGTCACCGGGCCGGACCTGGCAGTCGCCCTCGCCGACGCGGACGGTCTCGGCGTGCTCCACCGCTTCGCGGCTGTCGAGGAACAGGCCGGCTGGGTCCGCGACGCCGTCGACCGTGGCGCACGGGTCGCCGCCGCCGTCGGCATCGCGGAAGACTCGCTGGCGCGAACCGAGGCGCTGCTCGAGGCCGGCGCCGACGCCGTCGTCGTCGACGTCGCACACGGACATATGGACGCGTGTCTCGACGCCGTCGCGGCGATCCGGGCCGAGTTCGACCCCGTCCTCGTCGCCGGGAACGTCGCCACGCCCGCGGGTGTCGCCGACCTCGCCGCCGCGGGCGCGGACTGTGTGAAGGTGGGTGTCGGACCGGGCTCGCACTGCACGACCCGCCGGGTCGCCGGCGCCGGCGTCCCCCAGTTGACCGCCGTCTCGGACTGTGCAGCAGCCGCCCGCGAGGCCGGTGTCACGACCGTCGCCGACGGCGGTATCCGGTCCTCGGGCGACGCGGCGAAGGCCCTCGTCGCCGGCGCCGACGCCGTGATGCTCGGGAGCGTCTTCGCCGGCACCGCCGAGGCACCCGGCCCCGTCGTCGAGGCAGACGGCGAGCGGTACAAGCGTTCGCGCGGGATGGCGACCACGACGGCGGCGAGAGACCGCACGGACAAAGAGGAGCTGCCGGACGCCGACGAGGGCGTCGAGGCGCTCACGCCGTACAAGGGGCCGCTCGCAGACGTCGTCGCGGAGTTCGCCGCCGGCGTGCGCTCCGGGCTGTCGTACTGCGGGGCGCACACCCTCGCAGAGGCACGCGAGAACGGCGCGTTCGTCCGTGCCGCCGCGAGCGCCCGCCGGCGCGAGGGTGCACACGCCGACCGGGAGTGGGAGGACCCTGGCGCGAGCCGGACTCGGACCGTCGACGACTAGCCGATGTGACCCTCCTCGCGCAGCTGGTCCGCCTCGCTCCTCTCGTAGCGCCACACGACGTCTGCCTTCTCGTCCTGCCAGTCCCACGGGTCGACGAGGACCACGTCGTCCTCGCGGATCCACACCCGCTTTTGCATCCGACCGGGGATACGTGCCGTCCGCTCGACGCCGTCGGCACAGCGCACCTCGACGCGGTTCGCCCCGAGCATGTCGGTTACGGTAGCGAACACCTCGTCGTCCCCGGGCATCCGCAGGTCGCGCCGGGAGCCGTCGTCGCCGTCGCTCATCGGCTTCCGGTCGCCGCGGCGCGGACTTAAGCCGTACTATCGGAGCGTCGTCAGCCGCTCGCGCCCCGGCGCGACGAGGCGGTCGAGGTAGTCCGCGAGCGCGCCCTTCGCGTCCGCAGGGTGGAGCGCCCCCGACTCCAGGTCCGTCGCCAGCGCCTCGTACGTCTCGTAGGTCAGGTCACCGCCGTACTGCTCTGGCCGCTCGACGACCACCTCGTCGAACCGCGGGAAGACGTGGTAGTCGAACAGCTGGAGGACGGGGTTCTCGCGCTCGCGACCCTCGCCGTCCGGGTCGGGGTCACGCGTCGGCGGACAGAACGCCCCCTCGATCTTCTCCGTTATCTCCTCGGTGGTGTCCTCCATCGACACCGTGACACCCTCGCTCGAGGACATCTTGCCGACGCCGGTCGAGAGGTCGGCGATCAGCGGCGTGTGGAGACAGGCCGGCGCCTCGTGGCCGAGCTTCGGCAGAACGTCCCGTGCGAGCATGTGGACCTTGCGCTGTTCCAACCCGCCGACGGCGAGGTCGAGGTCGAGCGAGACGATGTCGAGCGCCTGCATCAGCGGGTAGACTGCCTGCGACACCCGGACCGTGTCACCGCTCTGGATCTCGCTCATCGATCGCTTGGCGCGCGCGAGACTGGTCTCCAGCTCCAGCGCGTGCAGCTCCAGCACGTAGTCACGGTCGAACTGGAACTCGGAGCCGTGGACGAACTCCGTCCTCGACTCGTCCAGGCCGTAGGCGAGAAACTGCGCCTCCATCCGCTCCGCCGTCGTCTCGATCTCCTCGAACGTGCCCTTCCCGTTCAGGTACGCGTGAACGTCTGCGAGGAGGACGACCACCTCGAAGCCGGCCCGCTGCAGGTCGATGAGCGTGTTCGCGGTCAGCATATGCCCGACGTGGAGCACCCCGGAGGGCTCGTAGCCGACGTACGCCCGGCGCCCCTCGGAGTCGTCGGCGAGCGCACGAACCTCCGCCTCCGTGACCACCTCGGCTGCGTTCCGGGTGATCCGCTCGTAGGTGTCCATACCCGAGACGGGTCTGCCGACCGGATATGCGTTCCCCTCTCGGTGACCGCCGCGCCGGTAGTCTCCCCTCGCGTACGAGCAGGCAGACGATCAGCACCGCGATGCCGCCGACCCCGGCGAGGGTGCCGGTCGCTCAGTGGGTCGGGTCGTCCGCGGCGAGTCGCGTACACCCAGTACGCCGCGCCGACGGAGACGACAGAGACGACGAGGAAAACAGGCCGGGCAGGACGACGATCGGGAGTCGGGAGCCGCCGGGAAGCCGAGGAGATCGGGGATACGACGGCCGTCTCCCCCGAGACGACACCCCTCCGATCACGTCCCCGGCAGGATGTCGCCCAGCGCCGCCCCGACCGCAATCGGCAGGTGTGCGGCGACGACGCTTCCGACCGCCGCCGCCGGCTCCGCCCACGTGATTCGTCCCCAGGCCGTCGGGCCGACGGCGGCGGCGACCAGCGGCACGCCGAGTACCCGGCGGGTCACCCGCACGTCCTGGAGGTCCGAGACGTAGACGACGCCGTAGACGATGGCGACGGTGAACGCGAGGGTGCCGAGCGCCGCAGGCGGCGAGGCCGCGAGGTGTCGGCCCACCTCTGTCGTCCCGCCCTCGACGAACATCGGGATCCCGAACGCTACGGCGCCTCGGCGACGTCGCCGCGGTCGTAGCCGACGACCACTTGCCCGAACGCGCCGACGTCGATACCGCCTCCCTGACGAGGTCTCGCTGCTCGTCCGTGTCGGTTGCACGGGTCAGCTCGTCGAGCAGCGCCGTCACCTCTGACTCGTCGCCGGTTTCGTCCGCGCTCGTGCCTCCACGACCGCCGCTCGGCGGTTAACTGTCGGCCTCGTGGTCGGCGCGGTGCTCGCTGATCAGCCGGTCGACCATCTCCGCGCGCTGGTCGCGCCGCCGCTCGGCGGCACGGTCCCGCCAGTCGGCCACCGCCGCCTCGACGGCGGGCTCCTCGGCGACCACGAGGTCGTCCACCTCGGTCAGGTCGACCGCGTCGGCGGGCGCGACCGGCACCTCGCGCTCGAACAGCACCTCGTCGGCGGCTCCGGAGAGGTTGCCGGCGCGGAGCACGAGCCGCGGCTCGGTCTCGGCCAGCCGCTCGGCGGTCGACCGTCCCGCACCGCTCGCGTCCCGGAGATAGACCACGTCCTCGCGGGACAGCCCGTACCGCTCGTCGGCGGCCTCGACGGCGTCGGTGGTGAACTGCTCGACGGGCTTGACCGGCACGAGGTCGCGGTCGCCGGCCACGCCCTCGACGTCCGAGTGGTCCAGCCGCCAGAGCGACTTCAGCTGTTCGAGCTTCGTCTCGGCGGTCTCGGCGCGCTCGCGGGCCTCGTCGCGCTCGTGGCGCAGACGGTCTTTCTCCCGCTCCAGCCGGTCGACCTCGCGGCGCTCGCGGGCCTGCCGGCGCTCCTCGCGCCGGGCCTCCGACAGCTCCTCCTCGTACGTCTCGATCTCGGCTGCCTGTGTCTCGACCGTCCCCTCTAGCTCCTCGACGTGGTCTGCCAGCCGTTCGACACGCTCGCGAAGCCGCCGGATCTCACGCTCCTCCTCCGTGAGTTCGCGGGGCTCGTGTTCGGTCGACTCCTCTGGCTCTGCCGGGTCGTCTGTCAGGTCGTCGACGACGACCTCGACGGACGTCTCCTCGGCCAGCACCTGCGCGATTACCTCGCCCCGGTCGAGCTCCGGGGGCGTCTTGCGCGCCACCCGCGCGAACTGGTCCTCGTGGTCGTCGAACGCGAACAGCGCGGCGGCGACCGCGTCGCGCTCGTGGTCGTTTTCGTAGGTCGTCTCGCGGGTGCGGTGGAGCTTCTCGTCGACCGGCAGGTCCGACTCGGGCGTCCAGCCGGCGGCGTCGAAGCTCCGCCGGAACCGCTCGACCGTCTCTGGCATCGGCGTCACGTCCGCGGCGACGAGCACCGGTCGCCCCCGCTCGACCAGCCACTCGACGACGTCGGCGGTGTCGGCGGTGCGCGAGGAGTAGCGGTCGAGCACCTCGCCGTCGAGCGAGACGACCGCCGCCGCCGTCGTCGTCCCGGGGTCGATCCCGACGAGAACGTGGTCGCGGCGCTCGACGAGCGGCTCGAACTCGATGCCGTCCCGGCGCTCGCGCTCGACCTCGACGCGGGTGTCGCCCGACCGTCCCGCCGAGACGGGAATCTCGGTCGGCGGAGCCTCGACGGTGAAGACGGCGTTGGCGAATCCGCCGTACTTCTCGGTCACCTCGCGCTCGTAGGCCAGCCCCGCGTCGTCGAGCGCGCCCTCGACCTCGCGGGTCCGCCGCCGGACACTCCCGTGGATGCGCCGGGTGTAGCGGTCCTGGCTCCAGCCGCCCGACCCGGTCGACCGCCCGCGAGCGACCTTCACACGCGTCGTGTCGCCGAACGCGCGTACGGCCTGTCCGACCCGTCGAACCGCGAGCCGGGCCGCCGCCTCGGCCTCCTCCATCGGCTGCTTGCCGTACGGGACGCCGTGGCGGTCGGCCACCCGCGATAGCGACTCCGGCCGCTCCGCACCGGTCACCTGGACGAGCGTCGTCTCGTCCGGCAGCCACCGCAGGAACCCGATCAGGTCGTCCTTGTCCTCGGCCAGCTCGTAGACGTTGTCCGTCGCGACGACCGCGGGCTCGTCGCGTTCGACCAGTCGGCGGAGCTTCCGGAACGTCACGACGTCGCGGTCGATCCGTGCCTCGCCCTCCGGGCCGTCGGTCGGGTCGAGGACGACCAGCGCGAACGACGGCGCGGACCCGCGTACGTCGCCGCTCTGGACGTCCACCCCGAAGACCGGCGCGTCGAGCGCGCTCGTCCGGGCGTTCACAGCCGAGCGTTGGCCGCGATCGATAAATACCTTCGTCGCGCGCCGCACCGCCGACCGTCAGCGGTCCGGGAACGGCACCGCGACGACGTCGCCGTCGCCGGGGACGAACGCCTCGGCGTCGCACCCCGCCTCGTCGAGCCGTTCGCGCGCCTCGCGTGCCAGCGCGCCCGTCTCACCCGCGTACCGCGCCGAGACGTGCGTGAGTGCAAGCCGCTTCGCGCCGGCCCGTGCCGCCAGCGCCGCCGCCTCGCGCGCCGTCGCGTGGCCCGTCGACCGCGCCCGCCCCGCCTCCGCGCTGGCGAACGTCGCGTCGTGGACGAGCAGGTCCGCGTCGGCGGCGACGTCCTCGACACCGGCTGTCGGTCGGGTGTCGCCGGTGTAGACGACTCGCCGCCCCGGCCGCGGCGGGCCGACAACCTGCTCGGGGTGGATCGTCCGCCCGTCGTCGAGCGTCACAGACTCGCCGTCGTGGAGCCGCCCGTACGCCGGCCCCGGCGGGACGTCCAGCTCCTCCTCCGCCGTCTCGCGGTCGAACCGGCCGGGCCGGTCGTCCTCGACGAGCGCGTAGCCGACGGAGGTCGTGCGGTGCTCGGTCCGGAACGCCCGCACCTCGTACTCGTCGCGCACGAGCGCGGAGTCCCCCGGCGAGACCTCGTCGACACGCACCGGAAACGCCGGGTCGTGGCCGCCGAGTCGAACGATCTCCTCCAGCTGCCGGCGCGTTCCCGGTGGCCCGTGGATCGTCAGTCCCGTCTCGCGGCTGTCGAACCCCAGGCTCTGGACGAGCCCGGGGAGCCCCAGGGCGGTGTACGGCGCGCCGCCGCCGCTCTCGTCGCCGCCGCGGCGCGGGTCGACGCCTCGCTCCGCGAGCGGGTCGTCTCCCGCCGCCGAGCCGGCCCACTCCGCGTCGTCCAGGACCTCGACGAGTCGGCTGCGGGCGTCGTCGTCGACGTTCAGGTCGACCCCGGCACGGACGACGTCGAGTACGCCCGGCAGCCCGAGGACGTGGTCGCCGTGGAGGTGCGTGACGAAGATATGCTCGAGACCGAAGCCGGTGCCGAAGCGCATCATCTGCCGCTGGGTCCCCTCGCCGCAGTCGAACAGGAGCTCGTCGCCCTCCCGCGAGACGTGGACGGCACTCGGGGCGCGCTCCGTCGTCGGTACTGCGCCCCCGGTTCCGAGGAACGTGACGCGGAGAGACACGTCGACCGGTCGGGCCCGACCGAGTATATGCGCGTCGGAGCCGGACGCCCGCCGCGAGACGGTGCCGTTTTGCCGATCCCCGTGTTACCGTACGTCCGTGGACGGCCCGCTGTGGACAGAGCGCTACGCGCCCGACCTCGCAGACCTGCCACAGGCCGAGGTCCGCGACCGGCTGACGCGCGCCCGGAGCGAGCCGATGAACCTCGTCGTCCACGGCCCCGCTGGTGCGGGCAAGACAGCCGCCGTCCGCGCGCTCGCACGCGCAGCCCACGACGACCCGGCGAACGACCTGTTCGAGCTGAACGTCGCGGACTTCTTCGACCGGACGAAACGGCAGATCCGCGAGGATCCGCGGTTCGCGCCCTTCCTCTCCGGCCGGTCCCGGATGGCGAAACGCGACATGGTCAACCACGTCCTGAAGGAGGTCGCGGGCTACGCTCCCGTCTCGGGGTCGTACAAGACGGTGCTGCTCGACAACGCCGAGGCGGTCCGCGAGGACTTCCAGCAGGCGCTGCGCCGGGTGATGGAGCGCAACCACCGGACGACACAGTTCGTGATCGCCACCCGCCAGCCGTCGAAGCTCATTCCGCCGATCCGGTCGCGGTGTTTCCCGGTCCCCGTCCGCGCGCCGACGACCGAGGAGACGATGTCGGTCGTCCGCGGGGTCTGCGAGGCCGAGGACGTCCCCTGCGACGAGGACGGCCTGGAGTTCGTCGCCGGCTACGCCGACGGCGACCTGCGAACGGCTGTCCTCGGCGCGCAGGCCGCCGCGGTCGACGCCGGCGAGGTGACGATGACTGCCGCCCACGCCGCCCTCGAGTCGGTCGGCCGGGACGACGAACTCCGCGGCGTCCTGGTCGACGCCCGTACCGGTGCGTTCGACGACGCACGCGACGCCGTCGAGGACCTCCTCGAGGACGGCTTCGACGGACAGGGTCTGTTGCGCGCGCTTCTCCGCGTCGCCCGCACGGAGTACGACGGCGCCGACCTCGCGCGGCTCCACCGGCTCGCCGGCGAGACGGACCTCGACCTCGCGACCGGCACCGACGACGCTCTCCACCTCGCGCACCTCCTCGCCGAGTGGGGCCGGTCCGCGGAGGCAGCGACGTGAGCGCCGTCCCCGGGCTGGCGCCGGGCGCGGCCCGCCGCGCAGCGCCGCTGTTCGTCGGCGCCGTTCTCGCACTCCCGGCCCCGGCGCTGGCGCTTTTGTTCGCCGCGCTCGGCTGGGCCGTTCTCGCCTTCTACCGCGACCCGGACCGGACGCCGCCGCCCGAAGGCGTCGTCGCGCCCGCCGACGGCGAGGTGTCGGTGGTCCGTGAGGACGGCGACCGGCTCCGCGTCGGCGTGTACATGAGTGTCCTGAGCGTCCACGTCAACCGCGCGCCGGTCGGCGGACGGGTCCGGGCCGTCGACCACCGCGACGGCGGGCACCTGCCGGCGTTCTCGAAGGAGTCCGACCGCAACGAGCGGGTCGTCGTCGACGTCGGTGACGCCGAGGTGACACTCGTCGCCGGGTCGGTCGCCCGGCGTATCACCCCGTACGTCGCGCCGGGCGACAGCGTCGCCCGGGGCGCACGCATCGGGCATATCGCCTTCGGGTCGCGCGCCGACGTCCTCCTGCCGCGGTCGGTAGACCGCGCCGACCTCCGCGTGTCGGAGGGTGACCGGACACGCGCCGGCGAGACGGTCCTTGCGCCGCTACCCGATAGCTAGCGCTCGTCGCTCTCGGTCAGGACGTGGACGTGTCGCACCAGCGACCGGTGGACCCGTCGTTCGTGGCGCGTCCCGACCGTCCAGCCCGCGTCGCGGGCCGTCTCGACGACGGACTCGTCCGCAACGACGACGGCCCGCGGCGCGACCCGGCGGGCCGCCGCCAGCGTCTCGCCGAGGAGTCGTCCGTCGCCGACCACCTTCGACTGCCGACCGTAGGGCGCGTCGACGACGACGGCGTCGGCGGCGCCGTCCGCGAGCGGGAGACGGGCCGCGTCGCCGCGCAGGATCGTACACGCCCCGCCGACGTACGCTCGACAGTTCTCGCGCGCCCCACGGACCATCTTCGCCTGCGCGTCGACGCCGACGACACGGGCGCCGACCAGCCCCGCCTCGATCAGGAGGCCACCGGTGCCACACATCGGGTCGACGACCAGCGCCCCGGGCCGCGCGCCGGCGACGTTCACGAGCGCACGGGCGTCGAGCGGGTCCATCCCGCCGGGCTGGAAGAACGGGCGCTCGGCCGGCTTCCGTGCGCCGAACCCGCCCGCTCGCGCCGCGACCTGCCACCCGACGAGACAGGCGTCGGCCGCGAACGCCGCCCGCAGGACGTGGTCCGGGTCGTCCAGGTCGACGGCGTGGCCGGCGGCGACGAGCGCCGCGCCCAGTTCGCGCTCCGCGGCCTGCGTGTCGACACCAGCCGTCCCGCGCACGTCGCGGGCGCGGACCGCGACGCGTCCGTCGACGGGGTCTGCGGCGGCGACGACGGCCCGTGCGGCAGCGACCGACGCGTCCGCCCGCCCGACCAGCCGCGAGACCGCGTGGGTGTAGGCGAGCCCGGGCGCGCGGTCGACGTCGACGGCGGGCGCTGTTGCCAGTCCCGGGGCGACCCGTTCGACCCCCGGCGCGACGGCGCCGGCCTCCAGCGTCGCGAAGGCGTCGTCCTCGCCGCCAAGCTCCAGCGCGTACACGCCGGCCCGTCGGCGCGGCGGTGAAAATGGCTTCCGAAGCGCTCAATCCCCCGTCGGTCCCACCGGCGGTGTGTTCCTCCAGAGCGCGGTCCCGGTCGCCGGCACGTTCCTCTCGCTCGCGCTCTTTCTCTCGCTCACGGCCCACGTCGCGGCCCGGAACGTCCTCGGCGACGTGCCCGCCCGCCTCGGCCTGACCGTCGGGCCGGGGCCGGCGGCGGTGGCGGTGACAGGCGCCGCGCTGTCGGTGACGCCGGCGGTCAGCGTCCCGCTCGCCGTCGTCGCCGACGCGCTCCTCGTCCGGCGGGCCTACGGGCTGGAGCGCCGCCTGACCGCGTACGTCACCCTCATCCACGCCGTCGTGAGCGTCGCCCTCGGCGCCGCGCTCGTCGCGGGGTTCTTGCTCTCTCGCACCGCACCGGGGTGACGTGCGCGCCCTCGCTCCGGTCTGGAACGACGCCGAACGCCGTCTCCGCGCCCCCGTCCGCGTCGCGCTGACGGTGCTCGTCGCCGGACTCGTCGCCGCCGGCCTCGGGATCGCGCTCTCCGCGCTCCCGGCTCCGTCGGCGCCACAGGTACGTGCCCTCCTCACGACTGCCGTCACGCTCGTCGCGACCGTCGCCGGCGTCGGCGTCGCGGCGCTCCTCCTCGACCGCCGCCGGCTCCGGGACTACGGCCTCACGCCCGACGTGGCGTGGCTCCGCGACCTCGTCGCCGGGACCGTCCTCGGCGCGGTCCTGATGACCGGAATCCTCGGCGTCTCGCTCGCCGCAGGGTGGGCGACCGTCGCCGACGTCGGTCGGGTGCGCGGCGGCCTGTCCCTGCCCGTCGCGTTCGGCCTCGTCGCGCTCGCGTTCGTCTTCGTCGCCGTCGGCGAGGAACTCGCCGTCCGGGGGTTCCTGCTGACGAACGTCGCGGAGGGACTCCGACCGCTCGGCGACCGCGCCGCCGCGACGGGTGCGGTCGGCCTCTCGGCGCTCGTCTTCGGCGGCCTCCACGCCGCGAACCCGTCGGCGACGGCGGTGAGTGTCGCCGGTATCTCGCTCGCGGGCGTGATGCTCGGCCTCGGCTACGTCCTCACGGGTCGGCTCGGACTCCCGGTCGGTCTCCACTTCTCGTGGAACCTGTTCCAGGGACCGGTGTACGGGTTCCCGGTGTCGGGGGTCGACCTCGGCGTGTCCGTCCTCGTCGTCGACGTCTCCGGCCCGACGGCGCTGACCGGCGGCGCGTTCGGCCCCGAGGCGGGACTGGTCGGCGTCGGCGCCGTCGCCGTCGGGACCGCCGCCACCGTCGCCTACGCCCGACGGGTGTCGACACCGAGCCTCGCGGTCGTCGTCGCGCCGGACCTGCGGTGGTGGACGTGGGCGTCGCCGGTCGACGGGTCGGACGGCGTCGACCCGCGGGTCGCGCGCGCCGACGAGTCGCCCGACGACCGCTAGTCGACCAGCCGCTCGATCTCCGTGACGAGGATGCCGCTCGCGCCGACCGTCTTGAGGTCCGCGACCGTCTCGTACACCGCCCGCTCGTCGACGACGGCGTGGACCGCCACCCGGTCGCGCTCGTCGCCGTGCTCGTCCGCGGCGACGTCCATCACCGTCGGACCGCCGAGGCCGGGGATCACGTCCCGTACCTCGTCGAGGCGGTCGCGCGGGGCGTTCATCATCAGGTAGCGTTTCCCCTCCGCGGCGATGACGGAGGCGAGCGCGGTGACGAGCCGGTCGACCGCCGCCTCGTCGACGGCGTCGGGCCGGGCGAACAGCCGGACGGACGACTCGAGCACCGTGTCGACGACGTCGAGCCGGTTTACCTTCAGCGTCGTCCCCGTCGAGGTGATGTCGACGATCGCGTCGGCCATGTCAACGTGTGGCGTGAGCTCCGTCGCGCCCGTCACCTCGACGATCTCGGGCGAGAGGCCTCGGTCTGCGAAGTACGACCGGGTCACGCGCGGGAACTCGGTAGCGACGGTCCCGTCTGCGAGGTCTGCCGGAGTCGTGACCGCGCCGTCTTCGGGCGCGGCGAGCACCAGCCGGCACCGCCCGAACTCGAGGTCGAGCAGGTCGACCAGGTCCGTTCCCGACTCGCGCTCTTGGTCGAGCCCGGTGATCCCCGCCTCCGCCGCGCCGTCGGCGACGTACTCCGGGATGTCGGCGGCGCGCGCGAACACCAGCGACACGTCCGGGTCGACGGTGTCGGCGTAGAGCTTCCGGTCGGCGCCGTTCTCGACGCGGAGTCCCGCCCGTTCCAAGAGCGCGACGGTCGGCTCGTGGAGCCGCCCCTTGTTCGGGACTGCGATACGCATACGCGGCCCGTCGCAGCCGCCGCACTTCCGTCTGTCCTTCCGTACACCGGGGTGACACTCATGAGCACGGGCCCCGACGCCCGCCCGTGAGCGACACACTCCTCGTCGCCGGGGGTCGGGTGCTTCGCCCCGACCGGACCGTCGAGCGCGCGGACGTGCTGGCCGACCGCGAGACGGGCCGTATCGTCGACGTGGGCGACGACCTCGACCGGTCGCCCGACGAGCGTCTCGACGCGACGGCCGCGCTGGTCGTCCCCGGTCTCGTCAACGCCCACACGCACGTCGCGATGACACTCCTGCGCGGCTACGCCGACGACACGCCCCTCGACGCCTGGCTCCGCGAGGACGTCTGGCCCGTCGAGGCCGAACTCCAGGCCGGCGACGTCTACGCCGGCGCGCGTCTCGGACTCGTCGAGATGATCCGCAGCGGGACGACGCTGTGCTCTGACATGTACTTCCGGATGGACGAGGTCTGTCGCGCCGTCGCGGAGACGGGTCTCCGCGCCCGCCTCGGCCGCGGCGCCGTCACCGTCGGCGCGACCGAGGACGAGGCCCGCGAGGAGGTGGCCGAGTCGGTCCGGGTCGCCGAGGCCCTCGACGGACGGGCCGATGGCCGCGTCGCGGGCGCGGTCTGTCCCCACAGCCTCACGACGGTGTCGGAGACACGACTGGAGCAGGCCGCGGCGGGCGCCCGCGAGGCCGGCCTGCCGCTGCACTACCACGCGAACGAGACGCCCGGCGAGGTCGAGCCGTACGCTGAGCGAGGCGTTCGACCGCTCGCGTTCGCTCGCGACCACGGCCTCCTCGAGGCGGGCGACCTCCTCGCGCACTGTGTCCACGTCGACGACGAGGAGATCGGACTGCTCGCGGAGTCGGGCGCCGCCGCGCTCCACTGCCCGGCCTCGAACGCGAAACTCGCATCCGGTATCGCGCCGGTCGCGCGGCTGCGCGACGCCGGCGTGCGGGTCGCCCTCGGCACCGACGGGCCGGCGTCGAACAACGACCTCGACCCGTTCGACGAGCTGCGCGACGCCGCGATGGTCGGGAAACTCGCCGCCGGGGACGCGAGCGCCGTCCCCGCCGGGGCGGCGGTCGAGATGGCGACCGCCGCCGGCGCCGACGCGCTCGGGGTCGACGCGGGCCGGGTCGAGGCCAGGCGACTCGCCGACCTCGCCGTCGTCGACCTCTCGGGGCCACACCTCGCGCCGGAGCACGACCTCGTCTCTCACCTCGCGTACGCCGTCCGCGGGTCCGACGTCCGTCACACCGTCTGTGGCGGACGGGTGCTGATGCGCGACCGCGAGGTGCTGCCCGTCGACGAGGCGGCGGTCGTCCGCGAGGCACGGGAGCGCGCACGGGCGCTGGTCGCGCGCGCCGAGTGAGGTGACGCCGGGACGGGACCGACCGTGCCGTGACTCAAACGCGTCCCGTCGTCTCCGGTGCATACACCTCACCGCCCACAGAAACGGGCGGTGTGTACCGCCGACGACTCCTCGGGGCAGTCGCTGCGCTCACGGTCGGATCCGCGGGGTGTACGGCCCGCTCGGGCGGCGGGGCCGAGGGTGAGACGCCGGTCGGCGGCCCGCGAATCGTCGACCGCTCGTTCGCCGCCGCCGACGGGGCGTGCGCCGACGGCACGGACGAGGCGACGGTCCAGTTCGCGGACGAGGCCGTCCGGGTCGACGGGCAGCTCGGGACGCCGACGCCCTGCTACGGCGCGTCGCTCGACGGCGCGTCGCTCGACGGAGACACGCTCGTCGTGGCCGTCGCCCGGACCGCACAGACGCCGGACGTCTGTGTCCAGTGTCTCGGCACGGTGCCGTACGACGCGACGGTCCGGTTCGCGGGCGGTCTCCCGGACGCAGTCCGGGTCGAACACGACGGCGAGTCGGTGGCGACCACCAGTCGGTGAGACCGTGCGGCGACGACGCGGTAGGGTCTTGTGGCCGCCGCCCCCACAGCCGCTATGGAGACGATCACGACGCGTCTCGACGACCCCGAGCGCGAGGCGGGCGAGCGGAAACTCGACTGGGCGCGCGAACACATGCCGATCCTCGCGGCACTCCGCGAGCGGTTCGAGACCGAGCAGCCACTCGCCGGCGAGCGCGTCGGCATGGCGATGCACGTGGAGGCAAAGACCGGCGTGCTGGTCGAGCTGCTCGCCGCCGCCGGCGCCGAGGTGACGATCACGGGCTGCAACCCGCTCTCGACACAGGACGACGTGAGTGCGGCGCTCGACGCCCGGCCGGGGATCTCCTCCTACGCTCGACACGACGTCGACGACGAGGAGTACTACGGTGCACTCGACGCCGTCGCACGGGTCGAGCCGACGGTGACGGTCGACGACGGCTGTGACCTCGTGACGCTGCTCCACGACGAGTACCCCGACCTGCTCGACACCGTGGTCGGCGGGTGCGAGGAGACGACGACGGGCGTCCACCGCCTGCGGGCGATGGACGACGACGGCGCCCTCCGCTACCCCGTCTTCGCGGTCAACGACACCCCGACCAAGCGCCTGTTCGACAACGTCCACGGTACCGGCGAGAGCGTGCTGGCGAACGTCGCGATGACGACGAACCTCACCGTCGCGGGCAAGACGGTCGTGGTCGCGGGCTACGGCCACTGCGGGCGTGGCGTCGCGCGAAAGGCCGAGGGCTGGGACGCGCACGTCGTCGTGACGGAGGTCGACTCGCGAAAGGCGCTGGAGGCGCACATGGACGGCCACGAGGTGTTGCCGATGGCCGAGGCCGCCGCCGAGGGCGACCTGTTCGTGACGACGACGGGGAACCGCGACGTGATCGTCGACGAGCACCTCGACCGGATGCGTGACGGCGCGGTGCTGGCCAACGCCGGCCACTTCGACGTCGAGGTAGACGTCGACGGCCTCGCCGACCGCGCCGTCGCCCGGCGCGAGGTACGCCCCGGCGTCGAGGAGTTCGAACTCTCCGACGGCCGGCGTCTCCACCTCCTCGCGGAGGGGCGTCTCGTCAACCTCGCCGGCCCGCTGTCGATGGGCCACCCGGTCGAGGTGATGGACCAGAGCTTCGGCGTACAGGCGCTCTGTGTCCGCGAACTCGTTGAGGGCGCGTACGGGGCGGGCGTCCACGACGTGCCCGACGCGGTCGACCGCGAGGTCGCACGGGTGAAACTCGACGCCGAGGGGGTCGAACACGACGAGTTGACCGACGCGCAGGCGGCGTACCTCGACTCGTGGCGGCACGGAACCTGACCTACTCGCGCGAGGAGAGCCAGCCGTAGACGCCGCCGAAGGTCCCGCCCCAGAGGACGTGGTTCGCCAGCGAGGCGAGGCGGAGGTTCGGAACCGCCGCCGGCACGCCGGCGGCCCGGAGCCACAGCGGCATCACGAACCCCGCGGCGACCAGCCAGAGGAGCCAGCCGTAGCCGACCCCCAACGCGACCATCGGCAGCGGCTCGTCGCGGACCCACGTCGCCGTCACGGCGACGAACCACAGCCCGAAGCAGACGCTGTGGAACTGGTGGGTCACCCACCCGACGCCGACGTTCTCGATGCCGTACAGCGCCCCGATGACCACCATCCGTCCGGTGACGAACTGGACCGCGAGCCCCATCACCGCTCCCGCGACGAGCGCCGCGACCACGGCGCGGCGCAGGCGGACCGTCGTCGCTCCGTACCTGCGGTCGGTCGCGTCCGCCCGCTGGAGGGTGAGCGAGAGCTCCGTCCCCGCGTCGCCGGTCGACTCGACGCCGATCGACCCCCCGGCGTCCTCGACCAGCAGCCGGGCGATGGAGAGACCGAACCCCGACCGGGGGTCGTCGCGTTCCGGGGTCGCCCGGCCGGTGAGCAGGCGGCGCTCGGCGTCGGACAGCGGCGGGCCGTCGTCGGAGACGCGGACCACCGCCTCGCCGTGCCGGACGGTCACGTCGACCCGGACCGTCGACCGGGACCCGCCGCTCCGGAGGACCGCGTTCTCGACCAGATGCTCGAACAGCACGTCCGCGTTCTGGGTGGCGAGGACGAGCGCCGACGGGACGTCGCCCACCTCGACGGTCGCCCCGGGGTGGGACGCCCGGACGGACGCGACCGCCGCCTCGAGCTGCGGCGCGACGTCGACGGGTTGGGGGTCGTCCGTCCCGGTCAGCGCGCCGACCCGTTCGACCGTCTCTCCGATCGCCTCGGCGTTCCGGCGGATCACCCCCCTCGTGTCGACGGTCTGCCCCCCGTCGGTCGGGTCGGTCTCCCCCTGTGCGTAGCCGTCGACGACGTTCAGCCTGTTCAACACCTCGTGGCGGAGGAGACGGTTGAGCACGGTCAGCCGGTCGGCCTGTCGCGCTGCGCTCCGCCGATGACGCCGGGTCGTCGCCGACCGAAGACCTATGAGCGTCCCCCCGACGGCGCTGCCGACGAGGACGTTGGCGACCAGCCGCGACTCCGTCGCGCCGTCGAGCGACATCCCCCCTCCGAGGTAGGTCAGCGCCACGACGACTGTCATCGAGGCCACTCCCCCGACACACCAGAGCGCGACCAGGTCCACGTCCGAGGGCTCGCGCGAACTCACCGCCAGCCCCACGCCGAAGGCGGTGAGTCCGAGGCCGGCGACGAGCGCCGGCGCCTGTCCGAGGAGGAAACTCGTCAGGGGGACGTCCGGGCGGAGCGTGTCGACCACCGTGTACCACGTCAGGGCGAACCCGACGACCCCGACGACGACCCCGCCGCGGTTCGGCCACCGTCCGGCGGCGTGCGAGGAGGGCACACCGGCCCCGAGACGCGCAGCCGATAGAAACCTGTCGGCTGTTTCGTTCCCCGTCCGACACGATCCCGTATCGACCCGTCAGACGCCTCCGACGAACAACGATCGGTCGTGGCAGGAGGTCGAACGGGCCGTTCGTCGACCGCGGTCTACTTCGGCCTCGACGGGACCCTCCTCTCGTACACGGTCCCGTCCGACGACCTGGTCGCGCGGACCCTGCCGGTCGACCCGACGCCCGCGACGACCGAGACGTACACCGAACGGGTCCTCGCGGCGTTGCGCGCGTCCGACCCGGCGCCGTACGAGCGCGCGTTCGCCGCCGTCGTCGACGGGTTCGACGTCGACGCCGACCCCGCAGCCCTCGCGGCGGACTACGTCGAGCGCGAGGTGGCGGCGACGAGCCTCGACCCCGGGGTCCGCCGGCTGGTCGAGACGGTCGCCGACGCCCACCCGACGGGCGTCCGCACGAACGGCCACGGGCCGACCAAGCGGCGGAAGCTCCGTGAGCACGGACTGGACGGCGTCGTCGACGAGGTGGTCGTCTCCGGCGAGGCGGGCGTCCGCGAGCCCGACCCGGTGATCTCCGAGCGCGCCGGCGAGCGCCTGCCCGTCGACACCCCGTCTACGCCGGCGACACGTTCGACGAGGACGTGGTGCCCGCCCGCCGTCTGTGCTTCGAGACGGTGTGCGTCGGCGGCGAGGACGCCGACGCGCCGGTCGCCGCGGGGACAGCGGCGCTGGCGGGGCTGCTGGTGCCGCTGCTCGACGGCACGGCGTGACCGTGCCCGGTCGTTTAAATCCGTGTCCGACCCACGCGCCCACATGAGCGCGAACCGCAAGGGCGACCGGCGCGAGCGGGAACTGGTCAACCTGCTTGACGAGGCGGGGTTCGCGGTGATGCGCGCGCCCGCTTCCGGGAGCGCGACAGAGCGCGACCTGCCGGACGTCCTCGCCGGCGACGGCGACCGGTTCTACGCGATCGAGGCGAAGGCGTCAGCTGGCGACCCGATCTACCTCGACGGCGAGGAGGTGGAGTCGCTGCTGTTTTTCGCGCGGAACTTCGGCGCGAAGGCCCGCGTCGCGGTGCGGTTCGACCGCGAGGACTGGTACTTCTTCCACCCCGGCGACCTGTACACGACCGACGGTGGGAACTACCGGGTGAAACGCGAGACGGCGCTCGCGGAGGGCGCGGATCTCGCGGAGCTGACGGGCGGATCGACGCGGACGACGCTCGACGACCACGCGGACGGGTAGGACGGCTGCTACGCCTGTCGGCTGCCGTGTCGGTGTCGGTGACCGTCGGCTCGCAGACGACCACGCACCGCACGGTCGTGATCCCTCTCACCGCCCCGTTCGCCGCTGAACCGTCGCCGCGCGGGCATCGAAGTCCTTTTGCCGCGACCGGCGCTCGGCGAGCGTATGGAGCTAGAGGAGGGGATGTCCCGGAAGATCGGGCTCTCCGTCGGCGTCGTCCTGGCGTTTATCGCCGGCTTCGTCGGCATCGGGCTCCAGTTCAACGACGACGGACTCTCCGCGACCGGCGGGCTCGCGCTCGTCGCCGGGGTGGTGCTGTTCATTCTCGCGTTCGCCGCCGTCGGCCTGCTGTTGAACGACTAGTCGACGGCGTCACGGTAGTACGACAGCGGGTGTGCGACCCGCTCGCACCGCTCGTCTCTGTTCACACAGTCGCCCTGTGCCGCCATCGTCGCGCACGACGGCATCGGATACTGCGAGCCGTCGCCGTCCGCGAGGACGGTCGCGGGGAACTCGGCGGCGTCGTCCAGCCCCGTCCGCTCGGCGACCGCGTCCTCGTCCAGCCCGAGGTCGACCAGAAAGGCGACGAGCGCGAACTGCGACCGCGGCGGCAGGTCCTCGCCCTCGTCGGCGCGGGCGAGCAGGGCGTCGACGCAGGGCGGGAACCCCGCCTCGTCGACGGCCGAGACGTCGGGGCTGGGCGCGCGGTCGGCGAGCAGGGTGCGCAGGCGCGCGACCTCCTCGGCCAGCGCGTCGGCCAGCGTCTCGCCCGTGTCCCCGCCGACGGGGACCGGCAGGCCCTCGGCGACGCGCGCCCGGACCCGCTCCTCCAGCAGGTCGAACAGCTCGGCGCGCTCGACCGGCACCCGACCGTCGGCGAGCGCGCGGTTGACCAGCCGCCACTCCTCGCCCGTGTCCGGGTCCGCGAGCTCGAGGTAGACGGCGACGTCGACGTCGTACCGGGCGTCGTCGCGCCGCACCACGGCGTCGGCGACACCGAACTCCCGGAGCGCCTCGTCGAGCGACAATCCCCCGCGCTCGACGGTCCGGAGGTCGGCGTCGCCGTCGGCGACGTCTGCCTCCAGCCGCTCGCGGGCGGTGGCGGCCTCGGCGACGGCGTACTTCCGGACGGCGTCGCGGTCGGCGAGCAGCGAGACCAGCACCCGCGCGACGGGGTAAGAGAGCAGTTCGTCCCGCGGGCGCCAGCGGTCCCCGCCGTCGGCCGTGTCGACCCCGCCGGTCATGAGCGCGCGCTCGACGCGCTCGACCCCCCGCTCGACCGCCGGCGCGTCGGCACGGGCGAGCTCCGTCGGCGCCACGGAGAGCGCGGCGACGGCCTCGCGGGCGCCGGAGAGAAACGGGTAGCGGGCGTGGCGAGGACTGACCTCCGGCTCCGACATCGTCCACTGCTGGTCCCCGGAGGGAAAAAGCGCGGTGGTCGACGGGGCGCGGTCCGTCTACTCGTCGCGGGCCGTCGTGCGCCACACCCCGTGACCTTTTGTATCCACCCGACGACATCTTGCCGTGCCACGGTTCGACTACCCGTGTCCGGACTGCCGGACACGAAACAGCCTCCACGACGCCGACTGCCGGTTCGAGGGCGTCCCGTGGCCCGAGGTGGAGGACGCGTACCTCGACACCGTCGGGCCGCTCTCGGCGGGCGTCGTACGCGAGTCCGACCTGGTCGCGGACTGGCCCGACGACAGCCGCGAGCGTCTGCGCCGGGCGGCGCTGGGCCGACTCAAGACAGACGGCCGGGTCGACGAGACGGGCGGACGCCTGCGTCTCCGGACGGCGGCGGAGTTCCGCGAGGAGGTTGCCGAACCGGACGTCGACCCCATCCGAACCGTCTACCGCGAGGGGTCGGTCCCCGGCTGTCACGACAACGCCGTCTTCGCGATGATCGCGTGGTACGAGATGGTCGGGCTGTCGTGGTCGGAGACGCGAGAGCGCGTCGTCGCGTGGCTCCGCGAGTCCGGCGCGTGGGACCGCGGCGGGTTCGAGGAGCCCAGCCCCGAGGCGCTCGTCGACGCCAAGCGCCACGTCTACGAGTCGGGCTACGGCTGGAAAGAGAAGGCGAGCGCGGCAAAGCGAGTGGTCGAGGGACGACGGTAGCGCGGAAGCCGAGTCGGAGACGCCGAGCGGACCCCTCGCCGAGACCGACGCGACGACGAGGCCGAGCGCCGGCGTAGGTCTCCACCCGGCCGAGCCGGCTGTCCCGCTCGATCGCGTAGACTCCGCCCGTAGCCGACTGCGTCGCCGTAGACGACCCCGGGGGCTCGTCTGTCTCGCCGAACGCCGTCGCGGAGCCGTCGGGGTCGGCGAGTGTGACCCGGGCCTCCGGCGACACCTCGCTCCGGTCGACCGACCCGACCGGGTGCTCGTACGCCGACTGGCCGGCGTGAGGGTCGCAGACGAGCGGGCTGGTGGCGAGGAGTGCGGCGGGGTCAGACGCTGTGGAGACGTCTCGTCTGGCGGTGCGTGTCCTGTCAGTCGCTCTGGATGCGAGGTGCCAACATATACGTCACCCGACCGAGCCCCTCGGCGAACCCGTAGTGGAGCTTCACCGGGAACTCCTCGCCGAGTTCGACGGTCACCTCGGCGTCGGCGGGGATCGCCTTGTCCATGTCCTTGAGGTAGTCGAGGCTGAACAGCGAGTCGGCCGGGCCCGGCGTGAGGTCGATGAGGTCGCCGGCGCCGAGCTCGAGGTCGACGTCGTCGGTGTCGCCCTGTGCCTCGACGAAGAAGGCCGCGGCGTCCGGGTCGACGCGCAGACGGATGTGGTCGCTCACCATGTCGGCGGCGGTGATGCCACGGTCGAGCTGGGCCCCCTCGACGACGATCTCGGCGGCGAGGTCGAGGTCGGGGATGTCCGGCTCCTGCCGGATGGAGTCGGGGTCGATGAGCGCGAGCGTGTACGAGAGGCCGTCCATCTGGATGTGGAGCTTCCGGGTCTCCTCGTCGAGCTCGAGACGGACGAGGTCGTCGGCAGAGGCCATCCCGACGATGTCCTCGAGCCGGGCGAGGTTGACCCCCACGACGCCGCCGTCGGCCTCGTAGGACTCGAACGCGCCGGCGCCGAGCTCGAGGTCGACCATCCCGACGTTCGCCGGGTCGACGGCCCGGACCGCGAGTCCGTCCTCGTTCAGCCGGATCTTGCACTCGTCGACAAGCACGCTCACGGAGTCGAGCGCGTCCCCCAGCGTCGACGCGCTCACGATGGCCTCGAACATACGTCCAGATCCGCCGGCCTGGAAGAAAAGGCCCCCGGTCCGGCCCGTGATGAGGAATAGTTAAGATCACCACCCCCGAGTCGGAAGACGTGCAGCGGTCTCACCGGATACTCTACCAGGACGCCGACGCCGCGATGCGGCGGGCCGTCCGTGCTCTCCTCGGCGCCGACGAGTTCACCCTCGACACGGCAGCCGACGCCGCTGCGGTCCGGACGCTTCTCGACGACGAGCCACAGCCGGCCTGTGTCGTCCTGTCCGATCCAGCCGTTCGCGACCTCTGCCCGGCGCTCGACCTACCGGTCGTCCTGTTCGTCGACGACCCGTCGGCGGACGCAGCCGCCGGGACGGTCGACCGACGCGGCGAGGACGCCCTCGCGCGCCTCCGCGCCGCCGTCCGGCGGGTCGTGTTCGACAGCACCGCCGCCGTCGACGTGTCCCGGGCGATCGTCGAGGCGATTCAGGACCCCGTGTACGTCCTCGACGACGAGGGCCGGTTCGCCCGGGTGAACGACGCCTTTCTCGACCTCGTCGGCTACCCTCGCGACCGGATCGTCGGCAGCGACGTCTCCGTGATAAAGGACGACGAGGCCGTCGCGCGCGGCGAGGCCCAGCTCCGCCGCCTGCTCTCCGACGACGGGCCCGACGACCTGCGGTTCGAGGTGAACGTCGAGGCCGCAGACGGCACCGTCCGCCGGTGCGAGGACCACGTGGCGCTGCTCCCGTCGGCAGACGGGGCGTTCGTCGGGAGTGCCGGCGTCCTACGGGACGTCACGGAGCGCCGGGAGCGAGAGCGCCGTCTCCGGCGCGAGCGCGACCGGGTTCGGCTGCTGTTCGACCGCAGCCCCGTCCCGATCGTCCGGTTTACGCTGGAAGACGAGGTGCCGGTCGTCGCCGAGACGAACCCGGCCTTCGACCTGACGTTCGGCGACGACGCCGACTCGGGGACACCGCTCGACACGCTCCACGCTCCGCACGACGACGAGACGCTCGCGGACGCGGACGAGATCAGCGAGCGCATCCGGGTCGGCGGGTCGGTCGAGGCCGAGGTGACCTGCGAGACGCCGAGCGGGCCGCGAGCGTTCCTGCTCAACGTCGCGACGAGCGTCGACCGGACGGCGGCAGACGAGGACCCGACCGTCGGCGAGGGGTACGCGATCTACGTCGACGTCACCGAGCAGACGGCCTACGAGGCAGCGCTCGACCGTCAGACCCGGTGGCTGGAGGGGTTCGCCGACGTGTTCGCCCACGACCTCGCCAGCCCGCTGAACGCCGCGCGCGGCAACCTCGACCTCGCCCGCGAGACTGTCGCCGCCGACCGGGCCCGCGAGCGTCTCGACGCCGCCGACCGGGCGCTCGACCGCCTCGACGAACTGGTTCGCGACCTCTCGGACGCGCTCCGGGCCGGGACGGTCGACGTCGACCCCGAACCGGTCGACCTCGCCGCCCTCGCCCGCGAGGCGTGGTCGACAGTCGACGCCGGGGGGGCGGCCCTCGACGCGAGCGAGGCGCCGCGGGTCCTCGCCGACCGGCTCGCGGCAAAACGCCTGCTCGAGAACCTGTTTCGTAACGCCCTTGACCACGCCGGTCCCGACGTGACCGTCGCGGTCCGGGCGACCGCCGACGGGTTCTGTGTCGACGACGACGGCCCCGGCATCCCCGCCGAGGACCGCGAGTCCGTGTTCGCGCCGGGCTACACGACCGACCCCGACGGCACCGGGTTCGGCCTGTTGAGCGTCCAGCAGATCGCGATCGCACACGACTGGTCGGTCGACGCGGCGTCGAGCCCGAGCGGCGGAGCGCGGATCGCGGTGACTGGCGTCGAGCAGGCGTCGCGCCCCGACTGACGGCCATCTCCCGGCCAGCCGCCTCCGGCCGGGACCGGGCGCGTGACGGGCCGCGACGAGTACGACAGCGGCAGCACGCCGATCGCTGCCGGATCGACCCCGAGTCGCACGCCCGACACGGCCTCTGTGACCTGACCACGGGAGACGATCGTGGCGACGAGACACCCGCCACGTCGGTCTGGTGAGGCGTTTCGATCGCACGGACCACCGCTCCGTACTGCGTTCTATCGCGGAACTGTGCGACCGCAGGCAGCTGATTCGACGGCGTCGTCTCACCTCGCAGGTCGTTCACCTGCACCGACCGACCGCCGTACCGACGGTGAGCGCCAGGTCTGGGGTACCTGTTCGCAGCCGACCGCAGCGGCCGCGACCCCCGCTCCGACCGTCGCTCGGAGGCCGCCGTTCGGTACGACAGCTATTTAGACGTGATAGCTGTCCACGCCGTTGCCCGTTCCTATTACAAGCCTTCTTTATTTGCCGTTCGACACCCGACACTGGATGTCGGCGACAGACCAACAGAGCGAGTCCCTGTTCAGCTTCGACAATCAGGACATGATGGTGTTCATCCTCATCATGTCCCTTCACGGACTGCAGATGATGTTCGCGGAGTTGCTCCCGTCGTTTTCGCTCGGGGGGCTGGAACTTGAACTCGGGCCGTTCCTGTTCATCTCCTATACGCTCGTCTTCCTCTTCCGGTCGTTCTGGGCCTGCCTAGCCGTCCCGGTCGGTGGAATCGTCTTCGGTGAGATCCTGATCGGAGACTTCAGCGCGTTCGGGGCCGTCGAGAGCCTCCTCATGATCACCATCTCGCTGTACATCGCGACCACGATGATCACTGATCCGGAGGACCTGAAGTGGCTCGCGGTGCTGGCAGTGGTCGCCAAGGGGCTGGAGGAGCTCGCCGCACAGTTCATCGACGTCGGGAAGTTCTACGTCGGGGTCGAATCGCTCGAGGCGATCGAGTGGCTCCCGGAGACGATCTGGGTCGTCGAGACCGCGGGCGCGACCACGCAGATCATAATCGCCGGAATCGTCTTCGGTGCGCTTCCGATGGTGTACTTCTATCCACGGATGCGTGGCAAGATCGAGCCGCTGCTCGGAATGGAGCCGGTCGAGGGTCACCCGAGCGGCAAGCGGTTCAACCGTGACACGCTCAAGGCGCTCGTCGCGTGGGTCGTTCTGACCCCGATCGCGTTCGTCTTCGAGGCGTTCAGCGAGACCAGCGGTGCGTTCCTCATCTTCGAGCCGAAGTTCGTCGAGTCGTACGGCCAGATATTCCTCGCAGTGCCGATTGTCGCCGCGGCAATCGTCGCCTACGCCGTCGTGTACTACCGCCAGCAGAACCCCGCGTAATCACGCCGTCGTCCTCCACTCCAGTTCAATGAGTCCAACTACGATCACTGTCGACGACCTGACGTTCCGGTATCCGGGGAGCGACGAACCAGTGTTGCGAACCGCGAACGTCGAACTCGGTTCCGGGGAGTTCACCGCGATCGTTGGCGGCAACGGGAGCGGCAAGACGACGCTGTGCAAGGCGTTCAACGGACTCATTCCACACTTTTTCGACGGGACGTTCGAGGGAACGGTCAGCGTCGGCGACACCGTGACGACCGAGAGCGACGTCTCGACGCTCTCCCGGACGGTTGGCTACGTGTTTCAGGACTTCGAGAACCAACTCGTCCAGCCGATTGTCCGTGACGACGTCGAGTTCGCGGCGAAAAACCACGGGCTCGAGGACTACGAGGCCCGTGCGACGGACGCACTCGAGGCAGTCGGTCTCGGCGACGCCGCCGACCGGTTCATCTGGGAGCTCAGCGGCGGCCAGCAACACCTCGTCGCGTTGGCCGGCGTGCTGGCGATGGACCCGGAGTTCGTCGTCGTCGACGAGCCGGCGGCCCAACTCGACCCACACAACGCCCGGGAGACCTACGAACAGCTCCGGGAACTCCAGCAGGACACCGACGTTGGTGTCATCGTGATCGAACACCACACGGAGTTCATCGGCGACTACTGCGACCGACTCGTCATGGTCGCCGACGGCGACGTTGCCTGGACCGAGCCGGTCGACGCCGGACTGAACCGGGTCGAAGCGCTGGTCGACGCGGATATCCACCCGCCACAGGTCACACAGATCGCCCGGCAGCTTCCGGAGGGAGACGGCACCCTGCCGGACGGTCGGTACCCGGTGACAGTCGAGCAGGCCGTCGACGCCTTCCCCGCGGCTGCTTCCGGAGAGCGGCGACCGGTGAAGGTGGACGGGCACGGCTTCGGTGAGTGTCTGATCAGCGTCGACGACGTGACACACGGCTACCCGACGCTCCGCGAGGGTCGAACGACGGTCCTCGACTCGTGTAGTGTCGAGCTGTACTCCGGCGACAGGGTCGCGCTCGTCGGCGCCAACGGAGCCGGGAAGTCCACGCTTCTCCGGCTGCTGACTGGCCTCGAATCGCCGGACGACGGAACCGTCACCGTTCTCGGCAACGACACGAGCGAGACACTCCCCGAGGAGCTCGCAGAGGAGACGGTGTACATCCACCAGACCCCCGAGGAGATGTTCGTCGAGGAGACCGTTCGCGAAGACGTCGCGTACTACTTGGAGAACCGTGACGACCCCGACGCCGACAGACGGGTCGCCGAGGTGATCGACTTTCTCAATATGGACGATATCGCCGACAGGGACGGTCGTCTCCTGAGCGTCGGCCAGCAGCGGCGGGCGTCGCTGGCTATCGGCCTGGCGACCGATCCAACCGTCGTCTTGCTCGACGAACCGACCGGGAGTCTCGACCTCCAGAGTCGTCGCGAGGTGACGGGGATGCTCTCGCGGTCGGTCACCCGAACAGAGACGGTCGTCGTCGCCACACACGATCTCCAACTGGTGGCAGAGTGGGCCGACCGAGTGGTCGTTCTCGGCCCCGACGGTATTCTCGCCGACGAGACGCCCCGGTCGGTGTTCGAACAGCCCGACCTGTTGGCGCAGGCCCACCTCCGACCGCCGCAGGTCGTCGAACTCAGCAGCCGGCTCGGGGTCGACCCGCCTTCGCTCACGACGTCACAGATCGTCGACCACCTGAACACACAGGGAGGCAAGTAGTGGGGTATCTCGACGCACTCCGGAACATCACCATCACCGACATCAAGCTCGACCTGATGCGGACCGCCTACGACAACGACGACGCGCTGTTGAACACGTTCGATCCGCGTGTCGTGATCCTCTGGTCGGCGATATTCGTCGTCGTCCCGTGGTTCTTCTACGAGCCCGAGCCGCTGTTTGCGATGCTCGTGGCGTCGTTACTGCTGGCGTACCTGTCACAGACCAGTCTCTATCTGCTCGCGCTTCTGATATGGGGGAGCGTGTCGAACATCGGATTCATCGTCGTCCTCAGTTCCGCCGTCTACTGGTGGCAAGGGGGGACTGGCGGTCTCCGGGGGGCGGTCGTCGACAACAGCGTCGCGCTGCTGCCGTTTACGATGAAACTCACCGTCATCTCCGTCGTGAGCTTAGCGGCATTTTCCGCGATGAGTCCGAAGAAACTCGCCAAGGGAATGCTGAGTCTCGGCGTCCCGCGGCCGTTTACCTTCGCGGTCGCCTACGGCTACAGGATGATGCCGGTCTTACTCGAGGAGTACCACGACCTGGTCAACTCCCTGCGACTCCGAAACAGGGCCCCGGAGAACCGCGGCCTGCTACGGTGGCGCTACTACCTCTATCTGCTGAAACTCTCGATCAAGGCGTTCTACCCGATGGCGTTCAACGTCGCCAAACGCTCCCGGGTCACCGTCGAGGCGATGGAGACGAGAGGCTTCTCGCACTCGCTCGGCAACGAGGACAGTCGAGAGCTCCGGCTGGGCGATCTCCAACTGCTCCCCCGAGACGTGACGTTCATGCTGGTGTCGCTGCTGTTCGTCCTCGTGGTCGCGGTGTTTCTCTGAACACGCCCGAGTTCCGTCTTCGTGTCCGACGGTCTTCGACCGCTGCGCGAGTGTACAGTCGGTCTCGACCAGTTCCACGGCTGTCCGCTCGGCGACTGGGTCTGGTCGGTCAGGCCCGGCCAGTCGAGCCCGGCGTCCTCGGCTGCCTCGACCACCGACAGTCGGTCGGCCCGATCGGAGAGGGTCGTGTGCGCGCGGACGTCCGTCTCCGTCACGCGTCACCGGCGACGTCGTACAGCGTCTGTCCGTCGAGTTTCGGCACGATATCGCGGCTGTCGACCTGGAGTGCGTACTCGTAGAGGTCGGTGCGTTTTATCTTCGGCTTGCGTTCGTACTTCGGGCCCTTCGAGAACGCGACCATCTCGCGGTACACCGCCAGTTCGCGCTCGGTCGGGGGGTCTCCGAGCAGATGGCGGGCGATGAACAGCGCGCCGGCGACGTCCTCCGGCGAGGGTTTTCCGCCGGAGCCGGCAGCGACGAAGTACGTCTTCGCGTCCTGCTCGCGGAGATGTTCGGCCAGCGCGACGCCGTTGGTCAGTCCACCGACGTAGACCTCGACGGCGTCGCCCCCTGCCAGTCGGAGGTCGGTGACGGCGTTACCGCCGTTTGTGGACGTCATCGCTGTCGGTCGATCCGCCACGTCGACGTTCTGGACGCAGCTCGGCGAGTTGAAGAAGTCGTACCCCTCCTCTCCCCGACAGTTGGGCCCGGAGTCTCCGCCGATCTTCGCCCGCGGATTCGCCTCCTTGAACGCCGGCTCGTTGCCGCGCTCCTCCGTGATGTACACACACTCAGCGCCGTTGGCGAATAGCTCGGCTACCGTCGTCGAGAACTGCGTGACGTCGACGACGACGTAGCTGCCGGGATCCGGGTCCTCGGGAATCTGTGCACGGGCAGGGATCATCCGCTCGATCGGGAGCGACTCGCTCGCCCCGTCGGCAGGTGGCCGCATACGCGAACCGCGATACGGAGGAGGATTGACTGTGGCTAAGACGGATATATGTGGCTACAGAGCGCTCTCCAGCACGGGCGACTGCGAGAGCGCTCCGAGGCTATCCGACACACGGCGTAGCCTCCGAACCGGGGTCTGCTCTGTTTCGTGTCCGTCCCCGGTGACGCGCACGTGCTCCCTGCGCCTTCGACACGCCGTAGCAGCCACGAACAGCCCGTAGTTCGCCGTGTCTCGAGCCCGTCGTCGTTCGACATCCTGAAACGACCTGTAGCCGTACTGGTGGGCATGTCGGGTAGAGACAGCTACTACAACCGCGCCAAGCAGGAGGGCTACCGCAGCCGCTCGGCGTACAAGCTCCGGCAGCTAGACGACACCGCAGACGTCCTCCCGCGAGGCGGGGCCGTCGTCGACGTCGGCGCCGCGCCGGGCGGGTGGCTCCAGGTCGCCGCAGAGCGGGTGGGGCCCCGGGGGCGGGTGGTCGGCGTCGACCGGCAGCGGGTCGACGACGTCGAGAAGACGGACGACCGCGCGCACGTCGAGACGGTCCGGGGCGACGTCACCGACGAGACGACCCGCGACCGCCTGCTCGACGCGGTCGGCGACGGCGCCGACGCCGTGGTGAGCGACGTCGCGCCGAACATGACCGGCGAGTACACCGTCGACCACGCGCGCTCGGTCCACCTCGCCGGCGTCGCGCTCGACGTTGCCCTCGCCTGTCTCCGGCCGGGCGGCGACTTCGTCGCGAAGGTCTTCGACGGCCCGGACCTCGACCGCCTGCGCGACGACGTCGACGCCGAGTTCGAGTACGTCCGGGACGTACGCCCGGACGCCTCGCGGGAGTCGTCGTCGGAACTGTACCTCGTCGGCAAGGGCCGGGTGACCGCCCCGGTCGAGGAGGGCGAGGTCCGGGCGTTCGACGTGGTCGACACCGGCGCCGAGGGCGACGGGATCGCCCGCGTCGACGGCTACACCGTCTTCGTCGACGCCGCGGCGGGCGAGACGGTCCGGGCACGGGTGACAGACGTGAAGCCGAACTACGCGTTCACGAGACGGGTCGACGGGACCGAGGAGTAGCGGCCCGCCGACTCTGCAGCCGGCACGTCGCGGCTGCCTACGCCGGCGCGTACGTCGCGGTCCCGTAGTCCCGCAGGAGCCGAACCGCCCCGTAGACGAACGGCGTGTCGAGGACGGCGATCCCGAGCTTCAGGAGGTACTGGCCGACGGCCAGCTGGACGAGGACGTCCGGCGAGAGCGCCGCGCCGACGCCGAGGAGCGCGGGCGCGACGCCGAAGGCGACGCCGACGAAGACGACCGTGTCGAGGGCCTGGCTCGTCCCGGTCGACGCGAGGTTGCGTAGCCACAGGTGGTCCCCGCCGGTCAGCGTCCGCAGGCGGTGCAAGACGAGCACGTCCCAGTTCTGGCTGAGGACGTACGCGAGGAGACTCCCGGCGACGACGTTCGTGCCCGCGCCGAGGACGGTGCGGAACTCCGCGGCCCCGACCGCGGCGGTCGGCGCGACGGGGGCGAGAATCGTCGCCCAGACGAGCGCGAGGAGAACGAGGTTCATCACGAAGCCGACGTTCACGACGACCCGCGCGGCGGCTGTCCCGTACAGTTCGGCGTAGCAGTCCGAGGCGAAGAAGGTGAGCGCGTACGCGAACGCCGCGCCGGGGACGACGAGCGCGTCGCCGACGACGGGAAGCGTCGCCGGGAGCGGCAGGGAGACGAGCTTCGCCGCCGTCAGCTGTGCGACGACGAGCGCGGTGACGAACAGCGCCGCGAGCGTCACCCGACCGACGTCCTCGCTCACGGTCGGTGCTCCGACGGGTCGGCTGGCCCGCGCACAGTTGTGTCTGCCGTCGCTCTGCCCCTGTGCCGCGTCACGTCAGACGGAGGCAGTCTGCTCATATGTACGCACCGATCCGGCTCAGCCACCCGTCCCGGCCTCGGCGTCGGACGCGTCGCCCCACTCGGCCCGCGGCGGCGAGAGGTTGCGCCGGCCGCCGAGCGTGAGTGCGAACAGGACGAGGAGGCCGACGCCGTAGACGGCCATCAGCGGGATCGTCACGAGGATCATCGTCAGCACGTCCGCCGGGGTGAACAGCGCGGCGACGGCCATCAGCCCGACGGTCACCTCGCGCCAGCGGTTCCGCATCCGCTGGTACGACACGCCGACGGTGTTCAGAAGCACCATCAGCACCGGGACGTCGAGGAGGACACCGATGCCGATGGTAGTGAGCACGATCAGCCAGAAGAAGTCGCTGATACGGTAGGCGATCACCATGTTCGCCCGGACGGCGTCGGTGACAAGCCACCCGATTATGGCCGGCGAGACGTAGAGGGAGCCGACGGCGAAGCCGGCGAACAGGCCGACGAGGAGCGCCCCGACCCAGCCGAAGATGACGCGCCGCCGCCCCCTGACCACCGCCCTCTCGCGGAGCGCGGGCCACGCGTACCACGCGAGCATCGGCAGAATCGCGACGACGGCGACGAGCATCGAGAACTTCACCTGGAAGATGAGCGCCTCCATCGGGTGGAGCGCGACGACGTTCAGCGACTCGATCGTCACCTCCGCCGGCAGGCGCCGCTGGAAGCGCTCGAACACGTCGCCGATGCCGCCGGTGTAGAGCCAGCCGAACGTCACAGACAGGACGGCGGCGAAGGCGACGACGATGCGGAACGACTTCGAGGTGACCGAGTCGAGGACGAAGGACGCGTCTCCGAGGAGCCCGTGGAACTCCTCGCGGTCGCCCTCGTCGCCGTACTCCTCGGCAAAGGCCCCCGCGGCGCGGCGGGTACGGTCCTCGACGGCGGCGACGGCGCCGTCGGCGGTCTCGTCCTCGTCGGCTGCCCGGGACTCGTCGAACCGGTCGAGAACCGCCCGTGCCTTCGCCCGCTCGCCCGCGTCGACCGCCGCGCCGGCGAGTGCGACCGCCTCGTCCTCGGACATCGCGGCGAAAGCCTCCGGCGGCGCGGCCTGGACGCCGTCGGCGTCGAGTTCGCCGACGTCGACGTCGGCGGGGTCGCCCGGACGCTCCAGGGGTCCGACCGCCGCGGCGAGGTCGCGGTAGGTGTGGTAGCCCGCAGCAACGGCGAGGCCGACGAGCGCACCGCCGACACCGTAGAGGGAAGCGGCGGTCGCGGGGGCGAGGCCGAGCGTCGTCCCCGGGGGATAGAGGACGTACTCGGAGCCGACGGCACCGAGTAGACCGTTCACGGCGGCGACGCCGCCGCGGGTGTAGAAGCCGTAGACCGCGAGAAAGCCGACCAGCGCGGCGCCGGCGATCGTGTTCCAGTAGTCGCGGACGAGCGCTCGAGTGTCGAACGCCGCCCGTCCCCGCTTTGCCGTCACGGCCACCTTCGCGCAGTAGAGCGAGACGCCGTACAGCACGAGCATCGGCGTCGCCCACATGATCTGCGTGAACGGGTCCGGCGGGGTGAACAGCGCGCCGAACGCGACGATGCCGACGACGGCGTGTCGCCACTTGTCGCGGAACGTCTCGTAGGGGACGACGTCGGCGTACGCAAGTGCCGTCACCCCGAGCGGGAGCTGGGCCGCGAACCCGAACGAGAGGGTGAGCAGGAACATGAACTCCGCCCAGAGCACGATGGAGTAGGTCGGCTGGAACCCGACAGAGATAGCGTTGCCGGCGAGAAAGGCGAACATGAACGGGAAGAACACGAGGTAGCCGTACGCCAGCCCGGCGACGAACAGCACCCCCGAGACCGTGGCGATCCCGGCGACTCGCGGCCGCGACACCGGCGACGACGGCCACGCGCCTCGCTCCCGGAGCGCGTCGCGGCTGACGTAGACGAAGAGCGGCAGAGCGAGGACGATCCCGGTGGCCATTCCGATCTTCGCCTGGAGGAGGATGACGTCGAACGGCGTCTGTGCGATTATCTCGTAGCCCTGCTGGGTGGCGGCGTCCATCTGCGCCTCCGTCACCGACTTCAGGAAGTCCCAGACGTAGAGCCGCAGGAGATAGAACGTCCCGATGAACCCGACGAGGAAGACGACGAACACCTTCTGGAGGTCCTTCTGTGCGGCGCGCAGCATCGCCCCGGCGGTCTCCCGGCCGGCGGCGAGCGACGCCTGTGTGTCCTCGTCGAGAGCACTCGCCATACGGCCCCCGACGCTCTCGCGCGGTTCAACCCTTTCGCCACGGTGCCGCCCGATGGAACAAGGTCTTTTACCGGCGGGCCGAAAGCGTGAGCGAATGGCCGACGACCGCGAGACGTCCGACTCGGACTCCGAGACAGCCGACGGGTCCGACGACGGCGCGGAGCCGGTCGCGGCTGCCGGGTCGGCAGACGCCTCTGGGCAGGGCGACGACCACACGCCGGCGGACTCCGGCGACGCGCCGCCCGAGGAGGGCGACCCGCTGGACGCCGTCGACCTGTCTCCGGCCCCGGACCTCGCCGACTCGACAGACTGGCGGGCCGACGCCGCGTCCGACGGACCGGAGGGCGACGGGGCGTCGGTCGTCGCCGGAGTGACAGACACCGAGGACGGCGACCCGCCCGCCGACGCCGGGCGCTCGCCGGCCGAGGTGGAGCCGACACCCCCCGTGACCGACGACGAGACGGTAGAGACGGCAGACGGCGGCGTCGCCCGCGCCGCGACCGCGGCGGACGACGCGGTCCCGGGGTCGGACGGACTGTTCGACGCCCCCGTCGACGCCCCCGAAGAGGACGTAGAGATGCCGCTCACGGCGCACATCGAGGAGATGATCAACCGCCTCGCCGTGGTCCTCCTCGTCGGCGGCGTCGTCGCGCTGGCGGTGTTCCCGGTCGCCGACCAGCTGATCAACTACCTCTGGAACACCCACATCCCCGGCGCGGCGACAGTCGCCGACCGCCGACCGCGGCTGTACGGACCGCTCGAACTGCCGCTGACGGAGATCAAGGTCGCGTCGCTTGCCGGGCTGCTCGTCGGTCTCCCGGTCATGGTCTACCAGAGCTACCGGTTCATGCGCCCCGGACTCTACCCCCGCGAGCGGCGCTACTACCTCGCGGCGGTGCCGACCAGCCTCGTCCTGGCCAGCGTCGGGGTGGCGTTCGCCCACCTCGTCGTCCTGCCGGCCATCTTCGCGTACTTCACCTCGTACACGACCGGCACGGCGCTCGTCGCGTTCGGACTAAAGGAGACGTTCAACCTCATCCTCCTGCTGATGGGCTACATGGCGGTCGTCTTCCAGATCCCGCTGCTGATCCAGCTCGGGATCATGATGGGCCTGGTGTCGCGGCGCTGGCTCGAGGCCCGCCGCCTGCTGTTCTGGGGTGGGTTCGTCGGCGTCTCCTTTCTCGTCTCGCCGGACCCGACCGGGATGGCGCCAATCATCATCGCGGCGACGATGATCGCGCTGTTCGAGGGAACGCTCGTGCTCCTGCGCTGGACCGGACGGTAGGCGGTACGGCTCTGTCGCCGCCGCGGACGAGGCGTGTCGACCCGTCCCCGGACGGATTTACCAGTGTCCGGGCGCTCGCTCCCGTATGGCGACGGTCCTGCTCGCCAGACACGGGGAGACGGGGTGGAACCGGCGCGGGCTGATTCAGGGCTGGGCACCGGTCCGGTTGACCGACCGGGGGGACGAGCAGGCGGCGGCGCTGGCGGCGGCGGTCGCCGACCGCGCCCCCGACCGGCTGGTCTGTTCGGACCTCGAGCGCGCGACGGCGACGGCGGAGACCGTCGCGGCGTCGACGGAACTCGCTCCCGTCCCCGCCCGGACGTGGCGCGAGCGCGACGCCGGGTTCCTCCAGGGACTGCCAGCCGACGAGGCGTTCGAGCGGTTCCCGCGGCTGGCGGGCGGCGGCGAGACGCTCGACGAGTCGCCGGCGAGCGGCGAGAGCGTCCGCGAGTTCGTCGACCGTGTCGAGCGGGCCTGGACGACGCTCCGTGACGACCTCGCGCCCGACGAGACGGTCGTGGTCGTCACTCACGGCGGCGTGCTGTCGACCGTCGTGGCGCTCGTCGACGACCGGTCGGTGCCGGAGGTGTTCCGGGGCGACGGCCCACAGAACTGCGCGCTGACGGAGGTGACGGTCCGCGACACCGGGACGACGCTGGTTCGCGAGGGGACGACCGCACACCTCGACGCTCGCCTCACTGGGGACTGACGCTCCCCGTCTCGTAGCCCGACAGGTCGAGGGTGACGTGGTCGAAGCCGAGGTCGACGAGGTGTTCGCGCGCCGCGGCGGCGAAGTCGGCGTCGAGCGCCCGGTCGAGTTCGTCGGCGCCGACCTCGATACGCGCCAGCCCGTCGTGGTCGCGCACCCGGAACTGCTCGAACCCCCACGTCCGCAGGAGACGCTCGGCGCGTTCGATCCGGGTGAGTCGCTCCTCGGTCACCTCGAGTCCGGTCGGGATGCGCGAGGAGAGACACGCCATCGAGGGCTTGTCCGCGACGCTGAGGCCGTACCGCGCGGCGGCCTCGCGCACCTCCGCCTTGTCGATGCCGTGGTCGTGTAGCGGCGAGCGCACGTCGAGCTCCTGGACGGCGCGCAGCCCCGGTCGGTGGCCCTCGCCGTGGTCCGAGGCGTTGGTGCCGTCACAGACGACCGGGATCCCCCGTGCTTTCGCGGCCTCGTACATCTCGCCGAGACGCATCGTCCGGCAGTGGTAGCAGCGGTCGCCGTCGTTGGCGACGAAGTCGGGGTCCGAGAGCTCGGAGAACTCGACCTCGGCGTGGTCGATACCGATCTCGTCGGCGACACGGCGGGCGTCGTCCAGCTCCGCCTCCGGGAGTGTCTCGCTGCGCGCGGTGCAGGCGACGGCGTCGTCGCCGAGGGCGTCGTGGGCGAGGGCGGCGACGACGCTCGAGTCGACTCCGCCGGAGAAGGCGACGAGCGCACCGTCGCAGGCGGCGAGCTCGTCGCGGGCGGCGGCGAGTTTCGCGTCGAGGTCGACGGTCACGCCCCGAGCGTGGTCGACGGGCGGGCAAAAACGCGTCGGGCGCGGGGCGCTCGCCTCCCCGTCGCTCCCGCTCCGTGTAGCCGACAACGATTTCTCGCGCGCTCCGGTATCGGGGGTCGATGGAGCTGACGGCGGTGCCGGGCGTCGGCGAGAAGACCGCGGCTGCGCTTCGGGACCTCGACGACCCCGAGCGTGCCCTCCGGGAGGGCGACGTGGCGACGCTCGCGGGCGCGCCGGGGCTCTCCCCGGGCCGGGCTGCGCGTCTCGCCCGTGCGGCGATCCGGACGCGCCACGACGTCGCCGACGAGCGGTTCCTCACGACGGATCGTGCACGCGAGATACACCGCGACGCCCTCGCTCTGCTCAAAGAGCGGACGGTCACGGACTACGCTGCCCGGCGCGTCGAGACGTTCTTTCCAACCGCCGCCGCCTCGCGTATCGAGGAGGTCCGGGCGTTCGTCCGTGAGGCGACGGCGCGCCCCCCCGCGCCGGAGGCCCGCGAGCACCTCGTCGACGTCGCGCCGCTCGACCCCGTGCCCGAGGTCCGGGTGCGCGAGCGGTGTCTCGCGACGAGCGACGCCGAGCGCTACGCCGAGGCGACCGAGGCGCTCCCAGAGCTCCCCGTCGAGGTGGTCGAGGACGCCCGCGGGCTCTCGGAGCTCGCCCGATCGTACGCCACCGTCTACGCGCTCGACGAGTCGTTCGCGGGGCTGGACGTCGAGGGCGACGTGCGGGTGCGCCCCGACGCGCTCTCGGCGCCCGCGGAGGTCGTGCCCGAGCGCCCGCTCGCGCGTTTCGCCGCCAACCGCGAGACGCTGCTCGCCGCCGCGCGCGTCCACGAGGCCGCCGACCTCGACCCGCCCTGTGCCCTCGACCGCCTGCGCGACGCGCTCTCGCGGGTCGGCGCCGACGGGTCCGTCGCCGGCGACGACGAGCTCGACCGGCTCACGGCGGCGGTCGACGACCTCGACGCCGCCGTCTCGACCGCCGAGTCGGTCGCGAACGACCACCTGCGCGACGCCCTGCGCGAGCGTGAGGTGACCATCGAGGGACGGGACTTCCTCACGCTCGTCGAGCGCGGCGCGCGCGTCGACTCCCTGCTCTCGCAGGAGCTGGCGGACGAGTTCGACGCCGCCGTCACGAGGGCCCGCGAACACCTCGTCGACGCGCTCGGTCTCTCGGATCTGTCGTCCCTCGCCGAGCGTGTCTTCGGCGGCGAGCCGACGTTTCCGGTCGAGCGCGACCAGGACGCCGTCTCACGGCTCCGGACGGAGCTCACGGCGACCCGGGACCGCCGCGCCGCGCGGCTGAAGCGCGACCTCGCGGCGGAGCTGACCGACCTCCGGGAGCCGGTCGAGGCGCTCGTGCGCGCGGCGCTCGAGCTCGACGTCGAGCTCGCCGTCGCGCGGTTCGCCCGCGACTTCGACTGCAGCCTGCCGGAGTTCGGCGGCGAGGGCTTCGCGGTCGACGGAGGACGACTCCCGCTGCTGGACGTCTCCTTCGAGGAGGTCGAGCCGGTGGACTACGCCGTCGAGGACGTGACGCTTCTCTCCGGGGTCAACAGCGGCGGCAAGACGTCGACGCTCGACCTGATCGCGCTCGTCTACGTCCTCGGGCAGTCCGGCCTGCCAGTCCCGTGTGAGTCCGCGCGTCTGGCGCGGGTCTCCGCGCTCCACTACCAGGGAAAGACACAGGGTACTCTCGACGCCGGCGCGTTCGAGTCGACGCTCCGCGAGTTCGGCGCGCTGACCGAGGGTGCGACAGACCGGCTCGTCCTCGTCGACGAGCTCGAGTCGATCACGGAGCCGGGCGCGAGCGCCCGCATCGTCGCCGGTATCCTCGAGGCGCTCCACGAGCAGGACGCCACCGCCGTCTTCGTCTCGCACCTCGCGGACGAGATTCGCGCCGCCGCGGGAGCCCCCGTCGCCGTCGACGGTATCGAGGCGCGGGGACTCGCAGACGGCGAGCTCGTCGTCGACCGCTCGCCGGTGAAAGACCACCTCGCGCGCTCGACGCCGGAGCTAATCGTCGAGAAGCTGGCCGAGGAGAGCGACGACGGGTTCTACGGTCGGCTGCTGGAGAAGTTCTGAGCGCGCCGAACGCTCTCTGTCACCGCCACGGACGACCGTGGCGTGGCACGAACCGCAGTCGTCGCTGACGTCTGTCGCGCGCCGACTCGCACGCGAGGGCCTCGACGTCGCGCTGTTCGCCGGACGGAGCCGCATCGAGGCGCCGGCCGCCGAGCTCCGCGACGGCCGGACGATCGGGCGGCCGTCCCGACCGACGTCGCGGACCGCACCGCGGTCGAGCGCAGACTCGCGACCGTCCGTGACGCGGACTCGGTCCCGCGTCCACGTCTCACGTCGCGGCCGACGGCGACATCAGGCCGCCGGACCGCGCCGCCGGCGACCCGGAGGCGTTCCTCGATCCGGACGCTGTCGCCGACGGGTACTGGGCTCTGGTCGAACGGGACCGCTCGGCGCGGACGCTCGACCCGGACCGCCGACCGCACGTCGAGGTGTTCCGCTCTGACAGCCCGGTGTCGCCCTCGGTACGCGTTCGGCTCGGTGGTCGGACACGCCGCCGACCGGGCCGACCGGCGGCAGTCCTCGTCGCCGCCGGCTGTCGGTCACGTCTGCGACCGGGCGCCACGCGCCGGCTCCGGTCTCCTCGCCGCGCTCGTCCCGTGCTCGGCGCCGGTGCTCGCGCTCCCGAGCGAGCGGGGCCGCCGACTACAGCCGGTCGCGCACCGCCGCGGTCTCGTGTGCGAGTTCGATCCGCCGCGAGCGCCCGCGCCCCTCCACGTCGGCGTACGCCGTGTCGAGCAGCCCCGCCCGGTCGAGCTTGTTCAGAAGCTCCGAGTAGCGGGTGTAGCCGAGCCCCGTGCGCTCGTGGAAGGCGTCGTAGACGGCGCCGGCCTGCTCGCCCTCGTGGTCGGCGACGACGGCGACGAGCGCGCGCTCGGACTCGGAGAGCTCCTGAAGACGCCGCGAGAGGTGGACGTACTTCGACTTCTCGTAGGCCTCGTCGACGTCGGCGCGCGAGACGGTCCGGCTCCCGCGCAGCTCGGCGTTCAGCCCCGCGCGGTGGAGCAGGTCGATCCCCACCCGCAGGTCGCCGCTCTCTGCGGTGAGGTCGGCGACGTGTGTGAGGGCGTCTGCCCCGACGACGCCGTCCTCGAACCCGCGTCGGACCCGCTCGCCGAGGATGTCGTACACCTCCTCGGGGTCGTACTTCGGGAAGAACACCTCCTCCGGACGGAACACCGACCGGACGCGACCGTCGAGCTCCTCCATCATCTCCAGCGCGAGGTCCGACGAGACGACGATGACGCCGACGCGGGCGCCGTCGTGGACCTCGTGGGCGCGCAGGAGCGAGTACAGCGTGTCCGACGCCTCGTTCTCGTAGAACAGGTAGTTCACGTCGTCGAGCGCCACCACCAGTGTCTCGTCGTCCTCGACCAGGTGGTCGGCGATCTGGCCGAACAGCTTCTTGAACGAGATACCGGAGGAGGGCGGCTCGTAGTCGAACACGTCCTCGAACACCCGCGAGAACACCGCGTACCGCGTCGAGTCCAGCTGGCAGTTGACGTGGACCGTCCGTACGTCCGGCTGGCCCGACAGCTCCGCGAACAGCTTCGAGACCGCGGTCGTCTTGCCCGTCCCCGGCGGCCCCCGGACGACGGTGTTGAGCGGGCGCGACCCGCGAACCGCGGGGCGGAGCGCGTACTTCAGGCTCTCCAGCTGTGTCTCGCGGTGGTCGAACGTCTCGGGCACGTAGTCCACCTCGAAGACGTGCTCGTCGCGGAACACCGACTCGTCCCACGAGAGCATCTCGTCCCCGTCGTCACCGGCGGGGTCGCGCATACCACTTTCACCTCGCTCGGGCGGGAACTTGAACGTTCGCCAGCGTCAGACGCGGCCGCCGTTCCGGTGTGGCGCGACGAGAGACGAGCAACGAGACCGGCGCGGTCCGCGAGGTCGCGGGCGGGTACCGGGGCTTATCGGTTCGCCCCACGAGCGCCCGGCATGGACGACGACGCGGTCCGGGCGGCAAAGCGACGCGCGGGAGAGTCGGCGGCTGCGACGGTGTCCGACGGCGACGTGGTGGGGCTAGGAACGGGCAGTACCGCGGCGCACGCGATCCGGGCGCTGGGCGCGGCGGTCGACGCCGGTCGCGAGGTCGTCGGTGTCGCCACCTCACACCAGTCGCGGGCGCTTGCGCGCGACGCCGGGGTTCCACTGCAGCCGCTTGCGGACGTCGCGCGGGTGGACGTCGCGATAGACGGCGCCGACGAGGCGCTCCCGGACGGACGGGCGCTGGTGAAGGGCGGCGGCGCTGCACACGCCCGCGAGAAAGTAGTCGCCGCCGCCGCCGACCGGCTCGTGGTCGTCGTCGACGAGCGCAAGCTCGCACGGCCGCTCTCGCACCCCGTTCCGGTCGCGGTCCTGCCGCCGGCACGGTCGGCGGTCGCCGCCCGCGTCGAGTCGGTCGGCGGTGACCCGACGCTCCGGGACGCGGCTCGGAAGGACGGTCCGGTGGTGACGGACAACGGCCACTTGGTGTTCGACTGTGACTTCGGGACTGTCGACGACCCGGACCGGCTGGCGACGCTGCTCTCGGGCGTGCCGGGCGTCGTCGAACACGGTCTGTTCGTCGGGCTGGCGGACGCGGTCCACGTCGGCGGACCCGACGGCGTCCGGGTGACCAGCCAGTAGGCGGCTCGAAAAGAACGGAGCGGGTCGGCCGCGCCAGCGGCGCCCTACAGGTCGCGCGGCTGGACGGTCTTTCGTTCGTTTGCCTCGGCCCGACGGGCGGCGTCCTCGAGCAGTTCGGCCACCTCGTCGTCGAGCGCAGCGTAGAAGTCGGATGCGACGTTCTTGTCGTCGAGCGCTTCCTTCACCGCGGCCTTGACAATCAGGTCTGCCATACGGACGGGCGTACCGAGGCCTTATTAATAAGATTTCCCAATCTCGGCGCGACACGGCCCACGGAGGCCGCGCGCGACGGATTCGGGGTCCGAGATTTAAGTGCCCCGCCGAGCGGCGGGAGCCCCCCGATCGGTCGTTCGTCGGACCGCCCCGCTCGTTGCTGGACGCACGTTCGGTTCGCGCGCGTGCGCGCGAAGGCATTTACTCGGTCGTCCCGTTGTACGGCTACCGACGTTCGCGTCGGACCACCATGGCTCGCTGTCACCACTGCGACTCACACGTCTCCGACCGGTTCGCCCGTGTCTTCGCCGACGAACACGACCGCGTGCTCGCCTGTCCCGACTGCTCGGCAAACGCCGGCATCGCCGAGTCCGCGCGCCAGCGCGCCGGCGACTGACCGACGCCCGACCGTGCCGGACCGTGACCACTACGTCTACGTCGTCAGGTGTGCCGACGACACCCTCTACACCGGCTACACGACGGACGTCGAGCGCCGCGTCGCGGAACACGACGCCGGCGAGGGCGCGGCGTACACCCGCGGACGGACGCCGGTCGACCTCGTCCACGTCGAGCGGTACGACAGTCGGTCGGCGGCGATGTCGCGCGAGGCCGCGGTGAAGGCGCTCAGTCGCGCCGAGAAGGCGGCCCTCGTCGGACTGGCGGACGGGTAGAGACGACGTCGAACGCGACGAGGACCGGGATCAGCGCCGCACGGAGGATGCCGAGCGACTGCACCACCGTGACCACGGGGTGGGGCTGGATCCAGAACGCCACCCCCCGACTGCGGTCGCCGGCGGGACGAGCATCGCGCCGGTCGTCAGCGGGGTCCGGGTTCGCGGCGCAGGAGCCAGAGCAGCTCGGCGTTCGCGCCGAGACACGTGGAGACACGCCGGCCTCCCGACCTGCCACGTGGGCTCAACGGCTGGCACGCTCGCCCGCTGTCTGAGGCGCCTCGCACGGGCGCGGATTTTTACTCGCGGCGGGGGTTGCAGACCGCATGGCCACCGACGCAATCGCCTTCGGGACCGACGGCTGGCGCGCTCGGCTCGACACGTTCACCGACGACCGTCTGCGGGTCGTGGGCCGAGCAGTCGCGGCCCACCTGGTCGCGGCGGGCGACGGCGAGCGCGGCGAGGTCGTCGTCGGCTACGACGCCCGCGAGACGAGCGAGGGGTTCGCCGAGTCGCTCGCCGACGAACTGACCGCGGCAGGGTTCGACGTCGTCCTGCCGGAGCGCGACAGACCGACCCCCGTGGTCGCGTGGTCGGTCGTCGACAGGGACGCCCGTGGCGCGCTGATGCTCACCGCCTCGCACAACCCGCCGGAGTACAACGGCGTGAAGTTCATTCCGGCAGACGGCGCGCCCGCGCTCCCCGATGTCACCGACGACGTCGAGACCCGGCTCGGCGAGTCGCCGCCCCCGCCGGACGCCCCCGGCGCCGCCGTTCGCGCCGACCTGTTCTCGCCGTACGCAGACCACGCCCGACGTCTCGTCGACACCGACCTCTCGGGGCTGACGGTCGCGTACGACGCGATCCACGGGAGCGGCCGGGGGGCGACCGACGCGCTCTTGGAGTCGCTCGGCGCCGACGTCCGGCGCGTCCGGTGTGAGACCGACCGGACGTTCGGCGGGACACACCCGGAGCCGTCCGCCGACAACGTCGCGGAGCTGGTCGACCGCGTCCGGAACGGCGACGCCGACCTCGGCGTCGCGAACGACGGCGACGCCGACCGGGTCGCGCTGGTCGCGCCCGAACACGGCCACCTCGACGGCAACCGCGTGCTCGCGGTGCTGTACGACCACCTGCTCGCGGACCGCGACGAGTCCGGCCCCGTCGTGCGGAGCGTCTCGACCACCTTCCTGCTCGACCGTATCGCGGAGGCAAACGGCGAGCGGGCGGTCGAGACCCCGGTCGGGTTCAAGTGGGTCGCACAGGCAATCGCCGAGCACGACGCGCTGGCCGGCGGCGAGGAGTCCGGCGGCCACACACTCCGGGGCCACATCCGCGAGAAGGACGGTGTCCTGCTGGCGGCGGTGCTCGCGGCGGCGGCGACGACGGCGTCGCTCGACGACCGCCTCGACCGAATCGCCGCCGAACACGGCACCATCGCCGCCGACCGCGTGAGCGTCGACTGTCCGGACGAGGCCAAGCCAGCCGTGATCGACGCGCTCGGCGACGAGATCCCCGAGACGGTCGCCGGACGGAGCGTCGCCGACGTCGTGACGCTCGACGGGTTCAAACTCCTCCTCGAGGACGGCGCGTGGCTCCTCGTCCGACCGTCGGGCACCGAGCCGAAGATGCGGGTCTACGCGGAGGGGACCGACGACGAGGCCGTCGCCGACGTCCTCGAGCACGGTCGTGCGCTCGTCGAGCGGCTCACGCCGTAGCCCGCGTCACCGGTCACCCGTGCTCTGTCCGCCGGACACCGTAGGCCCGCCCGTCGCGCTCGACCACCCGGAACCCACAGGACTCGTAGAACCCCGCGACGTCGGGGCGGCAGTCGGCGACGAGGCGCTCTGTCTCTGCCGCTGCCCGTTCGACGAGCACACGACCGATCCCGTCGCCGCGCCGGGGCTCTCGCACCGCGAGCGCGCGGACGAACGCGCCGTCGCGCACGAGGACGCCGACGGCTGTCCCGCCGTCGTCGGCCCGCAGGCTCTCGCCCGCGGCGGCGCTCCGAGCGACCGCGTCGGCGTCGACGTCGAGCATCGCGCCGTCTACCACCCGCATCAGCGCCGGCAGGTCGTCCGGCGCGGCCCGGCGGACGTTCACACGCCGGACGGGCGGCGCTCGTCTCCGTCGTCGGCCAGCACCGCGTCGACCGACCCGAGCAGGTCGTCGACGCTCGGCCGGTCCCACGGGGTCGTCCCGCGGTGGCTCTCGACCAGCCGCGGGTCGTCCGGTCTGGCGTCGACGACGGCGGCCACCGGCATCCGACCGATCAGGTCGTGCAGCCGTCCGACCGGCCCGAACCGCACGCGCTGGCCGTACGACTCGCCGACGCTCCCGTCGGGGTCGGCGAGCACCGGAAACGGCGGGTCGTCGACCCACCCGCGGGCCCGTTCGCTCGGCTCGGGCAGGACCGAGACGACCTCCGCGCCGCGCTCGCGGAACTCGTCCGCGCGGACGGCGACGTCGTCGACCTGTGCGCGACAGTTCGTACAGTAGTAGTCGCGCTGGAACAGGACGACGACGACGTCGGCTGCCGTCTCGTACAGGACGTACGGGTCCGGGCCCCGCCCGACGTTCGGCAGGGTCACCGCCGGCGCGACGGGGTGGGCGGGCCGGCTACTCATCCGTCGACCACCGACCCGATCCCCGTGGTTTCGGGCGCGTCGCAGCCCCCGACGCAGACGATGCTGGTCACGCCCGGACACAGTCGCGGACGCGCTTGTGCCTTCTGTCTCGGGCGGTTTATAGGCCGGCGGGACCGACGGCGCGGTATGAGCGAGGCCGAGTCAGGAGACGACGAGGCGACGTCGGTCGGCCGGGAGATCTGGATCGAGAAGTACCGGCCACAGCGGCTCTCGGAGATCAACGGCCAGGGCGACACGGTCGAGCGCCTGGGGAGCTACGTCGACCGGGACGACCTGCCGCACCTTCTCTTTGCGGGGCCGGCGGGTGTCGGGAAGTGTATCACCGGCGAGACGCCCGTCCTGACGAACCGGGGTATCGAACGGGTCGAGACGGTCGTCGGTGACGCCGACGGCTTCGCAGAGCCAGCCGACGCGACGGAAGTTGCAACCTTCGGTCCCGGCGGCGAGTTCGAGTACGTCGAGCCGTCGCACGTGTTCTCGACGGAGGCGGACGAGCTGGTCGCGGTCGAGACCCGGGACGGGGCGACGCTCCGCGTCACTCCGGAACACAGACTACTCGTCGTCGACGGAGACGGCCTCTCGTGGCGAGCGGCGACGGACCTCGACGCCGGCGACCGGGTAGCACGACCACTCTCGGTCCCGACGCCGGACGACAGCGGCCTGAACTGGGCAGCGCGGATGGACGGTCAGCGGACGCGCGTAACCGTCACCGAGCGGTTCGCGCGAGACCGTGGGCTCGACCGGACCGTCCTGCTCTCGACGCTCCGCGAGGTCGCCTCGCCCTCGGCAATCCAGGCGGCGACCGAGCGAGTCCAGTACGTCGGGCCGACGGGGAACCGGTCGCGACCGATCACCCCTCCGGACGAGGTTACGCCGTCCCTCGCGACGTTCGTCGGACTCGCGGTCGCAGAGGCGCGGATCGACTGTGGCCGGGTGACGTTCTCTACTACGTCGGAGACACTCCGCTCCGCGTTCGCGGACCCACTCGTCGACCTGTTCGGGCTCGACCCGCGTACCGGCGTCCGGCACGGTGTCGAGTACGTCGAGGCGACCACCCGGACACTCACACACTACCTCGAGTCCGTGTTCGACGTCTTCGCGGGCGCGACGGGCGATACCGACGCGATCGGGTCGGCGCTCGTCGGTGCCGACGACGACAGCCGCGCGGCGTTTCTCCGCGCGGTGTTCGACGCCGAGGCGCACGTCGCGGACACCGGTCACGTCGAACTCGTCCGGCGCAACTCGTCGCACGTCACGCTCCTGTCGTACCTGCTCGCCTCCCTCGGCGTCCCGAGCCGACGGAAGACCGTCGAGCGCGCTACGACGAACGGGAGCGGCACGGTGCGTGAGTACGAGGTGCTGTCCGTCTCCGGTGCCGACAGCCTTCGGCGGTTTGCCGACAGCGTCGGGTTCGATCTCGACCGGAACGCGGAGGCGCTCGCCGACCACGCGGCGAAGCGCGCGACTCCGAACCACGACACGATGCCTGCGCAATCGGCCGTGCGGCGGCTGCGCGACGAGTTGAACCTCTCGCCAGCCGAGCCGTTCGGCGACTCGCTCGACTCCGAGACGCCCGGCCGACGGGCCCACACCGACGAGCTTCGAGAGGTCGCCGAGGCGGCGACCAGCCGGCTTGAAGCCGCGCAGACGGTTGTCGAGACGCTCGACGGCCTCGCGCCGCTACTCTCGGCGACCGGGAGGCTCTCGGCGCAGCGGGCCGACGCGCGGACCGACCTCGACCCGCTCGCGACGCGAACACGACCCGTCGACGAGCGGGACATCCGTACCGACCGGCTGCTCGGGTGCGCGGACGGACGCCACACGCCGACGGCAGAACGAGTCGGACAGCTACTCACCGACGTCGACAGGTGTGACACGCCGCCGGTCGGACGCGTCCGCGAGACGCTCGTAGACTGTATCGACGCACTCGGTGCCTCGTACGCCGACGTGTCGGACGGACTCCGGATCCGGCGCTCGGAACTCTCGACCCTGCTCGACGACGACCACGACGTCCGGTCGCTCGCGGCGCTCGGCACCGTCGCCGACCGGGTCCGGTCGCTCGCGAACGAGATGCTGTCGCTCGACGTCGTCGAGCGGCTCCGGACTGTCGACCGCCTCGCGACGGGGTCGCTCTACTTCGACGCGGTCGAGTCCGTCGAGCGAGACGAGACCGGCGGGCGCGTCTACGACCTGACCGTTCCCGACACCGAGAACTACGTCGCCGGCGCGGTTCCGACGGTCGTACACAACACCACCAGCGCAACGGCCATCGCCCGGGAACTCTACGGCGACGACTGGCGCGGCAACTTCCTCGAGCTGAACGCCTCCGACGAGCGCGGCATCGACGTCGTGCGCGACCGGATCAAGAACTTCGCGCGGACCTCCTTCGGCGGCTACGACCACCGGATCGTGTTTCTCGACGAGGCGGACTCGCTGTGCCTACCGCCCGGAACAGACGTCGTCACCGGCTACCCCTCCGCGCCGGAGGTCAAGCCAGTCGAAGCGGTGGCAGACGACGGCGAGCCGATGCCGTCTGTGGACTTCGAGACGAACGAGATCCAGCCCGATACGGGCCGATTCGTCGACTCGGGCGTCGCCGACTTCTTCGAGGTGGAACTGGCCGACGGTCGGCAGGTAACTGCGAGTCTCACGCACCCGTTCTTCGTCGTCAGTGACGACGGCAAACTGGTCGAGCGAGAGCTCCGAGAGCTAGAGCCGGGCGACGAGATCGCGGACTTCGGCGACGAGGTCGGTGTGTCGCGGTGTGGTGTCTGTGGCGACTGGACCGCCGGTCGGTTCTGCTCGCACGCGTGGGAGAACGAGGGACACGGCCGCGAGATGCGCGGCGAGGGCACCCCGATGCGCGGGACGGCGCGGTCCGACGAACGGCGCGAAAAGGCCGTCTCTGCGCTCTCCGACGGTCCGCTCGCGGGCGAGGACAGCTCGAATCACGGGGGCAATCTCCACGGTGTTCGCGTCCGGGATCTGGACGAGGACGACGTAGCGCGGTACGACGAGCAGCCGAGCGAGATGCGGTCCGGAACGCCTCGGGAGTCGTGTGTCGTCGACGCCGATCCGGCGGCGACGATCGGTCGCTCGACCTCCGAGTGGCCGGCGGGCTTGGACGAGGAGAGCCGACGGGCGATCGGGCGGAAGCGCGTGCGCAACACCGACTGTCTCGTCCACGACGTCAGTCCGATCCGAGACCCGACGGTTGTCGAGAGCGTCTCGACAGCGCCGACCGACACCGAACCGTTCGCCGCCGAGACCGAGTACCACGAGGAACTCGGTCACCCCGTTCGGTCCAGTTGGGTGCGTGAGGTCGCCGAGGCACTACGGGACGCCGGGATCGAGCACGAGCGCGAGTACGACCCGGCGTTCGAACTGTCCGGCTCCGCGTACTGTCCGGACTTCCCGGCCGACGACACCGTGATCGAGGTCGGAGGCGTCGGCGACGAGGCGCCCCCCCACGACCGACACGACGACCGCGACGCGTTCGACCCGGCTGCCGTCTCCGACGGTGGCCGTCGGGCAGCCTCGACGGCTGAGATCCGCAGTATCGAGTACAGCCACCGAGGAAGGGCGTACAACGTCAGCATGGAGGACACGCCGAACTTCGTGCTCGCCAACGGGATTTTGACCCACAACACCTCCGAGGCGCAGTCGGCGCTCCGCCGCACGATGGAGCAGTTCTCGGACAACACCCGCTTCGTGCTCTCGTGTAACTACTCCTCGAAGATCATCGACCCGATCCAGTCCCGGTGTGCGGTGTTCCGGTTCTCGCCGCTCGACGACGACGCGGTGGCGGCACAGACCGAGGAGATCGCCGCCGCCGAGGATATCGACCTGACCGACGACGGCCGCGAGGCGCTGGTGTACGCCGCCGCGGGCGACATGCGCCGGGCGATAAACGCGCTCCAGGCCGCGGCGACGACGGGCGAGACGGTCGACGAGGAGGCCGTGTTCACCGTCACCTCGACGGCCCGGCCGGAGGAGATCGAGGCGATGGTCGGGTCCGCCGTGGACGGCGACTTCGCGGCGGCGCGGGCCGAACTCGACCGCCTCCTGACCGACGTCGGGATGGCCGGCGGCGACGTGATCGACCAGCTCCACCGCTCGGCCTGGGATCTCGACCTGCCGGACCGTGCGACGGTGCGCCTGCTGGAGCGGATGGGCGAGGCCGACTACCGGATCACCGAGGGCGCGAACGAACAGGTCCAGCTCGAGGCGATGCTGGCGGCACTGGCGCTGGACTAGCTCTACACTTCGATCGTGAACCCCCAGCGGTAGCGCAGACGGGTCTCGTCGGTGACGGCGACGAACGGCTGGCGGAGCCGGTAGCGCCCTTCGGGGAAGCAGCCGTCCGGGTTGTCCGGGGCGGAGAACAGCCGGTATGCCCGGGTGAGCGTCTCGCCGGGCGCGACGTCGCGGCTCGCTCCGCCAGACGCCGCCGTCACGGCCCCGGACGACGTCCCCTCCGGTGTCGGGGTAATCGACCCGCTGCACTCTCCCGCGCCGTCTCTGAATCGTGCGCGCGCGACGATGGCGTTTCCGCTCGGAGCGCGCAGGCGCCGGCGCGGGAGCGGCAGGCCGGACGTCTCGGCGTAGAGCGAGCGCTCCCGTTCGGTGCGGTTGCGGACCCGGACCGTCAGCCGCGTGACGAGCGTCTCGCCGCTGCCCTCCTCGACGTCGACCGCCTCGACGCGGGCGCCGTGGGCGAACGGCACGGTGTCGGGGAGGAGGTCGACCGCGATCTCCTGTACCGGGACGTCCGTCGAGAGCGGACGACTCTGGATGCCGGTCGGTCGAACCGGCGTCGGGGTCGGCGTACCGGCGGCTGTCGGCGTCGGCGTCGGCGTAGACGTGGGCGTGGGTGAGCCGGAGACTCCGTCACCGCCCCCGTCGCCTCCGCCACCCCCGCCGAGGCCGGCACACCCGGACAGCCCGGCGGCACACAGCGAGAGCAGGTGTCGTCGTCGCACGACGGTCGGTCACCCGGCTGGTTGATACGTCTTGCCCGGCCTCAGCGTCCGCGGGCGGCACGTACCGCGAGCAGGCCCGCCCCGGGCTTGACCAGGAGGTCGAGGGCGACGGCGGCGGCGCCCGTCGGCAGGCCGGGTGCGAGCGCGAACCCCTCCGGCCCGAGCAGCCACAGGGTGGGGTAGACGAGCCAGAGCGCGACGAGATAGCCCCGGAGACGGCGCGTCGCCGCGCCGGGGTCGGGCGTCAGCGGTCCGAACACGACCGCGAGGAGGGCACAGAACCCGCCGACGCTCACCGCGAGCCAGACGACCTTCGACGGGCCGGTCGAGAGCGTCGCGACGAGCGTCGTCGCCATCGTGTACGCCCCGACGGCGGCCCCGAGGACGGTCGCGCGGCGGTCGGCGCCAGCGAGGAGCCCGAGTACGACGACGAGCAGCGGGATCGTCACCACGCCGTCGGCGTACCGCCCCCACGCGACGACGCCCGCCGGTCGGGCGAGCGTCGCCTGTCCGAGCGCCATCGCGACGTACCACGTCCCGGCGGAGGCGGGTGGCCCGACGGCGACGGCGGCGACCGTTCGTGCCCGTCCGGTCGCGCCCCGTCCCGCGAGTCCGACCGCCAGCGCGCCGACCGCCATCGCGGCGGCGCCGGCCCAGAGCGTCGTGCTCACGGTCGGACTCACGTGCGGCGCCCACGTCGGTCTGTCGGAATCCTTTTGCCGAATCCACGGGTGTCGGACGTACGATGAGCGACCTTGAGGACGAGTACCGGCTCGACTACTTCGCCGAGGAGGGGTTCGTCCGCACGGAGTGTTCGTCCTGCGGAGCCGGCTTCTGGACCCGCGACGAGCGCCGCGAGACCTGTGGCGAGCCGCCGTGTGCGAGCTACGAGTTCGTCGGCTCGCCCGGCTTCGACGAGTCGTACACGCTGTCCGAGATGCGCGAGGCGTTTCTGTCTTTTTTCGAGGAGCGCGGCCACGAACGGATCGCCCCGTACCCCGTCGCCGCCAACCGGTGGCGCGACGACGTGCTCCTGACACAGGCCTCCGTCTACGACTTCCAGCCACACGTCACGTCGGGTCGAACGCCGCCGCCCGCGAACCCACTCACCGTCTCGCAGCCCTGTATCCGGATGCAGGACATCGACAACGTCGGGGTGACCGGTCGGCACACGATGGCGTTCGAGATGATGGCCCACCACGCGTTCAACGCCCGCGAGAACGCCGAGGGCTACGCCTACGAGGGCGAGGTGTACTGGAAAGACGAGACGGTGGCGTACTGTGACGAGCTTCTGCGCGAGATGGGCGCCGACCCGGAGATGGTGACGTACATCGAGGACCCGTGGGTCGGCGGCGGCAACGCCGGTCCGGCGATCGAGGTCGTCTACAAGGGGCTCGAGCTGGCGACGCTGGTGTTCATGTCGATGGAGCGCGACGACGACGGCGACTACCTGCTGAAAGACGGCAACCGGTACTCGAAGATGGACACCTACGTCGTCGACACCGGCTACGGGCTGGAGCGGTGGACGTGGATGGCCCAGGGGACCCCGACCGTCTACGAGGCGGTCTACCCCGAGACGATCGACTTTCTGAAACAACACGCCGGCGTCGACTACACCGACGAGGAGGACCGCCTCGTCGCCGAGGCGGCGACGATGGCGGGCGGCCTGGACGTCGACGACGTCGACGACGTCGAGGCCGCGCGCGGCGAGATCGCCGCCGAACTCGGCGTCGGCGTCGACGAGTTACGCGACCTGGTCGAGCCGCTGGAGTCGATCTACGCGGTCGCCGACCACTGCCGGACGCTCGCGTACATGCTCGGCGACGGCATCGTCCCCTCGAACGTCAAGACGGGCTACCTCGCGCGGATGGTGCTGCGCCGGACGAAGCGGCTCGTCGACGACGTCGGCGTCGACGTCCCCCTCGACGAGCTGGTCGATATGCAGGCCGAACGGCTGGGCTACGAGAACCGCGACACGGTCCGGGAGATGGTCCGGGTCGAGGAGGAGCAGTACCGCGAGACCCTCGAGCGTGGCTCGCGGCGCGTCGAGTCGCTCGCGGCGGAGTACGCAGACCGGGGCGAGCCGATCCCGACCAGCCGCCTCGTCGACCTGTACGACTCTCACGGCATCCAGCCCGGGACGGTCCGGGAGATAGCGGCCAGCGAGGGCGCGACCGTCGACGTGCCGGACGACTTCTACGCCCTCGTCGCCGACCGGCACGGCGACGACGGCGGCGACGAGACGGCTGTACAGACGGCTGACGGCGCCACGGAGGCCGCGGACCTGCCCGAGACGGAGCTCCTGTTCTACGACGACCCCGGAGGGACGGAGTTCGAGGCGGTCGTGTTGGACTGCTTCGAGCGGGAGGACGGCTACGACGTCGTGCTGGACCAGACGCTGTTCTACCCGGAGGGGGGCGGCCAGCCCGCCGACACCGGGACGCTCCGCACCGACGACGACTCCGTCGCCGTCACGGACGTCCAGTCGGTCGACGGCGTCGTCCTCCACCGCACCGACGGGAACCTCGGAAGCGGCGCGATCGTCCGCGGGTCGCTCGACGCCGAGCGCCGCCGGGCGCTGATGCGCGCCCACACCGCGACCCACGTCGTCGGCCACGCCGCGCGCGAGGTGCTCGGCGACCACGTCCGACAGGCCGGCGCACAGAAAGGCGTCCAGTCGTCGCGGCTGGACGTCCGGCACTTCCGGCGGATCGACCGCGACGAGATCGAGGCCATCGAACGGGTCGCGAACCGGATCGTCCGCCAGAACCGTCCGGTCCGGCAGTCCTGGCCCGACCGCAACGCGGCGGAGGCCGAACACGGGTTCGATATCTACCAGGGCGGGATCCCGCCGGGCGAGCGGGTGCGGCTGATAACCGTCGGCGACGACGTCCAGGCCTGCGCCGGCACACACGTCGAGCGGACGGGCGACGTCGGGCTAATAACGGTGCTCTCGACCGAGCCGATACAGGACGGCGTCGAGCGGGTCACGTTCGCCGCCGGGGCCGCCGCCGTCGAGGCGACCCAGCGCGTCGAGCGGACACTCGTTGACGCCGCCGAGACCCTGGACGTCTCGCCGCCCGAGGTGCCCGAGACGGCCCGGCGGTTCTTCGAAGAGTGGAAGGCGCGTGGCAAGGAGATCGACCGTCTGACCGAGGACCTCGCGGCGGCACGGGCCGCCGGCGACGACGGCGGCGAGACCGTCGCGGTCGGCGACGCGACGGTCGTGGTCCGGCGTCTCGACGCCGGGGCCGACGAACTCCGTGCGACGGCGAACGCCGTCGTCGACGAGGGCCGGGTCGCGGTGCTGGGGAGCGCCGCTGGCGACAGCGCACAGGTCGTCGTCGGCGTCCCCGAGGGCGTCCCTATCGACGCCGGGGAGGCAGTCGCGCGCCTCTCCGAGCGTCTCGGCGGTGGCGGCGGTGGACCGCCGGACTTCGCACAGGGTGGCGGCCCCGACGCCGACGCACTCGGCGACGTCCTCGCGGACGCGCCCGACGTCCTCCGGGCCGTTCACAGCGCCTGAGACGGTGCGGGTTTTTATACGGTCCCGAGCGTACCTGTCACCGGTGCGACGTTCTGAGCGACACGGCAGCCGGATCCCCGTGTTGCCCGTCCTGCTCGTCGTCGTCGGGCCGCTGTCGATCGCCAGCGGCGTCGCGGTTCCGCTCCGGGTGCTGCCGAACGCCCCGGCTGCGATTGTCACCGACGGCGTGTCGCTCCTGAATCCGGCGGTGCTGGTCGGCGTCGGACTCTGTCTCGGCGGGGTCGCCGCGCTCGTCCTCGGCACGCTCCTGCTCTCGCGTGAGGAACTCATCTGATGCCGACGACCGCCGCCCCCGACGGCACGACGGTCGGCTACGGCGTCGACGCCGAGCGGCGCGACCGGCCGCCGGTCGTCCTCGTCGGCGACTGCGGGTTCGGCGCGTGGCAGTGGGCGTGGCAACACCCCGCCGTCGCCGGTCGGCGGGCGGTCGTCACCGCCGAGTACCGCGGCGGGACGCGCTCTGGCCCGCCCGAGTCGCCCTGTGACCTCGCGACGCTCGCCGGCGACGTCCGGGCGGTCCTCGACGCCGCCGACGTCGGTCGACCCCACCTCGTCGGCGCGGGCCTCGGCGGGTTGATCGTGCTCTCGCTGGCGCTCGACGGCGCGGCGCGGTCGCTGACGCTCGTCGGAACGGGCGCGACCGGCGTCGCCGTCGACCCGTCGCCGGCGCTCGCGGACCCGACCGACCCGGACGCGTGCCGCCGGTCGCTCGACGCCGTGCTCTCTGTGGACTTCCGCGAACGCCGCCCCGACGTCGTCGACCGGATCGTCGGGTGGCGCCGCGCGGACGACCCGACACCGGCGGCTGCGCGGCGACAGGCCGCGGCGCTCGACGTCGACCTCTCGGACCGGCTGGTCGAACTGACGGCCCCGGCGCTTGTCGTCCACGGCGGCGCGGACGCGGTCTGGCCGGTCGCGGGCGCCGAACGGCTGGCCGAGGAGCTCCCCCGTGGCGAGCTCTGCCGCGTCGACGGCGCGGGACACCTCGCCGGCTGCGAGGCCGCCGCGCCGGTCAACGACGCGCTGGTCGGCTTTCTCGACCGGGTCGACGACCCGTAGGGCACAACCGATATGTCGCCCCGTGATCAACGTCTCGCCGATGACAGACCGGCCGCGGCTGGCGCTGCTCGACGCCTCCCACTCCGGCGAGTCGACCCGCCGGAACTTCCGGCGCGAACTCGACGCCGACCTCCTCGAACTCGACGCCCACGACGCCCTCCCGCCCGTCGACGACGCCGACGTCGACGGTGTCGTCGTCACCGGGTCGGCGTCGTCGGTCTACTGGGACGAGCCGTGGATCGACGCGCTGGTCGAGTGGCTCCGGGCCGCCGTCGAGGACCGTGACCTGCCGGTACTCGGGGTCTGTTTCGGCCACCAGGCGCTCGCGACGGCGCTCGGAGGCCAGGTCGAACGTATGGACGACTACGAGATCGGCTACCGCGAGGTGCGCCGCGAGAGCGGACGCTCTGACCCGATGCTGGGCGACCTGAACGACCGCTTCCTCGCCTTTACCACCCACCAGGACGCCGTCGTCGAACTCCCTCCCGGTGCCGAGCGGGTCGCCGCCAACGACTACGGGGTCCAGGGCTTTCGCCTCGGGTCGGCGTGGGGCGTCCAGTTCCACCCGGAGTACGACCTCGACACCGCCGAGCGGATCGCAGAGACGAAACGCGACCACGAGCTGCTGACCGACGACGAGATAGACGCGGTGCTCGCGGGCGTCACGGCCGAGAACTACGACCGCGCCTGCCGGGCGAAGCGCCTGTTCGACAACTTCCTCGGCGTCGTCCGCGAGGCGCGCGCGAGCCGCGAGTCCGTGGCGTGAGTCAGGGCCCGTCGGCGTCGTCGACACCGAGGTCGACCCCGTCCCAGAAGTCGACGCGTTCGGCGCGCGGGTAAAAGCCCGCCGCGTTCCGGTCGCGCGCGGACTCGTCGCCGCCCGGCGGCGACCCGACGAACGTCCCGACCGCCGCGGCGTCGGGGTAGACCGTCACGTCCGGGTCGCGCATCGTCGAGACGACGAGATACCGCAGCGGCTCGTCGCCGTCGTTGACGACGCGGTGTGCGCCCGCCGGTCCCGTCGGGAACAGCACGAACTCCTCCGGCGAGAGCCGTGTCGTCTCGTCGTCCGGGCCGCGGACCAGTCCCGTCCCGTCGAGGACGTACAGCGCCTCCTCGTTGCCCGCGTGGTAGTGGTACGGCCACGCCCGTGCGCCGGCAGGAAGCTCGTAGAGGCTCGCGCCCACGCCGTCGTCGGGCGCGGGCGCGCCGTCACGGGCCGCACTCGCCAGGCGTGCCCGCCGGAAGCGGGTCTCTCCGTGGTCGACCTCGGTCCATCCGGCCTCCTCCGCGCTCGTCCGCTCCATACTCGCCGGTCGGCGGGCACGAACTTAGTTCGGGAGACCGGCGGACGCCGCGAGCGCGGCGGCGACACAGGCAGCCGCGAGGGCGAGCGGCGGCGCGTCTCGGCGGGCGAGCGCCAGTCGCGGCAGAGTCGGGTTCGTGGCGAACGCCCGGGCGCGCAGTCCGAGCGCCAGCGCGTCGGCGCGGCGGAAGGCCTGCCGGAGCGCGGTGACGCCGACGACGCGGACGCGCTCGACCGCGCCCCGCCCGTCGAGGCGGCGAGACACGACCGCGCGGCGGACGGCGACGAGGTCGCTCCGGAGGCTCGGCAGGAGACGGAAGACGAGTTCGACGCCGGCGCCGAGGAGCGCGCCGGTCCGACCCGGGACGAGCCACGCCACGGCGGCGCGAGACTCGCGAGCCGTCGTCGAGGCGGCGTAGGCGACCCCGAGGAGGTAGAGCGGCAGGAGGCGTGCGGCGGCGAACGCCGGGACGACGGCGTCTGCCGGAACGACCCACGGCGAGCCGAGCGTCAGCGCCTCGACGACGGGCGCAGCAGCGAGCAGGGGGACGAGCGGGCGCACCTCCCACAGCGCGGCGAGAGGGTCGACCCGCGCGGCGGCACAGGCGGCGACGGCGATGCTGGCGACGGCGGCCAGTCCGGCCCGCGGACTGGCGAGCACGAGCGTCGCGGCGCCGGTCTGGACCGCGAGCTTCGTCCGCGGGTCGAGGCGAGCGGCGTACGTCGGCGCCCGACCCGTCGTCGTCCCACCTCCGGTCCGCTGTGCCGTGTCTCCGGCTGCCGCCCGGCTCCCGACGACGCCTCCACTCCCGCCGCCGGTCACCACGGTCGGACCCCGAACTCCCGAAGGCGGTCCGGGTCCGGCGCGGCTGTCTCGTGGACAACCCGGCCTCCGTCGAGGACGACGACGCGGTCGGCACGCGGCGCCAGGTCGCGCAGGTCGTGAGTGGCGACGACGAGCGTGACCCCTCGCTCGCGGAGGTCGTCGAGGTGTGCGAGGAGCGCCCGGGTCGCGGGCCAGTCCAGCCCGCCGAACGGCTCGTCGAGCGCGAGGTGGTCCGGCTCCATGGCCAGCGCCCCGGCGACGGCGAGACGGGCGCGCTCGCCGCCGGAGAGCGTCTCGACCCGGTCGTCGGTCCGTCCGTCCAGTCCGACCGCCGCGAGCGCGTCGTCGACACGACGGCTGACCGCTCGCCGGTCGAGCCCGAGGTTCTCCGGCCCGAACGCGACGTCTGCGCCGACCCGTGCGGCGACGATGCCGTCCCGGGGGTTCTGGAAGACGGTGCCGACGGCTGTACGGGCGTGGACCGGGTTGGCCTCGACGTCCAGTCCGTCGACGGCCACCGACCCCTCGTCGGGGGTCAACAGCCCGCTCAGGTGCTGGAGGAGCGTCGTCTTGCCGGACCCGTTCGGGCCACAGAGCAGGACCGTCTCGCCGTCGGCGACGGTCAGCGAGCAGCCGTCGAGCGCGCGGGTCCCGTCGTCGTGGCGGTAGGTGACGCCGCGCGCCGCGATCATCGCGGGACGAGCGCCTCGCTCCGCACGACGGCGACCGCCGCGGCGGCCTTCAGCGCCGCGACCGGGAGGAAGGGGGCGACCACCGTCGCGACGGCGGCGGGCAGCGACGTGGCCTGAAGCAGCGACCATCCGACCGCGCCGAAGGCGTAGACGACGACCGAGCCCGCGACGATGGCCGCGACGGCCCGCACGACGGGGATCTCACCCGGCGGTGTCGGGACACCGGTGCCGTGGGCGACGAGTCCGACGACCGCGGCGGCGACGGGAAACGAGACCAGGAACCCGCCGGTCGGGCCGAGCAGGTGGCCGACGCCGCCCGCAGCGCCCGCGAAGACGGGGAGCCCGAGCGCTCCGGCGAGCAGGTAGAGGACGAACGCGACGCCGGCCCAGGCCGGCCCGAGGACGAGGCCGGCGAGGAACACCCAGAGCGTCTGGAGCGTCACGGGCACGCCCGGCGCCAGCGGGTGGGTGAGCGCGACCGGTGCCGTCGCGCTCGTCACCGCCGCGACGACGGCGGCGCGCGCGAGGTTCAGCGTCCGTTCCTCGCCGACGAGGTCGACCTGTGAGGCTGCCACGCCGGCTGCTCTCGTCAACCGGAGATAAGCGTTCGGTCGACAGGCCGGGGCAGGCTTTTGTCGCTCGCGCGTCTCCTCACGACAGGATGGACGAGAAGACCGCCGACCTTCGAGACCTGTTCGTCGAGACGACGGGCGAAGAGTCGGTGACAGAGCGACAGACAGCGGGCCGCGGAACGCTCGTCGACGACGGCGACGCGACGACCGTGCACGAGGTCGTCGCGGCGATGCGCGGGCGCTACGCGTTCACGACCGTTCTGGACGACGCGGCCCTCGTCGCCGTCGTCCGGGGCGTCCACGAGGGGCGTGACGACGACGCCATCGCGGGCGAGCTCGGCGTCGACCCCGCAGCCGTCGTAGACGCACGGTTCGACCTCCACCTCGTCCGTGACGCGGACCGTGACCCGCCGACCGGCGTCGACGCGGCACTCCTCCAGCGACGGGCAGCCGAGGACGCGTCGCTGTCCGACGCCGCCGAGGCCGTCGGCGCCGCCCCCGACGAGGTCGCCCGGCCGTACCGCGCGGCGCTGTCCGACGTCGAGTCGCGACGGGCGAACCACCGCTTTCGCGACGAGTTCGCCGCCCTCGTCGCCGACGCCGACCTCTCCGGACGCCTGACGGCAGCCGACGATGGACTGCGCGAGGCGACAGAGGACATCGAGACCGACGTGTCGTTCTGAGCGCGGTTCGCGACCGGTGCGGACGGCGCGAGTCCGTGGACACCGTCCGGTCGCCGTCGTCCCGGGTCGGCGACCGCCACAGAAGTGCCGTGTCGCGTCTCGGCGTGCCGCACACACCAAGACTCTTAGCCGGTCGCGCGCTACCGCGACCCGATGGCGAAGGCGAGCGCGAACGCCGACCTCGTCGGTCGGTTCGACAGCTTCTATCGCAACTACTGCGAGGATGCGATCGGCGAACTCGCGCAGCGCTACCCAAACGAGCAGCGCTCGCTGTACGTCGACTACGACGACCTCTACCGGTTCGACGTCGACCTCGCAGAGGACTACCGGACCCAGCCCGACCAGATGCGAGAGTACGCAGAGGAGGCCCTGCGACAGTTCGACCTCCCGGCAGACGTAAAGCTAGGGCGGGCGCACGTCCGGCTCCGCAACCTCCCGAGCGCGGTCGACATCCGCGACATCCGGGTCCACGACGACCACATCGGGCGGCTGGTCCAGGTACGCGGTATCGTCCGTAAGGCGACCGACGTCCGACCGAAGGTGGTGGAAGCGGCGTTCGAGTGTCAGCGCTGCGGTACGATGACGTACATCCCCCAGAGCGACGGGAGCTTCCAGGAGCCCCACGAGTGTCAGGGCTGCGAGCGTCAGGGGCCGTTCCGGGTAAACCACGACCAGTCCGAGTTCGTCGACTCCCAGCAGATTCGTATCCAGGAGTCGCCGGAGGGTCTGCGCGGCGGCGAGACGCCACAGCACATCGACGTGAATCTTGAGGACGACGTCACCGGAGCGGTCACCGCCGGCGACCACGTCGCGGTCACCGGCGTCCTCCACATCGAGCAGATGGAACAGGGGTCGGAGCGGTCGGCTGTCTTCGACCTGTACATGGACGGCGTGACGGTCGAGATCGAGGACGAGGAGTTCGAGGATATGTCGATCACGCCCGAGGACGTCGAGGAGATCCTCGCGCTCTCGCAGGAGCCGGAGGTCCACGAGCTGATGATCGACTCCATCGCGCCGACCATCTACGGCTACCGCGAGGAGAAGTTCGCGATGGTGCTCCAGCTGTTCTCCGGCGTGACAAAGCACCTCCCGGACAGGTCGCGCATCCGTGGGGACATGCACCTGCTGCTGATCGGTGACCCCGGCACGGGGAAGTGTACGAGAGGCGACACGAGGGTCACGCTCGGCGACGGACGCGACGTTCCGATCCGCGACGTCGTAGAGTCGCACCTCGACGACCCGACCCCGGTCGACGACGGCGCCTGGGACACCGCGGACGTCAGCGTCCAGTCGATGGCACCCGACGGATCGATTGAGGAGCGCCCCGTGACGAAAGTGTGGAAGCGCGAGGCTCCCGACCGACTGTACCGGATTCGGACGACGACCGGCCGCGAACTGACGGTGACGCCGTCACACCCGCTGTTCGTTCGGGAGAACGGTCGTCCGACTGCGACGCGTGCCGACGAGCTGTCGACGGGAGAGTTCGTGGCTGCGCCACGCCGCCTGCCGGCAGAGGGGTCCGACGATCTCTCGGTCTCGTTCCGGCGCTCGCGGTCGCCGAACGCGGGTCGACTCGACCTCCCAGACGAGTGGACGCCGTGGCTCGCACGGCTCGTCGGGTATCTCGTTGCAGAGGGGTCCGTCGAACGACGCGACGACGCGGCCGGCTACGTCTCGATCACGAACGACAGCCGCGCGGTTCTCGACGACGTGGTCGGCGCGTTCGCCCGTCTCGGGCTCGATCAGTTCGAGCGACCGCCACACGAGGGCGAGACCGCCCGAGAGGTGGTGTGTGCAGCCGGCGAGTTCGTCAGCTTCCTCTCGAACCTCGACGCACCGCTCCCGTCGGCCTCTGCCGATCGGCGGGTCCCCGGCGAGATCATGTCGGCGAGCGACGAGACCCGACGGGCGTTCCTCCGCGCGTTCGTCGAGGGGGAGGGACACGTCTCGTCGAGTCGGCGCGAGGTGGCTGTCGCCTCGACGAGCCGGGACCTGTTGTGGGACGTTCGGACGCTCCTCCTCTGTCTCGGGATCGAGAGCCGGATCCAGCCCCGACAGAACGGGAGCTATCGGCTCCGTATCAGCGGCGAGGAGTTCTCGCGGTACGTCGAAACGGTCGGGGTCGTCACCGACCCGAAGTCCGAGACCGCCGCGACGGTCGACGCCGGCCCGACGAACACGGACGCTGACGTCGTCCCGGTCGACGAGCAGATCCGGGGTCTCGGAGAGGCGGTCGGGCTGACACAGGCCGACTGTGGCCTCCCCCGGTCTACCGACCGGCAGTACGAGCGTGGCGAGCGTTCGCCTTCGCGGGAGCGTCTGTGCGCGGTCGTCGACGCGTTCGAAGCCGCGCTCCCGCTCGCTGAACCGACAGCCGCCCACGCCGACGGTGGCCAGACCTCACGCAGCCGCGTCGCAGCACTCCGGAATCTCGTCGATGCCGACGTGGGGTGGGACCGCATCGAGTCGATAGAGACCGTCGACCCGGACGACGACTGGGTGTACGACCTCGAGGTCGCAGAGACGCACACGTACGTCTCGAACGGCGTCGTCTCGCACAACTCGCAGCTCCTCTCGTACATCCGTAAGGTCGCGCCTCGGTCGGTCTACACCTCGGGCAAGGGGTCCTCGGCGGCGGGGCTGTGTGTCACCGGTGACACCCTGATCCACACGACCGGCGGCTTCCGTCCGATCCGCGACCTCGCGGAGCCACACCACCCCGAGCCGGTCGACTCCGAGACAGCTTCGCCGGCGGCACACGACGTGTACACGTTCGACCGCGACGCCGGAACCGTCGAGCCACGGGCCAGTTCGCGCGTTTGGCGGATGCCCGAGAAGCCCTGCCGACGAGTCGAGACGGCACACGGCAAGCGGGTCGAGGCGTCGGTGAACACGCCCGTCCTCGTCTGCGGCGAGGAGGGGACGGCGTGGCGCGCGGTCTCGGAGGTCGAGCCCGGCGACCACGTCGCGGTGCCGAACTACGGCGACGTCGAGCGGTCGTCGCCGTCGCCCCGCGAGTTCTTCGAGTTCCAGAACGAGCGGCTGAAGCCGACCGACGCGTCGGTCGAACGGCTCCGCGACCGGCTGTGCGCCGGGTTCGGGACGCTCCGTGACGCCGCGGCTGCGCTCGACCTGCCGGAGGAGTTCGTCTACGACACGCTCTCGACCCGGTTCGTCCCTCGCGACAGGCTCGACCGCGTGCTCGACGCGACGGGGCTCGACCCGTGCGACATCGACGTCGACCGGGCGATGCTCCGGCACGGCGACTCCGTCGCGATTCCGGACGCGTTCGACGAAGACCTGCTGTACCTCGTCGGACTCGTCTTCGGCGACGGCGACGTCTCCGTCTCTCGTAGGGGTGAGAACCGCGGCTACGTCCGGATCTCGAACTCCGACGAGCGCCTGCTCCGAGAGGCAGTCGAGATACTCGAGGCGACCTTCGACACGTCGGTCGAGATCGAGCGACAGGACGACCGCGTGCCGTACGTCCGTCTCAACAGCGCGACCGTCGCCCGCTTTTTCGCCAACCTCGGGACGGAAACGCCGAAAGACGACCTCGCGCTCGACCCGCGGCTGACGACCGCCGACGGCGCCGACGCGTTCCTCCGCGGGCTCTTCGACGCCGACGGCTCCGTCTGCGGGCGGGACGACGGCGGGTCGAACGTCCAGCTCTCGACGACCGGCGACGAGCTGGGCCGACAGGTCCAGCTGATGCTCGAGACGTACGGCGTCCGGGCGCGACGACGCGAGCGCGACCGTCGCGGCACCTCCGGGCGCGCCGACGGACACGGGATCGAGTCGCGGTCCGTCCGGACGCACCTCGTGATCGACGGCGAGAACCTCGACCGCTTCGCCGACCGGGTCGGATTCCGGTCGGCGGCGAAGTCGGACGCGCTCTCGCGGCTCGCCGGCGACACACCCCGGCGCGGTGAGCGCCTCCCGCTCGGTGACGCGCTCGTCAGGGCCGACGGCGCCGGCCAGCCGGGCGAGTTCCACACGAACCTCGTCCGCGGCGACGACCCGTGTCGCGAGCGCGCTCGGGCGACGCTCGACGACCGCGACCTCGGCGACGCCGCGGCGCCGGTTGAGGAGGTTGCCGACGCGAACCTCGTCTGGGACGAGGTCGTGGAGACCACCGACATCGGCGAGCGGGAGGTGTTCGACCTCACGGTCCCGGAGACGCACAACTTCGTCGCCGACGGGGTGGTGACGCACAACACCGCCGCAGCCGTTCGCGACGACTTCGGCGACGGCCAGCAGTGGACGCTGGAGGCGGGTGCGCTCGTCCTCGCGGACAAGGGGATCGCGGCGGTCGACGAGCTCGACAAGATGAACCCGGACGACCGCTCCGCGATGCACCAGGCGCTCGAACAGCAGGAGATCAGCGTCTCGAAGGCGGGGATCAACGCGACGCTGAAGTCGCGGTGTTCGCTCCTCGGCGCCGCGAACCCACGGTACGGGCGGTTCGACCCGTACGAGCCGATCGCAGAGCAGATCGACCTGGAGCCGGCGCTGGTCTCGCGGTTCGACCTGATCTTCACCGTCCAGGACAAGCCCGACCCGGAGAAAGACGCCGACCTCGCCGACCACATCTTGAACGCCAACTACGCGGGCGAACTGGCGACACAGCGCGAGCGGATGACGAACCCCGAGTTCGACGACGCCGAGATCGAGGCGATCACGGAGGACGTCGAACCGGCGGTCGACCCGGCGCTGATGCGGAAGTACATCGCCTACGCCCGGCGGGAGTGTTTCCCGTCGATGACGGAGGCGGCCCGCGAGCGGATCAAGGAGTTCTACGTCGAGATGCGCGAGAAGGGGACCGACGAGGACGCGCCCGTCCCGATCACCGCCCGGAAGCTCGAGGCGCTGGTCCGTCTCGCGGAGGCGACGGCGCGGGTGCGGCTCTCCGACGAGGTGACAGAGGCGGACGCGACCCGGGTCGTCGAGCTCGTGCGCTCGTGTCTGGAGAACATCGGGGTCGACCCAGAGACCGGCGAGTTCGACGCCGACGTGGTCGAGACGGGCACCTCGAAGAGCCAGCGCGACCGGATCAAGAGCGTGAAGGCGCTGATCGAGGAGGTCGAGGCCGACTACGACGGCGGCGCGCCGTTCGAGGAGGTGCTCGACCGCGCCGGCGAGGTCGGGATGGACCGCGCGAAGGTGGAGACGGAGATAGAGAAGCTGAAGCAGCGAGGCGAGGTGTACGAGCCGAGTCTCGACAGTCTCCGGACGACCTGATCGATGGACCGTATCTCCGCGCTCCGGAACGTCGAGGAGGCGCTGCGGGCGCTCGAAGAGGGCGAGGCCGACCTCGCGACCACGGAGGAACGCGTACTCGCGGCACTTCGCGCCTACGCGACGGAGTTCGAGGCCGAGACGCGGGCCGACCTCGCCGCCTTCCGCGCCGTGGGCGGCCCCGCCGACGGGACGGTGGTGGTCGCGACGGACGCCCGCGAGGCGCGGGCGCGGGTCGCAGACCTGTCGGCTGTCGACGAGGGGGCGGTCGAAGTCGAGCGGGTCTGACCGCGCGGATTTTTACCACAGGCCACACCGACTCTGCCCGTGCTGCTGGTCGTCACCTACTCTCGTGCGGCCCGGGCGACGCTGCGAAACGCCTGCGGGACACACGGGGAGACGGTCGTGCGACGGTTCGGCCGAGCGGCGCTCCTGCGCGAGACAGAGTTCGGTGCGTTTCTCGCCTGTCGTCTCCGCGAGAAACACGGGACCGACGTCCAAGTCGAGCGGACGGAGCCGCTGAACGAGTACGAGACGGTCCCGGACCGGGTCCGGCACGCGGCGGCGGCCTACGAGGGCCGCGAGTCGGCGAGCACGCCGTACGCCGCCTTCGCGAACGGTCGCGACCACCCGGACCCGACGGCGATGCGAGACGAAGAGCTGTGAGGCTCGTCGTCGGCGAGACGGAGCGCAGCGGCGAGGGAGTCGACGCGACGGACCTGGCGGTCGGCCCGGAGACGCTCGCCCGCGCAGCCGCCGGCGAGGCCGTCGACGGCGTGTGCCTCGACTGCCCGGACCCGGGACCGGTCCACGAGCGCGTCGGGGTCGTCCGTGAGGACGCGAGTCTGCCGCTCCGTGGCGCGCTCGCGGCGGCTGCACGGTCGCTCGGCGAGCGCGCGCCGGAGCGCGAGCAGCTCCGCCACGTCCGGGCCCGTCTCGCGGACGCGGATACGTCCGACCTCGACCTGGCGGCGGCCCGTCGACGGGTCGCGGCGGCGGGCGAGACGGAGGCGCGGCTGCGCGAGCGGGTCGCGACGCTCCGTGGCCGGGTCGACGCTCTCGGGGACGCCGGCGCGACAGAGGCCCGTCGCGAGGCAGAGACGGCGCTCGCGGAGACGACGCGACACCTGACCGAGGCGGAGACGGAGCGAATCGCCGCAGAGCAGCGCCTCGAGGAGGTCGAGCGACGCGCACGCGAGGCCCGGGACCGGCGCGAACGGCGCCTCGCGCTGGAGGACCGCGCCGCGAACCTGGCGCGGGCGGCCCGCACGCAGCTCGCCGCGGCGGTCTACGACCGCTTCCGCGCCGCCGTGGCGACGCTCCCCGGCGACGGTGACGCGGGTGCGTCGCCCGGCGACTACGAGGGCGACTCGACGCTGGCCGCGCTGGCGGTCGTCCGCGTCGCGGCCCTCGACGCACCGGTCGTCGTCGTGACAGACCGGCTCGGCGACGGGCCACGGACTGCAGACCGGCTCGACGCCCCGGCGATCCGTGCCGAGCCCGGTCCTGAAGAGGGATGACGCGGCCAGACGCCTCGTGCTCGACCACGAGTGCCGGCTCGACCGGGCCGGCGAACGGACGCTCGTCGAAGTCACCGTGGAAAACGAGACGACCGTCGACCGACGAGTTCGGGTGGCGAACCGCCTCGACGCGCCCGTCGAGCCGCCACGTGAGAGCGGTGCGCCCGCTCCGGGCTGGGACGAGGACGGCTGGACTGGCGTCGTCCCTGCGAACGGGCGGGTGACGCTCGGGTACGCCTGTGCGGCGCCGCTCGCGGAGCCGGCGGTGGCGGTGACAGACCAGGGGCGCCCCGACGACGAGTCGTCGGAGGTCACCGCCCGCGACGCCGTTCGGCTACTCGGCGACGGCACACCGCCTGTGGACGCGGTACCGGAGACGAGCACCCGGGCCGACCCGCCCGCACCCGTCGCGGCGATGGCAGACCGGCTGACCGAGGCGGAGTCTCCGACGGCAACGGCGGACGAGGCGTCTGCCGACAGGGCCTCTGCCGACGACGCGACCGCGCCCGACGAGCCGTCCGCCGCCCGCACGGAGGCTTCGGCGGCGTCACGCGGCCCGGCGACGACGACGGACGCCGTGGACGCGTCCTGCGCCGAGGCCGCTGTCGACTCGATTCCCGGCCCCGTCGCGTCGTGGATCGACGAGGTGACCGGTCGCGTCGACGACGCCGAGCGGGTCGTGTCCGGCGATCTCGCCACGGTGGCGCAGGTCGCAGAGGCGCGCGGTGGTGCGGCAGCGACGGCGGACCTCGCGGAGGCGCTTGCCGCCGACGAGCGCGCGCTCCGGGCGCTCGCGGCCCGGGCCGAGCGGCTGGCCGACCGTGCGGCGAACGCCGAGGTGCCAGCCGAGGCGCTCCGGCGGCTGTCGTGATCGTCGCCGTCGCGGGCGGCAAGGGTGGCGTCGGGAAGACGACCCTCGCGTACAACCTCGCCGCGGCGCTCGACGCGGTGGCCGTCGACGCCGACCTCGGGATGGCCGACCTGCCGCGCGGACGCGGGCCGACGCTCCACGACGTTCTCGCGGGTCGAGCAGCCGCGACGGAGGCGCGCCGGGGCGGACCGGTCGACCTCCTGCCCTGTGGCCGGTCGCTCGCTGGCGCGCGTGCCGCCGACCCGGGACGACTGGGCGGCGCGCTCGCGGAACTTCTCGGCCCCGGCGAGCACGCGGTCGTCGACTGTCCGGCGGGGATGCGTGCCGACGCGGGCGCGCCGCTCGCGGTCGCGGACCGTGCGGTCGTCGTCGCCTCGCCCCGGCGGTTCGCGCTCGCCGACGCCGTGCGGACCCGGGAGCTGGCCAGAGCGCTCGACGCGCCGCTCGCGGCGGTCGCGTGTTCCCGCGCTGCGGACGCGCCGACCGACGCGGTCGAGCGGGCGCTCGGTGCGCCGACGGTCGCCGTGCCGACGGACCCGCGGCTCGGCTCGTCGGTCGAACGCGAGGCGCCGGTGACGGAGACGGCGCCGGAGAGCGCGGCGTCGGCGGCGGTGCGGGCGCTGGCGCGCCGGGTTCAGCCGCGCAGGTCGACGTAGCTGTTGCGGACCGTCACCGGCGTCACGCCGGCGGCGTCGGCGGCCTCTGCCTGTGTCAGGTCGGCGTCGTGCTCTCGCGCCGCGGTGTAGAGACAGCCCGCGGCGACCCCGGACGGGTCCCGCCCGACCGCGACGCCCTCCTCGACGGCCCGCTCCGCGAGCTCGAACGCGCGCCGCTTGACGCCCGCAGAGACGCCGAGCCGGCTGGCGAACCGCGGGACGAACTCACCGGGGTCGGTCGGACCCGTCGGCAGCCCGAGCTCGCGGTTGAGCGCGTCGTAGGCCGCCGCGAGCTCGGCGTCGCTCGCCCGCGCGGCGTCGACCACCTCGGCGCGGGTCCGCGCGACCGACTGGACCCGCGCGGCGGCGTAGACGCTCGCTGCGGCGAACCCTTCCAGCGACCGTCCCCGGAGCAGGTCGGCGTCCTGTGCCGACCGGACGAGCGAACAGGCACCGTCGCGCACCCGGTTCGGGAGCGAGAGCCGGTCGACCACGCGTCGGATCTCGGTGAACGCGTACACCTGGTTGCGCTCCCGTTTCGACCGGATCTGTGTCCGCGAGTGCTGGCGGCGCAGCCGCGCCCACTGCCGACGCTTGCGGCCCGTCGCACGGACCGACCCGATCTCTGTCGACAGCCCGCGGTCGTGGCGGGACCGCGTCAGCGGCGCCCCGGTCCGCTTCGGATTCGTCTCGTCGTCCGCGAACGATCGCCACTCCGGTCCACGGTCTAGCCGGTCGGCGGCCACCACGAGCCCGCAGCTCGCACAGACGGACTCGTCGCCGTTCGGTCGGACGTCGCCGCTACACTCTGGACAGACGTTCGTCGCCTCCATACCAGACTGTCGTGCCCGATAGCACGTTTAAATCCGGGACGAGCCGCCGGCTTCGACACGCGGTGCCGCTCGGTCACGTATCGGTGACCGATGCGTACCCGAACGGCGGCGACCGACCGCGACCGCCGGTGGACAAACGGTTTAGTACGATCCGGTGACGACACTCGGAGTATGGGGCTGTCGGAGATCGCAGCGGGGATCGAGGTGACCGACGAGCAGCGCGACAGGGGGGTGGCGACCGTCGACGAGACGGGACGTCTGCGGGAGCGACTCGCGGTCCACGCCGACGCGCTGCCGTGTACGCCCGCGGCGACGGCGACGGTTCTCGGGACGTACCGTGCCGGGGCGAGCGTCGGCGACTGTGCCCGCGAGGCGGGGGTAGCACCGATTACTGCCGCGAAGGCGCTGTACCGCTGTGGCGTCGAGGGCGTCTCACCGCTCGGTCCCACCGCCCGGCGAGTCGTCCGCGACTGGGTCGAGGGCGACCTCTCGCGGGCCGAGGCGCGCGACCTCGTCGGTGCCGACGACGCGGACTTCGTACTCACGGCGTACATCGAGACACACGATCCACACCCCGGGCTCGCCGACGCCGCCGCCGGCGCACGCGCTCCCGACCGCACGGCGACCGTCGCGAAGCGCGACCGACTCGCGGACGCGCTCGACGACTAAAGCCGGTCGCGTGCCGCCGCCAGCAGCCCACGTGTCTCTTCGACCGACCGCTCGGTGTCACACAGCGCCGCGGCGAGGTCCGCGACGCCGGCGCCGAACGCGTCGCCAGCCGGTGCCGTCGGCGCCGCCGCGACCGCCTCCTCGCCCGTCGGCACCGTCACGTCCGCGTCTGCGAACTCGCCGCGGTTCGCCACGACGAGGTCTGCCGCCGTCCCGACGTCTTGGAGGCGTCCCCTGGTCCGCGCGACGGCGTCTGCGCCCCGGGTCGTCCCCGGTGCGACGACCGCGACCCGGTCTGCCGCGTCGACCGCCGCGACCGCCTGATTGGCGGCGACCGGCGGCACGTCGACCAGCGTCGCGTCGAACGTCTCGTCGGCCTCTGCCACCCGCGCGGCGAACCGCTCCGCGGCGGCGGGCGTCTTGGCGCGGGCGATCTGTTCGAACGACGCCCGGGCCGGCGCGCAGGCGACCCGGCCCGGGGCGGCGGCCTCGAGGTCGACCAGCCCCGCTGCGAGCGGCGCGTCCGCGGCGTCCGTGACCAGCGCAGCCGCGTCCGGGTCGATTCGGCCCCCGACGTAGTCTACGAGCCCCTGCGTGGCGAACGCGGCGTCGAGAACTGCGACCGCGTCGCCCTCGGCGGCGAGGAGCGCCGCCGTCTCGACCGTCAGTCGGGTGGTTCCCGCGCCGCCGGTCGCCCCCACGATGGCTGCCGTCGTCACGACGGTGCTGGCGGCGCCACCGGTGGTAAAGCTACGCCTCTCGACTCAGGCGTCCCGGACCGCGTCGGCGGTCGCGGCCAGCGCCTCGTCGCTCGGGTCCCGTTGGCCGCCGAACGCCGCGTGGACCGGGCCGTGGCCGTCGCTAGCGTGGCGCGGCACGACGTGGACGTGGGCGTGGGGCACCTCCTGTCCCGCGGCGGGGCCGTCGTTCACCGCCACGGTCAGGGCGTCGGCGTCGACGGCGGCCTCGACCCGCGGCGCGACGGCGTGGACCGTCTCGAAGACGTCGCCCGCACGGTCGGCCGACAGGTCGCCGAGCCGTGCCGCGTGGGACTTGGGGATCACCAGCGTGTGGCCCTCCGCGAGCGGGTTGGCGTCGAGGAAGGCGAGGGTCGTCTCCGTCTCGTGGACGGCGTGTGCGGGGATCTCCCCGTCGACGATCGCACAGAAGACACAGTCGTCGGTCATGCGTGGCGCTCCGGTAGCCGGAGGAGGAATATAAACTCCCGAGCTACGACGAGAGTTCGAACCGCTGGAGGATCGTCGTCTGGCCGTCGGTCTCGGCGTAGAACTCGAACGTCGCCGAGTCGCCGGGACAGTACGCGATGTCACCGCTCGTCGCGCCGACGTCGACGTCGACCTTCGGATCGTCGGGGTCCTCGTTCGCGAGTGTCTTCGTCTCGCCGACGTCGTCCGGTCCGGGGTCGTCCCACACCGTCTTCTTCCGATCGGCGCCCTCGTCGACGACGATGACGTAGATCGTGTCGGCCTGCTGGAGGCTGGTGAGGGTCACGTTGACCGCGAGCTCGACGTTCTTGTTGTCGTTCTGGACGCACTCGCCCTCCTCGAACTCGACCGCCGACTGCTCGACGGAGACGGTGGCGAACGACGGCTCCCGGAGGTCGCCGGCGACCCCGGAGGTGAACGCGAACACCGTCGCGCTTACCAGGACGACGACCGCGACCAGCAACACGACCGCGACGGTGGACGTGGCCCCGCGGGCGGCGGCGTAACGTGACACGACCGTGTAACGTTCGTCGCCCGTGCTAAAAAGCCCGTCCGGCTTCGCCGCCCGAGAACGGTTCCCGCGTCTCAGCTCTCCAGCGCCTCGGCGACGACCGGCGCGGCGCTGACCGTCGAACACGGCCGCTCGACGGTGTCGGTTGCGTGGACGGCGGTCACGCCGGCGCGCGCGAGCCGGGTCCGGGCGTCCCGCGTCAGGACGGGGTGGACGCAGGCGACGAAGACGCGCCGCGGGTCGTCCAGCCCCGCGATCGCGCCGCTCATCGTCCCGCCCGTGGCGACGATGTCGTCGACCACCACGACGTCTCGACCGACAGCCGCGGCGTCGTGTGGGCGGACGGTCACGCTGTCCCCGCCGTGACGGGCCTTCTCGAAGTGGTCGGTCGTCCCCGCGCCGTAGCGGTCGCGCACCGCGTTCGCGAGGTCGACGGCGCCGGCGTCTGGCGCGAGAAAGAGCGGGTCGGTCAGGTCCGGGAGCGGGTCGGCGAGCCGCGGCGCCGCGTCGACGACAGTCGTCGGGACGTCGAAGAACTCCGCGACCGCCGGCTCGTGGGGGCTGACCAGCACGACACGGTCGGTCCCGGTCGAGACGGCGCGTGCGACGGCGCGGACGGAGACGGGCTGGCCGGCCTCGAACGCCTCGTCCTGCCGCGCGTAGCTCATGTACGGCAGGACGGTGGTGATCCGCTCTGCGCCCGCCTCCCGGACGGCGTCCTGTAACTGCAGTAGCTGGAGGTGTGCGGCGTCGTCGGGCGTCGCACAGACGACGACCGCCTCGTCGCCCGCGAAGCCGGGCGCCGCCGCCAGCGACTCGCCGTCCGGAAACCGGTCGTAGCTGACCGCAGCCAGCGGTCGGTCGGTCGCCGCCGCGAGGTCGGCTGCGAGCGACTGCGAGGGTGGACCGGGGACGATCACGTCCGGTTCGACCCCGCCCCGGCTCTTTCCGCTTTCGACTCCCGCCCGCGGCTCTCGACCGCCAGCCGCCGCAGTTCGGGCGTCCCGAGCGTCTGCGCCCGCCACTCGCCGCCGTCGACCCGGACCGCCAGCCGCCCCTCCCGTCCGGCGACGTACGTCGTCCCCGGCCCACGTCCGACGTCGACGGCGTCGAGGGCCGCCGGGAGCGCCGGCAGCGTCGTCCAGTCCGAGCCGTGTCCGCGGTGGACTGTCCGGTCGGCGGCGAGGGCGACGGCGGCCTCCGGACCACGCGCGACGGCGTCGAACGCGCCCGCTCGCCGCGCCGTCCACCCCGGCCCGAGCGCGTAGAGGCCGCCGCCCGTCGCGGCGAGCGGCGTCCCCCGGCCCGCGACGTCGCGGACGTCGTCGAGCCCCGCGTCGGCCACCTCGTCGCCGGACGTGAGCCGGTAGAGGCCGTCCGGCGCCGCGACGAGCCCGACGTCGACGGCGCGTGCGTCCGGCACCGCACCGAGCGCCGTTCCGTCTGGCCGCCGCACCGTCCCGTCCGTGAGCACGACGAGCGGCGCGCCCGTCCGGTCTGTCCCGACCGCCAGCGCCCGACCCACCCCCGTCGGGTCGCCGTCGACGGTCACGTCGTCTGCCGTCGCGGCGACGACCCCCGCTGTCGTCGTCGCGACGTCGTGGGCCACGCCGGCGTGGGCGACGCCGAACCCGCCGACCCGTTCGTCTGCGACCGCGACGCGCACGACGCCGACGCCGGTCGCGAGGTAGAGTCGCCGGGCGCCCTCTCGGTCGTCGAACACCCGCTTCTCGGCGACGGTGTCGTCCGACACGCCCGTCTCGTCGGGAGCCGTAGTAAAAAGCCTCCGACCCGACTACAGCAGGTCGCGGACGTCGGCGTACCACATGTCGTGTTCGTCGACCGCACCGACACCGCGCGCCACGTCGACGGCGACCGCGTGCCAGCAGAGCGACTCCGGGTCGTCCGGGTCGAGGTTGTACTCGCTGTCCTTGCAGGTGCAGGCGCCGTCCTCGACGACGTACTCGTCCTCGTGGCCGACGACGACGGTGAAGTCGCGGTACTGCTTCACCCGCGTCTCGGAGACGGCCTCGATTGCCCGCCGGCCGCGGTCGCCGTGTGTCTCGACGATGGCTGCCGTCACCGGCCCCGTGAGCTCGCCGGCGTCGGCGAGCGCCGCGCGCCAGTCGTCGACCTCCGTCACCGGTCTCGCTACTGTCGAGGTCGGGTTATGCGTTCCGGCTCCCCCGCCGACCGACAGCCGTTTCGCCCCGGCACCACACGGCTGCCTATGGACGAGGCCACGGAGGGTGGGGTGACGATAGCCGTCGACGAGGCCCGCGACGGCGCGGCAGAGGGCACCGGCGACGGGGTGTTCTACAACCCGACCCAGGAGCTCAACCGCGACGTCACCGTCGCCGTCCTGCGGGCGTACCGCGACCGCGAGCCCCGCGTGGCCTCGTACCTCGACGCGATGACGGCCAGCGGCGTCCGCGGCGCCCGCGCCGCCGCCGCCGGCTACGACGTCACCTGTGCCGACACCGACCCCGACGCCGTCGCACTGTCCCGCGAGACCCTCGCGCGAAACGGCCTCGACGGGACGGTCGTCGAGCGCGACGCCCGCGCGGCGCTGTACGAGTCCGGCCCGTTCGACGTCGTCGACCTCGACCCGTTCGGCTCGCCCGTCCCGTTCGCGGACGCCGCGCTCGCCCGGACCCGGAACCTCGTCTGTGTCACCGCCACCGACACCGCGCCGCTGTGTGGCGCGCACTTCGACGCCGGCGTGCGGCGGTACGACGCGGTGCCGCGGAACCTCGACGACCACCCCGAGATGGGCCTGCGGGTCCTGCTGTCGGCGCTCGTCCGCACCGCCGCCCGCCACGACGTCGCCGCCCGGCCTCTGCTCTCGCACGTCTCCCGGCACTACGTCCGGACCTACCTCGAACTCGACCACGGGGCGTCGGCGGCGAACGACGCCCGCGAGCCCCTCGGCCACCGCCACCAGTGTCAGGACTGTCTCGAACGCGCACACGAGCACGGACCGACAGCCCGGTCGCCGGAGGACTGCCCGGCCTGCGGGAGCAGCCGGGTCGTCACCGCCGGGCCGCTCTGGCTCGGTCCGGTCAGAGACGCGGCGTTCGCCGCGGACGTCCGGGCCGCCGTCGACGACGGGATGGGTACTGCCGCGGCGGCGCGGGACCTCCTCGACGCGGTCGGTCGCGAACTCGACACGCCGACCCACTACGACCAGCACCGACTCTGCGAGCAGTGGGGGCGGCCGGCCAGCGCGATGGACGACTTTCTCGCGGCGCTGCGAGCGGCGGGTCACGACGCGTCGCGGACCCACTACGGCGGGACGCGGTTCAAGACGACCGCGACGGTCTCGGAGGCCCGCGCGGCCACGGCCGACATCTAGCCACCGTCCGTCCGCCGACGCGCCGAGGCGGGCCGTCGCCGCCCGCGCGTCGGTCGGACCGGCAGGTACAACAGTCGGGCGACCGGCAGACGTCCACGATGGTAGACGACGGTCGGGAGCCGGAGGGCGCGCCCGACATCGAGAGCCTGGCCGACCGTGTCGACGAGGTCCGCGCCGACCTCGACGCGTTCGAGGCAGACGTACGCGACCGGACCGTCGACCAGCCGACAGTCGAGGCCGAACTGAAGCGGTACGTCAGGCGGCGGCTCCGCCGCGGCCACGCCCGCGGCTGGGGGCCGTACCTCGTTCTCCTCTACGGCACGGTCATGACCCTGGGCGCGTTCTTCTTTCTCGACGGCGTCTGGGCCGTCCTCGCGATGGTCGTGCTCTTTCTCTCGACGCTCGGCCTGTACGTCCTGTTCGTCCTCGTCGGCGTCTCGCTGAACGCGCTCGGGTCCCCGCGCCGGCTCTACGACCTCGTGCGGGACCGCCGGGACTAACCCCGTGTCACCCGTCCCCGGCGGAGCGCCCTCGTCGCTCCGCCCCTCGCCACTCTACGACCTCCTCGCCGGTCTCCCGGACCTCGTCGTGGTCCTCGCCGGCCTCGTCACGCTCCTCGGCGACCCCGCCGTCCTCCTCGCCGCGCTCGCCTTCGGCTACTGGCGCGCCCCGCCGGTGGCAACGGCGCCGCGACGGGCGTTCGCGACCCTCGTCGGCGTCGCCGTCGCCGCCGCGGGGCTGACGCTCGCGCTCAAGGCCGCGTTCGCGCTCTCCCGCCCGCCGGGCGCGGCGACGGCAGGCTTCGGGTTCCCCTCCGGACACGCCCTCGGCTCGGCGGCGACCTACGGAGGTGCGGTACGGCTGTTCGACCGGGTCGACCGGCGCCGGCGGGTCCTCGTGGCGGGAACACTCGTCGGCACCGTCGCGCTCTCGCGGGTGGTCCTCGGCGTCCACTACCTCGTCGACGTCGTCGCCGGGACCGCGCTCGGGCTGGCGCTCGCGTTCGCGACCGACCGCCCGCGTCGAGCCACCGTCGCCGCCGTCGCGTGTGGCCTCGCGGCGCTGGCGCTCGCCGGTCCGCGAACGGGTGAGGCGGCAGCCACGGCGGGCGCCGCGGTCGGTGTCGTCCTCGCCCCGCGCGGCGTCGGCGACGCGACGGTGCCGGTCCGGCTCCTCGTCCCGGGTCTCGTCGTCGTCGCCGGGGCCACGGTAGCGCTCGCGCGGGCGACGCCCCCGCCGTCGGCGCTGGCGCTCGCGGGCGGAACGGTGACGTACGTGGTGCTGGCGGCTCCGGCGGCGCGCGAGAGCCGGTGGTCGGCCGTCTAGAACTTCTCGAGGTAGCGGTCCAGCTCCCACTGACTCACGTCGATCCGGTACTCCGCAGACTCCTGTCTTTTCGCCTCGATGAACTTCTCGGAGACGTGCGGGCCCAGGGCCTCCTGGACTGTCTCGTCCTCCTCGAGCGCGGAGACGGCCTCGCCGAGCGACCCCGGCAGGGTGTCGATGCCGTACTCCTCGCGCTTCTCCTCGTCGAACTCGTAGATGTTCTCGCGGATCGGGTCTGGACAGTCCAGGCCGCGCTCGACACCGTCGAGACCGGCGTGGATGAGCGCCGCGAACGCGAGGTACGGATTACACGACGGGTCGGGGAACCGCGCCTCGATGCGCGAGGCGGCGGGCACCCGTGCGGCGGGCTTGCGGATGAGCGCCGACCGGTTCCGGTCGGACCACGCGACGTACACCGGGGCCTCGTAGCCCGGCACCAGCCGCTTGTAGCTGTTCACCGTCGGGTCGGTCACCGCGGTGATGGCGGGCGCGTGCTCGAGGATCCCGGCGAGGTACGAGTGCGCCGTCTCGCTCAGATTGAACTCGTCGCTCTCGTCGTGGAACGCGTTCTCGCCGTCCTCGGTGAACAGCGACTGGTGTGTGTGCATCCCCGAGCCGTTGATCCGCGGGATTGGCTTGGGCATGAACGTCGCGTGGAGGTCGTGCTGGGCGGCGACGGCGCGGACGACCGCCCGGAACGTGGCGACGTTGTCCGCCGTCGACAGGGCGTCGTCGTAGGTGAAGTTGATCTCGTGTTGGCCCTGTGCCACCTCGTGGTGGCTGGCTTCGACCTCGAAGCCCATCTCCTCCAGCGTGTAGATGATGTCCCGCCGCACGTCGCTTGCCTCGTCTTTCGGAGCGAGGTCGAAGTAGCCGCCGGCGTCTGCCGTCGTGGTCGTGGCCCGGCCGTCTTCGTCCTCCTCGAACAGGAAGAACTCCGGCTCCGGCGCCATGTTGACCTGGTAGCCCATCTCCGCGGCGCGGTCGACGGCCTGCTTCAGGACGTACCGCGGGTCGCCCTCGAACGGTTCGCCCGTCGAGGTGTTGATCACGTCACAGATGAGACGAGCGGCCTTCCCCTCGTCGTCGCTCCGCCACGGGAGCACCGCGAACGTCTCGGGGTCGGGGTTGAGCCGCATGTCCGACTCCTGGATCCGGACGAACCCCTCGATAGAGGAGCCGTCGAAGTAGATCCCGTCGGTGAACGCCTTCTCCGCCTGCCGCGCGGGCACGGAGACGTTCTTTACCGTTCCGAGGATGTCCGTGAACTGGAGCCGGAGGAAGTCGACCCCCTCCGCCTCGATCTCGTCCAGCACGTCCTGCTCTGCCGTCGTCAGCCCTCCGTCGGGTACCGAGTCTGAGTCTGTCATTTCTCGACGCCACTAACGACAGCCTCTTGTATAAAAGGAGTATCGATCCGCGCAAACGAGATCGGCCTCGAAATAGAATTGACCAAACGTAAATTTCTAAACCCCTCCGACCGTACGGGCAGTGTGACATACGAAAATCTCGACGCGCGCCTCATCAACGCTCTGCTGGGCGACGGGCGCGCCAGCCTCCGCAGCCTCGGCGAGGACCTCGACGTCTCGGTGACGACCGTCTCGAACCACCTCCGCGACCTCGAGGAGGACGGCGTGGTCCAGGGGTACACGCCTCGGATCGACTACGACGCGCTGGGCTACGACGTCACCGCGGTCGTCCAGCTGAAGATCGAGGGCTCCGCACTCCCCGAGTTCGTCGACCGGCTCCGCGACGAGAGCCGCATGACCAGCGTCTACGAGGTGACCGGCGACTACGACGTGATCGCGGTCGGGAAGTTCCGCGACACCGACGAGATGAACGACCAGATAAAGTCGCTGCTGACCGACGAGAGCGTACGCGAGTCGAACACGAGCGTGGTGCTCAACGCCGTCGTCGAGAACCGGCAGTTCGACCTGGACGTCGGCGAGGACTAGGCCAGCCGCCCCTGGACGTCCTCGACGTCGGCCCGACAGAACGGACAGCGGTAGCGCGTGTCGAACCCGCTCGACTGCGCCACCGTCTTCGCCTCGAGTTCGTGCACCGCGATCGACCGCTCACAGTCGGGACAGTCCACCGTCGCCATTGGTGTGGATGATGCTCACTCACACGGCGGATTGAATCCATCGATCACCGAAGACCGTACCGGTCCGGATCAGAATCCCTCCTCGAAGACGAACGTCCCGTCGCGCTGGACCGTCTCGCCGTCCACCTCGACGACCGAGTCCTCGCTGGTGTCGACGATCATATCGACGTGTTCGGCGGACTCGTTGACCTCGTTCTCCGGCCCGACCGTCTCCGGGTAGGCCGCCCCGACCGCCATGTGGACCGTGTCGCCCATCTTCTCGTCGAACAGCATGTTGTAGGTAAACCGGTCGATCTGGCGGTTCATCCCGATCCCGAGCTCCCCGAGATAGCGCGCCCCCTCGTCGGTGTCGAGGATCGACCTGAGGACGTCCTCGTTGCGCGCCGCGTCGAACGACACGACCCGACCGTCCTCGAACGTCACGCGCACGTCCTCGATCTCGCGGCCCTGTCGGTACAGCGGCAGGTCGAAGTGGACCGTCCCCTCGACCGAGTCCCGAACCGGCGCGGTGAACACCTCGCCGCCGGGCAGGTTCTTCTCGCCGTAGTCGTTGAGCGCGACGTTGCCCGCGATCGACATCCGGACGTCCGTCTCCTCGCCGGACCGGATCCTGACCTCCGCCCCCTCGTCGAGTCGCTCCTTCATCTGTGCCTGGTGCTCGCGCTGGGCGTCCCAGTCGGCTGTTACGGCGTTCCAGACGAACCGCTCGTACGCCTCCGTCGACAGTCCCGCCAGCTGTGCGTGGCCCGCGGACGGGAACTGCGTGAGACACCACGTCTTCGACAGCCGCTCGCGCTGGACCGGCTCGCGGGCCCGCCGCCACGCGGCGTTCGTCTCTGGCGCCACGTCAGCCGTCTCGGTGACGTTCGCGCCGCCGCGCGCGATGACGAAGGCGTCTGCCGCCTCGTGGAGCGCGAGGCGGTGGCTCGGCGTCTCGAACTCGGGGTCCTCGCCGGCAGCCCGGAGGAACGCCCGGCTCGCCCGGTCGGAGTTGTTCAGGTACACCGGCGTCGCTCCTCGGTCGCCACAGGCCTCGTGCAGCGCCACCGCGAGGTCCTCTGCCGCCGGCGGCATCGCGATCACGACCATGTCGCCCGCCCCGATGTCGGCCGAGTGCTCCGCGACTACCTCCGCGTGCTCCCTGATCCGTGGGTCCATACGCCGGCCACGGGGGGACGCGTCTTGCGCGTTTCGGGCCGGGCAACCACACGACATTTCTCTCCCCGCACCGAGTGCCCGTCGTGATCGACCTCCGTTCCGACACCGTTACCCGCCCCTCGACGGCGATGCGCGACGCCGCCCGCGACGCCGACGTCGGCGACGACGTCTACGGCGACGACCCCTCGGTGAACGACCTCGAGCGCCGCGCCGCGGAGGCCGTCGGGACCGAGGCCGCGCTGTTCGTCCCGACCGGGACGATGGGCAACCAGATCGCCGCACGGGTCCACGCCGACCGCGGGCGCGAGGTCGTCGTCGACGACCGGTCCCACGTCGTGCTGTGGGAGAACGGCGGGCTGGCACAGCTCTCGGGACTCCAGATCCGGACCGTCGACGCCGGCGACCGGGCGGTCCCGACCCCCGACCAGGTGGCCGCGGCCCACGTCCAGTCGAGCGACCACCGTCCCGGTACCGGCCTGCTGTGGCTCGAGAACACACACAACGCCCGCGGCGGCGTCGCCGTCCCGCCGGACGACGTCGCCGCCGCCGCCGAGGCGGCCCACGAGCGCGGCGTCCCGGTCCACCTCGACGGGGCACGCCTGTTCAACGCCTGTGTCGCCCGCGACGTCGACGCGCCGGCGATGACCGCGCCCGTCGACTCGGTGCTGTGCTGTCTGTCGAAGGGGCTCGGCGCGCCGGTCGGCTCCGTGCTCTGCGGGAGCGAGGCGTTCGTCGACGAGGCCCACGCCGTCCGGAAGCTGTTCGGCGGCGGGATGCGGCAGGCCGGCCTCGTGGCCGCGCCCGGGCTGCTCGCGCTCGAGAACGTCGACCGGCTCGCCGCGGACCACGACCACGCCCGGCGGCTGGCGGCGGGGCTCGACGCCGTCGACGGCCTCTCTGTACCGACGCCGGACACCAACATCGTCCGCGTCGACTCCGCCGACCGTGGCCTGACCGCCGAGGCCTTCGTCGACCGACTCGAGCGCGAGGGCGTCCTCGCCGGCGCGTTCGGCGAGTACGTCACCCGGCTCTGCACCCACCGTGACGTCGACGCGGCTGCCGTCGACGAGGCGGTCGCCCGCGCCGAACGCGCCGTCGAGGGCACTCCGGCCCGCTACAGCTCGGGCTCGACGTAGCCGAGGCTGATCCGGTCGTCGGCTGCCCTGAGGTCGGTCTCGACTTCCTCGACCGCGCCGTCGATACCGACCGTCCGGAGCGTGTCGTCGGAGCTCACGTCCGCCGTCACCAGCAGCGGTCCGGGCCGGACGAACACATAACTCTCTCGGCCCGGACCGTCTGTTGTGAGGATAGATCTCGCCTTCGTCTTTCTGCTCGCGCTCGTCCTCGGGACGATCTTCTTCCTCTACTTCCTGCTCCGCAGGAGTCTCGCCGGCCTCCGGCAGGGCTACGACGAGGGGCGACGCGACCGGTAACGCCTTCCGCGTCGGGGCGAGACGACCCGGCGTGGCCCCCATCGCGACGCTCGTCGTCGCCGCGCTCGCGTCGCTGTTCATGGCGTGGTCAATCGGCGCCGGGTCGTCCGGATCGACGCCCTTCGCTCCCGCCGTCGGCGCGAACGCCGTCTCGGTCATGCGGGCCGGCTTTCTCGTCGGCATCTTCGGGCTCGCCGGCGCGGTGTTGCAGGGCGCGAACGTCACCGAGGCCGTCGGGACGGCGCTGGTCGACGGCGTCGCGCTGACCGCCGGCGCCGCGACGGTCGGCCTCCTCGTCGCCGCCGCACTCGTCGCCGTCGGGGTGTTCGCCGGCTACCCGATCGCCACCGCGTTCACCGTCACGGGTGCCGTCGTCGGCGTCGGCCTCGCCCTCGGCGGCGACCCGGCGTGGCCGAAGTACCGACAGATCGCCGCGCTGTGGGTCGGCACCCCGTTCGTCGGCGGCGGCGCCGCCTACGCGACCGCGGTTCTTCTCCGTGACGAGCGGGTGCCCGAGACGACGGCGGTGCCGGCGCTCGCCGGCCTCGTCGGCCTCGTCGTCGCCAACGTCGGCTTCTCGCCGCTCGCGCCCGGCTCCGGGTCGGCGTCGCTCGCCGTCGCCCTCGGCGGGCGACTGGACGCCGCACTCGGCACGACCGCCGGCGCCGCCGTCGTGAGCGGCCTCGCCGCCGTCGCCGCGGCGCTCGCGCTCCGCCGCGACATGCAGCCGGACCCCGCCGTCGGCCAGCGTCACTTCCTCCTGGTGCTCGGGGGGCTGGTCGCGTTCTCCGCCGGCGGCAGTCAGGTCGGTCTCGCGATCGGTCCGCTGGTTCCGCTCTTGGGCGACGTCGACCTCCCGCTGACCGCGGTGCTGGTCGGCGGCGGTCTCGGCCTCCTGGTCGGGTCGTGGACCGGCGCGCCGCGGATGATCAAGGCGCTGTCACAGGACTACTCCTCGCTCGGCCCGCGCCGCTCTATCGCGGCGCTCATCCCGAGTTTCGCGATCGCACAGACCGCCGTCGCGTTCGGCGTTCCCGTCTCGTTCAACGAGGTGATCGTCTCCGCGATCGTCGGGTCGGGCTACGCCGCCGGCGGCGCGGGGGTCAGCCGCGAGAAGATGGTCAAGACCGTCCTCGCGTGGGTCGGGTCGCTCCTCGTCGCCCTCGCCGGGAGCTACGCCGCGTTCACCGCCGTCGACGCGGTCGTCTAGTCCTCCACGGCGGGCGCGTCGACGTCCTCGCCGACCGGCGGCGCCGTCTCGGACGGCTCGGGCACCTCGATCCGCGCCCGGATGATCCGGGTGTTGTCGACCTCACCGACGCGGATACGGACGCCGTCGTACTCGATCGTCTCGCCCTGTTCGACCAGCCGGCCCGCGCGGTTGAACACGAACCCCGCGAGGGTCTCGAACTCCTCGCCCTCCGGCAGGTCGATTCCGAGACGCTCGTTTACCTCGTCGATGTTGACGTCCGCGCGGACGACCCAGGAGCCGTCGTCCTGTCGCTCGAACGGCTCCTCCTCGTCGCCCTCGAGGATGTCGCCGACGATCTCCTCGACCATGTCCTCTAAGGTGATCAGCCCCTCTGTTGTCCCGAACTCGTCGATGACGATCACCATCTGCATCCGCTCGCGCTGGATCTCGGTGAGGAGGTCGTCGACGTTCTTCGACTCCGGGACGTGGAGGGTCGGCTCGATCAGGTCCTCGAGGTCGGCGTCGCCGGTGCCGTAGTCCCGCTCGCGCACCAGGTCCCGGAGGCTGACGATACCGACGACGTTGTCGAGGTTGCCGTCGTAGACGGGCACCCGGACGTGGGCGGACTGGACACAGGTCTCGATCGCCTCGTCGAGGGTGGCGTCGCGGGAGACGGCGGTCATGTCGAGCCGGGGGGTCATCACCTCCTTCGCGATCGTGTTGTTGAAGTGGAAGATCCGCTGGAGCATCTCCCGCTCCTCCTCGTCGATGACGCCCTCGCGTTCGCCCGTGCGGATGATGTTCTGTATCTCGTCGCGGGTGACGTAGGAGGTCTCGATCGCCTTCTGGCCGCCGACGACGCTGTTTATCACCCGTGTCAGGCGGTCGAAGACGACCACGAGCGGCAGCAACAGGAGCTCTGCGACCTGGAGCGGACGAGCGATCCGGGTCGCCCACGACTCGGTGTTCTCGACCGCGTAGGACTTCGGCGCGCTCTCGCCGAACAGGAACACGAGCGTCGTGACCCCGAACGTCGCGGCGATGACGGCCTGGCCTCGGGACAGGTAGAACCCGAACAGCGTGGTCGCGAGCGACGACATCGTGATGTTGACGATGTTGTTGCCGATGAGGATCGTCACCAGCAGCCGGTGGGGGTCGCTCTTCAGGTCGGCAACAGCCGCGGCGCCGGGGACGTCCTCTTCCACCATCGACTCGATGCGGTGGCGTGCCAGCGAGAACATCGCGATCTCCGAGGAGGAAAAAAAGCCCGAGAGCGCGATGAGTCCGAGGATAGCGAAGGCTCCGACGACGGTTATCGTCGTGTCGTCAACGACCCCGGTCTGGGCGACGGGACCGACGGGACCGACGGACGCGGCTACGGCTGTCGGCACGGACAGAGCCATACCCACGGGGATAGCCGTCGCACGGGTTAATCATTTACCCTCGGCGGACCGGGCGGCCGACACGCTTAGGCCCGCGACGCCACGATAGACGAGCGATGCCGAGCGACCAACTCGTCCTGTACCGTCTCCAGGCCTGTCCCTACTGCGAACGCGTCGTCCGCGTCCTCGACGACCTCGGCCTCGACTACCGCTCGCGGTTCGTCGAGCCGATGCACTCGGAGCGCACCGTCGTCAGGCGGTTGACCGGCAAGCGGACCGTCCCGGCGCTCGTCGACGAGGCGACCGGCGTCACGATGTCCGAGTCGGCCAACATCGTCGACTACCTCCGGGCGACCTACGGCGAGGGAGGCGAGGCCTGATGGTCGACTTCGAGGTGACCGACCTCCCCGAGACTGACCACGTCGTCGCCGGCGACGAGGCGCCCGAGTTCACCCGACCGCTCGTCGGCGAGGAGTTCTGGGAGGACCGCTCGTTCGCCGCCCTCGTCGACGAGGAGGCGCCGCTCCTCCTGCTCACCCACCCGATGGACGGCGCCTTCCCGACGACCTACGTCTGGAACGCGCTCGCCGACCACGGTATCGTCGACCGCCTCCCGGTCGTCGGCTGTTCGGTGTCGACGCCGTACGAACACCGCGACCTGCTCGCCGACCGGGGTGTCGACGCCCGCCTGTACTCCGACCCCGCCGCCGGCGTCGCGGAGGCGTACGGCGTCACCCACGACCTCGACGGGATGGCCGGCGTCTCCGAGCACCGGCTCGCGACGTTTCTCGTCGACGAGGACCGGGTCGTCAGGCACGCGTGGGTCGCGAGCCGCCAGCCCGACTTTCCCGACTACGAGACGCTGTCGACGGCGGTCGACGACCTCGTGTGACGGTCCGCGACGCCGCCGCCGCCGTCCGGGCCGGTGACGCCGTCGTCTACCCCACGGAGACGGTGTACGGTCTCGGGGCCGACGCGACAGACCCGAGCGCCGTCGGTCGAGTGTTCGACCTGAAGGGCCGCTCCCGGTCGAAGCCGCTCTCGATGGCCGTCCCGACGGTGGCGCGCGCGACCCGCCACACCCGACCGACGGCCCGCGCCGAGCGGTTCATGCGCGCCTTCCTCCCCGGCCCCGTCACCGTCGTCGTCGAGCGCGGGCCGACCCTCCCGGACGTGTTGACCGCCGGCGGCGACCGCGTCGGCGTCCGGGTGCCCGCCCACGACCGCGCGCTCTCCGTTCTCGCCGCCGCCGACCGCCCCGTGACGGCGACGAGCGCGAACCGTTCCGGCGACCCCGGTGTGCACCGGGTCGCGGACCTGCACCCCGACGTGCGCGAGGGCTGTGCCGCCGTCGTCGACGACGGCCCGACGCCCGGCGGTCGTGCGAGCACCGTCGTCGACCCGGAGACCGGCGACGTCCACCGCGAGGGCCCGCTCGTCGACGCGGTGCGGACGTGGCTCGACGTCTAAAACAGCCGCGACCGGAGCGACCGTGTTCGCCCCCGGCACGGCTCGCGGTACGGACACGACTCACACTTGGCGTGGTCGTCCGTCCGCGGCGGCGTCTCCCGCTCCATTCGCCTGACCGTCCGGAGCGTCTGCCGGTAGTGCCGCCGATTTCCCGCCGTCAGCCGGACGCTCCGGACGACGGCGCTCGCGGGGTACTCTACCCGACATCGCTCGACCGACTGCTCGCGCTCCCACGCCAGCGCCAGCGCCGTCGCGACGGCGCGGACCCGCTGTGGCGCCCAGACCCCGCGCTCGGGCGGTCGCCCGGGCGAGACGACGGTCGGCGTCGGCGGGCTCTCGCTCAGCTTGTGTGCCACCCCGTGACAGTCTTTCCCGTCGAGCCGGGCCTCGCGTGTGTCCGGGTCCGCGACCGCCGACCAGTCGTCTCGCTCGGCGAGCGCGCGGAGCCGCGCGCGGTACGCCGGCGGGTCGAGGTCGACCGGGAGCGCGGCGAGGCGCCCGGGCGCGGCGTCGAGCAGCGCCGGATAGCGAAAGGCGAGGGCGCGGCGCTCGCGCGCCCGCTCGTCCGGCCCTCTGTCGTCGTCCCGGCGAGCGTGGTAGAGCTGTCGCGGGCAGTACGCGGCGCGGGCGAGGTCCGAGAACGTCGGCACGACGGGCGTGGCCGCGGCTCCACACTTGGGTGTCGCCCCGGTCCCGCCCTCTGCCTCGGGAGCGCTCCAGGCCTCGCGTCGGCTCTCGACTGCCCGTGGGCCCGCGGCTGTGGGCCGCCCGTCGCTCCACGGGAGCGCGAGCGCGAGTGGGAGCGAGGAGTTTTTGTGGAACACCGGCGACAGACTGTGCAGATGGACGGTGCCCGGTGATGGCCGTTCGGGTCAACTGGCGACAGAGCGTCGCGTTCACCGGCACGGTGGTGAAGTACCTCGCCGCGACGATGCTGCTCCCGCTCGCCGTCGGCCTCGTCTACGGCGAGGACACCGTCGTGTTCCTGAGCTCTATCGCCGTCGCCGTCGCCGTCGGCCTCGCGCTGGAGCGGCTCGACGACGACCCCAACCTCGGTGCCCGCGAGGCGCTCCTGTTCGTCGCGCTGGCGTGGGCTGCGGTCGCCGTCGTCGGCGCGGTGCCGTACCTCATCGCGGGCTACGGCACCGAGTCGACGCTCCGTCACCCGATCAACGCGCTGTTCGAGTCGATGTCGGGGTTCACCACCACCGGGGCCACCGTGCTCGGCGAGATATCGGTCGAGCGCCACTCCCACGCGCTGTTGATGTGGCGCCAGCTCAGCCAGTGGCTCGGCGGCATGGGTATCATCGTGCTGATGGTCGCTATTCTCCCGGAGGCGGCGGTCAACGGCGCTCAGCTCGTCCAGTCGGAGGCCCCCGGCCCGGAGCTTCAGAAGCTGACGCCACGGATCGCCGAGACGGCCCGGCTGCTCTGGCTGTTCTACATCGGATTCACCGCGCTGTACGTCGTGATCCTCGTCGGGCTCCACTACGCGGGCCTGGCGCCGAAGATGAACGTCTACAACGCCGTCGCCCACGGGTTCACGACCCTGCCGACCGGCGGGTTCTCGCCACAGGCCGACAGTATCGCGGCGTTCTCGCCTGCGGTCCAGTGGGTCGTCGTCCCGTTCATGCTCGTCGCCGGGACCAACTTCGCGCTGTTCTACCTGCTGGTGCAAGACGAGTACGCCGAGTTCCTGCGCGACCGCGAACTCCAGGCCTACGTCGGCGCGAACGCGGGGCTGATGCTCATCCTGTCGGGATTCCTGTTCACCGGGTCGGCGCCAGCGCTCGCGCTCGGCGGCGTCACGCACGGCGTGGCCGGGACCTCACTCCGGCAGGCGGCGTTCCAGGTCGCCTCGCTGCTGAACTCGACCGGGTACGCGACGAGCGACTTCGCACAGTGGGACGCGACCGCACGGGGCGTCCTGCTGGTCGCGATGTTCATCGGTGGCTCCGCCGGGTCGACCGGCGGCGGGGTCAAGATCGTCCGGTGGCTGGTCATCCTCAAGTCGATCCGCCGGGAGCTGTTCACGACCGCCCACCCGAGCGCCGTCACACCCGTTCGCCTCGGCGGACAGGTGATAGACGAGGAGGTGATCCGGGCGGTCTACGGGTTCACGCTTCTCTACCTGCTCACCCTCGGCGCCGCGACGGTGCTCGTCCTCGTCGACGCGAGCCGTGTCGGCCTCGATATCACGGTTCTCGAGGCCCTCAGCGCGAGCCTGGCGACAATCGGCAACATCGGCCCCGGGTTCGGATTCCTCGGTCCGTTCGGGAGCTACCTCTCGTTCCCGTGGACCAGCAAGCTGCTGTTGATCTTCCTGATGTGGATCGGCCGTCTCGAGATCATCCCCGTGTTCGTGATCCTCACCGGCGCGTTCTGGAACGAGTGACCACGCACCGCGCCGCCCTCACGGTCACGCCGAAGTCTGGTCTCCGGACCGGTCCACCGCACGACCGACTGTCGTCCGGTCCAGCCGGCGGCCCGCCCCGCGCCGTCTGACACCGCAGGTTTCGCTGGGGTCGACCCGAGTGTCCCCGGGTATCCGTGCCGATCGACCGAGACGGCACAGACGACGTGCCACGGCGGCGTCGGGCTCGCGACGGTGTACGACGACGCGCGGGCGCTACCGCTCTGTCTCGAGCACCGACTCGGCCCGCTCGACCAGCGCCGCGTTGCCGAGGAACGTCGGGGTCCGGGCGTGGAGACCGCTCGGCTCGACGTCCAGCAGCGACCGCTTGCCGTCCGTCGACCCGCCGCCGAGCGACTCGAGGATGTACGCGAGCGGCGCGGACTCGAAGTGAACCCGTAGCTTCCCGTCCGGAGACCCTTCGACCGCGGGGTAGCCGAACAGCCCGCCGTACTCGAGCACCTGCCGGACGTCGGCAACCATCGCGCCGCCGTACCGGAGCTTCAGGTCCCGCTCTAGCTCGTCGACCAGGGCGTCACAGGCCACAGAGCGCTCGCCGCGCCTGCCCGCGACGCCGACCACCGTCGGGTCGTCCGGGAGCGAACAGGCCCCTCGCGACACCACGCCGTCGTCCCCGACGAGATACTCCGCGACCGCGGTCTCGTCCTCGCGCGCGACGACCGAGGTGGTGTAGGGACCGTAGAGCACCATCACCGCGGCGACGAGCTCCCGACCGGTCGCGGGCAGAGCGGCGTCGTACACGCCGACGACGGTGCCGACGGGGTTGTTCGAGGCGAGGTTCGACGAGCCGTCGAGCGGGTCGATCGCGACGGTGTACCCCTCGCCGCAGTCGACCGCGTCTGCCCGCTCCTCGCTGACGTACTGGCCGACCTCGTCGTGCGCCGAGAGCGCGTCGAAGAACTGCTCGTCGGCCCAGACGTCGGCGGCGGTCTGCGCCTCGCCGCTCGGGTTCGTCCCGCCCGCGCCGCCGGCGTGTGTCGCGAGCCCCGCTCGTACCGTGCCCGCCGCCCCGTGGACGCTCCGGACGACGCCGTCGAGCTCGCTGGCACCGTGTCGTCTGTTCACCGCTGGTCGATCTCCGCTCGGTGGTATTACCCTTTTGGCCCGCCCCACGCCGTCACCGCCAGAGTAATCTGCATCGGCCTCCGGAGACGACCATGACAGTCGGACCCACGGTACTCGTCGTCGGCGGCGGCGCGACCGGTGCTGGACTCGCCCGGGACCTGGCGCTTCGCGGCGTCGGCGTGACGCTCGCGGAGCGCGGTGGCCTCGGGAGCGGCACCTCCGGACGGTCGCACGGACTCCTCCACAGCGGCGCGCGGTACGCGGAGACAGACCGCGTCGGCGCAGAGGAGTGTATCGAGGAGAACGAGACGCTCCGGTCGGTCGCCGGCGCGTGTATCCGCGACACCGGCGGCCTGTTCGTCCAGCTCGCCGACGACGACCCCGCGTACTTCGAGGAGAAGCTGACCGCGTGCGAGTCGGTCGGTATCCAGACGGAGGTGCTCGACGGCGAGACGGCCCGCGACACGGTGCCGGAGCTCTCGCCGGCGGTCGAGCGCGCGATACGGGTCCCCGACGCAGTCGTCTACCCCTCGCGGCTCGTGGCCGCGAACGCCGCCGACGCGGAGGACCACGGAGCAGACGTCCGTCCGCACGCCCCGCTCACCGACCTGCGGGTCGAGGACGGCGAGGTGACCGGCGCCCGCCTCGGCGGAGCGGTCGACGACTGGGTCGAGCCCGACCACCTGATCAACGCAGCCGGGGCGTGGGCCGGTCGGGTCGCGGCGATGGCCGGGCTGGACGTCGGAATGGCGCCCGCCCGGGGCGTGATGGTCTCCGTCGACTATCCGGACGTCGACCCGGTGTTGAACCGGTGTCGCGATCCCGACGACGGCGACATCGTCATTCCCCACGAACGGGAGGCGGTGCTGGGGACCACGAGCGTCCCCGTCTCCGACCCCGACGACTACGAACGGGCCGAGTGGGAGGTCGAACGCTCCGTGACGGAGTGTGCCGCGATGCTCCCCCCGGTCGCGGACGCCGACGTCGTCCGGACGTGGTGGGGTGTCCGGCCGCTGTACGCGCCGGACGAGGGCGACGGCGACCGGCGGGGTATCTCGCGTGGCTTCTTCGTCCTCGACCACGCCGACGACGGCGTCGCAAACGTAACGAGCGTCGTCGGCGGCAAGCTCACGACCTACCGGCAGATGGCGGAGGCGGCAGCCGACCTCGTCTGCGAGCGACTCGGCGTAGACACCGGCTGCGAGACGGCCGACCGGCAGCTCCCCGGCGCAGACGACCCGGCACAGCTCGACGCGTACGTCGCGCGGTACGACGGGCAGGGCCCGACGGACGCCGACGTGGTCGGCACGGACGCCGTCGACGCGGACTGACTCCCGCGCCGTCCTCGTCGTGTCGGGCGTGTGCGACGACACGACCGGCTCTACGACCTGTACGACGGCCACGACCCGGGTCCGTCAGGGCGCTCGATACTCTCGCCGGCCTTCTACTCGCTCGTCGAGTCGCCGGTCGCGCTCGACCGGCAGCACGGACGACGAGATCTCCCGCGAGACTGCTCGTGACCTTCCACGAGCGGGGGCTCCCGACCGTGATCTGCACCGGGCAGACGCCGGAGAACAAAACCGGTTCGCGATACAGGGCCCCGGCAGCGAACTCGTCCACTCCGGGCCCGAGCACCGTCTACGAGACGGCGACGGGCGTGTTCGCGCCGGGCCACGGCGCGCAGACGGAACAGCTCCTCTACGAGCACCCGGCTGCCGACTGGACCCGCGCGCACTACGCCAACCAGGACCCGGAGATCCGGGCGGTTCTCGGGGCCGCCGCCTCCCGGCTGTCTCGACCACGGACGTCTCGAACGCCGTGCCGACGCCTCTCGACCGGATCGACGTCGGCTGCTACGAGCGCGACGCCGCCGAGATCGGGAGCCTCGGGCTGAGCATGGCCGTCGGCGTCGAGGCGGCGTTCGACACGCTCGGCGTCGAGGACCCGTTCGCCGGTCATTGGCGGCTCGAAGACCGACCTCCGGGTGATGCGCCGGGTCGCGGACCACGACGCCGGGATCGCCGTCGCGCCGGAGCACGCCTCGCGGACCGTCCTCGACCACGTCGGGTCGACCGACCACCTCGTGTTCGACGAGGGCCGCGCCGGAGACGTCCTCCGGACGGTGTACGCACTCAACCGGTTCGCGGCAGTGGGGTGACCCGCCCGGCTCGCCGTGCCGTCGCTCCCCCTCTACCACCTGGACGACGTCGGTCGGCGAGTAGACCGGACCTCCCTTCGACTCGTCGTGTCCGGGGTCGTCGGTCAGGACGACGGCGCCCTTCGGCGTGGCTCCCTCCTCGCGTACCCGGGTGATCGCCTCGGTGATCGTCTGCCCGGCGTCGACGTCGTCGTTTCCGACGTAGCAGCCCCTGCCGCTGACCGCCGCGACGTTCTGTGAGAACGAGCCGGTCTCGTCGCCCCCGTCTCGTACCTGTTCCGCACGTAGACGCTCGGGTCCGAGTCGGGCTCTCGACCGACGTCGCGAGCGGCGCGCCCGACTTCCCGACCCCAGCCGTCAGGTCGACCGGGCCAGCCGTGCGCTCCGTCTCCGCGCTCTCCGCTGTCGTCTGCCCGACGAGCCACGACGCCGTCTCCCGCGAGACGTTCAGTTCGTCCGCGATCTCTCCCCACGAGAGTCCACGGTCGGTCGGGTCGCCAGCCGTCTCCACGAGCGGGTCGATCGAACGCATCGACGCGTGGGCGTAAACGTGTACTACGGCCGCCACTCTCCGAGTCCGAATCTGGCTCGGGGCCAGGGGCCGAACCCGGAGGCGTGGGGTCGCCCGACCGTCGACCTGTACGCCCCGCTGCTCGTGGCGCGCTCTGTTTCGACCCGCGGGTCTCTCGTCGTCTCGCGTCCGCTCGTCGTGTACTCCTCGCAGACCCGAGTGGGACCGCCCGGATTCGAACCGGGGTCACGGGCACCCAAGGCCCGAAGTATACCAGGCTAACCCACGGTCCCCGTCGACGGTCGCGCCGGTCCGAGTATAGGCGTTTCGCTCCCGCTACTCCTCGTCTGCGAGTTCGGTCTCGGCGACGACCTCGTACGGGCTCGCGCCGCGCCGAACCGCGTCGAGGAGACGGAACGCCCCCGCCGGCGCGAGGAAGTGCTCGGTCACCGCGCGCCCGAGCGGCGTGGCGTCGAGGCCGTCGATGAACTCCCAGTCGAGCAGCCGCGCGACGGCGCGTTCGGTGTCGACGTCGCCGACCATCCGCTCGTTCAGGCGCTTTGTCGCTCCCCCGGCGACGACGAGGTTCGCCAGCGTCTCCTCCGCGGCGGTCGCCTCGTCGTACCGCGTCGAGACGTCCTCCATCTCGCCTTTCAGGAGTGTAAAGGCCACCTCGTCCTCGGTCCGCTCGGTCGCGTGGTGGTACCGTCCGTCCGGTTCGACCAGCAGGTAGACACGTCCGCGGTCGTGGTAGTCGGGCCGGCCCGCGCGCCCGAGCATCTGCTCGAACTCCTGGACAGAGAGCCACTCGATGCCCATCGCCAGGGAGTCGAACACGACCTGTGAGGCCGGGAAGTCGACACCCGCGGCGAGCGCCGCCGTGGTGACGACGGCGGCGAGGTCCTGGTCGCCGAACGTGCGCTCGACTGTCTTCCGGCGACCGTAGTCGAGGCCGGCGTGGTACGGTGCCGCGTCGTAGTCGAGCTTCCGCGCGAGCTCGTGACACCGCCGCCGGGAGTTGGTGAACACGATCGTCTGGCCGCGGTAGCCCTTCGAGGAGGTGCTGTCGAACTCCCGTCTGACGAGTCGGTTCGTCACCCGGGCCTTCTCGCGCTCGTCCGCGAAGGTGACGTGACGCTCGATCGGCACGGGTCGCTCCTCGAACTCGACGAGCCGGGCGTCGAGGCGTCCGGCAAGCCACTCGGGGTTGCCGACCGTCGCCGAGAGGTATATCCACTGTGCCGCCGGGCAGACGTGCCGCAGCCGGGCGATCAGACCGTCGAGGCGGTGGCCCCGTTCCGGCTCTTTCAGGGTGTGGACCTCGTCTATCACTACCGTCCCGACGTCGCCGATATCCTTGCCCGTCCGCAGCGCGTGGTCGACCCCTTCGTAGGTGCCGACGACGACGTCGGCTCCCGGGTCGAACCGTGTCGAGTCTCCGCTCACGCGGCTCGCCCCGACCCGGATCGTCACGTCGAGGTCGTCGCCGTAGCGGCTCTCGAACGTCTCTGCCTTCTGGTTCGCGAGCGCGACGAGCGGGACGAGAAAGAGCAGCTTCCCCTCGCCCCGGAGCGCCCGGTCGACGCCGGCGAGCTCGCCGACGAGCGTCTTCCCGGTCGCCGTCGCGCTCACGACGAGCTGGTCGTGGCCCTCCATCAGCCCGGCCTCGACGGCGCGTGACTGGACGGGCAGGAGCGTCTCGAACCGGTCACGGGTCGTCTCTGCCATCGTCGGGTGGAGGTCTAACTCCGCCACCGCGACGGGGTCCACCTCGTCGACCGTCGCCGAGACGGTGTCGACCCGCGTGAGGTCGGGGTCGAGCTCGCCCGACAGCAGGTCGACGATCCGGTCGAGGTCGCCCACCTCGACCATCAGCTCCTCCAGCCGCGCTCTCGCCGCGCTCGTCAGGCCGCCGGCGTGGGCCACCTCCCGCTCGAGTTCGGCGCTCGCACACGACCGACAGATAGTCTCGCTCCCCGCCGACACCGCCGTCTCTGCCGTGATGGGTGAGTACCGCCCGTTCGTCGCGCAGTACCGGCAGGTCCGCACGACCAGCGCGTCGAGCTGGTAGCCGGCGAACAGCTCCTGGAGCCGTTCGCGCGACCGTGGCGGGGTCTGCTCGGAGACCCGGATCCGCTCGGCCCGGCGTGCGAGTTCGACGAACTCCGCCGGGTCGCGAGGGTCCTCGCTCGACCCCTGCTTGACGCGGAACTTCGCGGGCCGGGGGCCGGCGTCGGTCTCTTTCAGCTCGAGGACCGCCCGGACAACCCGGTCGCCGTCGCGCGTCACGACGGTCTGGACGTCCTGCCCGTCGTCGTGGAGGAACAGCGTCTCGACCCGACCGACCTGCGTCGCCACGGAGTCGGTAGGCCGACGCCGTACTTCAGTCGCTCGCCTCGTCGACGAGGTCGATCCGGTCGTCGCCGTTCGGCACCGCACAGAGGAAGGCCCCCTCACGGTCGCCGTCGTTGCGGTACCAGTGGACCGTTCCGGCGGGGACGAGGAGGCTGTCGCCTACAGACACTCGGTGTTCCTCGTCGCCGAGACCGACGACGTACTCGCCGGCGAGGACGTACTGTTCGTGTTCGACCGCGTTCGTGTGGCGCGGCACCTCGGCACCGGGCGCGAGGGTGAACCGCCGCAGGGCGAAGGTCGGCGCGCCGTCGGACTCGCCGACGAGGACGCCCTTCGACAGGCCCACGGCGGCGTCGACGGACTCGTACTCGACGTCGTCGCTCCGCCGGATCAGGGAGCCGTCGTCACTCACGGTCGGCTGTTGTCACGGACGAGCAAAAGCGCCCCGCCGACGCCACGTTCAAGCCCGATCGGCGGCTACCACCGCGTATGCGCGGCGTCACCCTCGGGCGTGTCTTCGACATCCCGGTCCGGCTCGACGTCTCTTTCCTCCTCGTCCTCCCGCTGTTCGCGTGGCTGATCAGCGGCGACGTCGCGGCGCTCGCGGCCCTGTTCGACCGCACTATCGGCACGGAGCTCTCCGGGGCGGCGCTCACGACGGCGCCGCTGCGGTACGCGCTCGGCGCCGCCGCCGCGACCGGCCTGTTCGCTGGCGTCCTGATCCACGAGTTCGGCCACGCGCTGGTCGCGCGGCGGTACGGCTACGGGATCGAGTCGATCACCCTGTGGCTGTTCGGCGGCGTCGCCCGCCTCACCGAGATGCCCGACGACTGGCGCCACGAGTTCAGGATCGCCGTCGCCGGCCCGGCGGTGAGCGCCGCCCTCGGCGTCCTCACCGGCCTCCTGCTGTTCGTCGTCCCGCCCGGCCTCCCGGCGGTCCGGTTCGTCGTCGCGTACCTCGCGCTGACGAACGTCGTCCTCGCGGCGTTCAACATGCTCCCCGGGTTCCCGATGGACGGCGGCCGGGTGCTCCGAGCGCTCCTCGCGCGCACCCGGCCCTACGCCACCGCGACGAAACAGGCGGCGGAGGTCGGAAAGGGCTTCGCCCTCCTGCTCGGCCTGTTCGGTCTGTTCGCCAACCTCCTCCTGGTGGTCCTGGCCTTCTTTATCTACATGGCCGCCTCGTCGGAGGCCCAGCAGACGGCGATGCGGGCCGCCTTCGAGGACGTCGTCGTCGCCGACGTGATGACCCCCCGCGACCGTCTCGACGTCGTCGACGAGGACCTCTCGGTCGCCGCTCTCCTCGACCAGATGGTGCGCGACCGCCACACCGGCTACCCGGTGATGCGCGGCGACGACCTCGTCGGTCTCGTCACCCTCGCCGACGCCCGGGCGGTCAGCGAGGTCGAACGCGACGCCTACACCGTCGGCGACGTGATGACCGACGACGTGCGGTGGGTCGACGCCGGCGCCGACGTGACCGCCGCGATCTCGCAGATGGGCGACCGCGACATCGGCCGCCTGCCGGTCCGCGGCCCCGACGGCTCGTTCGTCGGCTTTCTCACCCGCTCGGACGTGATGACCGCGTTCGAGATCCTCCAGCAGCGGGGCCGGCGCGGCTCCTTTCCGGACGGGACGCCGTACCGCGACGCGGGCTGATCGGCTGCGACATCCGGTCCCGGTCCCGGTCCCGCTCCGCCGTCGGTCCGTCGTCGTTCGCGCCGCACGGGTCAGGTCGGACACGACGCCGTCGCCGACACCTCGTAGCGGTCGGCGTTCGTCGCCTCGCGGCCCTCGCTCGTCGCCGTCGTCCCGACGCGCTCCCCGGGAGCGAGCGTCCCCGTGACCCGTGCCCGTCCGGCCCGGACCGGCTGGCCGAGCGACGTCGGCTGCCGGAAGACGACGACCACGTCGTAGCCGACCGGCGCGTCGCCGCCGTTCTCGACACGGAGTTCGACACGCGGGGTCGACCCCGGTTCGACACGCGCAGCCACTACGGCGACGCGGAGCCGTCCGGCGCAGTCGCCGTCGACCGACACCGCAACGGTCTCGTCGCCCCCCTCGCCGTTCCGCGTGGCACAGCCCGCCAGCCCGCACGCCGCCACACCGCCGGCGCGGAGCAGCCGACGCCGGCTCAGTCGCTCGGTCGTCACACCCGTGATACGGCCCGGCGGCAGTTCAACGTGTCCGCACCGGATCCCCACGACACCACCGTGTCCCGACCGGCCAGCCCGGTGCCGGAGGGTCCGGCGCTCCGCGTCCCTCCTCTGGTCCCCAGCCGAGCTCGCCGCCACGGGCCTCCGGCGGCGCACCCGGGCCGGGCCGACGGCAGCACGGTCGGCGCGCCGGAGAGGCGACGTGTCGCCGTCGCGACCGACCGTGCTACGACGGACGCTCCGGCGGGACCGGGGCCGACGGCGTCACCGGGCCGGCTGCCACGCGACTCCGGACGGGTCCGGAGCGCGGCGTCCGCTACGCCGGCTCTCCGCGCCGCTCGACCTCGACGTCTCCGACGTCGATCTGTATTCCGTCGCGGCACTGGGTGTTCACCTCGACCGTCCAGCCGTGGCCGCTCCCGATCGCCCGTATGGTGGGAAACACCGTCCCCGTCTCCGGACACGGCACCGCCTCGCCGTACGCGAACAGCTCCTCGACCTGGTCCTCCGACACCGGGTCCGCGTCGACGGTGATCACGAGCTGTGACCGCTCGGTCTCGACGGTCACCCGTCCCGAGCCCTCGACCCCGGCGAACTGTACGATCGTCGCGAAGAACTCTGTCAGTACCGGTCGGTTCGCCACCACCACCGCGTCTCGCTCGAGCGCGACCTCGACGTCGTCCGTCGACACCGCCTCGACGACCGTCGCGAGCGAGCACTCCTCGAACGACTCGACCGTCTGCTCACGCGACGCCAGCCTCGCCAGGTCGGTCACGATCCGGTCCATCCGGCGGTGGGCGTCCCTGACGGCGTCGACGCTCGACTGCGTCGACTGTGCGTCGGCTGTCGGCTGATCTGCGACGACGATATCGAAGTGTCCCTTCGCCACCGCCAGTGTGTTTCGTAGCTCGTGTGTGATCGCGTCGGCGAAGTCGTCGAGCTGTTCGTTCTGCCGCTCGAGCTGTCGGCGCTGGCGCTCGACACGGGTGACGTCCGTGCAGACGACCGCCCGTCCGACGGTCACGTCCGCGCGCGTCAGCGGCGTCGAGACCACCTGCAGGTACCGTCGTCCGACACCGTGTTCCCGCCCGCCCGTCTCGAGTACGCCACCACCGTCCAGCGCCTCGGCCAGACGCGGAGCGACGGCGTCGAGCGGCTGGCCCTCGCCGCCCGCGAGTCCGGGGAACGCCTCCGTTGCGCGCCGGTTGTGGTCCCGGACGACCCGCTCGTGGTCGACCAGCACGATCGCCTCGTCGAGGTCGTCTATCACCTGGTTGCGCCAGAACCGGGGCACCGCGACGAACTGCTCGTCGACGACGTACAGCGTCCCGACCGCGAACACCGCGACGCCGAGCGGCTCGTAGTGCAGCGTGATCAGGCCGCTCTCGCCGAGGCTGGCGACGTAGAAGACGATCGGGAGCGCGGTCGCCGCGACGAGTCCGCCGAGCGCCGTCGCGTCTGACCTGGACTCGCTGAGCATCTCGTACAGCAGGTAGAACCCGACCGCGGCAAGCGCGTAGGAGAGCCCGGTCACCACCCAGTGGGTCACGCCGAGACGGATCACGACGTGCCTGAACGGCTGCGCCGTCGTGGTGGTGCTGAAGTACAGCCCGTGGATCGGATTCGTGAGCTTCACTCCGACGACGACGAGGTACAGTCCGAGGGCCGTCCGACGGATCCACGACCGGCGGTGGTAGTCGTGGCCGGTGTACGCCGAGCAGAAGTAGAGCCACGCCCCGACCGTCGCCAGCCCGACCACCAGCCCGACGAGGTAGAACGCCTGCTGTACCGGCGACGCGACCGGGAGGAGCCGACCGACGTGTGTCACCGCCCAGAGCCCGGTCAGTACCAGTAGCGCACCCAGCCCCCGTCGTGTCGCCGGATCTGTTGCTCTCGACAGACGCCCGAGACTCACGAAGCAGGCCGCCGCGGCGAGTCCGAATCCGCCGAGATACACGACGCGGAGCAACTCCATCGGAGCCGAATCGTTCACCCACGTTCTCAAAGCTTCCGGGACGTCTCAATCTCGCTACACGGGACGGGCCGGCGCGCTCTCGTCGGCCCCTCGTGCGGCACGTTCGGCTGACTGCCGACCGCGCGGGGACCGGCGCCGAGCGCTCCGCTCTGTCTCCGACGGGAGATACACGGCGAGACCGGACTCGGCGATACGACTATTCGCGCCGGTGACCCCCCGAGAATCGTACGTCGTGCAGTCCGGGTGTGAGAGTCGAACCCGACTGCGAGACTCGCCGGCGCTCGTCTCGCGTGGTTCGACCTCGCCTTCCGGCTTCACCGCTCGTCACTCCCTTGATCGTGGAGAAGTCCGGGTGCGAGAATCGAACCCGCGTCTCAGCCTCCACAAGGCTGAAG
>CAZEJR010000001.1:0-206319 GCA_964512675.1 uncultured Haloferacaceae archaeon | reverse complement strand
GTGGAACTGCGGGCCGTCGTCGGTTGTGATCCGCGGACAGCCGGTGTTGACGAAGGCGTCGACGTCGAAGTTCCGCAGGCGGTCCGGCGTCACCTCGTCCATCGTGATCAGGTAGGCGTCGTCGTTCGACGCGACGATGTCCTGTGCGACCTCCCACCGGCCCTGACCGATCTTCGTACAGAAGATGACGCCCCACGTCTCGGCGTCCATCGCGCGGTGGACGGCGCCGTAGCGCTGCTTCATGAACTTCTCCGGGTCCGCGACGGTGACGACGTTGTTCACCGGGTCGGCGATGACGACGTGCTTGTCCGGGTGTTCCATCGCCAGCCCGAGCGGGTGGAACTTCCCGCCGCCGACGTACAACACCGTCTCGACGGGAAGATCCGCACTCGCGTAGTTGCAGCCGAGCACCTGCCCCTCGTGGGTGAGGCGGTCGTCGCCGCGGCGGGTGTGGACCGCCCACCCGCGTTCCTCCAGCCAGTCGACCATCTCCTCGAACCGGTTCATGTGTTGTGCGGTCGTCACCAGCCCGACCTCTGGGTCGTCGTCGGGGGCCGGAAGCTCCGCCGTCGCGTCCTCCACGATGGGGAAGGGATCGACGTTCGAGAAGAGCGGAACGTAGACGATCTGGTCGGACTCTTTCATCGGCGAGTGACCGAAGTGGACGAAGAGGTCGGTCCGGCGCATCAGGTAGGTGTCGAGGTCACAGGCGCCGTAGCAGGGCTGTCCAGAGAGCATGAACCGCACGCCGTCGGGCGCACGCTCGCGCAGGTCGTCGACGACACGGGTGCCGCGGCGCTTCAGCCCCTCCGGAAACTGGAGGCCGACCTTCTCCGCGTCGCGGTCGGCTATCTCCTCGAGGATGCGGTCCATCTCGTAGTCCCACTCGCGGTCGTGACGCAGGGACATCCCGGTCCGGGTGAGGTCTCCCTGTGTCCGCTCCTCCGACTCGTGACTCACTACCCGCACGTGCGTGCCTGCAGGATTAAGCCCGGCGCTTCGCGCCACGCACGACCGCTGGTCGGCGTAGGCGGCGCGCGCGGGGGGGCTGGCGGCAGTGACACGCCGGACTCCACGGCGTTCAAGCGAGCCCGCAGCCTACGACGCGCCGTGACCGACGCCGACCTGCCTCTGGACCACGTCCACGTCGCCCCGGACGACCCCTGTGACCGCGCGGTGGTCGTTCTTCACGGGCGCGGCGCGAACGAGCGCGACCTGCTCCCGGTCGCGCGCGAACTCCCGCCACACCACGTCGTCAGCCTCCGGGCGCCGGAGCGGATGAGCCCCGGCTACACCTGGTACGACCTCGACCTGTCGGGCGGCGGTCTCCACCGGAGTCAGCCCGACCCCGACGGATTCCGGCGGTCGCTCGACCTCGTCGCCGACTCGGTCGACGCCGCGCGCGCGGCCTACGGCGTCGAGACGGTCGGGCTCCTCGGGTTCAGTCAGGGTGCCATCGCGTCGCTCTCCCTCCTGCTCGAAGACCCGGGCGCGTACGCGTGGGTCGCTGCCCTCCACGGGTACCTCGCCGCGAGCCACACGGACCACGCGCCGGCGGGCGTCGAGGGAGTGCCGGTCTTCGTCGGCGCGGGCGAGGACGACGAGGTGATCCCTCCGGAGCGCGCCGCGGCAGCCACAGAGCGGCTGCGTGCGGTCGGCGCAGACGTCACCCACCACACGTACCCGGTTGGTCACGGTATCGCGCGCGCCGAACTCGACGGCGTGGTCGCGTTCGTCTCCGGGCGGTAGCGGCGCACCGTCGTCGGCGGACGGAGGGTTCAATACCACCCGGGGCGCACCGCCGGCAGTGTCCGAGTCAGTGCCACGTCCCGCAGACCGGGACCCGGTCGCACTCGCCGCCGAACTGGGCGAGGCGCTCGCGGCGAGCGACGAGCACGGGCGGTTCGCAGCCGCGAGGGCCGCCGTCGAGGCGGACGAGGAGGCACAGGCGCGTATCGACGAGTTCGAGCGCAAGCGAACGGCGTTTCTCGCCGACCGGGAGCGCGGCGAGGCGACGCGGGCAGACCTGCGCGAACTCGAGCGTCTCCAGTCCGACCTCCACGACCTGGCAGTCGTCGCGGAGTATCTCGACGCGAAACACGACCTCGACGCGCTCCTCGACGCCGCGAACGACGCCGTCTCCGCACCGCTCGCCGTCGAGTTCGGCGGCGAGGCCGGCGGCTGCTGTATGGACTAGACCTTTCTACTGTGCCGCGTCCACGCCCGCCGTGTTGGCTATCGCCGGCGGCGCGGGCGGCGCGGGAAAGACGACGACGGCGCTCGGTCTGGCCCGCGCACTGCCCGGTCGGGTCGTCGTCGCCGACGCGGACGTCGACATGCCCGATCTTCACCACCTCGCGGGCGTCGCTCGTGAGCCGACGCTCGCAGCCGTCGCGAGCGGGCACGATCCCGCCGCGGTCGCACGACCGTGGCCCGGCGCAGACGGCGTCGTCGTCGTGCCGGCACCGGCGGGTGACGACGGCGCCGTCGGACCGGGCCTCGACAGGCTCCGGACCGACCGCGACACCGTCCTCGTCGACTGTCCCGGCGGCGTCGGGCCGGACGCCGCCGCGCCGCTCCGGGCCGCCGACGCGGCTCTCGTCGTGACGACGCCCGACACACGGGCGCTCCGGGGCGCGACGACGACGGCGGCGACGGCGCGTGCGCTCGGCACGCCGGTCTGCGGAGCCGTGCTGACCCGCGCCCGGCGCGCGCCCGACAGCCTCGTGACACTGCTCGGCTGTCCGGCACTCGGCGCCGTCGAGAGTGTCGACCCGCCCGTTCTCCCGGACCCGGCGGTTCGAGACGCATATCGACGGATCGCGAGCGAGCTGACCGGGCGTGAGTCGGGCCAAGAGATATAATACTTCGAACGCACCGTCGAGACGATGGTCGAACGGCTCCCGACCGGGATACCCGTCCTCGACAGACGCCTCGACGGGGGCATCCCGGAGGGGAGCATCGTGCTTCTGGTCGCGCCGCCGGCCTCGCAGGCAGAGCTGTTTCTCTACGAGCTGACGACGACACGCGGGACGCTCTACCTCTCGACGGTCCGCTCGGACACCGCCGTCGAGGACGCCATCGCGAAGGTGCCCGGTCGGGTCGGCAACCCGACCGTCCGCGATATCGGCGGCGACACACCGCTCGACAGTGCCCACTCGCTGGTGCGGGAACTCCCCGAAGGCGCGAACCTCATCGTCGACGTGATGGACCCGCTCGAGCGCCGCGACCCGCGGCGGTTCCGGGGCTTCCTGAACGAACTCCAGACCCACCTCGTCAACACGAAGGGGCTAGCGGTGCTCCACGCCATGCGCGGGTCCGACGTCCCGGACAACCGCGACCTGACGAAGAATATGGCCGACGTGGTGTTCGAACTCCACACCGACGTCCGGGGATCGGAGATCGAGAACCGTCTCGCGGTACCGAAGTTCCGGGGTGGCGCTGCGCTGGAGGAGACGATCAAGCTGACGCTGACGGATCAAGTTTCCATCGACACCAGCCGCGATATCGCCTAGCCGACGGCGACGGCGAGTCCGATCGACCCCGACATCGCGACCCAGGCGAGCGGCGTCTCGACGACCCGGCGCCCGCCGAGCCGGCAGCCGACGTACGCGAACAGCGGTGCGGTCGTACGGAACGGAGACAGGGCTCCGAGAACGAGGACGAGGACGAGGACGAGAACGACCACGACCACGACGACAGCGGCGACGGCGGTATCCGCCTGCGCGGTCGCGATCCCGGATCCGGCGTCTGTCTCCCCGCTACTCGTCGGCGTCGAGCTCCTCGACGATCTCGTCGGCGTCGACGTCCGCCTCGGCGAGCGCCTCCTCGACGTCTGCCGGGGCGCCGCCCATCGCGCCGCCCATCCCGCCCATCATCCCGCCGCCGCCGTCGAGCACCTCCTCCACGACGACGCGGTCGACGCCGAGGCGGGCCATCAGCTGGCCGCCGATCTGCCCCTTCTGGAACATCCACTGCTGGTTCATCGCCATCTGTGGCGTCGCCTCGAGTACCAGCGACTCGCGTTCGGTCACCTGCGTCTCGGTCGTCGGCTCGGCGTCCTCGTCCTCGTCCGACTCGACCTCGACCTCGACCTCCTCCTCGACCTCGTCGGTCTCGATCCGGAGGTCGGGGACCTGCTGGAGGTAGATACCGAGTATCCCGCGGGCCTGCTCGATGCGGTCCTCGACCACGTCGGCGACCTCGTACTCGTACTCGAGCGCCTCGCCCGCCAGCGGGTGGTTGAAGTCGACACGGGCACGGCCGCCGATGATCGTCTCGAGGTGGCCCTGTTCGCCGTCGATCCGGACCTGCGCGCCGGGGTAGCGGTCGTCCTCGGCTATCTTGTCGGCGCTGACGGTCCGCACCTCGTCCGGGTCGAACTCGCCGAACGCGTCGCCCGCCGAGATCTCGACGGTGCCGGTGTCGCCCCCCTGGTCGCCGACCAGCGCACGGTCGACGGCCTCGAAGACGTGTCCTCCGCCGACGACGAGGGTACGCGGCTCGAACTCGCGGTCTTCCTCGTCGATGCCGGCCTCCTCCGCGACCTCGCGCGAGGTGGTGTCGACGACCGTCCCGTCCTCGACGGTGCGGATTGTGTACTCGAGCCGGACGAAGTCGCCGTTCTCGAGCCCCTCGTCGGTCCCGTCGTCTCCCGGCTCCTCGGCCGCTCCGTCGTCCTCGGACTCGGCGTCGTCGGTCATGCTTCGAGGTGTCGCGTGTCGGGTATAAGAATCACGTTTCCCGTTCCGACCGCGCCGCACCGCGGTCTCGGGGCGACGGCACAGACACCACGGTGCGTCAGCCGGAGCGGTCGCGGTCTACACGTCTGACCGCAGCCGTGAGGAGCCACGTACTGGTGGCTCAGTCCAGTCTCCACGAGGCCGTGATGTCCGTCGTCACGTCTATCGCGAAGGTGAACCGCTCTGGGTCGGCTGGCACGCTGAACACCACGTAGCCGGCGTTCGTCGCTCCGGCGTCGACCGCCTCACGCTCGCCCCTGTTGTAGGTGTCGTCCCCCTGGTACGACAGTGATCCAGCCTCCCAGCCGTCTCCGCTCATACGCATATCGTCTACCGCTGTCGGGACGACGCTCGTCTCTCCGATATTCTCGGTGCCGACGTCAACGAACACGTACGTCTCACCCACCGGCGGCGGGTCGGCCGTGTACGTCTCTCCGCTGTACGGATACTCGAAGTTCCCCGACTCCTCTCGCACACCTCGGACGGTGAACTCCAGCCCTACGTTCGCGTTGCCGACCGTCGCACTCTCGCCGACAGCCAGATCGGCGAATTCGTGCGTATCGGGGTCGACATCCTCCAAGCTGAGCGCCCACGCCTGCGGTTCGAGATCGAGAAATCCCTGTATCCAGGTCGGCGATCAGGTCCCCGGCGGATGTCGACGCGGGGACCGGAAAGGCGATCCACACCTCCGTCTCGGCGCCCGGTGACAGCTCTGCCGGCGGTAGCCGGGGGATCGGAAGGCTGTAGCTGGTGCTGTCGTCTCTCTCTAGCTCCACCCGGTCGTGTTCGGAGCCGTCTGCGGACTCGAACCGGAAGCCGTACTGTGGATATCCGATCGGCCCGTCTCCGTCGCAGGCCAGCCTCAGCTTCACGAGGAGAGAGAGCGCCGCACCCCCCGACTCGGCTGTGTCACTCGGCGGGTCTCGCGAGACCAGCTCGCGCGGCGCAGAGCCACTCACGTCGACGCCGATCAGGTGGTCCGTCAGCCGCGTCTCGACGGGAGTGATCGCGAGCTCTCCTCCGTCACCGGCGAACGTGACCGACTCGCCGAGGGCTCCGCCACCGCCCGGTGAACGCTCTCCGTCTTCGCTACCGCCGTTCGACGCTCGCCCCTCGCCGTCTCCGCCGCCGTCGCCGGCGCATCCGGCGAGCGGTCCTACCACGGCAGTCGCCCCGAGCAGCCGGAGCAGGCGTCTCCTCGTACTCATACGTCTGCGGTCTCCCGGCGGAGAGCATATGCTCTTCAACAGTTCTCAGAAACTGTAGAACGAGCACAGTCGCTCTGCTACGGCGACGACAGAAGTCGGCGTCTGATCGCGACTACCGACCACACCGCTCGGCGTGGCCGATGTGGTACCGCTGACTGCCCGCTCGTTCGCGAGCGTCGTCTCACTGTACGCGAACCGGTCCCCGTTTCGAGGACCGCCACCGGATCCCGGTTCGCCCGTCCGGAGATTCAAGCCGGCGCCCGCCTACCGTCGACACGTGTACGAGGTCGAACTGAAGATTCGGGCCGACCACGACGCCGTCCGGGAGCGGCTGGCCGACGCCGGCGCGGAGCGCCGGGGGGCGGTCGTCCAGCGTGACACCTACTACGACGCGCCACACCGCGACTTCGCGGCGACAGACGAGGCGCTACGGGTCCGCCGGGTCGAGCGCGACGGGGACGAACGCGCACGGCTGACCTACAAGGGTCCGCTCGTCGACGACGCGTCGAAGACCCGGCGGGAACACGAGACCGGTGTCGACGACGGCGAGACGCTCGCGGCGGCGCTCGAGGCGCTTGGATTCGAGCCGGCGGCGACGGTCGAGAAGCGCCGCGAACGGTTCGGCCTCGACGGCTACGCGGTGACGCTCGACGACGTCGAGGGACTCGGCGAGTACGTCGAGGTCGAGGGCGAGGCGACCGAGGAGAGCATCGAGGCCGTCCGCGAGGGCGCAGCCGGAGTCGCGCGGTCGCTCGGGCTCGACCCCAGCCGGAGCATCCGCACCTCGTACCTCGAGCTTCTCCTCGACGGGGACGCGTAGGATATTCTCCGTGGTAATACAGAACGCGGAGAAATTTTCGCAAGTTATAGCACGACCCCCCTCCAGAGTCGGGGCATGACCGACCGGAACATACGGGTCTCGGCTGCCGACCGTCTCGCGGTCGACGACCAGGAGGTCGAGATCGTCGAGCGCAAGGGGATCGGCCACCCGGACTCGATCTGCGACGGGGTCGCAGAGGCCGTCTCGCGCGCGCTCTGTGGACTCTACCTCGACCGCGCCGGCCGCGTGCTCCACTACAACACCGACGAGACGCAGCTGGCGGCGGGGAGCGCCCAGCCGCGGTTCGGCGGCGGCGAGGTAACCGACCCGATCCACCTCCTCGTCGTCGGCCGCGCGACGCGGGAGTTCGAGGGCCAGACCTTCCCCGTGGACACGACGGCGCTGGAGGCCGCGCGCGCGTACCTCGCGGCGCACGTCCCGGAGCTAGAGTTCGGCACGGACGTCGTCGTCGACACCCGCATCGGCGAGGGGTCGGGCGACCTCCAGGACGTGTTCGGGGAGACCGGCGGCGTGCCGATGGCAAACGACACGAGCTTCGGGGTCGGCCACGCGCCGCCGAGCGAGACCGAGCGGGTCGTCCTGAACGCCGAGCGCCGGCTCGTCGGCGAGTACGCCGCCGACAACCCCGAGGTCGGTCCCGACGTGAAGGTGATGGGCAAGCGCGAGGGCGACCGTATCGACGTCACCGTCGCAGCCGCGATGGTCGACCGTCATCTCGACGGCGTCGAGGCGTACCGCGACGCCGTCGCCGGAGTCCGCGAGTTCGTCGACGAGATGGCACGGGACTACACCGACCGCGAGGTCGCAGTCGACGTCAACACCGCCGACGACTACGCGACCGGGTCGCTCTACCTCACGACGACGGGCACGAGCGCGGAACAGGGCGACGACGGGTCGGTCGGCCGGGGCAACCGCGCGAACGGTCTCATCACTCCGAACCGACCGATGAGCATGGAGGCCACCAGCGGCAAGAACCCGGTCAACCACATCGGCAAGATATACAACCTGCTCTCGACCGAGATCGCCGAGGCCGTCGTCGCGGACGTCGAGGGCATCCGGGACCTGCGGGTCCGGCTCCTGAGCCAGATCGGCCAGCCGATCGACCGCCCGCAGGTCGCGGACGCGAACGTCGTCACCGAACCGGGCGTCGACCTCGCCGACATCGACGGCGCCATCCGCGAGCGCATCGACGCCGAGCTCGCCGACGTGACCGGCGTCACCAGGCGTGTCGTCGACGGCGACATCGCGACGTTCTGACCACCCGAAACGATTAGCCGCCGCCGCCCCGCCTCGGACCCGTGACCCGGGTCTGTCTCGTCGGCGCGGCGGACGTCGACCTCCGCTACGAGCTGCTGTCGCGCGAGACGGCGCGGGCGGCGCTCACCACCTACGACCTCTCTGCGCCGTTCGAGAACACGGTCGCCGTCGAGACGGTGTCTCTCGGCGCCGCCGTCGCCCTCCTGAACGACCTCGAGTGGTACCTCCGCCGGTTCGCCCGGACGGCGTGGGTGCTCGACCCATCGGTCGACGCCGACGAGTGGCTCTCGCGTGCACTCGCGACCGCGGTTCGGGACGGCGGCGTCGCCCCGGAGGCGACCGACCGCTACCTCCGTATCTACGGCGTCGACGACGGTCGGCCCGTCGAGCCGATGTACGTCGCCCGCACCGGCGGACCGGTCCCGACCTACGACCTGCGTGACGTCGAGCGGACGGTCCGGGTCCGGGTGACCGAGTCGGAGTTCGAGGAGTAGGTCAGCCGGGGTCGAAGAGCCCGGTCGAGACGTACCGCTCGCCGCTGTCCCAGTAGACGGTGAGGACGAGTGGACCGTCGCCGTCCGGGTCGGCAGTCGGCCCGTCCTGCTCGCCGGGGTCGACCGGGGTCGGGTCGTCACGGTCGGCCAGTTCGGCGGCGACCCGACGGGCGGCGAGGTTCGACGCGCCGGAGGACTGCCCGACCAGGAGTCCCTCCTCGCGGGCCAGCCGACGGACCTCTGTCTCTGCCTCGGCGAGCGGGACCGTCCGAACCTCGTCCAGCAGGTCCGTGTCGAGGTTCTCGCTCACGAACCCCGGACCCATCCCCTGGTAGTCGTCGCTGCCGGACGGGTCGCCCGAGAGGACGGCGTTCTCTGCCGGTTCGACGGCGACGACCCGGAGGTCCGGATACGCCTCGCGGAGACGGCGCGCGACCCCGGTCACCGTCCCGCCGGTGCCAACGCCGGCGACGAGAGCGTCCGGCTCGCGCCCGTCCAGCTGTTCTAAGATCTCCGGTCCCGTCCGGTCGTAGTGTGCCCGGGGGTTCGCCGGGTTCTCGAACTGCCGCATCTGCACCCAACCCTCTGCTGTCAGTTCGTCTGCGCGTCGCTTTGCGTCGGAGATGTCGCCCTCGACGAGGTCGACGGTCGCGCCGTACGCCCGCATGACGGCGCGGCGCTCCGGCGACCGCGACTCGGGCATCACGAGGCGAACGTCGTACCCTTTCGCCGCGCCGGCCATCGCCAGCCCGATACCGGTGTTGCCGCTCGTCGGCTCGACGATCGCGTCGCCGGGCGACAGCTCGCCCGCCGCCTCCGCGGCCTCCACCATCGCCAGCGCCGGTCGGTCCTTCGCCGACCCGCCGGGGTTGCGCGACTCGACCTTCGCCGCGACGGTCGTTCCGGCGGGCGAGCCGACCCGGACCAGCGGCGACCAGAGCGTGTCGAGGACGCTGTCGTCCATGACCCCTCCGACGCGTTCGGCGGGCATACGCGTACCGCCCGCGGCGGTGACCGCCGCCGTCTGCGACGCTCGTGCCGCCGCGAGTCGCGGCTGTTAACTCCACGGACCGCGGGCGGGCGTCTATGCTCGAGACGATGCGCCCCGGCGGAATCACGACCCGAACGGAGCCGGCGGTCGTCGACACACTCGGCGCAGCGGGCCTGACGTACCGGGTGTGGGGCGGGGACTGGTGTGGCGACTGTCGGCGGCAGCTCCCGGCGTTCGCGGCGGCACTCGAGGCTGCCGACGTCCCGGCGGACCGGGTCGAGGAGTATCCGGTCGAGAAGGCCGCCGACGGCTCGAAGACGGGGCCGAGGGTCGACGAGTACGGGATCACCCGCATCCCGACCGTGGTCGTCGAGCGCGGCGACACGGAGGTCGCGCGGTTCGTCGAGGACGCCGACCGGCCGATCGCGGCGTCTCTCGCCGCGAGACTCGACTGAGTCGTCTCGCCTGTACCGTGGTGATCCGTGTCGACGGGTAGGCTCGTGCAGCACCGAGGGCACGGCGGCGTGTGCGGCCCGACACGACCTGTCGTGGCGTCTCTACTCCTCGAGCCACGCGAGCGCCGCGTCCAGCTCCGTCTGTGGCGGCGAGCACGCCCGTCCCCGGCAGGCGTAGACCGTCGGCACGCCGTCGCGCGCCTCGCGCCCCCGCCAGACCGGCGGCGCCTCGTCGAGCGCCAGCGCGTCGAGCCACGGCGTCAGTTCGTCGTCTGTCGCCGGTCGCCGGGCGACGACGCCCCCGGACAGGTGCGTCTCCGAGAGCGTCGTCCACCACGTCTCGGGCAGGCTGTCGGCGGCGACGGTCACCTCGACGCCGCCACGTGCGACGCGGTCGGCGGCGAGCACGAGCGAGGCGTGTTCGGTCGGGCTCCCTCGCACCTCGTCGCCGTGGGTCGCCAGCACCCGGTCGACGACTTCGGCGAACCCCTCGTCGGGCGCGAACGCCTCCAGCGCGTGGAGGAGACCCGTCGCGACGCCCAGACTCGACGGCGTCGAGGAGTCCCGGACCTCCTGTGGCCGCGTGAGCAGCGCCTCGGCCTCCGCGTCGGTGAAGTAGAGCGTCCCGTCGTCGGCGTCCCAGAACCGCTCGCAGACCGCCCGACCGAGGTCGAGCGCGAACGAGAGCGGCGCGACGTCGCCGGTCGCCTGGTAGACGTCGAGTGCGCCGCGCCCGACGAAGGCGTAGTCCTCGAGGTAGCCCCGGCCCTTCACGTCGCCGTCGGCGAAGCGACGCCGGAGGAGTCCGGCGTCCGCGTCCCAGAGGTGCTCGCGGACGAACGACAGCGCCGACTCGGCGCGGTCTGCGAGCGCCGGGTCGAGCGTCCGGGCGCCGGCGGCAAACGCCGAGACCGCGAGGCCGTTCCAGCCCGCGAGTACCTTCTCGTCGCGGGCCGGCCTGGGACGCCCTTCGCGCGCGTCGAACAGGGCCAGCCGTGCGGTCGTGAGCCGTTCGACCACCTCGTCGACGGCGAGGTCGTGGCGCTCCGCCAGCGTCTCGTGGCTCGTCGCAGCCGTCAGGACGGTCGTGCCGTCCTCGAAGTTGCCCTCCTCTGTCACGCCGAACCGCTCGCGGGCGAGGCGTGCCGTCGGGCTGTCACCGACGGCGCCGTCCACCTCGTCCGGCGTCCAGACGTAGTAGCCCCCCTCGACGGGGCCGTCGCGGCCCGCCGGCGGATCGCTCCGCGCGTCCAGCGTCGCGTAGAAGCCGCCGTCGGGGTGGGAGAGCTCGCGGTCGAGGAAGGCGAACGTCTCCGCCGCGACGCGGGCGTACCGCGCGGCGCCGGTCAGGCGGTAGGCGTCGAGGTAGACCCGGGGGAGTTCGGCGTTGTCGTACAGCATCTTCTCGAAGTGTGGTACCGTCCACTCGCGGTCGGTGGCGTAGCGGTGGAACCCGCCCCCGACGTGGTCGTAGGTGCCGCCGGCGGCCATCGCGTCGAGCGTCTCCCGTGCGACGGCGAGCGCCGACTCGTCGCCGAGCGCGCTCGCGGCCCGCAGGAGCAGGTCGATTCGCCCGGGCTTCGGGAACTTCGGCCCGTTCCGCCCGAATCCGCCGTGGTCGCGGTCGGCGCTCCGGACGACGGCGTCTGTCGCCGCACGGAGTGTCTCCTCGTCCGGTGCCTCGCCCGGCGTGTCGGGCACCGAAGAGAGGTCGTCGGCGACCGCCTCGGCCCAGCTGTCGGCACGTGCTTCGACCTCCTCGCGGTCGTCGTCCCACGACGCCGCGACGTCCTCGAGAAGCTGTCGGAACCCCGGCGACCCGCGCTTTGCCTCCGGCGGAAAGTAGGTGCCGACGTAGAACGGCCGACCGTCTGGCGTGAGCCACGCCGAGAGCGGCCAGCCGCCCCGCCCGGTCACCATCTGACAGACGCTCATGTAGACGCTGTCGAGGTCCGGCCGCTCCTCGCGGTCGACCTTGATCGGGACGAACTGCTCGTTCAGGCGGTCGGCGATCGCCTCGTCCTCGAAGCTCTCCTCCGCCATCACGTGACACCAGTGGCAGGCGGCGTAGCCGACCGAGAGGAAGATCGGCACGTCGCGCTCGCGGGCCTCCGCGAGCGCTCGGTCGTCCCACGGCTGCCAGTCGACCGGGTTGTCGGCGTGCTGTCGGAGGTACGGACTCGCCTCCTCGTCGAGCCGATTCCGGCCCGCACGGTCGCTCATACCCAGACCGAGGGCCGGGACACACGTAAACCCGGTCCACGCGTTCGAGAGCAGCGCGTCTGTGGCGCGAGCGCCGACCGCGCCGGCCACGGGAGTGCGGTACGACGGCGGCGACGGGAAACGCTTACCCCGCCGCCCGGCCCCTCCGGTCGCATGGAGACGGTACTCGTCGTGGGGGGCGGCGGCCGCGAGCACGCGATCGCGCGGGCGCTCGCCCCCGATTGTACGGTGTACGGCTGTGCGTCGAACCGGAACCCCGGCATCGCGCGCCTCGCGGCGGGCGCCGAGACGCTCGACGAGACTGACGCGGCGGCGGTTTCTGACTACGCCGGGCGCGTCGGTGCCGACGCCGCCGTGGTCGGTCCCGAGTCGGCGCTCGCGGCTGGCGTCGCGGACGAGCTCGCGGCACGTGGTGTCTTTCCGTTCGGACCACGCGCCGACGCGGCACGGATCGAGACGGACAAGTCGTACCAGCGGCAGTTCATGCGCGAGGAGTCGATCCCCGGCTGCCCGGCGTTCGAGACGTTCGACGACGCCGACGCCGCCGCCGACTACGTCGCGGGCGTCGACGGCGACGTCGCGGTCAAGCCGACCGGTCTCACCGGCGGCAAGGGCGTCCGGGTCACCGGCGACCAGGTGACGACGGCGGAGGCGGTCGACTACGTCCGCGAGAGCGACCACGACGAGTGGGTCGTCGAGGAACGTCTCGTCGGCGAGGAGTTCACCGTCCAGGCGTTCGTCGCCGGCGGCGAGGTGCGCCCGACGCCGGCGGTTCAGGACCACAAGCGCGCGTACGAGGGCGACGAGGGGCCGAACACGGGCGGGATGGGATCGTACGCCGACGCCGGACCGGTGCTCCCGTTCCTCACACAGGCCGACTACGACCGGGCGGTCGAGATCCTCGAGACGACGGTGGACGCACTCGAGGACTACACCGGCGTCCTCTACGGCCAGTTCATGCTCACCGCCGACGGCCTCCGGGTCGTCGAGTTCAACGCCCGCTTCGGCGACCCGGAGGCGATGAACGTCCTGCCAGCCATGGAGACACCCCTCGCCGACGTGGTGCGGGCCGCGCGCGACGGCGACACGCTCCCGGCCCTCTCGTTCGCGCCGGCGGCGACGGTGTGTAAGTACGCCGTCCCCGCCGGCTACCCGACGGACCCAGAGGGCGGAACGCGCATCTCGGTGGACGAGACGAGCGTCGGCGACGCCCTCCTGTTTTACGCGAGCGTCGACGAGCAGCCGGACGGCATCTACACCACCACCTCGCGGTCGTTCGCCGTCGTGGGACGGGGAGCAGACGTCGCCGCGGCGGAACGACAGGCCGCCGACGCGCTCGAGACGATCGGCGACGGGCTGCGCGCCCGCCACGACGTCGGGACGGCAGATCTGGTCCAGCGACGGGTCGACCACGCCCGGCGTCTCCGGGGGGACTGATGCCGCCGGCTGTGGCCTCGTGCCGAGGCTCGCCGCCCGGGAGGCCGCGATCCGTCACGTGCCCACGGCCCACGAGACTCCGGGTTCAAGTCCCGGCCCGCGAACAGACGGGCGTGACGGACGTGACGCTCGACCGCGACACAGACCGGCCACACGTCGCCCACCTCCGGGTCGACGTCGACGAGATGAACCGCCTGACGCCGCCGCGACTGTCGGCGATTCGCGACCGTATCCTCGCCGTCCCCGACGGGGTCTCCGTGCTGACCGTCGCGGCAGCGGGCGACCTCGCCGACGCCCGCGGGCTGGCGGCGGGACTCGACATCCGCGCCGCCGTGGACTTCTCTGTCGACGACGCGCGCGAGCTGTTCGAACGGCTCCACGAGACCGTGACGGCGCTCCGGGACGTCGACGCCGTCACGGTCTGCTGTTGCGGGTCGTACGCAATCGGCGCGGGGCTGGAGCTCGCGCTCGGAGCGGACTTCCGGGTCGCGGTCGCGGAGGCGGCGCTGGGCCTCCCAGAGGTGGACGTCGGTATCCCGACGGTGCTGTACGGCTCGCTCCTGCCGCTGTTCGTCGGCTACGGCGACACGGCGGAGCTCGTCTTCCTCGGCGATCCCTTCCCGGGAACCCGTGCGGCGGAGGCGGGCCTCGTCCACGAGGCACCGCCGGCGGACGAGTACGCCGAGACGGTCGCGTCGTACGTCGACGCGCTGGCGGCAAAGAGCCCGCCGGTCCTGCGCCACCAGAAGCGTGTCGTGCGGACGTGGCGGTCGGACGGGCTGGAGGCCGCCGCACGCGGGTCGGTCGGACGTGGGCTCGCGTCGTTCGCGGAGCCGGACCGCGAGGAGGCGATGCGGGCGTTCCTCGAGGACCGCGAGCCGGTCTGGGCGCACGAGCGGGGCCTCGACGACGGGTGACGGCCCGCGAAAGCGGTTAGTGGCCCCCTGGCTACCCTGGAGTATGAGCGACGACGGCGAGACCGACCGTCGGTCCGACCGGCTCACCCGGACTCCGACGCCCGGACCGCGCAACTCGCTGTGGTCGTGGACCGACGCGAAGCCGCCGCTTCGGGTCGTGCTGAACTACCTGCTCGTCTGGGTCGCCCGCGTCGTCCCGTCGCTACGGGCACGCGGCTGGGCACTCCGACGGCTCGGCGCGAGCGTTGCTCCCGGCGTCGCCTGGGGACTAGAGGCAACGCCCGACGTGTTCTGGCCGGAGCTGATAACACTCCGCGAGGACGCGGTGGTCGGCTACGACGCCACCCTGCTCTGTCACGAGTTCCTGCAGACTGAGTACCGAACCGGGGAGGTTGTGGTCGGCGAGCGGGCGATGGTCGGCGCGGGAGCGGTGGTGCTCCCGGGCGTCGAGATCGGCGCGGACGCGCGGGTGGCGGCGAACTCGCTCGTGGCCGACGACGTGCCGTCGGGGGCGACGGCGGCGGGCGTGCCGGCGGAGGTCGTGTCTCGCGCCGACGGCTAGGTCAGCGCACCCGGACGACGCCCTCTGTGAACACGACGGCGTTTGGAAGGATATACTCCTCGCCGTCGTTCTCGACGTGGGTGACGAACAGGTCGACCTCCTGGACGATGCCGCGGTGCCCGGCGATCCGCACCTCGTCGCCGATAGCGTACGGCTGGTTGAGCAGGAGGTAGACCCCGACGGCACCGGAGCTGAGGAGCGTCTGGAAGGCGACGACGCAGACCACGACGACGGCGACGACGTAGGCGGCGAGGAGGACGACGAGCGAGAGCGTCTGGACACCGACCTGTGAGAGCGCGACCAGCACCGCGACGTAGAAGACGCTGTACTTCGCCGCCGTCGGGAGCGCGCCGGTCTGTGGGAGCTTCACCCCTTTCAGCCGCTCTGCGACGACGAGTTCGACCTTGTCGCCGACGACGACGCCGACGAGCAGGATCAGCAGGGCGACGAAGACGCTCGGGAGTAACTCGGCGACGCCGGCCCAGAACCGGGTCGCGGTCGCCGTACCGGCCACCGAGAGCGCGGCGAAGCCGGCGACGACGACGCCGGTGTAGGCGACGATGCGGCCGACGATGCCGACGGTCGTGGTGTCGAACCGCCGGGTCGTGCGGTCGAGCGCCGTCCCCTCGGTCGCCTCGGGCACGCCGAACCGGCGGAGCGTCCCGGCTGTCAGCCGTCCGACGACGACGGCCACCACGGTACCAGCGAGGAAGACGGCGGCTGCGAGCCACAGCCGTGCCGAGACACCGACGAGGACGCGCCGGACCGCGTCGGGGCCGAACTGGTACATCTCCTCAGTAGTCCTCCGGGTCGAGTTCGAGTATCAACTGCCCACCTTTGAACGCCCGCACGAGACCGTCGGACTCGGAGAGCACGATCGCCGTGGCGTTCGTGTCGCGGGTGATAGCACCGCCGGCCATGTGGCGCGCGCCGAGCCCCTTCGGGATATCGACACCCTCCGCGGACGGCTCGAGGTAGCGGTAGGCAGAGACGATCTTGCCGCCGTCGGAGACGACGAAGGCCCCGTCTAGCCGCGAGAACTCCTTCAGCATCACGTTCACGATCGGGTCGCCGACGTGGACGTGGGACTTCTCGAACGGATTGTACGACAGCGGTCGGGACTTGTTCATCACCTTCCCGGCGTCGCCGACGACGAACAGCGCGCCGACCGGCTTGCCCTTCTGTCCCTTCTTGCCGAGCTCGATCGCCACCTCGAAGACGTCGCGGATGACGCTCGGGTCGGCCCGCGAGTCCGCGAACAGTGCGTACACGCCGGAACGCATCCGTTCGCCGACGCGAACCCGAACGAGCGTGTCTGGGTCGCCGTCAAACGTCGCGGCGGAGCAGGCGACCACGTCGCCCTCCTCGACGAACCCGCGCTCCATCGCCCCTTCGAGCCCGTAGCGCAGGCGGTTCTGGACGTCGTCGAAGTCGAGCGGGAGTTCGACGAAGTTCGGCGCGTCGACGGCGTTCTCGCCCGCGACGACGACGGTCTCTGCGTCGTCGTCGAGCGACCCGAACCGCTCGTGGTGCCCGCTGCTCGGGGAGAACAGCACCAGCCCGTCGACGTCTCCGACGAGTGTCTCCGAGAGCTCCGACAGCGAGGCCATTGTAGATGCGTGACGTGGCCCGTTCAAGAGGTTTGCGGGCGTCGTCTGCCGCACGTCGTGCGATCTCCGACCACACGCGTAAAGTGAGCCGCCGCCGTGACCCGACCCGTGAACGCAACCCGACTCAACGCCGTCGCCGCCGTCGTCTGTGTCGTCGGACCGCTCCTGGCGCTCGTCGTCGCCGTCGCGCTCGGCCCCACCGTCGCGTTTCAGGGTAGCATCGCGCTCTCGGCGCTCGTGACGCTCGTCTTCGCCGGTCACAACCTCCGGACGGTAACCGGGGCTGGGTCGGTGTCGTTCGCCTCCGCGACCGTCACCGCCCTGCTCGGGGTGTGGCTCGCCGTCGCCCCGGTCGTCTACGACGCGGGCTTCGTTCCGACCGCAGTCACGCAGTTCGTCGGACTCCTCACCGCGACGTTCGGAGCCCACGCCGCTCTCGACGTCGTCGGCCGGTCACTGTCCGGCGACGAGCGGACACCCCCGACGGCGGACGACCCGCCTGCCGGTCTCGGCGACCTCTCCGAGGAGTGACCGGCCTCGTCGCGCTCGACACCGGGACAGTCGGCCCGCTCCGTCCAGCCGCGACGACTCCGGGCCCGTCGTCGCCGTCGCGAGCCGGCAGAGCGCAGGCCGGCTTCGCCCCGCGTGGTCCACGCGTCGTCGACGCACGGCCCGGGATTGACGTGTGTCGACCACGATGACAGGCCGAGGCCATGGACGTTCGATCTATCGACCACGTGAACCTGCGCATCCCCGAGGGCGGCCACTCGGCGGCAGTCGCGTTCTACGGCGACCGGCTGGGGTTCGAGATCGAGGGGGTGGCGCGGTGGCGCGACGGCGAGAAGTCCTTCTTCGACGTGCGCCTCGCGCCGGACCACGTCGTCCACCTCTGGCCGACGCCGGCGTTCGACCCGCCGACGGGGACGAACTACGACCACCTCGCCGTCGTCGTCGAGGACGACATCGAGGCGGTGAAGTCACAGCTCGCGGCGGCGGACGTCCCGCTCTACGACGAGCTGTCCTCGCCGCTCGGTGCCACGGGCGAGGCGCCCGCGGTCTACGTCGAGGACCCGTTCGGCTACGTCGTCGAACTGAAGACGAGCGCCGAGTGAGCGGTCAGCCGGCGACGCCGCACAGTAGCCACACCGGTCGGCGACGACGTCGCCGGGGGTCCACAGGAGGGTGTCCGCTCTCGCGGTGTCGAGCGCACTCGCCGCTCTTGGCGTCCGTTCTCGCTCGGACTCGCGGCTCGCTCCGCTCGCGCCTCACGGTGCGCGGGACAGGATTCGAACCGAGCCGAGACGGTCCGGGCGTGCGGCGCTTCAGGTCGTTCCGGGCTGCGACTCGCCGGGTTCGAACCTCTCGACACAGTCCCGCCTCTCACGCCTGTTCGAGCCGAGAACTGCGCGGGACAGGATTCGAACCTCACTCACTCCGCTCCCTCCGGTCGATCCGTTCCCTGGTTCGAATCCGTGCCTGCTCGTTCGTCGCTCCGCTCCTCACTGCGCGGGACAGGATTCGAACCTGCGGACCCCTATGGGACAGCGTCCTAAGCGCTGCGCCGTTGACCGCTTGGCTACCCGCGCGCGAGCCGTCGTACCGACGGGAGGTGATTCAACCTGTCGCTCCATTCAAGCCTGCGCGGGCCGACCTGTCGGTGTGTACCGGGCACGTGACCGGATCGAGCACGAGCGCTGGCTCGACCGCATCGAGTCGGGGGCGGCGGCACTCGACCTCGGCGACGAGGCCCGGTCGAACGCCGTCGACCTGTTTCTCTCGGACGTGCCCGAACGCGACCGCACGAAGGCCGCGGCGGCGGCGGCGAGTCTCTACGCCGGCGCGCTGCTGGCGGGCGACCAGCGGTCGCAGGGCGCGGTGGCGCGGGCGATGGACGTCTCGCGGCCGAGCGTCGGGAGCCGCTGGAAGGGTCGTCTCGCGGACGCGGGGTTCGACGTACCGGACTGGTGACTACGGCGGGTCGGCGCCGCGGCCCTCGCGCGCCGGCGTCGGGTTGCCGTGTTCGTCGATCTCGCCGCGGACGACGCGCGTCGAGGAGATCGGCTCGCCGTCGGCTGCGGGGACGTGAGCGACCACCTCGACACGGAGCGGGTCCAGGCCGCGCTCGCGCCGGATCTCGTTTACCCGTTCGGCCCCCGCCTCGGTCTCGGGCGAGACGACCAGCGCGTCGAACGCCGGTTCGACGGCGATACCGGTCGGCTCGTCGAGCGGCCTGATCTCGAACTCGCGGTCGTGCTCCGCGGCGAGCGACGCGAGCTCCGCTCGGAGGTCCCGTGTACGCGTGTCGTACGGCCGGACGTAGCGGTTCTCCTGTCTGGTCTTCGGCGCGAGACCGTCCGTCGTCAGCCCGACGGTGACGTCGCCGAGTTCGAACGCGCGCTCGAACAGCGCCCGGTGGCCGTCGTGGATCGGGTCGAACGTCCCGCCGAGAGCGACCTTCACACCGGGCCCTCCGGGGTCGCGCGGCTGCCCGGCAGGACGAGCCCCTCGCAGAGCCGGTCGAGGCCGCCCGCGGCGCGCAGGCGGCGCTGGCGGGCCGTCCCGCTCTCGGCGGCGTACAGGTCGCGCAGCCGTTCGACTCCGAGGCGGTCCTCCTGCCGCACGACGTACTCCTCGAGGGAGACCTCGTCCGCGCCGTCGGGCGTCAGAAACGAGGCGTCGCGCCCGTGCCGGACCGCGCGCCACTTGTTCTCGTCTAAGAACTCCCGACGGGGGTCGGTGCCGGACGCGCCGTCGGCGTGCCGTTCCGCGAGGTCGGTGACCAGCGCGTCGACGAGTTCGACGAACGCGAGCACCCGCGACGGGTCGCGCTGCCCGTCGGGGGCACGCACCTCGACGGTACCGTGGCCGCTGTGGGGGCGAACGTCGAACCAGAGCTCGCCACGGTCTCGTATCGACCCCGAGGTGACCATCCGGCGCTCGAACCGGCGGTAGTCGTCGAAGTCGTCGAACCGCGTCGGTACACCGGTGTTCGGAAGCCCCTCGAACACGACGGCCCGCGCGGAGGCGAGCCCGGTGTCGAAGCCGTTCCAGAACGGTGAGTTGGCAGAGAGCGCCAGTATCGGCGCGAGATGCCACCGGAGCTCGTTCGCGACCCACATCGCCCGGTCGGCGTCGTCGACACCGACGTGGACGTGGAGCCCTGCGGTCGTGTTCCGGTGCTGTGGATACTGGATGCGGTCCAGCTGCGTTCGGTACCGCTCCTTTCGAGCGTGGTCGAGTTCGCGCCAGCGTGCCGCGGGGTGGAGGCCGGCGCCGGCGATCCGGTAGCCGTGGGCCGCCGCGTGGTCCACGAGCGCCCGGCGAACCTCGTCGACGGCGTCGGCGACGGCGTCGACGGACTCGACGGTCGGTGTCTGCGTCTCGATCGTGAACTGGAACAGCTCGTGATCCAGGCGTCCGTCGAGGGCCGGCGGCGGCTCTGCGCCGTAGATCAGGTCGTCGATACCCGATGTCGGGTGGCCCCGCTCGTCGACGACGAAGAACTCCTCCTCCACGCCCAGCGTGCCCCGGCGGTCGAACGACTCGCGGGAGCCGGCGACGTCGGCCCCGGTGTCGACGTCGGTCATAGAGAGGCCGTCGGGCGGGGTCGTTCAAATAGTCGGGGGTCAGGAGCCGACGGCGAGCGTACGGACGCCGCCCCGTACGACGCGGGCGCAGAGCACCGCCGTCGCCAGTCCGAACACGACGGCGAAGGCCACGACGAGCGCCGATACCGGGTCGCTCGTCGCAGTCTCGACGTGGCCGACGACGAACTGTCCGGCGGTGGCCACCGCGACGACGAGCGTGACGGCCCCGCCGGCTGCCGTCGGCGCCGTCAGACGGCCGGGCGCGTCCTCGTCGGCGAGCAGGAGGAGGACGAGCGCGAGCGCGAACGGCGTCCCGACGAGACCGAACGCGAGGACGAGCGCAAGCAGGGGAAAGAGCGCGCCGCCGACGAAGACGCCGAGTCCCGAGAGCAGCGCCGTCCCGGCCAGCAGCGCGCGGTACCGACCGTCCGAGACGTCCGTCTCCCATCCGAGCTTCTCGGCGACGAGGTACGGCGGGACGACGGTGTTCCCCCCGAGCGTCGAGACGGCGGCGCCGAGGAGCCCGGCGAGAAAGAGCCGCTCGGCGAGGCCGCCGGCCACCGGTCCGAGCGCCGCCGCCGCGGACACCGGGCTCAGGTCGGTCTGACCGCCCAGCACCGCCGCGGTGACGAGGAACACCGCGAGCGAGTAGCCGCCGAACGCGACGAGCATCGACGAGCCGACGTCCAGCCGTGCGAGCGAGAGGTCGCGTTCGGTCCACCCGCGAGCCCGGACGGTGTACGTCTGCATCGTCACGAGCGTGACGTGGACCGCGCCGCCGAGGATGCCAGCGGCGAGGAGCGCGCCGTCGACGCCCGCCGGGATCGACGGGACCAGTCCCGTCGCAGCCGCGCCCGTGTCGATCGGGACGACGAACAGGCTCGCGACGAACGCGACGACGACGGCAGACACCACGAGCTTGGCGCCGACCTCGGCGAGCCGGTAGCCCCGACCGGCGAGTCCGACCGCCAGCACGACGGCCCAGCCGACGCCCGCGACCGTCGCGTCGACGCCCGTCGCTGCCGCCGTCACGTCCGCGACGGTGCGGACGATAACCAGCTGTGCCAGCCCCGCCGCCAGCACGACGTCGGCGACGAGCAGCCACGCCCACCGCGGGCCCACGTGGGCCTCGACGAGGCCGACGATCCCGCGGTCTGCCGGAAGCGCGAGGCGCGCGGAGAGGTACTGTGCGGTCGCGCCGAGGACGGCAGAGAGGACGACCACCCACAGGAGCGCGTAGCCGTACGCCGCGCCGGCGGTCAGGAGCGTCGCCATCGTCGCCGGCCCGGCTGCGATTGCGCCGGCGAGCCACGTCGGGCCGGTGTCTGCGACGAGTCGACGCGCGCGGGTCGAAAGCGGATCAGCCACACCTCGTACGGGGCGTTCGGCCTTCTAAATCCTACCGGCGTGTTGTGGGACCGTGCGGTGGGTCGTCGTACGCCGCTGTGAAGAAGTCCGCCTCCAGCCGGACGGTCCGGTCGAACCGCGCCTCGACCCGACGCCGGCGCCGCTGCGAGAGCGCCGGGAGTTCGTCGTCAAGCTCGGCCCTGAGCCAGTCGACGAACCCGGCGAACTCGTCGTTCGCGTGGAGGGCGACCCACTCGCGGAGGTGCTCTCGTTCGGGCGGGTCGTCGACACTCGTCGCCCAGTCGAGGTACGTCCACTCGGCGGGCACGAGGACGGCCAGCGTCTCCGCGTAGCCGCCCTCGCCGGCGGCGGCGAGGAGGTGGTCGCGAAAGGCCGCGGTCGTCGGCGCGAGCGCCGGGTCGTCGGCCCGGTCCGCGACGCCAAGCGCCGCGAACGACCGCTCGAAGTAGTCGTCCTCCTCGTCGGTGAGGACGCCGAGAAACTCCGCGATAGGCGCCCGCGACGCCGGCGGCGCCTGCGCGAGCGCCCGGCCGAAGACAGCGGTGAGCGTCTCGACGAAGGCGTAGTCCTGGATCAGGTAGCGCGCGAAGACGTCGTCGTCGAGTGTCCCCCCCGACAGTTCCGAGACGAACCGGTGGTCGACGGCAGCCGCCCACGGCGACTCGTCGCGCAGTCGGTCGGTCGGCCGGTCTGTCACGCGCGCCTCCCGACCCAGATCAGCGTCGTCCGACGAAGGGCAGGTCCCGACCGCGAACGTCTCCGTGCCACCATCGTCAGACCGCCCACTCCTCCTCCGTGTAGGCCATCTCCCAGAACCGGTACTCGAGCCGTGCGCTCGTCAGGAACGTCTCGCGCATCGCCCCGTGCTCGCCGGGATACGCCTCGCCACACCGGTCGACGAACGACCGCATCGTCTCGACGACGTCCCGATACTCGTCGCTCGTGTACGTCTCGATCCACGGCGTGTACCGGTGTTCTCCGTCGGCGAGACTCGCGGCGTGGTCGCCGATGTCGAGGAACCCCTGTCCACAGGGGTACAGCGCCGCGGCGACCTCGGCGAGCGACCCCTCGTAGGCCGTGCGAATCAGAAAGTCCGTGTACGCCCGGCAGGTCGGTGCCTTCGTCGTCGCCTCCAGCTCCGCCCGGGAGACGCCGTACTCCGCGGCGAACTCCCGGTGGAGGTCCATCTCGGTGTTCAGCGTCGAGTGTGCAACGCCGAGCAGGTCGGCCATCGTCTCCTCGTCACGGGCCCGCGCCCCGGCGACCGCGAAGAGCCGGGCGTAGTCGAGCAGGTACCGGTAGTCCTGCCGTATCCAGTGGCCGAACTTCGACTCGTCGAGCGTTCCCGCCGCGAGTTCGACGACGAACGGGTGGTCCTTCTGGGCCGCCCAGATGTCTTTCCCGGCTTCGAGGAGCCGCTCGCTGATGGGCACGGTCGGTGGTCGTGGCCGGCCGGATTATAGCCTGTGCCCGGTCGGCTCCGGTAGCGTCGGAGCCGCCGCCCGCCGGTTCCCCGTCGACACCGGCTGTGGGCGGCTCAGTCGGGCCGTGCGACCACCGCGAGGTGGGCGTCGTGGCGCGGGGCGAGAGGAGCCGTCTCGAGCACCTCGTAGCCGTCCCGCAGGCGCGCGAGTACCTCGTCGAAGGCGTCCTCGGGCGCGGCGGTGACGTCCTCGCTCCGTGCTTTCACCGCCAGGACGAGACGACCGTCGGGCGCGAGGAACTGTCGGTTCCGCAGCGCGACCTCGGCCTGTCCGCGGGTGGCGACGTCCTGTACCACGGCGTCGAGCTCCGACTCGACGACGTGGGCGTACGTCTCGGGACGGCGCGCGTCCGCGAGCAGCGGGAACAGCCGCGAGCGATCCGCCGCGACGTCGACGAGGTCGCGGGCCGGACGCGGCGCGAACTCGACGGCGTAGGTGGGGCCGGCGAAGTCCGCGACGTGCGAGACGGTCGTCCCAGAGGCGGCACCGAGGTAGAGTACCCGGTCGCCGCCGGCCAGGCCGGTGTCGAGGCCGGCGGCGAGCGTCGCGCCCAGCTTCGACCGCCCGGCGTCCCAGAGCCGCCAGCCGTCGGCTGTCGGCTCGCCGTAGACGGGTGAGCCACGGGTCGCCAGCCGCCGCTCGCCGTCGAACCGGCGGTACGTGACGCCGCCCGGCAGGTCGGTCACCCGTCGCCCCCCGTGCCCTCGTCTGGCGTCGCCCCGTCGTCTGCCCGTGCCCGGATCGTCGCCAGCCGCTCGCGCAGGTCGTCGTGGATCGACGGTCGGCGCTCGCCGCCGTAGTGGTCGACCCGCGCCGCGATGGCGAGCTTGCCGGCGAGCGCGCGCGCCGCCGAGCCGCGGTCCTCGGAGCGGGTCCCGCGCACCGCCTCGTGGGTGAAGATGACCCCGTGTTTCGGCGACGGGGCCCGCCCGGCGAGGTGGGCAAAGAGCGCGTCCTCGGCGCCGAGTACCTGGACCGTCCCGCTCGGCTTCTTGGCCAGCGGCTCCAGCCCGCCGGCGAGCGCGATCAGCCGTGCGGCCAGCACCGGTCCCGCCATCTCGGCGAGGTTCGGCGCGACGCCCGGGGCCGTCTGCTCGACGTGTGCGCGGAGCGCCGCCGCCTCGTCGGCGAGGTCGGCGGCGCGCGTCGCGAGCGAGACCGCGCGCTCCGCTGCCGGCGTCGCCGGGTCGCGGTCGGCCAGCGACCGCGCGCCGTCGAGGCCCTCCGGGGTGTCGTCGAACAGGCTCTCCCCCCACTCGACGGCGCGTTCCGCGAGCTCGTTCGCCAGCCGGTCGGCGTCGTCCATGGCACGGACGGCGTGTTTGAGCTGCTGGTCGTCCGCGCGGCCGGCCTCCCGCGCAGCCGTCCGTGTGGCGGCCGTCGTGGCCTCGTGGAGCTTGTCGTAGTAGTCGTCCTCGTCCGCTGCGAAGTCCGACTCGACCGCTCGTGCGGGCCACTCGCGGGGCTCCTCTGCCGACCCGCTCTCGACTGCCTCGCGGGCGCAGTCGAGGCTCTCGGGGTCGACGCCGTCGAACCAGCCCCCGGCCGTGTGGTCGCTCATCGTGTGACGTTCGGATCCTGTGGGCCGTCGACAAAAGCGGTCCTCTCCGCGCGGGGCAGCGACCGTCCGGCTCGGCTCTCTCGACGGCCCGTCGACCACCGGCTCGGCGGCTATCCGACGACCTCGGCGAACGCCACGTTCTCTCGCGCGCTGGTGATCCGGACGGTCGGTCGGTCGCCGACAGACGCCCCGGAGACGAAGACGACGTAGCCGGGGCCGACCCGTGCGAGTCCGTCGCCCTGGTCCCCGACGTCCTCGATTTCGACCTGCCGGACCTCGCCCTCGGTCACCGGCGGGCCGTCGGCCGGCGCGCGGTCGTCGCTCTGTGCCTCCGTGTCGTCTGAGACCGGTTCGGCCGTTACGCCCGGTCCGTCGAGGACGCCGACTCGGTACACCTCGCCCGCCCGGAGTGTCCCGAGTTCGACTTCGCTCTTCGGGACGGTGACGACGTACGACCCCTCCTCCTCCTCGATCCGCCCGCTGAACAGACAGCGCAGCGCCGGTGATAGCTCCATGGCTGCCTGTCGAACCGGACCGTACTATCGGTGGCGGTTCGGGCAGTTCCTCGGCTGCCGTGCGAAGGTTTAACATAGACGTCCGAGAACGTCGTGTGTGACCGAACACCCGTCGTTCGTCTGCGCCGACTGCTCCCGGCGCGTCGGCCCGGAGTCCTACCGGGCGACCTGTCCGAGCTGCGGCGGGCGGTTGCGCCGGCTCGCGGTCCGGTAGGGTCATACGGCGTGCAGCCGACACTCGGACGTGAGCGACGACCCGACGACCGTCCGGTCTGTCGCGGTCACGCGCGGGGACGTGGTGCGGGCGCTGGAGCTGCGCGAGCGGGGCGGGCCGCGGGCGGTGTTACGGGTGACGCCGCCGTTCTCGGGCCGGATGCGGGCCCGACTCCACGTCGCGGGTCGCGAGGGTGAGTACACCGATCCCGTGCCACTCCACCTCCCGCCGGACCGGCTGGTACGCGACCCGCCGCCGCTGCCACGGGCAGACGACACGACTGGTGAGCGTCCCGAGCGTGCGCTCGCCGGCTGGCGCCGGACGGTCGGCGAGCGCATCGCCGAGACGACGACGGTCGAGACGCCTGCAGGCCCCCACCGTATCGCGGTGGCGGTGCTCGGCTGAGCCGCCGGCGCCCGCGACCTGCTTCGGGCGGCGAAAGGAGCCGACACCCTGTCGGGCAAGTCGCCGCGGCTGCGGTCTACGCGGTCTCGCTGCTCGCCGACGGGACGGTGACTCAGAGCGAGGTCGGCGAGGTGGCGAACACCAGCGAAGTCACCATCTGCAGCCGATACACGGAGCTGCCGTCGGTCGAAGACCCCGAGATCGCGGCCTAGATCTCCGGGAGGGGCGACAGCGCGCCGCAGGCGTCACACTTCAACACGCGCGTTCCCTGCTCTGTCACCGGGCGCGTGTCCGGCAGGCCACACTCCTGGCACCGGACGAACGAGTCGACGTACGACTCCAGCGCGTCGGCGACCCGCCGCGCACGGAAGTCGCCGGTGAGACGCACGCGCCCTTTCTCGTCGATACTCGCGCTCGTCCCGAGGTCCGTCTGGAGAAACTTCGTCACCTGGTCCTCGCTCCGGTCGAGTCGGTCGAGTGTCGCCTGGAAGTTCTCGTAGACGGTGACGTTCCCCTCCGGCCTGACCTCGGGGTCGGGCACCTCGAATCGGTCGCTCTCCTCGGCGATATCCGGGGTCTCGGCAATCGCACGGTCTAGCTGCTCGTCGTAGTCCACGCGTGTAGCAGACGGCTGCCGGTGAAAACGTTCACGACCGCGTGTCGTGTGGTACAGGAACTCAAGATAGTAATATAACCCTCCGGAGGATACGCAACGTTGCCCATGAAGAAACAGGAGCTCATTCATCTCCACGGGCTCCTCGCAGAGGTACGCGACCAGTGCGAGGAGTGGCACGGAGCAGCGTTCGACATGACAGAGTACGAGACACTCGGCGTCCGTCCGACGTCGATTCACCGCTCGAAGACAGACCACAAGGACGCCGTGTTCAAGCTTGCCGGCGGTATCACCGACGGTGTCGACTCCGAGGCCGACCGCGAGGCAGAGGCCGTCGCGCCAAGCGCCGACTGATTCTCGGGCGACGTCCGCCCGCCGAAGCTACGCCCGCAAGCGACGGGGCCGTCTCCGACGGCGCGGACAGACTGGGTGGAGGCCCCGTCTGCCGCCGGACGACCCTCTCGCCGACCGCGCGACAGGACGGACGAGGACGGCGAGTGTGGCCGTCGTCCGGAGTCACCCCCTCGCTGCGTCACGAGAACGGACGGTCGGCGACGCTCCCGCAGACAGACACGGTGGACCACGCGGGACACCCTACGTCTGAACGACGCGTCTTCTGCCCGGCGGGGGTGACGACACGACCGTCCGCGTGTCTGCCCGCCTCAGTCGTCGCAGGGGAACGGCGACGCGCCCGCGTCGCAGCCTCCGTGCCGGCGTCGGACCCGGCAGAGTTCGGTCCGGAGCGTCTCGCTCTCGACAGAGACGAACCCCGCGAGAACGACGAGGAAGCCGAGCGCGGTGCTCGCCGAGACCGGTGCGCCGAGGACGAGCCAGCCCGAGAGCGCGGCGAAGGCGGGGAACGCGTACGAGACGAGGTTCGTCCGGACCGGCCCGACCCGTGCGACCAGGCCGACGTAGATGGTGTACGCGAGCGCCGTGGCGGGGAGTCCGACGACGAGGACACTCGCAGCCGTGGTGAGACCGACATCGGCGACGTGCGCCGGCGACTCGCCGGCTGCGAGACTGGCCCCGTGAAGCAGGACTGCGCCGCCGGCCATTCCCCACCCGGTGAGCGTGACGCTGTCCATCGGTGGGTCCACCCGCCGGAGCAGGACGCTCCCGAGCGCGACGGCTGCCGCGGCGACGAGAACGAGGGCCTGTCCGGCGGCGCCGCCGCCGAACGCAGACGGCGAGGGGCCCACGACCAGTAGGACGCCCGCGAGCGCGACGGCGATACCGGCGACGTTCGCGCGAGAGAGCCCCTCTCCGAGCACGACGTAGGCGAAGACGGGCGCGAGGATAGGGTTCAGTCCGTACATCACCGAGGCCGCCGCCGGCGTCGTCAGCGCCTGTCCGGCGAACAGGAAGGCGTTGTTCGCCGCGACGAGGAGCGTCGCCGCGGCGGCGACACCGAAGACGTCGGCGCGGGTCTGTGGCCGCCACCGCGTCCGGGGACGCGAGACGACGACGTACGCAAGCAGCGCGACAGCGCCGACGTCGAACCGGAGCGCCGCGAACAGTACCGGCGGGAGCTCCCGAAGGCCGGTCTTGATAGCGACGAACGCTCCGCCGAACAGCGCAGCGAGGAGGACGAACAGCCCCGCGTCGCGGTAGCGTGCCGGGAGCACGGGAACGGACCGCAGTGTCGACGCGTAGCTCAGCTGAACCACCTGTGGAGGACAACCGCGTTCACGTTCGATCGGAGGGGCCAGAGCCACAAAAGAGGTTCGAGAGAAGTCGACGTAGACGGCCCGAGACTATCGAAAACCGACGATCAGGTGGTTCTACGTCACGAACGATCTGGGGGTAACTGGCCGAGACGTTCAGCCGAACGTATCCCGTGTCTCGGCGAGTCGATCCCGTCCCGTCGCCGGCTGCCCGTGTGGAGCGACGCTCGCTACTCGATGCGGGCACGGAGAACCCACACCGCCCTCGTGACGGTGTCGCGAACGCGCTGCGATCGAATCTGCGCCGATCCCCGGCGAGGGCCGTGGCACCGTAGGCACGACCGGGCGGGCAGACCGCCGTCTCGACGCTCTCGGCCGGCCTCGTGTGTCTGCGTCGGTATCGGACGTGCCGCCGTGTGAACTGAGGGGAGCCATCACGCCTCTGTCGGACCCGCGGCACGAGGCTGACCGCTCTGCGGCGGCCGAACGGAACGCCGGGGACGCTCCGGTCGAACGCGGTTGCGGCCTTGAGACGGTCTACCGGTCTGCCGTCGCCGTCTCTCCACGGGGACGTCCGCAGCGACGGTCGTGAGTAACGGCGCGACGACGATCGCCACCCCCACGTCGGCTGTCGACCGCTGTCCCGTCTCCGCCTCGTCACCGAGTCACAGTGTAAGCCTCGTTTGAGCCTCCGGTATCGCCTTTTGAACTCGTCGCGTGTCGGTGCGTACTGACGATGCCAGAACTCATGTCCGACGGCAGAACGACCGACCCTCCCGACACGAACCGTCGCTCTCGGCTCCCGCTCGCAGTCGGCCTGCTGTTCGTGGTCGTCGCCCTCGCCGGGTGTGCCGGCCCGGGGTCGATCACGCTCACCGAAGCAGACGACGCGCGACTCGCCGAGGCGAACAGTCAGTCGGTTGACCCCGACACCGAGCGCGGCCGCGTCGTCAGCGAGGCCGTCGAGACCGGCGCCGCGAACGACACTGCCATCGGCAGCCGAGCGATCGAATCTGGCGACGTACCGTACCGCTACGACGGCGCGTACTACGACCTGTCACGCACCGTCGTCGACGAGGAGACGGCCTACGCTGCTCAGCTCGAGGTCGACTACGATCCGGCGAACGTGACCGGTACCGACGCGGTCCGGTTCTCGGCGCTCCCGCCCGCCGACCGCCGTGCGCTCGGAGAGCTGTTTCCGCCCGTATCCGACCGCCGGGACGACGGCTACGACGTCGGCAAACTCGGGGTGTACATGCCCGACGAGCTGTCGGACTCGGCGCTCGCAGACAGAGACGAGACGACCGAGCGGGTCGTCGTCGTCGAGGGTGAGCGCTACCGGGTCCGCGTCACGGAGGTGAGACAGACCACCCGCAGGACGTACCGGTACACAGCCGAGGAACGGTTTGCGAGCGACGAGGCCTACGCGGCCCAGCTCCGGGCGGAGTACCAGTTCACGCTGTCGGGTCTCTCGACCGAGGAGCGCGACGTGCTCAGACAGGCGGCAGACGGCGGCTACACCGCCGACGGTGAGGACGACACCGCGTTCCGGTCGGTCGTCGACCGGTTCCGCGAGCGGGACGCGATTCGAAGCAACGAGTTCGACGGTGAGTGGCTCGTGCGCTGGCAGGGCCAGACGTACCTCGTCGACGTCCGCTTCGGGGAGTACACCGAGAGCTGAGTCTCCGTCGCCGTCGCCCCCGACCGTTGTACTCACAGTCACAGTGGTCTCGCAGAGAGGGGCGATGTGCTGTCCGGAGCGAACACGGAGGTTTCCGAGCGACGGAGATTCAGCCACCGGCTGTCGGGTGAGACGGTGACGATGATCGCGGTCACCCGCACGCGCCGGCCACTGCGTGAGACGACAGTCGTCGTCCGATCCCCCGAGGGTCGAATCGACGCTCGCCCCGACAGGCGAGTGAGGGTCGCTCCGCGGCCCGTCCGCGCCTGAAGACGCCTGTTCCTCGCGCGCCAGAGCGCGCCGGTCGACCGACCGCTCCGTCTGTAGACCGACGGCGTTCGGTGACCTCTCGTCACCGACCCCTCACGGCGCCGCGCTCGTCGACCTCGTCGCGCGGCGACGGCGTCGGGTCTGCCGGGGGACGGAGAACCGTTCGTCGTGACAGCGCCGCTCTGTCGACGACGCCGTGTCGGAGAGGGGTCGGTGCCGCCGGGTTCGGCGCACACGCGAGCGACGGACGCACGGCTGCCTTCGGGTCGCAGCGCACGCCGGCACAGGACCACACCGGCGTCTGTGGCCGCCGTCCTCCCGTGCCAGCCGTATCCCTCACGATTTATAACCTCTCGACCGTAGTGTGAGTCGTCATGTGTCACCGGCCACGGACACGACGACGGACTGACGAGGAGTCGACCGCGCGAGCCGAACTGCACGACGACGAGCAGACGAGCGACGACCGGCGAGGCCGAACGCCGTCGTCGCCGGTCCGGAGCCCCGTGGCGCGGGCGCTTCGAGCGCCGCTGCGCCGTGTCCGAGCGCTACTGGCCTGACCGTCTCCTCCGTCGGGCGACCCCCGTGTCGGCGCCACCGTCGCGCGTGACGGCGCGCTGACCACCTCCCGAGGTAGATGCGCCGTCGTGAGGGGGCGGCGACGCTCGACTGCGCCCACGACGGTCCCCCGGGGCTCGGCCACAACAGCTATATCGATACGACCGCGCGAAACTACTACGACGATGCGGCTGCTCAGCGTAATCGCAGACGGGGGGTCGACTGAGGCGCCGGACGGCGACCACTACGAGTGCCGAGAGTGTGGGCTGAACGTCGACCCAGACGCGTCGGTGTGTCCGAACTGCGACGGGGAGATCGCCGTGTTCCGGTTCTGACAGGGACGCCCCCGGTCCACGCGGTGTGGCAGTGTTCCTGCGGGGAGTACACTCGGACGCCTCCGTCGTGACGTGCACCCGGAGTCGGCGCTCCGACTGTACGCCGCCCGTCGACGGGTCGCGGGACCCGGCGGAGTCGCCCAGTCGCACTGGAGTCAGTCGGGGCCACGACGGCCTCGGGCCGGTCTCGTCGAGAGAGCCCGATCTCTCTTGACTCGGCAGACTCTCACCGGTGTATGAACCTGACTGCGGTGCTTCACCTGGTCGCCACCTTGCTAATCGGCGCGGGACTGTTGCTCTCCGGACAGGAGCTCACGCTCGGGCTGTTCGGGCTCGGGGGGGTGCTGATAGTCGCGGGCATCGCCGTCGCGCGACGCGGCGGCGCGGAGGAGGACGACCACCCGGGGCAGCGGGGGTGACTAGCGGGGCACAGGCTCGCCGCACCGCCGGCTGCCAGGCGGCTGTGCGCCCTGTGGAGTACATACGTCCCGCGGGGCGAGCACAGAGTCGCTGACGACCGGTACGCGAGCTACGTCGCCACGCTTCGGCAGTGACAGTCTACGGCGTGCCCACGACGGTCGGAGGCGAACGGTCGTCTACGCTCCGGGAGCCGGCCCCGACACCGGGGAGCCTGCGGAGTCGACAGCCGGAACAGAGGCCCTCGGCCCAGCGGTCCGAGCCGGGGTTCTGCCGTCGAAGGTGTCCCGAATCTCGGGAGGGAGCTACACCCCCGACACCTCGTTCAGAGACCACCCGCCGACGTCGGGTGTTCTGGTTGCGCGACACGACCGGCTCCTCGAGACGACCCCCGTGGCTCGGGGTCGGGCTCGTCCTCGCTCCGGACAGACGAGGGTGCCTCTTTGAACTGATCCGAGTGGATCCGTCCGGGTGGTAGACTTCGAGGAGACGCTTCCGGACCCGGACCTGAACCGAGGTCGGGGCCGCTCTGAGCCCGGGTGTGGACTGCCGGAATCGACCCGCAGTCCGGGCGACGAACTGCCGAGACCGGGCTTCGGGCTCGAACGACCACGTCTGGCTGCTCGACGCCGACCGCGGGCGACCGGTGGGTCGTCTGCCCGGGAGCGGAGCTACTGTCGCGGGGTCCTCGGCCGGTCATCGTCGACGCGAGGCGACCACGGCACCCTGCCGTCCCCCCGGCGCGTCCGGGTGTCGACGTCGCGGTGTGTGGCGGGCCGACAGTCGGGACAGAGCCGCGTCTCGCCGACCCGCTCGCCCGGCGTTCGAGCGCAGAACTGACGCGTAGGCCGCGGTCGCGCCGCCCACCCCTGCGTGGACCGATCAGTCGTCCGAGACGCCCTCTTCGCCGAGTCTCCCGGTTCGGAGCGCGAAGAAGACGTACGTCTGCGCGTAGCCCGCGTACTGTCCGCCCAGCCGCTCGCGAATCGCGCGCGACGTCTCGGCGTACGAGCCACGGTCGCAGTCTGGAAAGTGGTCCGCGATGGCCGTCCGTATCCACGTGTCCAGCGGGACGGCCTCGAGAAAGCCGAGCGAGAACAGCAGGACACAGTCGGCCACCTTCTCGCCGACGCCGACGAACTGCGTGAGGTAGTCGCGCGCCTCCTCGTAGGGCAGGTCGCGCGCGGCAGCCGGGTGGGCGTCGCCCTCGGACACCATCTCGGCGGTCCGGCGGACGTACGGCGCGCGGTAGCCCAGGGAGAGGTCACGGAGGTCCGTCTCCGTCGCCGCCGCGAGCGCGTCCGGCGTCGGGGACGCGTGGTAGGTCCGGTCGCCCATCGTCACACGCTCGCCGAACGCCTCGGCGAGTGCGACCTGCATCCCGTGGATGCGGGCGACACGCATCTGTGCAGAACAGATAAACGAGACGAGCGTCTCGAACGGCGGGTCGCGCACCAGCCGCATCCCGGGATAGGCGTCGAAGGACTGTCGGACCAGCGGCAGGTCGGAGCAGGCCTCGCGGACGGCGAGCAAGTCGTCGTCGAGACGCAGGAGGTGGGTGAGTACCGGCACCGCGTCGGTCGTCGACTCCCACTCCAGCCGACCGTCGGTCTGTCGCACCCGGACCACGGCACGGCTGTTGCCGACGTCGTCGAGGGGTGGGACGACCGTCTCGTACCACGCCGACCCGCCGTGTGTGACGTCGTCGTCGTACATCCCGCCGTCGGTGCGGTCCCAGAGGTAGGTCTGGCCGCTCTCGACGGTGGCCTGGAGGTCGAACGGCCCCGCGAGGTCGGCGAGCCGGATCGTGCCGCGTTCCATGGCCGTCGGAACGGCGTCGCGGGCATGGGCCTGACGGTTGCGGTCGACCGGGAGTGTCGCCGCTCCCCGCGCCGGTGTCGGGTTCTCCGTCCCCGTCTCGGCGAAATTGTCAGCAGACGTGAACGAAAGACCCGGCCGTGGCGTCCGTGCGACGACACGCCGCCGACGTCGGTCGGCGGTGGTGGCGGTACGCGCTCGGCCAGGCGCGGCCCGGGCTGTCGCTTCGCCGCCCGTTCGCCGTCGGCGCGACTGCGAGGACTGTCGTACCGGGCCGGGCCTCGAGACGACCCCGCTCCTCCGGTGGGTGACCGGAACCCACGGCTGGGCGGCGTTCGCAGCCGTCCGGTACGTCGCCGTGCTCGGCGTGTTCGCGCTCCCGTGGCCCGTGTCGCGCCGACGCCCTCCTGCGGGTGGTCGGGCTCCTGTAGCCGTCAGCGGACGTGCCGGTCGGTCAGCCGCGAGAGCCGGCCGACGACACCGTCGAGTGCTCCGCTCCGGAACCGCCAGCGCCAGTTGTCCCCGGCGGTGCCGGGCGTGTTCAGCCGCGCCTCGCTCCCGAGCGAGAGGAGGTCCTGTGGCGTCGTGAACGCGAGCACGGCGTTCGACCCCCAGACGGCGTCGACGAGCGACCACGCGGCCTCGGAGCCGTCGATCCCGAGGTTGTAGTGCAGACAGTCCCGGTGTCCGGAGTCCATGCCGCGGTAGTAGCCGACCGTCGTGTCGGTGTCGTGGGTCGCGGTGTACGCCGCCGTGTCTCGCGGGTAGTGCATCGGCTGGTACATGTGACCCTCCTCGCACCAGTCGGCGTAGTGCGGGACGCGCATGCCCGGAACCCCGAGGCGCTCGCGCAGGGCGACCGCGCCGGGGTCGAGGAACCCGAGATCCTCCGCGACAAACGGGAGACGCCCCTGATCCGCACGAATCGCGTCGAACAGCGCCTCGCCCGGCCCCTCGACCCACTCGCCTGCGGCGGGATCGTCTGCCTCGGCAGGGATCGCCCAGTACTCGTGGAACCCTTTGAAGTGGTCGAGGCGTGCGCCGTCGAACCGCTCCAGTAGCTGGTCGACCCGCCGGCGCCACCAGCCGAAGTCGGCAGCCGCGAGCGCCTCCCAGTCGTACAGCGGGTTGCCCCACCGCTGGCCGTCGTCGTCGGGGTTGGGCGGCACGCCCGCGACGGCGTCGGGGTGACCGTCGGCGTCGACGCGGAACGCGTCGCGCTCGGCCCAGACGTCCGCGGAGTCGAGTCCGACGTATATCGGGAGGTCCCCGAGCAGGGAGACGCCGCGGTCGGCGGCGGCCTCGCGTAGCGCCGTCCACTGTCGGTCGAAGCAGAACTGGACGAACGCGTGCCGGTCGACCCGGTCTGCGTGGGTCTCACGCGCTGCGGCCAGGGCGTCGGGGTCGCGCCGCCGCAGGCCCCGGGGCCACTCGTACCACGGGTCGCCGTCGTTTGCCTCGGCCAGCGCGGCGTAGAGTGTGTACTCCTGCAGCCAGTCGGTCTCGTCACGAAACCGTTCGAACGCGGCGCGCTCGGCCTCGTCGGCGTGTGTTTCGAACCCTTCGTGCGCCCGGTCGAGAGCGGCTGCGGTCCAGGCTCGCACGCGGTCGTAGGCGACCTCGTCGGCGGGGAAGTCGGGCGGGTCGAGCGGGTCGAGCCACCCGCGGTCGACGAGACGCGGGAGCGAGACGAAGAGTGGGTTGCCCGCGAACGCCGACGGCGACGCGTACGGCGAGTCGCCGTGGACACCACGGGTGGGGCCGACGGGCAACACCTGCCAGTAGCGCTGGGCGGCGGCGGCGAGGGTGTCGAGGAAGTCGTGGGCGGGAGCGCCGAGACCGCCGACCCCGTGCGGGCCAGGGAGCGACGTGAGGTGACAGAGGACGCCGCTCGACCGCTCGAACTGGTCGGACATATCCGGAGGGCGGCTGCCACGAGTGTAAAGCTGTCCGGTCCGGTCAGCGGTACAGCGAGCGCCAGAGCATCGCGAACCCGACGATGAACGGGACGATCTCGGCGACGTCGAACAGCACCTGGTTTTCCTCTGCGTATGCGCCGAGCATCGCCATCGCGACGCCCATACTGATGAACGCGAAGCCGATGAACGCCGACTCCAGCCGGTCGCTCTTCTTCTTCTGGTAGGCCTGGAAGCTTATGAGGGTGATACCCCCGGCGAGCGCGAAGACGACCATCCGGAGTCCGACGATCACCACCTCTCCGAGCGACTGGAGCGGCGGCACCACGCTCACTCTGTCTTGCGGCTCAGGTCGTCCCAGAGCGTCGCGAACCTGTCGGGGACGTTCCCCTCCCGAAATATCTGCACCTCGTACTCGCCGTCGTCGAGCGAGATGACGGTGCTCTCGAACGCGCACTCGAACACGCGGTAGTGGTTGCCGTCCGAGGCGATCTCCGTCCGCCCGGTCACGAGGTCGTGTTCCTCGAGCTCCTCGATCCGGCGGTAGACCGTCGGGAGCGAGAGGTCGAGCTCCTCGGCGATCTCCTTCGCCGACCGGGATTCGTGTGCGATCGACGCCAAGACGTGGCGCGTCCGACGGTCGCCGATGGTGTCGAGGATGCTCTCTATCGGCTCCTCGTCTGGATCGCCTCCGGTCTCGTCGTCGGCCCCGCTGCTCATCGTTTCGCCCTGCACGAGCGACGTACAAATGCGTTCCGCCGTCGGGATCGACGCCGCACACGACAGGCTTATTCGCCCCGTGACGGTTCGTCTCTACCATGGGAGAGATCGTGGTGACGCTCCCCGACGGGTCCGAACTCGGACTGTCGGAGGGGGCGACGGTCGAGGACGCCGCCTACGCCATCGGTCCCGGCCTCGGCGAGGACACGGTTGCGGGCGTGGTCGACGGCGACCTCGTCGACAAGGCGACGTCGCTCCACGACGGCGCCGACCTCGAGATCGTCACCGAGGACGCCGACGAGTACCGACGGGTGCTTCGCCACTCCGCCGCACACGTCTTCGCACAGGCGCTCCAGCGCCACTACCCGGCGGCCAGCCTCGCGATCGGACCGCCGACCGACGACGGCTTCTACTACGACGTCGTCGGCGTCGACCTCGACTCGGACGACCTCGACGAGATAGAGGCCGAGATGGAGTCGATAGTCGAGGAAGACCTGACTATCGAACGAGAGGAGCGCCCGCGCGAGGCGGCTCTGGCGACGTACGAGGACAACCGGTTCAAACAGGACGTGCTCCGGACAGAGGCCGCCGGCGAGGACCCCGTCTCCTTCTACGTTCAGGGCGAGTTCGAGGACCTCTGTCAGGGACCACACGTCGCGTCGACGGGCGAGATCGGCGCCGTGAAGCTCCTCTCGATCGCGTCGGCGTACTGGCGCGGCGACGAGGCGAACGACCAGCTGACCAGGGTGTACGGCACCGCGTTCGCGTCCGAGAGCGACCTACAGGACTACCTCGACCGGCGCGAGGCGGCAGAAGAGCGCGACCACCGCCGGATCGGTCGGGAGATGGACCTCTTCTCTATCCCCGAACACTCGCCCGGCTGTGCACACTACCATCCGAACGGGATGCGGATTCGGCGCGAGTTAGAGGAGTATATCCGCGGAAAAAACGACGAACTCGGCTACGAGGAGGTGTGGACGCCCGAACTCAACCGCGCGAACCTCTGGAAGCCGACGGGACACTACGACGCGTTCAGAGAGGAAGGCGAGATGTTCGCGTGGGAGCAGGACGGCTCCGAGTACGGCCTGAAGCCGATGAACTGCGCGAACCACGCGCACATCTACGGGGAGGAGACGCGGTCGTACCGCGACCTGCCGGTGCGGTACTCCGAGTTCGGAACCGTCTACCGTAACGAGCAGTCGGGCGAGCTCTCCGGTCTCCTGCGCGTCCGTGGGCTGACACAGGACGACGGCCACGCGTTCATCCGGCCCGACCAGATCCGCGAGGAGATAACCCAGACCCTGCGGGTCATCGACGAGGTCTACGCGGAGTTCGGCCTGGAGATCCTCTACAAGCTCGAGACGCGGGGCGAGAACGCCGTCGGCAGCGACGAGATGTGGGCCGAGGCGACAGAGGCGCTCCGCGACGCCTTAGCGTCACAGGGGCTCGACTACGACGTTGAGGCCGGCGAGGCCGCCTTCTACGGGCCCAAGATCGGGCTCGACGCCCGGGACGCGATCGGTCGGGAGTGGACGATCGGGACGGTCCAGCTCGACTTCAACATCCCGGAACGGCTCGACCTGAGCTACGTCGGCCGCGACAACGAGGAGCACCGACCGGTGATGGTCCACCGCGCGCTCCTCGGCTCCGTCGAGCGGTTCATGGGCGTGATGATCGAACACTTCAAGGGGAACTTCCCGCTCTGGCTCGCGCCCGAACAGGTCCGAATCCTGCCGGTCTCGGACGACAACCGCGCCTACGCGGAGCGGGTGCGCGAGGAACTCGCCGACGCGGGCCTCCGGGCAGCCGTCGAGGACCACGACTGGACCGTCGGGCGGAAGATCCGTGCGGGCCACGACGACCGCGTGCCGTACATGGCGATCGTCGGCGACCGCGAGGAGGACCGGGACACCGTCTCGGTGCGCGACCGACAGGAGCGCGAGCGCGACGGCGTCTCCCGCTCGGCGTTCCGGGACGCGCTGGTCGCAGAACGCGACGCGAAGCGCGTCGACCTCGGCGTCGTCGGCGACGAACCCGTCGGGGCCGAGGCCGACGACTAGCGCCGTCCGGCGAGGCGGCTCCCCGTGTGGCTGCGAGACCGGCGACGAACCCGTCGGGGCCGAGGCCAGCCGCTCGCGCCCTCGTTCTTTTGTCGCTCCACCCGTTTGGTGCGGTGTGTCACGAGAGATAACCCACGAGGCAAACGGGCCGAAGGCCATCGGCGAGGACGAACTGGAGGAGCAGGGCGGCAGCGTCTACCTCTGTATGTGCGGCCTGTCGGCAGACTACCCCTACTGTGACGGCTCCCACAACGCCACGGCCGACGAGGAGGAGGGCAAGCGGTACAAGTACGAGGACGACGACGACGAGAACCCCCGACACGTCGTCGCGGAGATGGTGTTCGAAGACGACTGAGGCCTGAAGACGCGAGGCGCAGGCGGACGGACTCGCGTGTGCTCGTCGCCCCGGGGCCGAGTCGAATGGGAGACGGCAGCGGCCCCCGTTCGTGCCTCGGGTCGACAGGCCCGACCGGACACGCCCCGAGACGTCTGCCCGACCACGGGTCGCCTCCGGGTTGTTCCACGAGGAGCGGGACAGAAGCGCTCTGGACCCTCCGTCTCGAGCGCCGGAACGGGCGTCACCAGGTCGCACGGCCACGTCGGCAGACAGACGGGCTCGTCGGCTACCCGTGACAGACACCGAGTCCCCGAGCCGCATTCACAGGGGTTATCCGAGTGTATTTCGGAGTACCCGCGTGCACGTCTCGGTTATCGGGGGCGGAATTCAGGGACTCTCGGCCGGAATCGTGTTACAGCTGCTCGGACACAGCACGACGATCTTTGCGAACGACGTCTCGTACGTCGACGGAGAGGACGTTCCGACAGTCGCGTCGAACTACGCGTCTGCCTCGGTGTATCCGGTCTCGGTCGAGACGGAGTACGACGAAGCAACGCTGATAGCGCGGTGTGAGGACACGTTTCGACCGTTTGCAGAGACCGACGGCGTTCCGGTCCGGTCTCAACGACACTTCTACATGTACGAGGAGGAGACCTCAGAGGGGGTCCCGCCTCGGATGGACGCCGAACACCTCGACCAGTACCGTGGCGTGGTTCCATCACGGACCGGCGGGCAGGTCGCTGATGGATACGCGTGCCGCGAGTACATGGTCGAGATGCCGGAGTATATCCCGGCGCTCTACAGGGTATACCAGGAGTTGGGCGGAGTGACGCGTGAGCGGACCGTCGAACCCGGCGAACCAGCGTCTCTCCCGGGTGAATACACCGTGAACTGTTCGGGGTACGGAAGCAGGCGGCTGTTCGCCGACGAGTCGATGCGTGCGATGAAAGGCCATATTCTCGAAGTTCCGTACGATGGCGAGACCCCGCTCGAGTTCTCGTACGTGTACAGCCCGTCCGACTACGACGGATACGCCTACATGTATCCTCGTAAAGACTCGATCGTCTTCGACGGATCGTACCTCGTCGGGGATATCGTCGACGGGACGTGGGAGGGTGAGGCAGTCTCACAGCCGATCGTGGTGGACGGTGAACGTGTCCCGGAGCGGCTGGTAGCGGTAAACGAGGAGATACTGAACGACTACCTCGACTTCGACCGGAGCGATATCGCGGTCAAGTACGGGTATCGCCCGTACCGTGAGCGCGGGCTACGTATCGAGAAAGACGGGGACGTCGTCCACAACTACGGACACGGCGGTGCGGGGGTGTCGCTGTCGTGGATGTCCGCGATAGACACGGTCGAGTGTATCGACACCGTTCCGGACGGGATCACGGACACCGTCGCACGGCACGTCGCCGCGGTAACCGGAGATACCGCGTAGGCTCGTGTCGCGACTGTCGGTGGCTACGTAGCGGCCCCTCAGGGGCTACGACCGCTGACGGGCGACGGCTGGAGCTGGGCCCGTCGCTGCCGACCCGCGTCCGGCGGTGTGTCGGTCGTGTCACGACGGGGGTCGGGAGACACGGACTCGCGGCGGGCACCGGTCCTCGCCGCAGACCGGATCAGCCGAGACGTCCGACGGCGTTCCTCCAGGACCCGTATCGACCGGCTGTCCGGGGGCCGTTCGTGTCGAGCAGCCACGTATCGGGACGGTAGTACCGTCGGAGGTGGATAGAGACCGTGCGCGCACCACGGAACCGGGGGTCTCCGACCGATCGGCAGTGTGTGACTCGGGGGAGCACGCCCGACACGAGGTGAGTCGCCGGCTCGACCGGGGCGCAGAAGACGGCCCTCGAACGAGGGACGCGGGGCAGTCCGGCGGTTCGCTCGAATCCGAATCCGTCGCTTCGCTCCTCAGTGTCGTTCGGAGGCGGAGCGGGCCGGGAGGGAGCATCACCCCCCTCCACGACCCGCTTCCCGCTTCGCTCCGCGGTCACTAACAGAAACTCCCGGTCGCACTCGGGAACCTGAGTGATGACCCGAACTCCGAATCTCCACGACATTAGCCCGGAAGAAGCAGTCGAAACGTACCTCAAGCACCGCGAGAGTGAGTTGTCGAAAAAGACGCTCGAAGCCCACGGCTACCGGCTCGCACATTTCCCTCGATGGGCCGAAGAGAACGGAATCACTTCGATGGCCGAGTTGACTCCGCGCCACCTACAGGACTATCGGCATTGGCGTCGGCGTGAGGGTGATCTCAACGAAGTCAGCGTCCGAACCCAGATGAGTACCATCCGGGTGTTCATCAAGTGGGCCGGTGACTACGATGCCGTCCAACCAAACCTCTACGAGAGCGTCAGAGTCCCGCAACCTGACGACAATTCACGGGACGAGAAGATCGAGGCTGAGCGTGTCGATAAGATTCTCGACTACTTCGAGAAGTACGAATACGCCAGCCGCAAACACGTGCTGTTCGCGGTGCTATGGCATACGGGCATCCGAATCGGAACAGCCTACGGTCTTGATTTGGGTGACTTCCACCCGAGAGATCAGTACCTCGATGTGGTCCATCGACCGGAGGATGGAACGCCGCTGAAAAACAAGCAGAGCGGTGAGCGTCCTGTCGCACTCAATGACAAACACACGAAACTTCTGAAGGACTACATTGAGGCACGGCGTCACGATGTCACCGACGAGAACGGACGGGAGCCGCTGTTCACCACGAAACACGGACGCGCTGCCAGAGGGACACTACGGAAGTGGGTCTACAGCCTCGCGCGTCCGTGTGTCTATACGGACTCTTGCCCCCACGATAGAGAGATAGACGACTGTGACGCGGCAGGAAAGGCGTCGAAAGCAAGCGGCTGTCCATCGTCGTTCTCTCCGCACACGGTCAGGCATACCTCAATCACCTATTGGCTGATGCAGTACGGCAAGGACGAGGCAGGCGAAGCAGTCAGCAAGCGGATGAACGTCAATCGAGACGTGATCGAGAAGCACTACGACGAGCGTACTGAGCTGGAGAAACTCGAACAGCGGAGAGATCTGTTCGACTAAACAGACGCAACCGCTCTTGTGCAGGGAGAGTTGTATCGATTAGACGCAGATATTATCAGAGGTGACCCTGTTGAAACGCTTAGCGGTTGATACAGCCGGTGTGCTGAATATAGGGCGCATATTCAACAGACCTAATTCAGTTTTTCCACGGGGCAACGGAAGACATATCAGCGACACACAAAACTAAATCTCAGCCGTAGTAGTTGGTAAGTAATGAAACGCGTGCAGATGGCTGTTGGTGTGTTGGCCGCCACAGCTACGGGGATTGTTGTGCTTTCAGCCGGCATAACGATCGCACTTGCCGCTGCCACGCTGACTTTTTTACCGTCGTCTGGACGTGGGCAACTGTGGGCCGGGTACGCTATTGGCGTCCCCGCGGTGGGCGCAACTCTGAGCAATGTCCGAACTGCCGTGCCAGACGCAAACGCTTGGGTGGCGATTGGATACTTGAGTGCAAAAAGTGCGGTTGGCGAGCAGGCTGGCCGTTTCTACGGCATATTACACACGGCGTCATCGGGGTCCAAGCACAGCGGACTATTTCCGCTGGCGGCGCATTCCTGATTGGAGCAGCAACGGCACTCATCCTCACCCGTGGCGCCACGGTGTCAGGCGGGACTCCCGTACCTGCGGTTCCATCAACTGAAGCTAATTTAGCGAGTATCTTGGAACAAGCAGTTCTGGCCGTTATCGCCCTATTATTCGTGTTGCTGGTTGTTTATCTGGTCACTCGCCCCTCAAACAAGTGGTGCGACAATTGCGGATTCGACGTGGGAACTGACCCGCCTAACAACTGTCCAAATTGTGGTTTCAACGTATTTGTTGAAGAAAAACCACCTGCTGGCGGAGTGAAGGCGATAAAAAAGATTGACGACAATGACTGATATGAAAAATGACACTCCTCACCTTCTGTATTCAGCACGATCTCTGAGATCTATCACCGTTTGAGATTTTTAACAGGCCCACTATTCTGTGTGCTTCACCTCAGCAACTGTTAACCGAGTGACGACGTGGATGCGCGTTCGCCCAGCGACTCAAATCAGTCAGCCTAATCTGATTGCATTTATAACGAAACCACCGCAGTCCGGGCAATATAACTCAGTCTACTAATTAGCGGGCCGGGAGGGATTTGAACCCCCGACCGACGGGTTAAGAGCCCGTCGCTCTCCCTGGCTGAGCTACCGGCCCGAGTAATAGAACGAACGTGCCGGTCGGGGATATAGGTTTTCGTTCCGCCGGGGGCGAACCGTGCGGCTTTACCGGCGCCGCGGCAGATCAACGCGCTATGAGCACCGGGGTCTCCGTGTCGTCGATGTCTTCGTACGCGATTCTCGGGTGTGGGAGCGTCGGCCACGCGGTGGCCGAGAGTCTCGTGACGGACGGTAACAGTGTCCTGATCCTCGACAAGGACGAGAGCCGGGTCGAGGCGCTCCGTGACCAGGACCTCGACGCCCGGGTGACCGACATCCGCGACGCGGGCGTCGCGAAGGAGGTCGCCGACCACGACGTCGTCCTGATCCTCTCCTCGGACGTCGAGGCGAACAAGGAGGCAGTCGAGCGGCTCCAGGCGGCCGGGAGCGACCAGTTCGTCGTCGCGCGCGCCGCCGACCCGGTGTCGGAGGACGAACTCGGAGAGCTGGGCGCCGACGTCGTGATCAACCCGTCGACGGTCATCGCCGACTCGGCGCTCCGGGCGCTGGAGACCGGCGAACTCGAGCACAAGGCCCGTCTGCTCGCCGGGCTCCTCCGCGGCGTCGAGGGAGAGATAGCGATCCTCACCCACGACAACCCGGACCCGGACTCCATCGCGAGCGCCGTGGCGCTCCAGGCGATCGCCGAGAGCCACGGGGTCGAGGCAGACATCGTCTACGGCGGCGACGTCGGTCACCAGGAGAACCGTGCGTTCGTCAACCTGCTCGGTATCGACCTGCTCTCGCGCGGCGACGCCCCCGCGCTCTCGGAGTACGACCTCCTCGCGCTCGTCGATCACGTCGAGAACGGCCCGGTCGACGTCGGCGTCGACGTACAGGTGTTCATCGACCACCACGAGCTCGAGGAGCCCGTCGACGCCACGTTCGCCGACGTCCGGCCGAACGTCTCTGCCACCTCGACCATCCTGACGAAGTATATCCAGGAGTTCGACATCCGGCCGAGCGAGGCGGTGGCGACCGCGCTCCTGTACGGCATCCGGGCCGAGACGCTCGACTTCAAGCGCGACACGACCCCCGCCGACCTCACGGCCGCGGCGTACCTCTCACCGTTCGCGAACCGCGACACGCTGGAGCAGGTCGAGTCGCCGTCGATGAGCCCCAGCACGCTCGACGTCCTCGCGGAGGCCATACAGAACCGCGAGGTGAGGGGGTCACATCTGGTGTCGAACGCCGGGTTCGTCCGCGACCGTGAGGCGCTCTCGCAGGCCGCCCAACACCTCCTCAATCTCGAGGGGATCACCACGACGGCGGTGTTCGGCATCACCGACGAGCGGATCATCCTCTCGGCGCGGTCAAAGGACGTCCGGCTGAACATCGGCAGCGTCCTCGAGGACGCGTTCGAGCAGATCGGCGAGGCGTCGGGCCACTCGACACAGGGCGACGCCGCCATCCCCCTCGGCATCTTCACCGGCATCGACGCGAGCGCGGATAACCGCGACACCCTACTGTCGCTGACAGAGGAGGCGGTGCGCCGGAAGCTGTTCGAGGCGATGGGCGTCGAGAGCGGCGAGAACGGCGGTTAGACGACGACCTCTTCGTCCTCGTCGACGCTCTTCAGCCGCTCGATCGTGTCGTTGATAAGCACCACGTCGCCGACCGCGCGCACCCACCGGTAGGGGATCATCACGCCCTTTGTCGCCGGCACCCGCCCGCCGAACAGCTCCTCGGAGAGGTTCGAGAGCGCGAGCGCGGTGACGCTCTGTCGGTCGAGGTCGAGGCGCACGTCGTCGACTTCGCCGACGAACACGCCGCTGTTCGAGTACACCTCGCGCCCGACGAGCGTCGTGATCTCCTGTGGCTCTTCGTTCATGTCGCTGGACTCGTGACCCCGATTCTTAAAACCGGGCGCTCGCGTCAGACGGCGCGACGAGCTCGACCGGGTGGCGTACGTCCGCGCCCGCGAGGTCGGCGACCTGTTCGCGGCAGGAGGTGCCACTCGCGACCGTCTGCCGGCTGTCGTCCAGCTGGACCAGCAGGTCCTCGCCGACCGCGACGCTGAGGTCGTAGTAGTCGCTCTTGTAGCCGAACGATCCCGCCATACCACAGCACTCGACGTCGGTGGTCGCGACGTCGTATCCGAGCGCCTCGAGCACCGCGACGGTGTGGGCGTCGGCGTCGAGCGTCCGCTGCTGGCAGTGAGCGTGGTACGTGACCCCCGGGTGGTCGGCTGGCGCGTCGTCGAGCGCGGTCGGGTCGGCGCCGTTCTCCAGCAGTCCGTAGACGTACTCCAGCAGTTCGTAGCTGTTCTCGGCCAGCGTCGCGGCCCGCGGGTCGGGGTCGCCGCCGGCGACGTCGTCGCCGACGAGGCGAGCGTAGTCGCGCTCGAACATCGCGAGGTCCGAAGGCTCGACCACCACGACGTCGCGTCCGGCGTCGAGGTGCGGGCCGAGCGCGTCGAGGGTCCGACTCGCCTTCCGGGTCGCGGTCGAGATCATCCCCTGCGACAGCGGTGCACGGCCCGACTCCGGCGCGTCGGGGACGTGGACACGCACGCCGAGTGCCTCCAGCGCCCGGACCGCGGCCTTACCGCGCTCGACGAGGACGTGGTCGGTGTAGAGGTCGGGGTAGAGAACCGCCTCGCGGCGCGGGTCGTCGACGGGTGAGGTGCGGCTGGCGGCCCAGTCGGTCAGAGTCTCGCGCCGGAACGCGGGAAGCGGACGACGACTGTCGATTCCGAGGAGTCGGTCCGCGGCCAGCCGGGCGGGACGGGATCGGACGACGGCGTTCGACAGCGGCGCCGTCGCGCTGGCGAGGGCCGCGAGCGTCCCGACGTTGCCGAACAGCCGCTTCGTGAGCGGCGTCGACGTCTCCGCGTCCGGTGCGAGGCCGTCGACGAGGAAGTCGAACGAGCCCGCGTCGTCCCGGTTCGCCCGGTCCCGCACGACGGTGTTGATCCACGGCACGTCGATGTCGACGGGGCAGGCGTCGACACAGCGCGAACAGCCGGTACAGAGGTCGACGAACTCGCCCGCCCGCTCGACGTCCTCGACGCCGGCCTCCCATCCACCGGCGATACCCCCCGAGTACGTCTCGCCGCCGAAGGCGTGACCGCCGACCTGCTGGAAGTTGGCACAGGAGTTCGAACAGGCGCCACACCGGACGCAGTAGAGCGTCTCGCGGAGGTGTGGGTCGTCGCGCATCTCGAACCGGCCGTTGTCGACGAGGACGAGGTGGAAGTCACGCTCTCCGGCGTCGCCAAGCGGCGCGTCCGGCGCGTCGAAGTCGAGCGTCGGCGAGTCGACCGGCGGCGTCAGGAGCGAGAGGTAGGAGGTGACGTCCTGCCCGGTTCCGGACTTGCCGAGCAGCTCCGCGAACGGCGCGAGGTCCTCCACCGTCGGCACCACCTTCTCGACGCCCGCGACGACGACGTGCGTGTCGGGGACGAGCGCCGTCTTGCGGGCGTTGCCCTCGCTCGTCACCAGCGCGACGGTGCCCGAGTCGGCGGTGAGGAAGTTCGCGCCTGTCACGCCGACGTCGGCGCTCGTCACCGCCTCTAGCAGGCGTTCTCGGGCGAACCGGGTCAGCTCTGCTGCGCTCTCCGGCGGGTCGTCGACGTCGAACGTCGCGGCGAACAGCTCGGCGATCGACTCGCGCGAGCGGTGAATCGCCGGCGCGACGATGTGGGAGGGCGTCTCCTCGGCGAGCTGGAGCACCCACTCGCCGAGGTCGGTCTCGACGACGTCGACGCCGTCCTCGACGAGTCCCTCGTTGAGCTCGACCTCTTCGGTGGTCATCGACTTCGACTTCACGACCCGGTCGGCGTCCGCGTCGGCGGCCACCTCGCGGACGATCCGCGTCGTCTCGGCGGCGTCGGCGGCACGGTGGACCGTTCCGCCGTTCGCCTCGACGGTCGCCTCCAGCTCGTCGAGCAGCTCCGGCAGGCGCTCGATCGCGTCCTCCTTGATCGTCCGCGCCTCCTGTGTCAAGGCGTCGTAGTCGTCGAGCGCGCCCGTCTGCTCGCGACGGCCGGTGTTGAATCCGGTGGTGTTCGCCTTCACCGACGGCCCCTCTGTCGCGAGCAGGCGGCGGATCTCCGCCGCGCGGTCGGAGCGACTCACGGCTCGCCTCCCGCCTCTACGAGGAGCACGGTCACCTCGCGCGGCCCGTGTGCACCGTACACCAGTTCACCCATGTCTGCGGTGGCGCTCGGGCCGGTGGCGAACACCGCGCTCGACCGCTCGTCTCGTATCCGTGGCCCGAGCTCGTCGAGAGCGTCCGCGAGGCGTGGCACCACGTCGGCAGCGCGGAGGACGACGACGTGACGCTCCGGAAACAGCGAGACGGGGTCGCTCCCTTCCGGGTCGGACTCGAGGACGACGGAGCCGTAGTCCGCGACGCCGAGGCTGGCTGCGCTGACGCCGGTCCGGGCCGCAGAGAGGTCCGCGGTCGTCGAGACGGCGGGCACGGAGTCCGGGAGGGTGAGGTCGTCGAACGGGAGCGGCGCGCCGACGACCGGATCGACGACGGCGTCGAGGAGGTCGGTCTCGAACGACGTCGGCGTCGTCCGGCGTACCGACGCGGCGTGGCGCGCGACGCCCTCGCGGAACCGGTCGAGGTGTTGGCTGTCCTGATCGATCATAAGGAATCCAGCGGCGCCCGATACAAGTCCGTTACGCCGGACGCCGGGCTTATGTCCACCGCCGCCCGTGTCGAACTATGGCATCCACGTCCGGACCGCCGGGCGACCCGGCGACCGACGAGCGCGCCGACTACGACTACGGCGGCGGTAACGTGACCCGCCCGGGACTGGTCGCGGACCTCGAGGAGACAGTCGAAGGGGACGTCCGGTTCGACGAGTACACCCGCGAGCTGTACGCGACCGACGCCAGCGCGTACGAGATGACGCCGATCGGGGTGGTGTTTCCGACCGACACCGCAGACGTCGCGGCGGTCGTCGACTACTGCGCCGAGCGCGAGATTCCGGTCCTGCCCCGCGGCGGCGGGACGAGTCTCGCCGGCCAGTCGGTCAACGAGGCCGTCGTCCTCGACTTCACCGCCGAGATGGACGGCATCGTCGGGGTCGATCCGGCGGCACAGACGGCCAGAGCGGAGGCCGGGATCTACCTCGGCGACCTGAACGAGGCGATCGCCGACCGCGGCCTGAAGTTCGCGCCCGACCCGGCGTGGGGCGACAAGAGCGCCCTCGGCGGCGCCATCGGCAACAACTCGACCGGCGCGCACTCGCTGCAGTACGGCAAGACCGACGCCTACATCGAGGAGGTGGAGGTCGTCCTCGCCGACGGCACGGTGACGACGCTCGGCGAGACCCCGCTGTCCGAGATCCGGTCCGGGGCCGACCCCGAGGGGTCGATACTGGAACGGGTCTACGCCGAGGTGGTCCGGATACTCGACGAGGAGGCCGAGGAGGTCGAACGGCGCTATCCCGACCTGAAACGCAACGTCTCGGGCTACAACCTCGACGTGCTCGTCGACGAGGCACGGGCGGGCGAGACGGTGAATCTCGCACGTCTTCTCGCCGGGAGTGAGGGCACACTCGGTATCGTCACGGAAGCGACGGTGTCGCTCGAGCCCGTGCCCGAGACGAAGTCGGTGGCGCTCCTGACCTACGACGGCATGATAGACGCGATGGAGGACGTCGCGCCGATCCTCGAACACGGTCCCGCCGCAGTCGAGGTGATGGACGACGTCCTGCTCGACTTGGCCGCCGACACCGCGGAGTTCGGCGACGTGGTTGGGATGCTCCCCGACGGCACCGCCGCCGTGCTCCTCGTCGAGTTCTACGCCGACGACGACGACCACGGTCGCCGGCAGGTGTCGGACCTCGTCGCCGACCGGTGCCCGTCGGCGGCAGAGGACGTCCCGGGGACGACGGACGGTGGCACCACCGTCGCCGACGCGTCGACGCGCGCGACGACGGCGATGGAGGCACACGACGCCGAGACGCGGGCGAAGTTCTGGAAGATGCGCAAGTCCGGACTCCCGATCCTGCTCTCGCGCACCAGCGACGAGAAACACGTCGCGTTTATCGAGGACACTGCCGTTCCGGCGGAGAACCTGCCCGACTACGTCTCGGACTTCGAGGACATACTGGAGACGGAGGATACCTTCGCCTCCTACTACGCCCACGCCGGGCCGGGCGTCCTCCACATCCGACCGCTGGTGAACACGAAGACGCTGGAGGGAGTCGAACAGTACGAGACAATCGCCGACGAGGCGACGGACCTCGTCGTCGAGTACGGCGGGTCGGTGTCGGGCGAACACGGCGACGGTCGAGCCCGGACCCAGTGGAACCGGAAGCTGTACGGCGAGCGGCTCTGGCGGACCTTCCGCGACCTGAAGACCGCCTTCGACCCGGACTGGATCCTCAACCCCGGGACCGTCTGTGGCGACGTCGACATGACCGAGAACCTGCGGTTCTCGCCGGCCTACGAGTTCGACGCCGACTTCGAGCCGGCGCTGAACTGGGAGAACGAGAACGGGTTCCAGGGGATGGCGGAGCTCTGTCACGGCTGTGGCGGCTGCCGCGGCCCGCAGGAGACGACCGGCGGGGTGATGTGCCCGACCTACCGCGCCGCCGAGGAGGAGATGCAGTCTACCCGTGGCCGGGCGAACATGCTCCGACAGGCCATGAGCGGCGACATCGACCGCGGGGCGTTCGACGACGAGTTCGTCACCGAGGTGATGGACCTCTGTATCGGCTGTAAGGGCTGTGCGAAGGACTGTCCGAGTGAGGTGGATATGGCGAAGCTGAAGGCGGAGGTCGAGCACGAACACCACCAACGACACGGCGCCTCGCTCCGGGACCGGCTGTTCGCCAACGCCGCGACCGTGTCGAAGCTCGGGTCGCTGTTCGCGCCGCTGTCGAACGTCGCCGCCTCGCTCCCCGGGTCGGGCTGGCTCGCCGAGAAGACGCTCGGCATCGCCCGCGAGCGCGACCTGCCGCCGTTCCACCGCGAGACGTTCGTCGACTGGTTCGCGGCCCGCGGCGGCGCGCAGGTGTCAGAAGCAGAGGCCGAGCGCCGTGTCCTCCTCCTCGCAGACACCTACACGAACTACAACCGACCCGCGGCGGGACGGGCCGCCGTCGAGGTGCTCGAGGCCGCGGGCGTCCACGTCGAGGTGCCCGACGCTGCGGGCGACAGCGGACGTCCCGCACACTCGAAGGGGTTTCTCGACGTCGCCCGAGAGCACGCCGAGACGAACGTCGAGGCGCTTGCACCACGGGTCGCCGAAGGGTGGGACGTCGTCGTGGTCGAGCCCTCCGACGCGGTGATGTTCCAGTCGGACTACCGCGACCTCCTGTCCGGCGAGGACGTCGAGCGCGTCGCCGAGAACACCTACGGTGTCCTCGAGTACGTCGACGCCTTCCGTCTCGACGACGGCTTCGACACCGACGCCGACGAGCACCTGACGTACCACGGGCACTGCCACCAGAAGGCGACGAAGAGAGACCACCACGCGGTCGGAGTTCTCCGTCGCGCGGGCTACGACGTCGACCCGCTCGACTCGACGTGCTGTGGGATGGCGGGGTCGTTCGGCTACGAGGCAGAGCACTACTCGATGAGCAAGGCGATCGGGCGGATCCTGTTCGACCAAGTCGAGACGAGCCCGGGCGAACAGGTCGTCGCCCCCGGTGCCTCCTGTCGGGCACAGCTGAAGTCTCGGCCCGGCGCGAGTGCCGAGCCGCCCCACCCGGTCGAGAAGGTGGCGGCAGCGCTCTAGAGGCGCGACACCGGCGTCGCGTCGGCGAGCGCTCTGTCGGTCAGCCGCCGTGCCCACACGACGGCCTCCGGGCCGTGCGACGGGCCGACGATGCCGTCGTCGTAGACGGTCACGAACGTCTCCTCACCGTCGTCCGTCTGCGCCACGACGAGACCGTACGGGAGCGGGCAGCCGGTTCGGTCGGTGTCGACGTGGTCTGTCTCGGTCGTCGGCGGCGAGTCGGGTAGCGCCGCGTCGATGAGGACGACCGTCGCGTCGGCCAGTACGGACGGATCGATCTCCGTGTCGTTCGGGAGCGCCGCGAACGCCGACGGCGCGTCCGCTACTGCGGCGAGGCGCACGGTCGTCTGCTCGTCCCGGAGCGAGTGTTCCGGGGAGTGTCCGCCGTCGACGCGTCCGACGAGTCCGGCCCCTTCGAGTTCGCGGACGGCTCGGCCGACCGTCGAGCGCGAGACGTCGAGCGCCGCCGTCGGATTCCGCCCGTCGGTCGTCCCGGAGCCGACAGCCCCGAGCACGCCGTAGCGCCGGGCGGCGATCCCGTCGTGTCGGCGCGTCGTCGCGTGCCCCCCCGACCCGTCAGATCGAGTCGAGGACTGGCCTGGCGGTCGCCTGCGACGGTGTTCGGCGCGCCCCCGAGGATAGCTGGTCGAAAGAACCGTATGCCGCCGACGAACCGCGGACGCCAGGCCGAGGGGGGTTACTCGCCGACGAGCTATCTGTCGGGGGGTACCGCTGACACCGTCCGCTCGGTCGCCACGCTCTACCCACCGAGCGCCGCGTGCGCCCGCTCGGTGCGTTCTCGTAGCGCTGCGGCGTCGCTCGCGTGCGCGAGGTGGCTCCGGCAGCCACAGTCGGAGGCACCGAAGCCGTCGACCGGTCCCGACGGGAGCGCCCGGGCGACGCGACACTCGGCGTCGGCGGGGCTCGTCACCACCCCGACGAGGGACACGTTCGGGTCGCCGGCTAGGTAGTCGACGTGCCAGTGACGGACGTCGTGGTCGCCGCGCGCGACCCGACGGTGTCGGTCGACGCGTGCGAACCCCCCGCTTCCGAGCGCGCTTCCGGTGTAGGCGCAGGTCCCCGCCGGAACGCGGCACTCGCCCAGAGCACCGACCTCGAGCGTCGTCGCCGTCGGGACCGAGAGCAGGAGGGTGTAGGTGCCGCCCGCGGTCACCCCGTCGGTGCCTCTGCGACGGCGGCTTCGCGGAGCGCCCCGAACTGCGCTCGTGCGTCGTCGGCCATCGGGTAGATCTCGTGGTAGTCGTCCGGGTCGCGCCCCCGGCCCGACGCGGCGCCGACGACGGCGGCGATACGGTCGTAGTTGTCGCGCACCAGCGACCCGACCAGCGACGGCGTGCCCGCGCGCTCCGTCAGCTCCTCTGCCGCCGCACGGCCCGCGTACACGCGGCTCCGGCGCTCGTCGACGAGGAACATCGCAAACGGCTGTTCGCCGAACTGCGCGTCGAGGAACGACCCGGCGGCCTCCGCTTCCCACGGCACCGCCCCGACGTCCTCGACGCGGCGAAGCGCCGTCGCCGCGACGGAGCAGTACGGGCAGTCACCGTCGTATATCAGAACCGCGTCGTACGCCATGTCGACGGATAGACCGGCGGCGGCTAAACCCCGTCGACCCGAGCCGACAGCTACTTTAGGCGGGCCAAAAACCTCCGTCCGTGCAGGACGTCTGTGTGGTCGTCCCGACGGTCCGAGAGTACGACTGCGTCCGCGACTACGTCGCGAACGCGCGAGAGCACGGCTTCGACGCGGGTCGTCTCCACGTCGTTCTCGTCACAGAGGACCACTGCCCGACGGCGGAGATGCGCGAGATGGTGCGCGATCTCGACGTCTCGGGCGCGGTCTTCGACAGCCGTAGACGGTCGGCGTGGCTGGCCGACCACGACGTCGCGGCGTACGAGCACCTGATCCCGGCGCGGAGCCACGCACAGACGAGTTTCGGTCTCCTCTACCTCTGGGCCGAGGGGTTCGACTACGGACTCTTCCTCGACGACGACACCCGACCCCACGAGACGCGGGACTTTTTCGGCTCTCACCTCGCGAACCTCGGCCCGACAGCCGGACTCGAGACGCGGTCGTCGGACGAGCGGTGGGTGAACGTCCTCGAGGACGTTCCGTACGACCTCTACCCGCGGGGCTATCCGTACTCCGCGATGGACGAGACGGAGAGGCGAGAGCGGGCGGGCGAGACGGACGTCGTCGCCTCACAGGGACTCTGGACGGACGTGCCGGACCTCGACGCGGCGCGCATCCTCGCGGAGGGGGACCTGCGCGGGCAGTCGACGGTTCGGCTCTCGGCGGAGGACTACGGCGACGACTTCCTCGTCGCGCCGGGGAACTACCTCACCGTCTGCTCGATGAACCTCGCGTTCCGTCGCGAAGTCGTCCCCGCGTTCTACCAGTTCCCGATGGACGACAACGAGTGGGGCGTGGGGCGGTTCGACGACATCTGGTCCGGTGTCCTGTTGAAACGCGCCTGCGACGTGCTCGGGCGGGGTGTCCGGTCGGGCGCGCCGCTCTGTCACCACCACAAGACCCCGCGCTCGACCTTCGACGACCTCGCGGCGGAGACGGCGGCGCTGGAGCTGAACGAACACCTCTGGCGCGTGGTCGACGACGCCGGCGACGACGCGGAGACGTTCGCGGACGTCGCCCGCGCCGTCGCCGATGCACTCGTGACGGCGGGCGACGAGGACTGGCGCAACGCCGCGTTCCTCGCGCACTGTGGCGAGTACCTCGCGGACTGGGTGAACTGTCTCGACCGGCTCGCGCCGACCCGGACGGGCGTCGACCGACAGATATAACTGTTTTAGGAGGACCTAAACCGGACATGAACGACACGACACGACGGCGGCTCCTCCGTGGCGCCTCGGTCGCAGGCCTCGCCGGACTCGCGGGCTGTTCGGGTGTCCTGGGTGGCGAGTCCGGAGACGCCGCCGGCGCGGCGGCACAGATCGGGTCCGGCCGGTCGCCGTTCGGCGACCGGTCGCTCGAGGGCGGCACGTCGATGACCGAGATGCCGACGATGTCCGGCGACCTCACCGTCTACTCCGGGCGAGGCGAACCGCTCGTCGGGGAGTTCGTCTCCTTCCTCGAGGACCGTTACGACGACCTGACGCTCCGGGTGCGGTACAACAGCGCCGCGGAGCTCGTCAACCAGCTCGAGACGGAGGGTGCGGAGAGCCCGGCGGACGTCTTCTTCTCGGTCAACGCCGGGTCGCTCGGCGCCGTCGCCGAGCAGGGCCGGACCGTCACGCTCCCGGCGGACGTCCTCGAGCTGGTTCCCGGCGAGTTCAGCTCGCCCGACGAGGACTGGATCGGCACCTCCGGGCGCGCGCGGTCGGTACCGTTCAACACAGAGGCGCTGAGCGAGGGCGACGTGCCCGAGGATATCTTCGCGTTTCCCGAGACGGAGCCGTTCCGCGACGCCATCGGCTGCGCGCCGACGTACTCGTCGTTCCAGGCGTTCGTCACCGCGATGCGGGTGCTGAACGGCGAGGACCGGACCCGCAAGTGGCTGAACGCGATGCTCGACCTGGGGCTCGACACCTCCTACTCCGACGAGTTCCTCGTCTCGCAGGCCGTCGCGGACGGCGAACTCGACGCCGGCTTCGCGAACCACTACTACGTCCAGCGGGTGCTCGCGGGCCGGCCGGACGCGCCGGTCGCGACGGCGTTCACCCGTGACGACGCGGGCGCCATCTTCAACGTCGCCGGCGCGGCGGCGCTCGACACCGCCGCGGACGGCGACCTCGCGGCGAACTTCGTCCGGCACCTGCTCTCCGCGGAGGCACAGGACTACTTCGCGCGCGAGACGTTCGAGTACCCGCTCGTGCCCGGAGTCGACCCGGTCGGTCGGCTCCCCTCCGTCGACGAGCTGTCGCCGCCGGAGGGGCTCGACCTGACGGAACTCTCCGACATCGAGGGGACGGTCGAACTCCTCCGGGACGTCGGCGCGCTCTGATGGCGACACGGAGCCGGCGCGGCGGTGAGGAAGACGGGTTCGGCGTCGCCGCGACGGTGACGAGCGGCGTCGTCGCCGCCCTCCTGCTCGTCCCGGTCGCGTACCTCGTCGCGCAGGCGGCGAGCGTCGGGCTCGGAGCGTCGGTGACCATCCTCACCCGTCCGGACACGGTCCAGGTGCTGGTCAACAGCGTCGCGCTCGTCACCGTCGTCACCGCCGCATCGGTGGCCGTCGGCGTCCCGCTCGCGTACCTGACGGTCAGGACGGACCTGCCGTACCGCCGCGTGACGACGGTTCTGGTCTCGCTCCCGCTGGTCGTTCCCTCCTACATCGGCGCGTTCGCGTTCGTCGCCGCCTTCGGCCCTCGTGGCGCGCTCCGGCGCCTGCTCGCGCCGCTCGGCGTCGAGCGCCTGCCCGAGATCTACGGGTTCGCGGGCGCGGCGCTGGTACTCTCCCTCTACACGTACCCGTACGTCTACATCACCACCCGCGCGGCGCTCCGGGCGCTCGACGCCCGTCTCGTCGACGCGGCCCGGACGCTCGGCGAGGGCCCGGCGAGCGCCTTCCGCCGTGTGACGTGGCCGCGGGTCCGACCTGCCGTCGCCGCCGGGTCGCTCCTCGTCGCGCTGTACGCTCTCGCGGACTTCGGCACGCCGGCGATCATGCAGTTCGACGCGTTCACCCGTGTCATCTACGTCGACTTCACCGCGTTCCGCCAGGACCGCGCGGCGCTTCTCTCGCTCCAGCTCCTGGCCGCGACGCTCCTCGTCCTCGGTCTCGAGTCGATGGTCCGTAACGACGACCCGGTGTACGCCGGCTCCGGCGGCCAGAGCGGCGACCGGGTGCGCCTCGGCCGGTGGCGCTGGCCAGCGCTGGCCGCCGCTCTCGCGGTTCCCGTCCTCGCGCTGGGCGTCCCGCTCGGGGTTCTGCTGACCTGGTTCGTCCGCGAGACCGCGTCGGCGGGTGGGACACTCGCGACCGGCCCCGGTGTCGTGCTCAGCTCGGTGAGCGTGGCAGCGGCGGCGGCGCTCGTCGCCGTCGTCGTCGGCGTCCCGGTCGCGTACGCCTCCGCGACACGAGGGTCGCGTCTCGCCGGGCTGTTCGAGCGAGTGTCGTACCTCGGCTACGCCGTCCCCGGCGTCGTCCTCGGCCTCGCGCTCGTCTACCTCGGCGTCAACTCGCTCGGGCCGTTCTACCCCACCGTCGCGCTCCTCGTCGTCGCCTACGTCGTCCGCTTTCTCCCGCAGGCCGTCGGGTCGGTGCGCGCCGCCGTCCTCCAGGTGGACCCGGCGCTGCCGGAGGCCGCCCGGACGCTCGGCCGGTCGAGCGTCGGCGCGTTCCGCTCGGTCACGCTGCCGCTCGTCGCGCCGGGCGTCGCCGGCGGCGCCGCGCTCGTCTTCCTGACCACGATGAAGGAGCTGCCGGCGACGCTCCTCCTCCGTCCGGCGGGGTTCTCGACGCTCGTCACCCGCGTCTGGACTGCCCACTCCGACGGGTACTTCGGCGCGGCGGCCGTTCCAGCGTTCGTGTTGCTGCTCGTCTCCGCGCTGTCGATGCTCGTCATCGTCTCACAGGAGGGGTACGATGTCAGGTAGCGGGCTGACCGGGCACGGCGCGGCGACGACGGACGCCGCGAGCGAGGCACCGCCGTCCGACGCGCCGACCGTGCTCGAACTCGACGCCGTCTCGAAGTCGTTCGGCGACGAACGCGTCATCGACGACCTCTCGCTGTCGGTCCAGGAGGGCGAGATTCTGACGCTGCTCGGGCCCTCCGGCTGTGGCAAGACGACGACACTCAGGCTCGTAGCCGGGCTCGACCGCCCCGACGGCGGGACCGTCCGGCTCCACGGCGAGACGGTGTCCGGTCCGGACACGCACGTCCCGCCGGAGGACCGCGGCGTCGGCGTCGTCTTCCAGGAGTTCGCGCTGTTCCCACACCTCACCGCCGCCGAGAACGTCGGCTTCGGGCTCCAGGACCGGCCGGCGGCGGAGCGCGAGGCCCGCGTCGCAGAGCTGCTCGACCTCGTCGGCCTCGCCGACCGCGGCGACGCACACCCGGACGAGCTCTCCGGCGGCCAGCAACAGCGGGTGGCACTCGCGCGCGCGATCGCCCCCGAACCCGCGGTCGTCCTCCTCGACGAGCCGTTCTCGAACCTCGACGTCGACCTGCGGGTCGAGATGCGCGAGGAGGTCCGGCGTATCCTCAAGACGGCGGGCGTCACCGCCGTCTCCGTCACCCACGACCAGGAGGAGGCGCTGTCGATATCCGACCGTGTCGCCGTCGTCAACGACGGTCAGATCGAGCAGTCGGGCGTCCCGGAGTCCGTGTTTCAGCACCCGGAGTCGCGGTTCGTCGCGGGCTTTCTCGGCCACGCCGCGTTCCTGCCGGGCCGGGTCGTCGGCGGCGAGGTTCGAACCGGTCTCGGCCCCGTCGACAGGGACCGTGTCGACGGCCTGACCGGGGCGTACGACCGCGTCGACGTCGACGTCCTCGTCCGACCCGACGACGTGCGTGCCGTTCCCGACGCCGACGCGCCGGACGGCCACGTCCGGGCGCGGCGCTATCTCGGTCCGACGGTGCTCTACGAGGTTGAACTCGCAGACGGAACGGTTCTTGAGTGTATGCACAACCACGACGAGTCGCTGTCGACCGACGAACCGGTGCGTGTCGCGCTCGAGGCCGACCACGACCTCGCGTGGTTCCCGGCGGACCAGCGGGAGTAGCCGGGTGCGGGACCGCGCCCGACGGCTCGCGCCTCCGGCGCTCGTCGCGCTCCTCGGCGGCGGCGCGGTGCTCGCCGTCGCCGTCGGTGTCTTCCCGCACCACTCGGTCAACGACGACGAGGCCGTCTACCTGACGCAGGCCGCGATGCTCGCCGAGGGACGGGTGTACCTCCGTCCCGGTCCGCTCGCGGGGCTGGTCCGACCGTGGTTCTTCGTCGCAGCAGACCGTGCCGGCGACGTCGTCCTCTACTCGAAGTACACGCCGCCGACGGCGGCGCTGTTCGCCCCGTTCGTCGCCCTCGGCGTCCCGCGGGCGGCGCTCGCGCTCGTCGGCGCCGGCGTCGCCGCGGCGGGCTACGGCCTCGCCGCGCGGGCGTTCGACCGCCGGACCGGCGTCGTCGCCGGCGTCCTCGTCGTCGCCTCGCCGCTCTACCTGTTCACGACCGGCACCTTCCTGTCGTACGCGCCCGCGGCGCTCCTGAACGGCGCGTTCGCGCTCGCGTACCTCCGGGCGACCGCCCGCGACTCGCTTCGCTGGGGCGCGCTCGCGGGCGCGCTCGTCGGCCTCTCGTTCTGGACCCGGCCCTACACTGCGGTGCTGTTCGCACTCCCGTTCGTGGGCCACGCCCTCGTCCGGCTGTGGCGCGCCGAGACGCGGCGCGCACGAGGCGTGCCACTCGCCGTCGCCGCACTCGGGCTCTGTGGCGTCGGCGCGGCCCTCGCCTACAACGCCGCCGTCGTCGGGTCGCCGCTTACCTTCCCGTACCAGGCGTTCGCGCCGCGGGACGGCGTCGGCTTCGGGCCCCACAGGCTGCTCGACTACGGCGTCGACTACACCCCGGCGCTCGCAGCCCGGACGACGCTCGCGAACCTCGGCCTCCTCGTCGACTTTCTCGCCGGCGGTCCGCTCGGCGTCGGCGTCGCGGTCGCCGGCGCGGCGCTGGCGCTCGGCCGGCGCGAGGGCGAGACGCGCGTCGTCGGCCTCCTCGCGGCGCTCGTCCCCTGTGTCGTCCTCGGCGAGGCGTACTTCTGGGGGACGCTCAACGGGCTCCGGAACGGGCTGTTCGAGCTCCTCGGCCCGTACTACCACTACGACCTGCTCTACCCGTTCGCGGCGTTCGGCGCGCACGCGCTGGTCCGGGCCGCGGACCGCGCGCGTGCCGTCTACGTGGATCCGGCGTCGCTCTGGCGCCCGCGGTCGGTCTCGCCAGACCCTCGATTCGTTCGCGCCGTCCTCGTAGTCGCGCTCCTGATCGCGGCGCCGGTCACGGGCACAGCGGAGTTCCGCGCCGTCGCGGGCCCGTACGACGAGAACCGCGAGCGGACGGCAGCCCTCGCGGCGGCCTACGAGCCGTTCGAGTCGCGTGACCTCTCTGCCGCCCTCGTCTTTCACCCGACGCCGTACGGCGACTGGTCGGCACACCCGTTCCAGCGCCTGCGGAACGACCCCGGCTTCGGCGGCGACGCAGTCTACGTCTTCGACGAGGGTCCGGCGGACGACTGGCGCGCCGTCGACGCGACGGACCGTCGCCCCTACCGCTACACCTACCGTGGGACGTGGACGCCGGGCGAGGGCGACCCCGTGACACCACGGCTGGTCCCGCTCGAGGTCCGACGGGGCCCGCTGAACGCGACGACGACGGTCGGGACACCCGCCCGCGCGACCGGAACGGCGTCGGTGCGCGTCGAGACGCCGGCGGGCGCCGCGCGCTACCGCGTGCGCGCCGCCGGGGACGCGGTCACCGTCCGGTGGCGGATCGGAGAGCGCGTCCGGGTTCAGGGCCAGGAGGTCCGGGGCGGCGCGCCGCCGCTCGTCCCGTCCGGCGCGAGCGAGGCCGACCTCGCGGTGACGTTCGCGACGGCCTCCGGCGCGACGGTGACCTACCGGCAGGAGGTGACGGTCGACCGCGAGGGCGACCGCGTACGTGTCCTGTGGCCGCCCGAGACGCGAGTCTGCCGGCTGACCCCGGAGTGTGGCCTGGAGTCGACGTGGGTCGGGCCGGAGGGCGACTACCTCGACGGGGTGCGGGCCGAGACGAGCGCCGAGACAGCGTGACCTCGAGCGCTCAGTGGCGTTCGAGTACCACGGCGTCGCGTACCCGCACCCCGTCGGGGACGCTCACGTCGTCGCCCGTGAGGAGGTCGACGGGGTCGACGGCGATGTCGAGCGAGACGGTCGCCGGCGTCTCGCCGAAGTTCAGGACGACGACCACCCGTCCGCCCCGGCCGAAGGCGACGACACGGGCCGGCTCCGGCCCGCTCGCTACCGACGCGCCGACCGCGTCGAGGCTCGCGCCGGGGTCGAGGGCGTCGACGCGGCGGTGGGTCCGGAGGACGCGGCGGACGTGCGCACGCAGGTCGTCGTCGACGACGTCGTCGTCCCAGACGATGTCGTCGCGCCGGCCGAGCTGTGCCGTCTCCTGGCCGCCGTAGACGAGCGGGACCCCGGGGAGAGTGCCGACGGCGGCGGCGGCGGCGGCGGCAGCCGGACGACCACACTCCGCGAGGTAGCGCGTCTCGTCGTGGTTCTCGGCGTAGGTGAGAAAGCCCGCGTGGTCTGGGAACCCCGCGCGGGCGCGGTCGGCGACGGCGTCGACGGCGGCGCTCGCCGGCTCGTTGCCCCGGCCGATCTGCCGCAGACGAAAGTAGAGCGTCGAGTCGAAGTGGACGTCGAAGACGAGGTGGGCGAACTCCGGGACGTACGGGATCGTCTCGTCGACGAGCAGAAAGTCGTCGTCGACCGCCTTCACCCGGTCGCGCACCTCGCGCCAGAACGGCGTCGGGACGGCCCACGCCATGTCGACGCGGAAGCCGTCGACGAGCGGCGCCCACTCGTCGACGACGTCGAGGACGTGACGGCGAACGGCCAGCGTCGAGTAGTCGAGGTTGGCGATGTACGGCCAGTCGAAGTACGTCGCCGGCTCGCCCGACGCCTCCCACTCGTACCAGTCGTGGTACGGCGAGTCGGGGTCGCCGTCGGCGTTCTGGAAGAACGGGTGTGCGCGCGCCGTGTGATTGCAGACCAGGTCGAACAGCACCCGCATTCCGCGGTCGTGGGCCGCCTCGACCAGCCGTTCGTACTCGGCGCGGCTCCCGAGGTCGTCGGCGATATCGAAGAAGTCGACGGCGTTGTAGCCGTGGGGGTGCTCGTCGTTCTGGACGACCGGCGTCAGCCAGAGCGTGTCGACGCCGAGGTCGTCGAGGTCGTCGAGCCGCTCGGTCACGTCCGCGAGCGGACTCTGCCCCTCGTCGGGGTCGGCGAACGACCGGACGTATATCTCGTAGAGCGTCGCGTCGGCTGCCCACGCCGGCGGGTCGTTCGGTCGGTCGACGGAAACGCCGTCGCCGTCGACATCGAGGGTGACGACGTCGGGGACGGAGTAGCTCTCGCCGCGGTCGACGGCGACGGCGTGGACGCGCTGGCGCCCCGGCGAGAGCGCCGCGCGGTCTATCCGGAGCGCGTGTCCCTCGACGGCGACGCCGTCGTCTTCGTACGCGAGTCCGTCCCGGTCGTCGAAGAGGAACTCGACCGCCAGCGCGCCCGGGTCGCGCCGGTCGTCGGGGTGGGTGCGCGGCGCTGCGGTGACGACGACGACGTCGTCTTCCACCGCCGCGTCGAGGCGGAGACGCGGTCGTCCGCCACCGCCGCTCGGCGCCGCGTCGGGGTAGGGTGGCGCGGCGGCACCGTCCTGCGGCTCCGGAACGGTCGTGTCGACCGTCTCGCCGCTCCCGCCGCCGCGTCCCGACGGTGCGCACTCCGTCGGGAACGCCCGCACCGTCAGGTCGTGGGTCGTGTCGGGAGTCTCCAGGCGCACCCGGTAACGTCCCGGAACGTCCGGGACGAGCGTCGTCACGGGGCCGCTCGCGACCCCCGCGCACGAGTCTGCCGGGGCGGCGGCCACGGACCACGCGTACGCCGCCTCGGGGTCGGGGTCGCGCGGGGCGAGTTCCACCTCGTCGCCGACGGCGACGACGCGGGGCGGACCGGGGTGATTCACGCCCTGGTCTCGACCCCGGTACACTTCTGAGTTGCCATCCGCGTCGACCGGCGGGTCTTTATCTCGGCGGACCGTCGACGGGTTCATGCGATTACGGACCGCGCTGAACACGTACAAGCGCGCCCGTTCCGACGACGAGCGGTTCCCGGAGGAGACGAAGACGGTCGGCGGCGCCCTCTCGGGGCACGGCGACCGGCTGGTCCACGTCGGCCCGAACGGCGCACTGCGCGACCACTCGACGCCGCTCTCGGGGCTCTCGGGGATCGACCGGTCACGGCTGGGCGTCCGCACGCCCGACGGCGTGACGTGGTTCGACGACCTGGACGCCGTTCGCCAGCACTACTACCGCGAGACGACGCTGGTCGAGACGGAGTACGACGCCGGCGCCTACACCGTCCACCAGTACGACCTGACGCTCGGGCGGGCACACTGCACCCACGTCGAGCTCCGCGGGTCGGTGCCCGAGGAGGCGAGCCTGACGGCGTTCCTGACGCTCGCCCCCGACAGCCGGGAGTCGAGCGTCGGTCGGCTCATCCACGAGCGCGGCGGTCCCGACGGCTCGACGGCGCTCGAGGTGTTCCACCGCGAGGAGCACGACTACGTCACCGCGTCGACGGGCCTGTCCGACGTCCGCGGGCAGGTGCCCGAGCGGTTCGAGGAGCTGCTCGACGAGACGGCGTTCGAGTTCCCGCGACGGGCCGCGATCCGACGGTACGAGGACACCCATCTCTCCGGCGACGTCGTGGTGACCGCACCCTTCGAGCCCGCTGGCCGTGGCGTGCGGACGACGCTCGTGACCCAGCTCTCGGACCACGGCGACGTCGACCGGGACGAGGCGCTGGCTGACCTGCGGAACTGCGCGACGACCCACCGGAGCGCCGAGACGCTCCGCGAGGCGGCACGGGCCCGTGCCGACGCCGCCGTGCCGGAGACGGTGCCGCGGTCCGAGCAGGTGCGCGCCGACCTGCGGGCGCTCGACCTGCTGACGACGCCGTCTGGCGGTCGGATCGCCGGGCCCGAGTTCGACACGTTCTACGCCAACTCCGGGGGCTACGGCTACGTCTGGTTCCGTGACGACGCCCGCGTCACCGGCCACCTGCTGGACGCCGACGGGCGGTTCGACATCGGCGTCGACGACCGGCTCGCCGACGCCGCGCGGCTCTACTGTCACACGCAGCTCCCGGACGGGACCTGGCCACACCGCGTCTGGGGGTCGGACGGCTCCGTCGCGCCGGGCTGGGCGAACGCGACGCTCGAGGGGTCGCGCAAGCCGGAGTACCAGCCCGACCAGACCGCGAGCGTCGTCGCCGTCCTCGCGCGGCTGCTCCGGAGCCGGCGCGGCGCTCTACCGGACGCGCTCGCGGCGGAGATTCGCCGGACGGTCGTCGCCGGCCTCGACGGCCTCGACGCGTGGCTCGGCGACGACGGCCTGCCGGTGTCGTCCGAGAACGCGTGGGAGGACACGATCGGGCGGTTCACCGGCACGGCGGGCGCGTACCTCGAGGCGTACAGCGAAGCCGCACGCGCGCCGCTCCGCGACCAGGTTCAGGAGCACGCCCGGGCACAGGCCGACGCGACGTACGAGGCGCTCGCCGAACGGTGGGACGGGAACGAGGAACGGTTCGTCCGGCGGGTGTACGGCGACGAACGCGACGCCCGCGCCGACGCCGACACGTTCGCGCTCGTCGACGGTCACGAGGCCTACGCCGCGCTGACGGAGCTCGACGAGCGCCGCGTCGAGCGGCTGGTCGACCACGTCGAGTCCACCGTCGCTGCGCTGTACCGCGAGGTCGACGGCGGCGCGGTCTGCGGGCTGGCCCGCTACGAGGGCGACGGCTGGCGACAGGGCGGCCAGTCCGGGCCGAAGCTCTGGTCGGTGACGACTGGGTGGGGCGCGCTCGCGGCGGCGCGGCTGGCCGACCGGTGTGAGACACGTGACGCGAGACAGACGGCAGCGCGCCTCCGGGACACCGCCGCCGACCTGTACGGACTGCTCGACGCCGACGGGCCGTTCGCCTCCGCCGCCGGTCACCTCTCGGAGCAGGTGTTCGACGACGGGGAGCGCGACAGCGCGACGCCGATCGGCTGGGCACACGCCCTGCGGCTGGCGACGACGGCGCGGCTGGACGCCGCAGACGCGCTGCCGGCGGCGAGCGACGGCCCGGCGGGGCCAGCCGACAGGATGCACTGGACGACGGGCGAGAAGTTCGGCCTCGGCACCGTCGCAGACCACGACGCGACCGACCCGTCGCGCGTCTGGTACACCCTGACCGCGGGCGCGCTGACCGAGCCGCGGTTCCCCCGTGTCGACGTGATGAACCTCCGGACGCTCGACTTCCTCGTCGTCGACGCCGACGAGGAGTCGGCGTACACCGCGCGGACCCACCGCGAGCGCCGTGACCGGGAGGACGGCCTCGAGCGGCGGGCCGAGCCGACCGCCGACCGCGCGCTCTGCTACCGCCACGTCGTCCGCGAACCGGGCGACGGCCGGGGGCACGCGTGGCGCCTGACCGCGGAGTACGCCGCCGACCCGGACGGCGACGCGCTCCTCGCGGACGTCGAGTTCGAGTCCGACGACGGCGGCGACTACCGGGTGTACGTCGTCGGCGACGTGGCGCTGGCAAACGGCGGCGCGGAGGACCGAGGGCTGCGGCTGGGCCGTCCCGGAGCGCACCACCTCGTCGCGCGCGCCGCCGCGGCGTACGACGCCAGTCGGTCACACGCACGCGAGGAGACGGTGGCGGTGTCGCTGACGTCGGCGACGCGGTTCGCGTGGGCGACGGCGGAGACGGCGGGCAGTCGGCGGCTGGAGGCGCTGTTCACCGACGGCGAGCGCCCCGAGCAGACGACGTCGACGGACGGCACGAACGTCGTCCTCGTCGGCGAGGTGGGCGACGGGACGCGGGTGTCGGAGACACTCGCGCTGGGCTTCGGCACGGAGTCGGACACTGCGGCGGCGCTCGGCGAGGCACAGGGTGCACTGACCGCGGGGTTCGAGGACGTCCGCTCGGACTACGTCGCGTCGTGGCACGACTACCTCGACACGGTCGACGTCCCGGACAGCGTGACCGACGACCCCGACCTCCGGCGACAGTACGACACCGCGATGATGACACTCCGGGCCTGCGAGGACAAGCAGTATCGCGGCGCGAGCGTCGCGTCGCCCTCCGTCCCGTGGGGCGAGGCAACCGTCGTCGACGAGGCACGGGGGTACGGCTACAACTTCGTCTGGTCGCGCGACCTCTACCAAGTGGCGACCGCCCACCTCGCCGCCGGCGACGCGACGACGCCCGCCGACGCGCTGGCGTACGTCTACCACCACCAGCAGGACGAGCGGGGGTTCATCCCGCAGAACACCTACCTCGGCGGCCAGACACGCTGGGGCGGCGAACAGATGGACAACATCTCCTACCCGGCAGTGCTCGCGTACCTCCTCGCCGAACGGGGTGTCGGCCTCGACGAGGCCGACTACGGCTACCGGCATCTCAAGCGGTCGGCGGACTACGTCGCGCGGAACGGCCCGGCCACCGCACAGGAGCGGTGGGAGGAGGAGGCCGGCTACTCGCCCTCGTCGATCGCAGCCGAGGTCGCGGGTCTGGCCTGTGCAGGGGCGCTCGCCGCCGACGCGGGGCACACGGCAGACGCCTTGGTCTGGACTGCCCTGGCGGACGACTGGGCGGCGAACGTCGAGGCGTGGTGTGCCACCGCGACGGGCGGGGAGCGCTACGACCTGCCGGCACCGTACTACGTCAGGGTGACTCGCGACGGCGACCCGAACGCCGGCCACCGGCGGACGCTCGCGAACGCCGGCCCGACGCTCGACGAACGCGACGTCATCGACGCGGGCTTTCTCGACCTGGTGCGCCTCGGCGTCAGGTCGGCGGACGACCCGGTCGTGCGAAACTCCGTCGACGCCGTCGACGAGGTGATTCGCGTCGAGACGCCGGCTGGCCCCGGCTTCTACCGCTACAACGGCGACGGCTACGGCGAACGCGGCGGCGACGACACCGGCGCGCCGTGGACACCGGAGACGGGCGGCGTCGGGCGGCTCTGGCCGCTCCTGACCGGCGAACGCGGCGAGTACGCCCTGCGAGCCGACGACGACGAGGACCCGACCGACCTGCTCCGGACGCTCGCCGGCTTCGCAAACGAGGGCCGGATGCTCCCCGAACAGGTCTGGGACCGCGCAACCGAGACGCCGTACGGCTGGTCGTTCGGCGACGGCACCGGCGCGGCGACGCCGCTGGCGTGGGCACAGGCCGGCTTCGTCCGCCTCGCACACGGTATCGACGCGGGCGACCCGGTCTGTGTGCCAGCCGTCGTCGAGGAGCGCTACGGCAGCGGTGGTCCGCCGGACTGGCCGGCCCTCCGGGTCGAGACACGCTTCGTCTCCGGGCGTCTCGTCGTCGAGGGCGAGACCGACGCAGCCGTCGTCGCGGTCCGGACGCCGGCGGACTCCGCCCTCGTCGACCCGGACGACGGCGAGTTCTCCGTCGAACTCGACGTCGAGGCGGGCGAGAACCTGCTGACCGTCGCCGCCGGCACGAGCACCGAGGTCCGCGAGGCCGGCACCGCGGTCGTCCGGCGTCGGCTCTGAGCGCGGGGCTTTTGCGCGCCCGTCGTGAAGCGCCGGCGTGCAGACTTACACCCGCCGGACGCGCGTCGAGGCACCGCTCGCGGCGGTCTGGGACTTTCACTCGCGTATCGAGGGCCTGGAGGCGCTGACGCCCGGCTGGGCGAACCTGCGTGTCGAGGGCGTCCGCGGACCGGACGGCGACCCCGATCCCGAGATTCTGGAGACGGGAAGCCGGATCCGCCTCTCCGTCCGACCGTTCGGCGTCGGGCCGCGCCAGCGCGTCGTCTCGCTCATCACCGACCGCGAGTCGGACACCGGGAGCGCACGCTTCGTCGACGAACTCGTCGAGGGGCCGCCCGTCGCGTGGGAGCACACGCACACCTTCTTCGCCGACGGCGACGAGACGGTGGTCCAAGACCGCGTGGGCTACGACCTCCCGACCGGTGTCGGACGCGCGCTCGCGCCGCTGGGCCGCGTCGGGCTCGGACCGCTCTTCCGGTACCGACACCGTCGGACCCGGGAGCTGCTCGAAGGGCCGGGCACGTCAGAGCGTCCCGTGTGAGCCCGTACCGTGCGAAAAAATATTAAGGATAGGGAGACGAACGTCAGGTATGGCCACAGGCCAGCGCACGGCGTCGTACCACGTGTGCAGCTGCGGGGAGAACTTCGACAGCACAGAGGAGCTCCTCGCACACGCCCGAGAGGACCACGGACTCTGGGTACACTGACGCCTGTGCCGGGCCTGCCGTTGCCCACCGCGTCGAGCCGGAGACCCGCGTGAGCGACCGCGTCAGCGTCACTGTCCTCGGCGCCGACGGTCGGACCGTCGTCGAGACGACGCGTGGACGGGTCCTCCGCGACGTGCTCCGCGAGAGCGGCTGCTCGCCGTACACCCGGCTGACCGAACGGGCGAACTGCGGCGGCCGGGGACTGTGTGTCACCTGCGGCGTCCGGGTCCGCGAGGGGTCGGCCCCTCCGGCGCACTGGCACGACCGGCTCGCGGACTGGGCCGGCTACCCGCGGCTCTCGTGTCAGCTGACCGTCGAGGAGGACACGGTGGCCGAGATTCCGGACAAGCGGGTGTGGGGCGGGCGCGAGTAGCCGTCAGATGCCCGCCGGTCGGCCACACGGGGGCGAGCGGAGGTAGCCGGTCGCGGGCCGACTCCTCGTGCGGCTCCGCCTCTCCGAAACTGAACCAGGACTCACGGCGAGACGAACGGGCCAGTCCGGCGAGTGACGTCGACCGGCTACTGGTCTTCGTCGACCGTCACCCACTCCGTGTCTGCCCCCAGAATCTCGGCGAGCGAGTCGACCACAGACCGAAGTTCCCTGATCTCTGTGTTCTGTCGCGCCACGGTCTCTCTGAGCTCCGTGATGTCCGTCTGACTCTGCTCGTACCGGTCTGCCGTCTCTTCGACGTCCGTCGAGAGCGAGCTCAGAGCCTCCGAGAGGTGCGTGATCTCTTGTGCTGTTGCTAGCCCGTGGTCTCCGGGCGCGTGAAGCATCTCTCTGTGCGAGAGGATAGCATCCGAGACGCTCTCGCTCCCGTCCGGAAGCGCGATCGTCAGCGGCTGAGTCTGGCCGGACTCGGCTCCGTCGGTCTCTGCGGGCTGGTCGTGGTCCGGTTCCGAACGCGACTCGGCAGGTTCGCTCTTCACACGCAGTCCGTCTATCCCGGTCGATATAAATTGTTGTCAGACAACATAACGTTGCGTGACACGTTCGCGCGCCCGTCTACACGACGGCGGTCGTCCGGGTCTGGTGACCTGTTCAACCCGAACACGTCGAGATGGAATCGCACGACGGCGCGGCTCCGAATCGTTCGGAAGAAACGTCCGCCCTCCCCGAATTGAACGGGGGACAAGCCGATCTACAGTCGGCTGCTCTACCAGGCTGAGCTAAGGGCGGTCGCGCGGTGCTGGGCCGGTGTCGAACTTAAGGGTTCCTCTCCCCGACGGAGTTTTGTCCCGACCGCGTCTCGCGCCTACGTGACCGACGAGCGACAGACGACCTTCGGCGCGGACGGCGAACTCTCCGACCGCCCCCCGGAGGCGACGGGCGAGAACGACGTCGGCGAGGAGCGCGCCGCGGGCGAGACAGCCGGCGGGTTCGACCGCTACACGCTGTCGAGCCTGCTCCAGAAGGCCGTCCGGCGCTCCGACGAGGAGGTTGCGGCGTGGTGCGCGTGGGAGCTCGCGCGCTCGGGCTACGGCTGGAACCTCTGGGACCGCCTGAACACGGTCGTCGTCGAGGACCTCGCCGCCGGCCCGGTCGCGACACAGGTGGCGCGCTACGAGGAGCTCGCCGACGAGTGGGGCGAGGAGAGCGGACGGGGACGGCTCTGTGCGGTACAGGCCGCGCTGGCCTGCGCCCGCGCCCGTTCGACCCGCGAGGCGTCGGCGCTGGTCGGCGGATTCACCGACGTCGCGGAGGTACGGGCCGAGGACGACGAGCGCACGGAGACCGGTCCGTCGTTCCCGGTCGAGCCGGACGACCTCGCCGTCGGCGAGCGGTACGACGTCGCGCTCGACGGCCACACCGGACCGGGGTCGGCGGCGGGACGCGGCGTCCGGTTCTTTCGTACCGACGCGTCACGCGTCGGCCCGGAGGGCGAGACTGACCTCGGCGCCCGCTGGAAGCGCCTGCGGCTCGGTCTCGGCGACGAGAACTACACCGACGAGGAGGTAGCGCGCGCGCTCGCGCCGGTCGACCCGGCCGACCGCTGGGACTAAAACCGGCCGAGGCGGAACGGGGCGGGGTCGACCGGCAGGCTGTCGTCGACGGCGAGCGCGGCGGCCAGGTCGCCAACTGCCGGCGCCGTCTTGAACCCGTGACCGGAGAGCCCGCAGGCGACGACCACCCGCTCCGTTCCGGGCGCGTGGTCCACGACGTAGTCGCCGTCCGGCGAGTAGGTCACCGGGCAGGCACCGGCGCCGAGTGTCCCCGTCGCGCCGCCGAGAAACTCGTCGACGAACCGTACGGCGTCGACCGTCTCGCCGGGCGCGGGCCTGGCCAGCCGCGACGGGTCGACGCCACACTCGTCGGTGTCGGTCCGGCCGACTTTCACCCCCGGCGCGCGGTGAGTCGGCAGCCCGTAGACGTGCCAGCCGTCGCGTGTCTCGGCGACGAAGACCGGACACGCGTCGGGCGCGACCCGGGCGGGGTCGGGGGTCCCGACCCGAGCGTAGACGTGCCGCTTCACGGTCAGCAGGTCCGCAACCGCCGGGACCAGCGCACCGGTCCACGGCCCCGCGGCGACGACGGCGGCGTCGGCGTCGTGGGTCCCCGCCGACGAGGTGACGCGTACGCCGTCTGTCGTCTCCCGCACCGCCTCGACGCGGACGTTCCCCCGGATCTGTGCGCCCGACGCCCGTGCCTCTCGGGCGAGCGCCGACAGACACCGCTCCGGGTCGAGCAGTCCGCCGTCTGGCTGGTACAGCGCCCGGTAGCCCGCGTCGAGCGTCCACGCCGGCGCCCGGCTGTCGAGGGTGTCGTCCGACAGCATCTCGTGGTCGAGCCCGCCGGTCTCGCACGTCTCGCAGGCGCCGGTCACGAGGTCGCTCCCCGGCGAGCCGACTGTCAGCGAGCCTGTCCGGCGGTAGAGCGCGCCGGGACGCTCGCGCCGGTCGTCGAGCGCCCGCCACGCGGCCATCGACCGGCACAGGAGCGGGAGGTACACCTCGCCCTCGTGGTAGGCCAGTCGGAGTATCCGCCGCCGACCGTGTGAGGAGCCGGCGGCGTTCGGTACTCCGTGACGGTCAAGCGCCAGCACGTCGTGACCCTCACGAGCGAGACGGTGGGTCGCGGCGGCGCCGGCGGCGCCACAGCCGACGACGACGACGTCGCGGGACACGCAGACGAGTCGAGCGCCGGTGACGTATGCCTGCCGCTCAGAGCCGCGTCTCGCGCACCCGTACGCCTTTTCCGCCGAGATGTCGGGTGCGCTTTCGCGCGAACTCCTCCTCGCGGGTTCCCTGTGTCGCGAGGACGTACACCAGCGCCTCGCCGCCGGGGCGCATCGTCCGGCCCGCGCGCTGGGCGCCCTGCCGGCGCGACCCGCCGAGACCGCTCGCGACGACCGCGACCTCGGCGCTCGGCAGGTCGAGCCCTTCGTCGCCGACGCGGGAGACGACCAGTGCGTCGAGACGCCCGTCTCGGAACGCGCCGAGTAGCCGTTCGCGCTCGTAGTGTGGTGTCTCGCCGGAGAGAAAGGGGAGGTCGAGCGCCGCGGACAGCTCCTCGCCCTGGTCGAGGTAGTCGACGAAGACGAGCGCCTGTTCGTCGTCGTTTGCCGCGAGCAGCCGCCGCACCTCGTCGGTCTTCGCGGGATTGGTCGCGGCGAGGAGCCGACGCTCGTGGCCCTCGGCGGACGCCCAGGCGTTGCGGTCGTCGTCGTCTGCCCAGGGGACGAACCGGAGTTCGACCGTCGGCTCGGCGACGTGGCCGGCGTCGAACAGCGCGTCCCAGTCCGTCCCGATCGGCGGGCCGACCAGCGTGAAGATCTCCGTCTCCTTGTCGTCCTCCCGGACCGGACTCGCGGAGTTGTGACAGAACAGGTGGTCACCGAGGAAGTTTTCCTGACCGGTCGACACGTCGTAGACGTACTCGGAGCCGTCGACCTCGGTGACGGCGTCGACCGCGAGGAGCGCGACGTCTCGGTCGAGCAGCCACCCGGCGTCGACCGATCCTCGCTCGACCGGCGTCGAGAGTTCGTCGTTGTTCAGTCGCGCACGGGCCCCGAGCCCTGAGTCAAGCGTTCCGCCGTCGGTCGTCTCGTAGCGGTCGACGGCCTCGTAGGCCGCGCGCGGGTCGTCGGTGAACGGCGTGAGCGAGAGCCGACCGCCGTCCCGACGGTTCGCGGGGTTGAACCGGACGAGGTTGGTCGTCGTGTCGTGTGACCCCTCGCAGACGCCGATGTCGCGGTCCCGGCGGTAGACCCCGCCGACGTGCCCCAGTGAGGCGAGGATCAGGTTCAGTCCCTGTGCGAGTTCGTCGCTTGACGTCGGTATCGTTACTATCTCGCGTCCGCGTTCGCGCTCGGCCCTGTGGCCGTCGCCGAGGACGACGCCCTGCAGGAACGGAGCGTGGGCACGTGGGGTCGAGAGGAGGGCTGGCGGAACCCGCTTCGTCCGCGCGCCGTTCGACATCCCGAACGACTCCAGCAGTCGCTTGAGCACGCCCGAAACACGGATCGTCGCGCAGTTCCCCGTCCGCTGAATGGATATGTCCGCCTCGGGACAGACGGCACGGACGACATCGAGGAACGCACCGACCTCGGACTGTTCCTCGCCGTCCGTCGCGTGGAACTCGACCCGGTGTTCGTCGAATGTGCCGTCCGCGACGAACAGTCCGGCCAAGCGCGCGAAGTCCTCGATCGGGAGTTCCGGTGGGACGTACGAGTGTCGACCGTGGACGGAGACGCCAGTAACGTGCTCGCGGTCGAGACCGATCTCCTTGGCGACCGACAGCGGGAGGTTCCGTCTCGTCTTCCAGCTGTACCGGCTCTTGTTGTCGGCGATCTCCTGTTCGTACAGCGGGTCGAAGACCGACTCAGGAGCGTTTTCGTCGACCAGCACGTATCCCTCCTCAACCCGCCCCATCACGTCGACCGTCGCCGCATCGCGTCCCGGGTCGGGAACCGTCTTCGGCTGGAGGAGGTAGTCGTCGTCGCCCAGTTCACCGGGGAGCTTGCTCGTCAGTGCCGTCTCGCTCCCGTCGAAGACGACAAGCGAGTGGTCTGCCGTCACGGTGACCTCACGACCGTTGCGGGCCCTGACACGGTAGAGCGGGCCGTCGTGCTCGTGGCGCATCACCGCCGTCACCGGCGTCCACTCGACGGTCCCGTCGTCCGCGACACCGAGCGTCTCGACGCCCGCGACGGCTGCCACGCCGGTCTCGTCTTTCAGATGGTCGGCTGCGAGTGACTCGATCTGCCGCATCTCGACGCGACCGTCGGACCGGATCGGCAGGCGCGTGTCGCCGTCGACCGACAGCCCCAGCCGGTGTCGCGACTGGAGGTCCGCGGCCCGGCGGTGGACCGGGCTCGGGACGTGGTGAGCCTCGTCGAAGACGACCAGGCCCCACTCGCGGTCGTCGAACAGGCTCCGGTGCCGGTCCATCCCCGCGACGTGGTAGGTTGCAACGGTGACGGGCCGGAGCTGTTTCGTCCCGCCGTGGTACTCGCCGACTCGGTCTTCGGCGAGCGTGGTGTGTGTGAGGAGCTCGTCGCGCCACTGTCGCGCGAGTTCGCGGCTCGGCACCAGCACGAGCGTCTCGCCGCCGACCGCGGCGAGGATACCGAGCGCGGCGACGGTCTTGCCGCTCCCGGGCGGCCCGACGAGCACGCCCGCCGAACGGTCGAGAAACCGGTCGACCCAGTCACGCTGGTACTCCCGGAGCTCGGCGGCCAGGTCGACGTCGAGCGACTCGCCGGTCTCGAGGTCGCGTTCGTCGCGAACGGGGTAGCCCGCCTCGTAGAGCGCGCGCTTGATGCTCGCCTCCTCGCCCTCGCGCACCCACGCGGTCGTGTCGTCGACCGGCCCGTGGAGCTCGGCCTCGCCGAGGTGCTGCTCGGCGACGTTGCCCATCAGCTCGGGCGTCTCCGCGGTCAGGACGGTGTAGCCGTCCTCGTGCGTGCGGAGCGTGAACAGCCGGGTTCGCTCCCACTGGTCCTCGATCCACGCCTCCAGCCCCTCGTCGCGGCGTGGGAGCACCCTCCGGAGTGTCACGAGCAGGTCCGCGAGGTCCTCGAACGGCGCGTTCCAGACGTCCGCCGGCTCGACCACGTACCGGTAGCCCCGGCTGCCCGTGGTGTCGGTGAGCCGCGCGATCTGTGAGAGTCGCGCGCGGGTGAACTGCGTCGGGCGGTGGGCGACGATCTCGCGGCGGTCCGGAAAGACGACGACACGCTCGCCGTCGGCCAGCCGCGACCACTCGGTCGGGTAGAAGACAACCGGATCCTCGGAGACGTCGACGCGACCCACGTCGCCGGTCTCGGTCAGCGCCGACAGCGCCGTGTCGGCCTCGGCCTGCGTACAGCCGACCAGCCGGGCCACCTCCGTCGCGGTCGCGACCGGTCGCTCCTCGCGTCTGAGGGCGTCGAGGAACGCGTCAAGGTCGAACGCCGGACCGTCGTCGTCGGTCACGTCGTCGTTCGGCGCCCGACGGGCAAACGACTTGTGTCCGGCGTCGACACGAACCGTCTTCAGGGGCCGGATCCCAGGGCCGGTATGACGGTCACGGCGGGAGCCGACCTCCTCGACCGAGGAGTGCGGGTCTGCGAGGAACGGGGGTACAGGGTGGTCATGCCCGAGAGCGGCCGAGAGCCGCCGGCGGTTGCCGAGCCGACGCCGGAGACGGAGCCGTTCGGGGACGACCGGCCCGTCGCGGTCGAACCCGTTCCCGTCGGCGACGCGACGCCGACCACGCTCGTCTCGCGGCTCTGGGACGACTTCGACCGGGGCCGCGAGGCGCTGTTCGTCGTCCCCGAGTCGACCGCCGATGACGCACTCGACATCCTGCGTGACCCGCCGTTCCTCGCGAGCGAGTCGTCCGACGGCAACCGGGCGTTCTACGCCGGGCCGGACCGCGTACCCCTGGCAGAGGGTGGCTACGCACTCGCACGGCCCACGGGCGAGTACCGGTGGGTAGAGGAGCCGGCGAGAGACGTCGAACGCGCCGGCGGCCCGGTCGACGCCGACGAGACGCGACTGGTTCTCCGGGCCGGCGGCGGCCCCGTCGCCGTTCTCGGCGGCGTCGACGCCCTCGACTGCCCGCCCGCAGACCGGTTCCCGTTCTCGTACGCCCGCGGCGACGAGGGGCGGATCGGGGTACGGTCACACGACGGCGCTCGGATCGGTGTCGTCGACGGCGTGCGGGCGCTCCGCAACGACGGGTTCGAGCCGGTGCCGATGCCGCTGGTGCCGGAACACGTCTTCGCCGACCCGGAGGCCGCGGCGGCGTCGTGGACGCTCGCGAGCGCCGGGCGTGACGGACTCGCGATACACTGATCGCGGCGTCGCGCGACACCGGGTGTCCGCCCGTCGACAGCCCGGGCTCGGTGGCACGTCGGCACGGACCGACGGCGCAGAACGAGGCCGTCGACTGAGACGACGGCGTCTCCGGGAGCCAGGGCAGCCGAGACTCCCGTGCGGGCGACCGCGCCGGCTCAGCCGAGCAGACCGAGTCCCTCGATGCGCTCGACGATGCCCTCGACGGCGTGGGTGGCGTCGTCGGTTCGCTTCCCGCCGGTGATGACGATCTTTCCGGAGCCGAACAGGAGGATGACCACGTCGGGCTCGTCCATCCGGTAGACGAGACCGGGGAACTGCTCGGGCTCGTACTCGACGTCCTCGAGGCCGAGGCCGATCGCGAGCGCGTTCAGATTCAGCGTGTGGCCCAGGTCGGCGCTGGAGACGATGTTCTGGACCGTCACCTCGGGGTCGTCCTCGACGGGGATCGACAGCCCGCGGAGCTTCTCGAAGATGATGTCAAGCGCCTCGTGGACGTCGTCGATGCTCTTCGCGCCCGTACAGACGATCTTCCCGGACCGGAAGATGAGCGCCGCCGCCTTCGGGTCCTGCGTCCGGTACACCAGCCCGGGGAAGTTGTCGGGGTTGAAGTCGGCGCCCGGGAGGTCGGCCGCGAGCGCCTCGAGGTCGAGCTCCTGCCCGATCCCGGTCGATGCGACCACGTTCTGTATCTCGATCGTGTCAACCGGCCCGTTCATCGTTCAGTCGGAGCGACGGCCCCCTCCTACTTAAAAGCCACTTATAAATAGGGCCGTCGTCGCTCACACCGAGGAGAGCGCGCGCCGAACCGTCGTGCTCCGGAGGTCGGCTGCCGCCGCGACCCGGCCGAGTGGCCGGTCGAACCGCGTGACCGCGAGCGCGGCGCCCCGGACCGCGAGGTCGTCGCCCCGCACGTCCGGGCCCGGCGGCGCCGAGACGGACGGCGGGGCCGACACCGACGTGGCGAGCGCGGCGGCGGCAGTCACCGGGAGCGCCCCGGCGTCCGGGTCGACCCCGTCGAGCGCCGCGACGAGACGGAGGTGGCGTCGGGCGAGCGCCGGATCGTCACAGGCCAGCGCGCGGTCGACGGCAGCCGACTGGACCGGTTTCACGGCGCCGAGAGGTCGTGGTCGACGAGCGTCCCGTCGGGGTCGAGCGACACGGTCCCGAGCCGGACCGTCTCGCCGGCGGGCGTCTCGCGGGCTATCTCGCCCAGCACCGCATCCCGGTCGAGGTGGCGCCAGACCGCCGTCTCGACGCGCTCCCGGAACGCCTCGCGGTCACGCCACGCGGCGTCGACGTCCGAGGGCACGCGGACGACGAGCCGGAGGCTGTCGTCGCCGACACCGACACCGACGCCGAACGTGTCGGACACAGTATACGTGGGGGGCGGGCGTGACTTAGCCGCGTCGTTCGTCGGTCGGCGGTCACCGATCGAGCGCCGCCGCGAGCGCCGTCAGCGCCGCCTCCGCGCTCGCACGCTTGACAGCGGCACGGTCGCCGTCGAAGACGTGGCGCGCCGTCCGTGCGAACGACTCGCCGCTTCCCCACGACGCCGCGTGCGCGACGCCGACGTAGACGAGGCCGACGGGCTTCTCGGCTGTCCCGCCGGTCGGTCCCGCGATACCGGTCGTCGAGACACCCCAGGCCGTGCCGGCGGTGTCGCGCGCACCACGGGCCATCTCCTCTGCGACCGGCGCCGAGACGGCGCCGGCGGCGTCCAGCGACTCGCGGGTCACCCCGAGCGTCTCCAGCTTCGCGTCGTTCGAGTACGCCACGGTCGCGCGGTCGAAGTAGTCCGACGAGCCGGGGACGTCGGTCAACAGCGACCCGACCAGCCCGCCGGTCAGGGACTCGGCGAGCGCCACGCGTTCGCCGCGCTCGCGGAGCAGTTCGCCGACCCGTCGCTCTGCCGGTTCGTCCGTCACGGGCGCTCGTCGAGCGCCACGGACAAAGACGTCAGGCAAGCGCCCGCTCGACGCGCGCGGCGACACCGAGCAGGTGGGTCTCTTCGAACGTCCCGGCCTGGAGTTGGAGACCGACGGGCAGGCCGTCGACGGTGCCGTTCGGGAGCGTCACGGCCGGCTGACGGGTGACGTCCGCGGGTCGGGTGGCGTACGCGTAGTCGAAGCCGGGGTCGGCGGTGTCGGGCAGACGCGGCGCGACGTCGGGCACCGTCGGCGTCACGAGGGCGTCGACGCCGGCGAGGGCGTCCGCGAACGACTCCCGGACCGCCTCGCGGGCGGCCTGCGCGTGAGCGTAGAGGCCGCCGCCACGCTGTATGAGGCGCGCGCCGGCGAGTAGCTTGCTCCGGTAGTACGGTCCGAGGCGGTCACCGTACGCCCGCGTCCGTGCGGTGAGCGCCTCGACGTGGGCCGGGTCGACGACGCCGCCGCGACGGTACGGCGCCCCGCCCGCGCGCCAGTGAGCGGCCAGTTCGGTGAGGCTGAGGAGGTTCTTGATCGCCGGCGTCCGGTCGTAGTGGTCGACGACCACCCGCTCGACGGCGACACCGGCGGTCTCGAGCCGGTCGACCGCCGCTGCGGTCCGCGCGACGACGTCCGGTCGAACCTCGTCGCTCGTCCCCGCCTCGACGACGGCGAGCGTGAGGTCGGCGGCCTCCGGCGGGTCGTCGACGGCCTCGACGTAGCCGCCGACGCGGTAGTCGTCCCGCGCCGCGGCGACGGCACTCGCCGGGTCGGCGGGCGTCGGGCCGGCGACGGCGTCGAGCAGTCGTGCACAGCCACGCACCGAGTCGGCCAGCGGGCCGAGGTGGTCCTGCGTGTAGGTGTTCTCGACGACGCCCGCCAGCGGTACCAGCCCGTGGGTCGGCTTCAGGCCGACGACGCCGCAGAACGCAGCGGGTATGCGTACCGACCCACCCGTGTCGGAGCCGAGGGCTGCGTCGACGTCGCCCGTCGCGACCGCGACGGCGCTCCCGCCGGACGACCCGCCGGCGGTCCGCGCCGTGTCGTGAGGGTTCAGTACCGGTCCGTCCGCGCCGGTCGTGCCGCGGGCGCTCCCGGCGAACTCGTCGCACGCCAGGGTCGCGACGACATCGGCGCCGGCTGCCCGGAGCCGCTCGACGGCGACGGCGTCGACTCCCGGGACGTGACCGCGCATCACGTCGCTCCCACACTCCATCGGCACGCCCGCGACCGCGACGACGTCTTTTACCCCCACCGCCGTTCCGGAGAGCGGCCCGTCGCCGGCGGCGGGGACGTCACACCAGTGTGCGACCGCACCGTAGGGGTTCGTCTCCGGTGCGTGCCACGACCGTTCACCGCCAGCCGGTCGACTGTCGGCGGGCGTCGGAAGCGTCGTCAGGTCAGAGAGCGGCGCGAGAAAGTCGTTTACCTGTGCGCGAACCGTCTCGACCTGCGCGTCCGGGAGCCCGACGCCGAACTCGTCGGCCAGCGCCGTCAGTTCGTCGCGGGAGAGTGTGTCCACAGCCGGCGCTCGCCCGCTCCGGTGTTAGCTCTTCGGCGTCGGGTCGGGAGGTTTAGGACGCGCCGGCGCGCAGACCGCGGCGTGACACTCGACCCGACCCGGGCCGCCGCGTACCTCTGTGGCGCGCTCGCGGGCGGCCTGACGGCGACGGCGCTCGTCGGCGTCCGCGACCGCGCCTTCCGGGGCGCAGCCGCCGCCCTCGCCGGGGCGGTTTTGTGTGGCGTCGCCGCCGTCGGACTAGAGGAGTGGGCCCAGAATCAGCAGGCCGCACACTCGCAGTAGCGCTCGCAGACCGGGTTCGTACAGTCCGGCGACCGTGCGGCGCAGTACTCACGCCCGTGGCGAATGAGCAGGACGTGCAGCGGGTAGGTCAACTCGTCCGGCACGACGCCGTCGAGGACGTCGTGTGCGCGGACGTTCGACGCCGACTCCGGCACCAGCCCGAACCGCTTCGACACCCGCTCGACGTGGGTGTCGACCGCCATCGTCGGCTTGCCGAAGTGGAAGTTGAGCACCACACTCGCCGTCTTCGGTCCGACACCCTTTATGTCAGTCAGCCACAATTTCGCCTCGTCGGTCGGTAACGCGTCGAGGAAGGCCAGCGAGTACGCGCCACCGGTCTCCTCGCGCACCGTCTCGAGCGCCCGCTGGATACGCGCTGCCTTCTGGTCCGGCAGACCGGCGACGCGGATCGTCTCCGCGAGTTCGTCGTGGGGCGCCGCCTCGATCGCGGCGTAGTCGTCGTAGCGGCCGAACAGCGCCTCGGCGGCTCGTTCGGTGTTCTGGTCGGCGACGTTCTGCGAGAGAATCGTCGTCAGGAGCTGTCGTACGCCTTCGCCCGGCTCGCCCCCGTGGGCGTCGGTCCGCTCGACCGGCCCGTGGAGGTCGACGAGCGCCGCGTGGAGGTCCCGAATCGACGGCTCGTCCCAGTCCGAGGTCACGTGAGACGGCACGGGCGGCAGCGTCTTGAACGGCCCGACACGCGGCGGCGGGGACGCTACTTCGGCTCCAGCCGGGGGAACGCCCGTGCAGACCGGACCCGTCTGGAGCGACCCGCCTCTCGGCGGGCCGGTCGTCGCGGCGATGAACCTGCTCGCGCGTCGCTGGTTCTCGTCCGCCGAGATCCCTCGGAGCGTGCTGGACGACACGCTCGGCTTCGTCCCGGAGTGACTCACCGCGGCGGTCACGAGCCTCGTCGTTCCCGGCATCGAGACGTACTCGGGCGGGAGCCCGGTGCCGACGCCCGTCGGCGTCACGCTCGGTGCGCTCTCTCGACCGGAGCGACGCAATCGTCCCGCACGCACCTACCCGCACGCCGTGTTCGGCGGCCTCGCCGCGGTCGTCGTCGAGCCACTCCTCCCGTGCGCGACGGGGTTTGCCGCCGGCGCCGTGCCGTTCGTCATCTCCGGCGAGATCGGCCCCGATATCCACACGCAGGGGAGAGCGGCTGGCGACACTCGGACTGTCGTGACGCTCTACCTCGACGTCTCGCTCGGGTGACAGACGAGTCGACGCCGGACGTCCGGTCGCCTCTCAGCCGCTCAGCGGCGCCAGCCGAGCAGCCGGTAGTCGTGGTCCGGGACGTACCGCCGGAAGAGCACACTGTTCCCGAGCACCGAGACGCTGGAGAAGGCCATCGCGCCCGCCGCGAACACCGGCTGGAGCAGACCGAGCGACGCGAGCGGTATCATCGCGGCGTTGTAGCCGAGCGCCCAGACGAGGTTCTGCCTGACCTTCGAGAGCGTCGCCTCGGAGACCCGGATCGCCGTTACTACGTCGAGCGGGTCCGACCGCATCAGCGTCACGTCTGCCGCCTCGATCGCGACGTCGGTGCCGGAGCCGAGTGCCGTCCCGACGTGTCCGACGGCGAGCGCCGGCGCGTCGTTGACGCCGTCGCCGACCATCATCACCCGCCGGCCGCCGTCCTGGATCGCCTTGACGGCGTCGGCCTTTTCGGCGGGCACCACCTCGGCGCGGACGTTCTCCGGGTCGATGCCGACCGCTTCGGCGACGGCGCGTGCCGTCCGCCGGTTGTCGCCGGTGAGGAGCATCACCTCGATGCCCCGGCTGCGGAGCGCACCAACCGCGTCGGCGGCGGTCGGCTTCACCGTGTCCGCGCTCGCGAGGACACCGACGACCGCGCCGTCTCCCCCGGACCGGCGACGGGCGACGAGCATCGCGGTCTTGCCCGCCCGTTCGAGTCGCTCCATCGTCGCCTCTGCGGGCGCGGGGTCGACACCGGCGTCGCGGAGGAGCGTGCGGTTGCCGACGAGAACCGTGACGCCGTCGCCGGAGTCCGTCTCGGGCTCCCGACGGGCGAGCGCGCCGCTCTCGTGAACGTCGACGGTCGCGCGCACGCCCCGACCGGGGACGCTCTCGAACTCGTCCGGGTCGACCGTCTCGACGCCGCGCTCGGCGGCGCCCTCGACGACGGCGCGGGCGAGGGGGTGGCCGCTGCCGCGCTCGGCGCTCGCCGCGAGACGGAGCACGCCGTCCTCGTCGAGCCGGTCGTCCGTGCGGAGCCGACCGCCGTCTGTCGACGGACCGACGACCTCGACGTCGGTCAGCGTCATGTCGCCTTCGGTCAGCGTGCCGGTCTTGTCGAAGACGACGGCCTCCACGTCGCGGGCGCGCTCGAGGACGTCGCCGCCCTCAAACAGCACGCCGTTGCGCGCGCCGACTGCCGTCCCGACCATCGTCGCGGCGGGGGTCGCCAGCCCGAGCGCGCAGGGGCAGGCGATCAGGACGGCGGAGGCGAAGACGACGACCGCGAACTCGAGCGTCGAGACGGTCCCGCCGGCGACGGCAGGCCCACCGGCGACGAGACCCCAGAGCGGGAGCGCTGTCACTACCCCGGCGAGTGCCTCCGGAGCGAGGAGCCAGAGCGCGCCCCAGCCGACGGCGTTTGCGACCACCGCCGGGACGAAGTACGCGGAGATGCGGTCGGCGAGATGCTGTATCTCGGGCTGTCGGGACTGTGCCGCCTCGACGGTCCGGACGATCTGCTGGAGCGCCGTGTCCGCGCCAACGTTCGTCGCCTCGGCGATCAAGACGCCGTGTTCGTTCACCGTCGAGCCGACCACCTCGTCGCCGACAGTCTTCTCGACCGGGACGGACTCGCCGGTGACCATCGACTCGTCGACGGCGCTCTGCCCCTCGACGACGACACCGTCCGTCGGCACCCGCTCGCCCGGTCGGATCTTCATCCGGTCGCCCGGCTCGACGTCGTCGAGAGGAACCGCTGTCTCGGCTCCGTCGTCGTCGACGAGGGTGGCCGTCTCGGCCTCCAGCCGCAGGAGTCGGCGGAGCGCCTCGCCGGCCCGTCCCTTCGACCGGATTTCGAGGTAGTTCCCGAGGGTGATGAACACGAGGATGAACGCCGCCGTGTCGAGGTAGAGACCGCCGGCCAGGAGACCCAGGAGCACGGCGACGGAGTAGCCGTAGGCCGTCGAGGCGCCGAGAGCGACGAGGACGTCCATGTTCGCGCGCCGGTTCTGGACGACGGCACGGTACGCACTCCGGTAGAACGGCAGGCCGAGGACGACCTGTACCGGCGTCGCGAGGACGAGTTCGACCCAGCCGAACGGCAGCCCGAAGACCCGGTCCGGGGAGAGACTCCCGCCGAGGAGCGTCTTCTCGACGAGGACGGCGAGAAGCGGGAGCACGAACGCCGCGCCGAACAGCGTCAGCCGGCGCTGGCGGCGCTGCTCGGCCTCCCGTGCGTCGTCCCGTTCCGACCTGTCGGGGGCGTCGGACCCACGCGCCGGCTCGTAGCCCGCCCGCTCGACGGCGTCGTAGAGGTCGTCGCGCGAGACGACGTCGGGCAGGTACGTCACCCGCGCCTCGTCCGTCGCGTCGTCGACCACGGCGTCGACGACCCCGTCGACGTCCCGGAGCGCCGCGCCGACCGTCTCGGCGCAGTCCGTACAGGTCACGTCCGCGATGCCGACCGTTCCGGACTCCGTGACCACGCCGTATCCCGCCGACTCGACGGCGTCGACCACGTCCGCGAGCGTCGTCTCCGACCGGACGGTCAGCGTCGCCTCGTCCGTCGCGTAGCTCACGGACCCTTCGCGGACCTCCGGGAGCGCCGCGAGCGACTCCTCGACGGTCGTCGCGCAGTTCGCGCAGGTCATCCCGGTGACTGTCAGCGAGACGGTTCGGTCGGACACGCGTACTAGTACGTGCTCCTCACTTACCTCGTTTTCTGCTTCGAGATCCCGCCTCGCGAGGGGGAGTTATTTCGGGATCGAACGTCCGGTCAGGCGTCCTCGGACAGCCGCTCGTACCGCTCGACGAACCGGTCGCGACAGGAGCCACAGCAGAAATGCTGGACCGTACCGTCGAGGCGGACGGACTCGCCCTCGCTGTCGACGGTGTTGCCACACTCCGCGCAGGCGAGTGCGAACGTCGTCCCCGAGAGCGACGGCGTCCACTCGACGTCGTCGACGAGCGTCACCTCGTGTTCCGCCGCGTCGCCGTCGAGCAGTCCCGAGACCCACGTCCGGACCCGCCGGCCCGCAGCCCGGCCCGCGAACCAGACGCCGCCGTCGGCGGTGACGAAGACGTGTTCGACGCCCTCGGCGTCGCGCAGGCGTGCCCGGAGTTCGCCGACGTCCTCGACACCCGACGCTCGGACGAACACCGGCACACCGGCCCGGAGCTGTGACCGGTCGATCTGGACCGTGAGCCGCTCGAGGATGCCGGACTCGCGGAGCCGCGTCACCCGGTCGGAGACCGCGGGGCCGGAGAGCCCGACCGTCTCGCCGATCCCGCTGAACGGCCGCCGGGCGTCCTCGGCGAGGAGTGACAGAATCTCGACGTCCGTCTCGTCTAGGTCGCGCACGACCGGCGTCTCGCCTTGGAACACAAGAACGTTTGCCCGGTCTGCCTTCGATCCCGAACCAGGTCCGGCTCCGACAGCCGCGACACGGGTGGCAAGATACTTTACTACACGCCGCCAAACACTACTGATCGTATTCGACCAGCCCTCCACCACCGAGTGCCGAGTCGCCGCTCCGCCACACCGGGGTCGCTCGTGACCGGCGCCCGTGCCGCCCTCGTCGCTGCCGCCGTCGTCCTCGTCGGACTCTCTGCCGTCGTCCCGGCTGTCGCACAGACCGGCAGCTCCGGGCAGGTGATCGGACAGCCGGACGTCGACGTGATCGTCTCGAACCCGGAAGTCGAGCCGGGGACGCAGACGACACTCGACCTGACGCTCTCGAACCGCGGGCGGATCAGCGAGGGCGGCCCGGCGCAGTACGAGGAGCGCGTCACGACCGCCCGCGGCGTCGTCGTCGAGGCTCGCCCCGGACCGGCACCGATCGAGGTGACCGGCGGTCCGGTTGGCGTCGGGAACGTCCCGACCGGCACCACCCCGGTGTCGCCGATCGAAGTGACCGTCGACGGGGACGCCGCGCCGGGGAGCTACCGCGTGCCCGTCGACGTCTCCTACGCGTACACCCGCGGGGTCGAGTACGACTCCTTCGGCGCGGAGTACAACGACTTCACCGAGGAGACGACGCGGTACGTCACCGTCCGGGTCCGCGCACAGCCGCGGTTCGCCGTCGTCGACCGGACCTCCGCGGCGCAGGTCGGCAGCCGCGGCTCGCTGTCGGTGACGATCGCGAACACCGGCACGAAGCCCGCCCGCGACGCCAGCGTGACGGCGACGTCCCGGAGCGACGAGCTCCGGTTCGGCACCGGCTCGGAGCGGTCGACGGCGAACGTCGGTACGTGGGGAGTGGGTGAGCGTCGGACCGTCGAGTACACCGTCGCGACCGCCGACGAGGCGACGCTCCGGAACTACACGGTCGACCTCGCGGTCGACTACCTGGACACGGACGGTATCGACCGGGTCTCGCGGACGCTGAACGTCGGGCTCCGGCCCGCCGCCGAGCAGTCGTTCTCGCTGACGGGCGTCTCCGCCGACCTCCGGGTCGGCGAGGAGGGGCGGCTCGCCGGCACGGTCGTCAACGAGGGTCCGGCGACAGCGCGAAGCCCCGTCGTCGTCCTCTCGACGACCAACCCGGACGTGATCGTCGACTCGGCGGAGTACGCCGTCGACACCCTCGACCCTGGCGAGCGCGCGCGCGTCACGTACGCCGTCATGGTGAGTGCTGCGGCGACTCCGAGCGCCCAGCAGTTCGAGCTCACCACCCGATACCGCAACAGCCGCAACACGGTCAAGACGAGCGACGCGCTGGAGACACGGGCGCAGATCGAGCCCCGGCGCGACCGGTTCGTGGTCGAGACCACGACAGCGGGCATCACCGCAGGCCAGACGAAGGCCGTGACCGTCCGGATCACGAACAACGGGGACCAGCCGCTGACGAACGTCGAGGCGAAGGCGTTCGTCCAGAGCCCGCTGTCGAGCGACAACGACGAGGGGATCGTCCCCGGTCGGCTCGAGCCGGGCGAGACGGCGACCTTCGCGGTCGCCCTGAGCGCGGCAGACGGCGCGCTCCCGAAGGAGTACCCGGTCTCGTTCGACCTCCAGTACGAGATGCCAGACGGCGACACCGAGATCTCCAAGACGTACACGACCGCGGTGCGCGTGACCGGGTCCGAGGGCGGCGGCTTCCCCGTCTCGCTCACCGCCGGAGCGCTCGTCGTCGCCGCCGCCGGTGTCGTCGGCTGGCGCCGCCGGTCGGGCTGACCAGTGCGGACCCAGCTCGACTACCAGCGGTACGTCGACGTCGTCGACGGCTGGATAGCCGACCGGCCAAAGCGGGTGATCCTCGCTTTCCTGCTGCTGTCGGGCGTGCTGGCGCTCGGCCTCGGGCAGTCAGGCACCGAGTCGGGGACGAGTCAGTTCGTCGACGACGTGCCCGCGGCCGACGCGCTAGCGGACGTCAACGACAACTTCGAGCGGGTGACGTTCGAGCGGTCGGCGGGGACGACACAGCTGATCCAGTCGAACCAGAACGTCCTCTCGAAGCCGGCGCTGTTGCGGATGCTCCGGGCTCAACACCGACTGTCGCGGAATCCGGAGCTCCAGGTCGAGTCGTCGACGAGCGTCGCGCGGGCCGTCGCGCGCACGCTCGACCCGGATGCGACGAGCTACGAGGCGCAGATCCGCGCCGTCGAGGGCGCGACGCCGGCGGCGGTCGACCGCGCGGTCCGGACCGCAGTCGAGCAGACCCCTGGCCTGCGGGCGAGTCTGAGCACCGACTTCAACGCGGAGTCGGCCTCTGCCTCCGCGACGATCGGGGTCGTCAGGCACTCGATCCGGGGCGACACGGGCGGCGGTCCGGGAGCGAGCGGGTCGAACCCGTTGACCGACATCCAGCAGCACGCGGTGTTCGTCGTCGACTCCGTCGGCGGCGACATCACGGTGTTCGGGAGCGGGCTGACCGCCGAGGAGTTCTCGTCGGTCATCGGCGACTCGCTCCGGCTGGTCGTCCCCGCCGCGGCCGGGCTGATCCTGTTTTTCCTCGCGTTCGCCTACCGCGACCCGGTCGACCTGCTGCTCGGAATCGTCTCGCTCGCGATGGCGATGCTCTGGACGTTCGGGTTCATGGGCCTGGCGGGTATCGCATTCTCCCAGCTGTTGATCGCCGTCCCGCCGCTCCTGCTCGCGGTCGGGATCGATTTCGGCATCCACGCGATCAACAGGTACCGCGAGGAGCGGGCTCGGGGGACGGCGATCGCGGCGTCGATGCGGACCGCGACCGACCAGCTGCTGGTCGCGTTCGCCATCGTCACCGGAACGACGGTGATCGGCTTCGCCGCGAACCTGAGCAGCACGCTCGGCTCGATCCGCGACTTCGGGCTCGTCGCCGCGGTCGGTATCGTCTTTACGTTCCTGATCTTCGGGGTCTTCCTCCCCGCGGCGAAGGTGTACGCCGACGGCCTGCGCGAGCGGTGGGGCGTCCCCGCGTTCGGCTCACAGCCCCTCGGCTCCGAGGACTCGCTTCTCGGTGCCGTCCTCCCGGTCGGGATACAGATCGCCCGGGTCGCGCCGAAGCTGTTTCTGGTGGTCGTCCTCCTCAGCACGGCGTGGCTCGGCCACTACGGCGCCGGCGTCGACAGCCGGTTCACACAGGACGACTTCCTCCCGCCGGAGGACAACCCGGCGTACCTGGAGTACCTGCCACAGCAGGTTCAGCCGCGGGACTACACGGTGGCGGAGACGACGAACTTCCTCGAGGCGCGGTTCCAGACCGGCGAGGAAGACACCACGACGGTGTACGTCGAGGGGTCGCTGACGAACGACGGCGCACTCGAGTCCATGTGGCGCGCGGGCGACGACCCGCCCGACTCGTTCGTCGTCGACGACGGCCACGCCCGCGAGACCTCTATCGTGACCGTGATCCGCTCGTACGCCGAGCGTAACCCCGAGTTCGCCCGGCTCGTCGCCCGGAACGACCGGAACGCGAACGGGATCCCGGACGACAACCTCGTGGTGATCTACGACGCCCTGCTCGACTCGCCGGCTCGCGAACGGGCGCTGAACTACATCACGGACAGCTACACCGCAGCGCGGGTCGAGTACGCGGTAGAGGCCGACGCCTCACAGGCGGCGGTGACCGACGACACCCGCGCCGTCGCCGACCGGTTCCGGGTCGAGGCGACCGCGACGGGAGGCGTCGTCGTTCTCAAGGCCGTCTCGGACGTCATCGGCGAGTCGGCGTTCGTCAGCCTCGTCTACGCGCTCGCCGGCACCGGCGTCTTTCTCGTCGTCGCCTACGCGGTGCTCGAGGGACGGCCATCCCTCGGCGTCGTCAACCTCCTCCCGATCGCGGTCACGGTTGCGGGCATCGCCGCGACGATGCGGTACCTCGACATCCCGTTCAACGTCCTGACCGGCACGATCCTCTCGATCGGGATCGGCCTCGGCGTCGACTACTCGGCGCACATGGTCCACCGCTTCTCCGAGGAGTACGGCGGCGAGGACGTGTTCGCGGCGCTCGTCGCCGCCGTCCGCGGGACGGGCGGCGCGCTGACGGGGAGTATGCTCACCACCGTCACGGGCATCGGCGTGCTGGTGATCGCGATCACGCCCGTTCTCGGCCAGTTCGGCGTCCTGACCGGGGCGACGGTGCTCTACTCCTACCTCGCCTCGGTCGTCGTGCTCCCGCCGGCGCTGGCCGTCTGGGCACGGGTCGTCGACGGCGACGAGGCGCTACGGCAGAGCGAGGACACGCGGGCAGCGACCCGGTGATCGGAGACGACACTCTCGACGGCGTGCCGTCGCGGTCGACCCGACGCAGACCGGCGTGTCCGCGCTCGTCGCGGTCATCGTGTCGACAGAACTGCTCCGACGGGGATTCGAACCCCGGTCATCGCCTCGAGAGGGCAATATGATTGGCCGGACTACACTATCGGAGCGAACCCGAAGACGTACACGGAGGTCAGTCGAGACGCCTAAAACCGTTCCGTTTTCGCCCGCGGGCGGCTACTCCCGCTCGTCGTCGAACGCCGCCGCGACGGCGTCGAGGTCGAGACGCCGGTAGCCGTCGCCGTCGACCACGGCGACCACGAGGTCGTCGGGTCCGACCTCGTCGTCGCTCTCGTGGAGGGCGTCGACGAGGACGGAGAGCGCGCCGTCGGCGTCGAGCCCGCCGCGGTACGTCTCCTCGAGACGTTCGCGTATCGCCGTCGAGTCCGCGCCGATGACGGCGGCGCGCCACGTCTCGGGGACACCCTCGGGACCGAGCGCGTACAGCGACGGCTCGCCCTCGTGGACGCCGCCGACGAGGAGCGCGGCGCCGAACGGGCGGGTGCCGCCGGACTGTGTGTACTCCTGAACGTTGTCGGCGAGCCCCGTCGCCGCCGTCTCCGGGGTGATCGGCTCGCCGTAACGCAGCCGTTCGCGCTGCGCGGCCCGACGCGCGAAGTCCACGAGCTGCCGCCCGTCGGCGGCGTGGCCCGCCGTCGCGGCGCCGAGGTGGTCGTCGAGCTTGTGGAGCTTCTCGACGCTGTCCTCGACCTGGAGCGACGACCGTGCGTTCACCACGGCGGCGAGCACCACCGCGTCGTCGGCACGAACCGCCACCGCCGGCGCGCCACGCGCGACGGCCTCGCGGGCGTACTCGACCTGGTAGATCCGCCCGTCGGGCGAGTAGAGACTCGTCCCGCGGTCGTACGCCTGCCGATCGTTCCCGTTCATCTGCTCTTGCTCCCGGTGACCAGTCGACCGTTCATACCGTCATCTCGGGGGTCGCGACGCAAAACCGTTCCCCTCTGGAGCGCGCCGCTGCGACAGCCGGAGGGTCGTCGGCGTGGCCCGGGCCGCGAGTCACGCCAGCTACGGCCACTCGCCGCCCTCGCGGTACGCCTCGAGGACGCGCCGGATCGCGACGACGTAGGCGGCGGTGCGGAAGTTCGGCAGGTCGCGGGCCTCGCGGGCCTCGACGAGGCCGTCGAACGCGTCGGTGATGATCCGCTCTAGCTCCTCGTTCACGCGCGCCCTCGTCCAGGAGAACCGCTGTCGGTTCTGGACCCACTCGAAGTACGAGACGGTGACGCCGCCGGCGTTCGCCAGGATATCGGGGAAGACCGGCACACCGCGTTCGGTCAGCGCCTCGTCCGCCTCCGGCGTGAGCGGCCCGTTCGCCGCCTCGACGACCATCCCCGCCTCCGTCTGGCGGGCGAGCGACCCGTCGACGGCGTTCTCGAGCGCCGCCGGGACCAGCAGGTCGACGTCCGACGTGAGGAGGGTCTCGTTCGTCCACCGCTCGGTGCCGGGCGCACCGGCGACCGCGCCAGTCTCGCGCTTGTGGTCCTTGACCGCCTCCGTGTCGAGCCCGCCGGGGTCGTGGACGGCGCCGCTGGAGTCCGAGACGGCGACGACGTCCGCGCCCTCCTGCTCGAGGAGAGTCGCGGCGACGTAGCCCGCGTTACCGTACCCCTGGACCGCGACCGTCGCGCCCTCGATACCGTCGCGGAGGTGGTCGAACGCCTCCCGTGCGGTGAGCATCACGCTCCGACCGGTCGCCTCGACGCGGCCGAGGCTCCCGCCCGACGACGGCGCCTTACCCGTCACGACGCCCGGCGCGGTGGTGTTCTCCAGCACCTCGTAGGTGTCTTTGATCCAGTTCATCTCCCGCTGGCCGGTGTTGACGTCCGGTGCCGGGACGTCGAGATCCTCGCCGATGATCGGTCGGAGCTCCGTCGCGAACGACCGGGTGATCCGCTCGAGTTCTGCGGCGCTGTACGCGGCGGGGTCGACGGCGATGCCGCCCTTCCCGCCGCCGTACGGCACGTCGACGACCGCGCACTTGTACACCATCCAGCCAGCCAGCGCCTTCACCTCGTCGCGGGTGACGCCCGGGTGGTAGCGGACACCGCCTTTGTACGGTCCCCGGTCGCCGTTGAACTGCGACCGGAAGGCGCTGAACCGCTCGAGCGAGCCGTCGTCCATCTCGACGGTGAGGTTGAGCTCCAGCACCCGCTCGGGGTGCTTCAGCCGCTCGAGGACGCCGTCGTCGGCGTCGACGAACGCGGCGGCGTCGTCGATCTGCTCCTGCAGGCTCTCGAACGGGTTCGCCTCCGTGCCCATGGTCGTGGGCGACCTGCCGGCTGATTAAGCCTACCGCCCCGTCGCCCGGCTCGGTACGGCGGACTCACCGGCCAGCCCGCTCCAGCACCCGCTCGGCCCGGGCGAAGGTCGGCGCGTCGACCATCTCGCCGTCCAGCGTCGCGACCCCGCCGTCGGCCTCGTCGCGGGCGGCGAGCACTCGTTCGGCCCAGGCCACCCGCTCGGGGTCGGGCGCGAAGACCTCGTGGATGGGGTCGATCTGTGTCGGGTGGATCGCCGCCTTGCCGTCGTAGCCGAGCGCGACAGCGGCGGCGGTGTCGTCGCGGAGACCGGTCTCGTCCTCGTAGTCGACGTAGACGGTATCGAGCGCTGCGACGTCCGCCGCGCGGGCCGCGACGAGGATTCGCTGGCGGGCGTACGCCACCTCTGCGCGGCCCGGTCCCGCCTCGGCACCGAGGTCGGCGGTCAGGTCCTCGGCGCCGAAACAGAGGACCGCCGTCGGCCCCGCGGCGGCGACCCGGTCTGCCGCCAGCACGCCCTGTGCCGTCTCGACGAGGGCGAAGACCGGAACCGGGTGGCCCGCCTCGGCCAGCAGGTCGGCGACCCGGTCGACGTCTGCCGCCGACTCGACCTTCGGAACCATCGCCGCGTCGAGGCGGACGTCGTCGCCTGCCACGACCTCGGCGTCTGCCGCGGGGTCGCGGCTCAGCCGGACGCACACCTCGGCGTCGGGGTCGAAGTCGGGGTCGGACAGCACCCCGTGGACCGACGCGCGGGCCGTGGCCGTCTGGCCCGGCGCGACGCCGTCCTCGAGGTCGAAACAGAGCACGTCTGCGCCCGTCTCCGGGGCCGTCCGGAGTCGGTCCGGGCGGTCGGCGGGGGTAAACAGCATACTTCGGCGTGTCGCCATACCGGCTCCGCGCGCGCCTGGCTCTTGAACCCGCCGGCGTGCTCCGTGTCGCGGGCTCCGGTCCGGCAGCCGGCGTGCTCCGGGTCGCAGGCCGGCCCGCCGGTCGCGTGGCCCCTCCGCGCCAGGCCCTCCTGTCGGCACTGTCGCCGCGGCGGTGACGGATGTCTGACGCCTGCCCGCCTCCGGGACCCCTGCCGGTCGACACTCGGGTCGTGGGCTCCGGCGTGTCACAGACGGGACAGCGACACACGCCCGGGCCCTGCGCCGTCGCGTGACAGACCCCTCACGGGTGGTCCGGCAGGTCGTCGACGGCGAACGAGACCCGCGCACCGTCGGCGTCGTCGACGCGAGTGCGCCAGCCGTGCGCGTCCGCGACGGCTGCGACGACCGCGAGTCCGAACCCCGTCCGGTCGTCGTCGGTCGTGACCCCCGGGTCGACGGCGCGGGCCGCGGTGTCGCCGAAGCCGGGACCGTCGTCGGCGATCACGAATCCGTCGTCGGTCGGCTCGACCCGGACGGTCGGCGCGTCGCCGGCGTGGGCGACGGTGTTCTCGAAGAGCCGCGAGAACAGCGTCAGCAGGCGGTCCTCGTCTGCGGCGACGGTCGTCCCGGACGCCGGCTCGGCGTCGAGGCTCGCGTCGCCGGTGTCGACGCTGCCCCACGCAACCCGCGCGGTGAACGCGAGGTCGACCGGCTCCCGTTCGCCGGGCGTCACCCGGTGGCTCGCCCGCGCGAGTGCTTGGATGTCGTCGACGAGTGCACAGAGCCGCTCGGTCGCCCGGAGCGCCGGCTCGACGTGACTCGTGTCGCCCGTCTCCAGCGCGAGGTTGAGCCGCCCGGAGACGACGTTCAGTGGGTTGCGGAGGTCGTGGCTCACGAGGCTCGCCACCTCCTCCAGCCGCTGGCCGCGCCGGCCCAGTTCGGCGTTCAGCAGCTCGCGGTCGGTGACGTCGTGGAGCGCGACGGCGACGGCGTCGAGCGCCCCGTCGGCGGTGACGGGCGCGACCCGCGTCTCGACCCGCCGACCGTCGTCGGCCTCGTGGCCGAACGAGACGACCGCACGCTGCTCCGGGGCTGCCCCCTCGGCGGCGCCGAGCACCAGGTCGACGTGCCGGTCGTCGAGCGCCGCCGTCGCCGGCTCGCCGACGAGGGCTGCCGGGTCGGTGCCGGCCAGCGCCGCGAACGCATCGTCGACGGCCCGGAGCCGCCCGTCGGTGCCGACCACCGCCGTCGCGTCTGCCGTGGCGTCGACGACCCGGCGGTACACCCGAGCGGCGGCGGCCCGACCGGCGTCGGCGACCCGGCGCGCCGCGAGCACCGGGTGGTCGGAGACGAGCGACGGGTCCAAGACGTCGCGCACACCGGCGTCGAGCGCCGGTCCGGGGTCGTCTGCGGTCACTGCGACGACGGCAGCGCCGGGCGCTCCGCGGCGGGCGGCGGCGATTCGCTCCGGCGTCGGGCCGCCGAGGACGACACAGTCAGGCCGGGTCCGGACGAGACCGTCGAGGTCCGTCTCCACGACGGCGACGCCGTCGGCGTCGCCGAGTGCCGTCGGCGCGTCGACGACGGCGGCACGGACCCGGTCGCGTGGATTCACGGCTCGGCTTCGGGGGACCGGTCCAGCCGCTCGGGGCCGGAGCAGACCGGTACCCGCCCGCGGCGCTCGTCTGGCGTCCAGACCGGCGGCAGCCTGCGGCCCGCGGAGACGCCGACGCCGACTGCGGCTGGCCCCGGCGCTGTCCCGGCGACGTCGTCGGCGGACATCAGTCGGCTGGCCGCTCCGGGGTCGCGAGCTCGAGGGCGTCGCCGGCGCTCTCGCCCCGGAAGATGACCGCCTCCAGGGCGTCGAGGATCGCCCGCGGGTGTTCGCGCTGGAAGACGTTTCGCCCGACCGCGAGCCCCTTCGCGCCGGCGTCCATCGCCGACTCGACCGTGCGGAGGAACTGCAGGTCGTCCGTCTTCGACCCGCCGGACATCACGACCTCCGTCCGGCCAGACACCTCGACGGCGTGAGCCATCGCCTCCCGGCTGCCGGGGTGTTTCACCTTCGCCACGTCCGCGCCGAGTTCGAGCGCCGTCCGCGCCGAGTATGCGATCGTGTCGGCGTCCTCGGCGTTCCGCAGGCCCTGTCCACGGGGGTAGGCCCACATCACGACGCTCATGTCGTGGTCTCGTGCGCGCTCCTGTGCCTCGCGGAACTCCTCGACCATCTCTATCTCGTGGTTCGACCCCCCGTAGACGGTGAAGCCCACCGCGTCGGCACCGACCTCGGCGGCGTAGTCGACAGACCAGTTCACCGCCGAGTCCGGCTCGCCGGACCACATGTTCGAGGTGCCGTTCAGCTTCGCGAGCAGGGTGACGTCGTCTGCGTAGTCCGGGTAGTACGCCTCCGCGATCCCCTTCTGGACCGCGAGCGCCGTCACCGCGTCGTGTGTCGCGAGGTCGAACACGACCGCCGGGTCCGCCGTCTCTGGCACCGGTTCGAAGTCGACCGGGCCGTGTTCGAGGCCGTGGTCGTACGCGAGGATCAGCATCCGTCCGTCTCGGCTGATAGAGTCGTCTGCGCCCTGGAGCATACGTGATTCGACAGGGACGAAGGGCAAAAACCTCAGGGTGAGCCACACCGCCACGCTTAGGCGGGGGGGCTTGTACCGCCACCCATGCACACCGTCGAGGGTGTCGAGACCGTCGGAGTGGTCGGCGCCGGCACGATGGGCGCGGGTATCGCACAGGTCGCCGCGACCGCGGGCTACGACGTGGTGATGCGCGACGTCCGCAGGGAGCTCGTCGAGGACGGGTTCGACCGGATCGACGACAGCCTCGACCGTCTCGTCTCGCGCGAGTCGCTGACCGAGGCGGCGGCAGAGGCGGCGAGAGCGCGGGTGACCGGCACGACGGACCTCGCGGACCTCGGCGACGCCGACCTCGCTGTCGAGGCAGTCCTGGAGGAGATCGACCTCAAGCGAGAGGTGTTCGCGGACCTCGACGAGGTCACCGACGAGGGCGCCGTCCTCGCGACGAACACGTCGACGCTCTCGATAACGGCTATCGCCGCCGCGACGGATCGACCCGGCGACGTCGTCGGCCTCCACTTCATGAACCCCGTGCCCCTGATGGAGGGGGTCGAGGTGGTTCGCGGCGAGACGACCGCCGACGCGACCGTCTCGCTGGCCCACGAGTTCGCCGCCTCACTCGACAAGACGACGTGGGAGTCCGCAGACCGCCCCGGCTTCGTGGTCAACCGCGTCCTCATTCCGTGGGTCTGCGAGGGCATCCGTGCGTACGACGAGGGCGTCGCGTCGAAACGAGACGTCGACACGGGGCTGAAGCTCGGTACGAACGCCCCGATGGGACCGCTCGAGCTCGGCGACCACATCGGCCTGGACGTCGTACTGGACGCCGCCGAGACGCTCCACGACGAGCTGGGCGACAGATACCGCCCCCCGGTCCTGCTGGAGCGGAAGGTCGACGCCGGACACCTCGGGAAGAAGGCCGGTCGCGGGTTCTACGACTACGGGGAGTGAGAACCCGGCGAGGGGGTTAACAGGCCGCGCGTCCAGTCGAAAGTCGTGATCGGCGTCGAGAACCTGCGAAAGGAGTACGGCGACTTCGTCGCCGTCGAGGGGTCGACATTCTCGGTCGACCCCGGCGAGATATTCGGCGTGGTCGGCCCGAACGGCGCGGGGAAGACGACGACGCTGAAGATGTGTGCCGGCCTCGTCGAGCCCTCCGGCGGCTCGGCGACCGTCGCCGACCGCGACGTCGCCGACCCGGAGATGCGCCGGTCGCTCGGCTTCCTCCCCGAGGAGTCGCCACTCTACGAGGAGATGACGCCACGGTCGTACCTCCGCTTTTTCGCCGACCTCTACGACGTCCCCCGCGAAGTCGGCGACGAGCGCGCCGAGGCCGCACTCGACCGCCTCTCGCTCGGCATCCGCGACCGCCGCCTCGGCGACATGTCGAAGGGGATGAGGCGGAAGGTCGCGATCGCACGGTCGCTGGTAAACGACCCCGACGTGCTCGTCTACGACGAGCCCGCGTCCGGGCTGGACCCGCTGACCACCGACGCGGTTCTGGAGTTCACCCGCGAACTCGCAGACGGCGGCCGGACGGTGCTGTTCAGCGCGCACAACCTCTACCACGTCGAGTCGGTCTGTGACCGGGTCGTGATCATGAACGAGGGCGAGATAATCGCCCGCGGGACGGTGCCGGAGATTCGCGCCGAACACGGCGAGACGACCTACCGGGTCCACACCACGGTGCCGGTCGAGGGCTCCGTCGAGTCCGGCGACCGACACGTCGTCGAGGCCGCGGACATGGACGGCGTCGAGACGGTTCGCGCCGCCGCGACAGCAGCCGGCGGTGAGGTGGTCGACATCCGTACCGAGGAGCCGTCACTGGAGGACGTGTTCCTCTCGCTCGCCGGTCGGACGAGAGAGCGAGGGCGGACCGGCGACGCCCTGCGACGGGGGTCGCGGTGAGCAGGCTGGACCGCCTCGCCCGGACGCTCCGCATCGCGCGCTGGGAGGTGCGCCGGAGCGTCGACACGCTGGACCGTACCACCGTCGTCGTCTTTCTCGTCGCCCTCCTCGCCGCCGGCACCGTCGTCGCGACGGGTGCCGCGAGCGGCGGCGTCGCGCCCGACCGCGACATCTACCGTGTCGGTGTCGCGCCGGACAGTCCCTACCGCGCGCCGGTCGACGGCGCCGCGCCGCTACGACCCGTCGTGTCCGACCCCGGCCTCGTCGCGAGTGGTCGAGCCGAGGTCGTCGTCGACGACGGCGAGGTGGTCGTCGCCGACAGCCCGAAGGGCCGAGCCGCCCTCGCGGCGTTTCGCTCGGCGGTCCGCGAACACAATCTCGCGCTGATGCGTGCCGAGACGAACCGCTCGGCTGCGTTTCCGGTCGTCGTCGACCTGCGGTACGTGAGCCGCGACGTGGGAGCGCTCGACGGCACGAGCGAGGGGGGCGGAATCGCGGCGGGGAACGACGGGAGCGACGGGAACGACGGGAGCGACGGGAACGACGGGAGCGACCGGAACGACGGGAGCGACGGGAACGACGGGAGCGACCGGAACGACGGGAGCGACGAGTCCGACGACGACGGCTTCGCCGTCCCCGACGTGAGCGGCGGGACTGCCGGCCCGTTCGGCGGCACGTCCGGCGGGTCGCCGGCGGAGATATCGCCGCCGTTCCCGTTCGCGTCGCTCGTCCTCGCCTTTGCCTTCCTCGTCCCGATGAACTTCGTCGTACAGGCGTACGGGTCGACGATGCTGGAAGAGCGTGTCGGGCGCCGGGGTGAACTGCTCCTCGTCTCGCCGGCGACGCCGGGCGAGATCGTCGCCGGCAAGACCCTGCCGTACCTGGGTGCGATGCTCGGCCTCGTCGTGGCTGTCGCCGTCCTCGTCGGCGGCGGCGCGCTCTCTGTCGCGGCGGTACTGCCGATAGCGCTCACCTTCCTCGGAGCGACGTTCACCACGGCGATGTTCGCCCGGTCGTTCAAGGAACTCACCTTCGTCACGGTGTCCGTGTCGGTGTTCCTGACGGCGTACGCGTTCGTCCCGGCCATCTTCACGAACGTCACGCCGGTGGCGCTCATCTCGCCGCTGACGCTCGTCGTCCGCGATCTGCAGGGCGGGTCTGTGACGCTCGCGGAGTACCTGTTCTCGACGGGACCGGTCTATCTCGTCGGTTGCTCGCTGTTCGTCCTCGGCGTCGGTGTCTACCGCGAGGAGGACCTGTTCACCCAGCGTCCGGTGCCGCTGAAGCTCCTCGACGCGCTCGCGGCCCGCGTCGCCGGCCGTCGGTCGGCGGCGACGCTCGCCGCGCTCTCTATCCCCTTCGTCCTCCTCGCCGAACTGCTCGCGCTCGCGCTCCTGTTCGCGCTCCCGCGCGGGGCGGCCCTGCCCGTTCTGTTCGTCGTGGTCGCCGGGATCGAGGAGGTCGCGAAGAGCCTCCACGTCTACGCCGGCCTCCACGAGGGGCCGCTCGTCGACTACCGGACCGCTCAGGGTGCGCTCGTCCTCGGCGCGCTGGCGGGGGTCGGCTTCTTCGTCGGCGAGAAGGCGTTCGTCGTCCTCCAGGCCGTCGGCCTCACCGCCGTCCCGATCGGCGAGGCGACGGCGGCGACGGCTGGCGTCCTCCCGGTCGGTGCCCTGCTCGTCGCGCCGCTCGCGCTCCACGTCGTGACCGCGAGCGTCTCTGTGCTCGGCGCGGTCCGGGGCGTTCGTGGCTACCTCGTCGGGCTGGTGGTCGCGGTGACGCTCCACGCCGGCTACAACCTCGTGGTGGTGACGAGTCTTGGCTGACCCGCGTCTGGTGCTGGCCCGTCGGGAAGTGGCCTCGCTGCGGGCCGAGAAGACGATCCTGCTCGCGCTGCTGATACAGGCGTTCATCGCAGCGTTCTCGTCGTTCTTAGTCGTCGGTCTCGTCTCGCTGTACGATCCCGGGAGCGTCGAGGGGTACGCCGTCGACGTCGGTGTCGTCGGCGACGACGAGTCCGTCGCAGACCTCCGGACCGCGGTCGAGGAGACCCGGGGGCTCGACGTGCGTACCTACGACGACGCCCCGTCGGCCCGCGCGGCGTTCGACCGGAGCGAACTCGACGCGGTCGTCCGGGCCGAGCGGACCGGCAGCCGGACCACGGTGACGGCACTCGTCCCCGACTCGGACGTTCGGACGACGCTCGTCGTCGTCCAGCTGCGCGACGCGCTGCGGGGCTACGAGCGCGCCGAGCGTGCCGAACGGTCGGCGTACCTCTCGGCAGAGCCGCTGGCGCTCCCGCCGGAGGGGCGCTCCAGTCCGTACCACGGCTTCACCTACACCGTCCTGCTCCCGCTCCTGCTCTTCCTCCCGGTGTTCATCGGCGGCTCTACGGTCGTCGACTCGCTCACCGAAGAGCGCGAGCGCGGGACGCTCGAGCTGTTGCGCGCCGCGCCGCTCTCGGCGGCAGACGTCGTCGACGGCAAGGCGCTCGCGGCGGCGGGACTGGCGCCGGTGCAGGCCGCGCTCTGGGTCGCCCTGCTCGAGTTCAACGGCACGAGCGTCGCGAACCTGCCGCTTGTCCTCGTCCTCGTCGCCGCGCTCTCGACGCTCGTGGTGACACTCGGCGCGGCGCTGGCGCTCGTCACCGCCGAGCGTCGGGTCGCACAGCTGTCGTACTCCCTCGGAACGCTCGTGCTGTTCGGCGGGACGACGCTCCACGAGGACGGTCCGGTGGGGCTGGCCGCTCGTCTCGCACTCGACAGCACCGGCCCGGCGGCTGCCGTCGTCGTCGGCGGCTACGCCGTCGTCGCCGTCGGCGGCTACGTCGGCCTCCGCCGGGCCGTAGACCGGGCCGGCCTCGGCTGACCGAAAGGCACAGGAGCGGCGAGACAGTAGGCGACGTATGGGATTCGGCAGCACGGCGAAGAAGCTCCAGAAAGTAGCCGACATGGCCGAGGACGTCTACGCGAGGCTGACGGCGCTCCGCGAGGAGGTCGAGGAGACCCGCGAGACGGTCGAGTCGACGGCAGAGCGAACCGAGCGGCTGGAGGCCGAGGTGGCCGAGCAGCGCGCGATGATGGACCGGCTACTCGAGGCAAACGGCCTCGACCCCGACGTCGAGCGACGCTCGCTCGACAGCCGGGAGACCGCCGGCGACCGAGCGGCCCCCGGCGAGGCCGAGGACGTCGACGCGACAGACGACGGCGTCTCGACGGCGACCGAGTGAGCGCGGGCCTGCCGGCGGGCTACGCCACCAGCCGACCGTGCTCGACCTTGAGACAGCGGTCCTGGACGACGCGGAGCCCCGTCGCCTCGGCGCGCGTCGCGGCGTGGTCGTGGCTGATACCACGCTGGAGCCAGAGCGCCCGCACGTCGCCGCGAGTCTCGCGGCGCGCAGCCGTCTGGTCTACGATGCCGGGCACCTCGTCGCGCGGACGGAACACGTTGACGAGGTCGACCGTCGCCGCCACGTCGGCGAGCGAGTCGGCGGCGTCGCGGCCCAGCACCTCGTCTGCGTACGGGTTGACCGGGACGACCTCGTACCCGGCGCGGATCGTGTACGCCGGGACCTCGTGTGCGGCCTTCCCGGGGGTGGCAGAACAGCCGACGACCGCGATACGTCGCGCGTCGAGCAGCTCGCGGAGTTTCTCGTCGTCGGTGACGGGCATACCCGTCTCTCGACTCGCCGTCGACAACTAGTTACCGGGCAGACGGACCGACGGCTCGGCGTCCTCCTCCGTGGTGACGATACCGTCGAACAGCTGTGTCAGCGTGTTCATCGTCTGGTCGTCGTGGGCCGTGGCGTCGATACAGAACAGCCCGAGTCCGTCGACGCTCTGGACGCGACCGGTGAACACGTGGAGGAACCGGAAGACGGTCTGGAGGTCGGAGTACATCAGGAGCGTCGAGAGCGAGTGAAGCATCACGCGCGTCCGCTCGACCTCGTACCCCCCGTAGAACGACTCGAGCGTCTCGGAGAGCTTGATCCCGACCCCGGTCATGTCGACCGGCGACGACGTGTACCTGACGTACTCCTCGTCGGCCACCTCGCCGACGCCCTGCTGGCGGGTGACACAGTCGATGACCGTCACCGGTCGACCGTCGATGTCGACCCGGTCGCGGTAGTCGCCGAGGACACGCTCGGCGCCGTCCTTCGTGCTGACGGCGATCGCGCCTTCACCGCGGCGGGTGCCGTCGGCGAGGACGTCGAGAGCGAGGGCGCGCTTGCCGGTCAGCGGCGGGCCGGAGACGAGAAGGCTGGTCCCGGTGTCGACTTCCGCGTCGAGGACCGGCGAGAGATCATACATACGGCGGGGCCCGTCGGCGGCGCACCGACTCTGAGCCCTGAACACCCCTCTCGCAGACTCGCATCGAATACTCGTATTCGCCCCTGCGGTAATAATATTCCTTTTCGGACGTCCGCCGGCCCGGCGACCCGGCGCTCACCCGACACCGAGCGCCGCCGCCCGTCCGACGACGAACGCCGCCGCAGCGAGGAACATCCCGGCCTTCAGCCGACGCTGGCCGGTGCCGGGGTCGGTGAACGACCGGACAGTCGCGACGAGCATCACGAGGTCGGCAGGCAGGACGACGGCGAGGTACGCGGCCCCGAACGTCCCGAGTGCGACGGGAGCGCCGCTGGCCAGGACGGCGGCACCCACGGCGGCGGCAGCGGCGACGAGCGCCGGTCGCTCACCAGCGACGATAGGGAGGGTTCGCAGTCCGTCGGCTCTGTCGCCGGCGACGTCCTCGACGTCTTTTACGAGTTCGCGCCCGAGCGTCGCCGTCGCCGCGAGCAGCGCCATCGCGACGATACCGGGGCCGAGCGGACGCCCGACCGCTGCGCCGCCGAACAGGAACGTCGACCCGGTGAGCAGGGCGACGACGAGGTTACCGGCGCCGGGCAGGCGCTTGAACACGGGCGTGTACGCCCCGAGCGCCGCCGCGTTGACGAGCGCGAGCGCGAGCGCCACAGCCGGGAGCGTCACCGCGGCGGCGACAGCGAGGCCGAACAGCGCGACGGCGAACACGAGCGCGGACCGCGGGGAGACGGCGCCACGGGGGATCGGTCGGTCGGGGCGGTTCACCCGGTCGACGGCGCGGTCGAAGTAGTCGTTGACCGCGTTGCCGCCGCCCGTCGCCGCGAGCGTCGCGACGACGGCGGCGACCGTCGGGAGCGCAGCCCCGCCCCACGCCGCGTCGCCGACGGCGACGAACGTCCCGGTGAACGTCAGGACGGCGGCGGCGACGGCGTTGCCCGGGCGAACGAGGGCGGCGAGGCCACGGAGTGTCTCGGCGTTCGACACGCCAGGCGGTGCCCGTGCCGTCGGGATAAGAGACTCGCACGCGCGGGCGATCCGAGCGGTTTAACGGGTCGCCGGCGGTACGACAGACGAGGGCGCTTAGCTCAGTCTGGACAGAGTACTTGGCTTCGGACCAAGCTGTCACGGGTTCAAATCCTGTAGCGCCCACTCGGCACCTCACTCCGGCCCCGCGACACCCGGTCGCCGCGCACGTGCCGGGACCGCTGACGTAACCACGTACGGGTTCGAGACGGCGATTTCGAAACGACACGTGGTTTCCGCGTACACTCTTGTGTCTCGCCCCAGAGACGCTCTTCGTGGGGTTCTCCGGCATCGCAGGGCGAGACACGGCCGTCGAGTTCTCGTGGACGGAGGTCACGGGAGCGATAGGTGATTCGGTTACGGTACTCCCGCTCGTCGCGGCGGTCGGCGCCCTCACCGACCTCTCGGTGGTCGTCGTCCTGGTCTGGTTCGGCGTCTTCCAGGTGGTGTGGGGCCTCTACTACGGGGCACCGGTGTCGGTCGAGCCGATGAAGGCGCTCGCGGCGCTCGTACTCGCCGGCGCCGTCGAGACGGGTGAGATGCTCCTCGCCGGCCTCCTCCTCGGCGCGGGACTGCTCGTCGCCGGGGCGACGGGGACGCTCGCCCGCCTCTCGCGGTACGTCGGGTCGCCGGTGGTCCGCGGCGTCCAGGTCGGCGTGGCGCTCGTCCTGCTAGAGACCGGGCTGGGCCTCGCGACTGCGGACCTCCGTCTCGCCGGCCTCGGCGCCGTCGTCGCGCTCCTGCTGGCCGCCCGCGGTCGCTCGAACCTCACGCCCGTCGCCGTCCTCGCCGCCGGGGGTGCCGTCGCCGTCTGGAGTGGGGGTGTCCCGAGCCCGTCGCTCCCGTCGCTCGACGGGCGCGTTCTCGTCGCGCGGGCCGACCCGTCGCTCGCCGTCGTGGAGGCAGTCGCCGCGCAGTCGGCGATGAGCGTCGGGAACGCGGCGCTCGCGGCGTCTGTACTCCTCGCGGACTACTTCGACCGCGACGTCTCGCCGGACCGGCTGGCGGGCAGTATGGGTGTCATGAACCTCGTCGCGGTGCCGCTGGGTGCGCTCCCGATGTGCCACGGCAGCGGCGGGATCGCGGGGAAACACGCCTTCGGCGCGCGAACTGCCGGCGCGAACGTCGTCCTCGGTGTCGGCTACCTCCTCGTCGCGGGCCTGGCGGTCGACCTCGTCGCGGCCTATCCGCTCTCGATGCTCGGCGTCGTCCTCGGTCTGGTCGCGGTCAGTCTCGGACGGACGGGCGTCGAACGGGCCGACGCGCCGCTCGTGGCCGTCTGTCTCGGCGTCCTCGGACTGGCCGTCGGCCTCGGCGTCGCCTTCGTCGTCGGGACGGCTGCGTACGCGGTCTTCGGGCGGTGGACACGCCGGAGCAGACGACCGCCGGGCGGCTAGTCGTCCACGCGCTCGAACCGGTGACACACGACCGGCGCGTCGTCGTCCCACTCGAAGCCCTCGCGTGCCCGCGCGAGCAGGTCGCGGTCGTCGTCGAGGTCGGACGCGCCCTCGGCACGGGCGTCGGCGTCGGTCAGGTCGCCCTCGTCGGCGTACGCCCGTCCGCGGTGGGCCTGCGTCACGTCGTCGTCTGTGGCCCGCCGTCGCAGCCGCTCGCTCGGGAGCAGTGCCTCTGGAGCGACGTCGGTCACGACGGGTCGTGTGTGCGGAGCGACAGGGCTCCGTCGGGACGACACGAACCGCTTAATCCGAGCGCGCACGACCGCCTCGTGTGGCCGAGTTTCGCGTTCCGACCGTCGACGGCGAGGCGGCGTTCACTGCCGACCCGCGCCGCGTCGACGGTCGGCTCGTCGCCCGAACGGGGGTCGAGTTCCGCGACGGGACCGAGGGCCGGGTGTACGTCGCCGACGACGGGTCGGTCTACCCGAGTGTCAGCACCGTCGTGAGCGCGCGCGCCGCCGACACGACGGGACTGGACCGCTGGAAGGCGACCCACGACGGGAGCGCTGGACGCGCGGACTGGCGTGAGCTGCTCCGGTTCAAGTCCGCCGTCGGGACGCTCGCCCACGAGACGGTGCTCGCGCCGCTGGCCGACCGCGACCTCTGGGGGGCAGAGGAGAGTGCAGCCAGTGCGGCCCTGAGGGCGCTCGGGTCCGTCGACCACCCCGACGCACTCGCGGCGTGGCTCGCGGAGGAGGCAGACGGCGCCGACGCCGCCGCGATTGGCGAGCAGGCGGTCGCGTGGTGTCGCGACAACGCCGACGCGGTGCGTTCCGACCTCGTCAGCCCGGTCGGCGTCGAGCGGTTTCTGATAGACGACGACCGGGGGTACGCCGGACAGGTCGACCTCGTCTACGAGACAGATCGGCCGGGGGCCGACCGCGCGGTCTGTGACCTCAAGACCTCGAAGCGGGTGTACCACAAGCACCGCCTCCAGGCCGAGGCGTACGCCGCGGCGCTGGACGGGCCGGTGGACCTGCTGAAGATCGCGCGTATCGACCCGTACGAGCGCTCGACCGAGGCCTCGTACCACTACCAGTGGCTCGACCCGGCGAACCGGTGGGACGACCCGGTGACACGGGCGGATCTGCGTACAGAGGTAGAGGCCCTCGCGGCGCGGGTCCGGCGCGAACGCCTCCCGGTCCGACGGATCCTGCCCGACGACAGCGGCTGACTCCGGTCGAACGCGCACCGCTCCGAGCGGCTGCCGCGGGCCGGCGGAGACGACAGCCTACGTCCCCGAGGCTCGGCGGACCCACTCGCGAAGCGTGAACCCGTCGTGTGTCTCCTCGCGGACGACGCTCCACGCCGTCTCGTCCCACGCGGGAAACGTGCTGTCGCCCTCGTACGTGCCGTCGACGTGGCTGAGCACCATCCGCGAGACGTGCGGGTGGAACAGATCGTAGATGGCACCGCCGCCGAGGACGTAAGCGAGGCCTGCGTCGAGGTCGGACAGCGCCGCGCGTGCGCGGTCGACGCCGTCGACGACGTGTGCCGTCGGGGCGTCGACCGCGTCGCGCGACCGGCTCACCACCACCTGCGCCCGTCCCGGCAGGTCTCCGCGCATCGAGTCGAACGTCCGCCGGCCGAGGACGACCGGAGCGTCCGCGACGAGCGCGCGGTACTGCGCGCGGTCGGCTGGGAGCGACGGCCACGGGAGTTCGCCGTCGCGTCCGATCACCCGGTTCTCGGCGACGGCGGCGACGGAGACGAGTTCGACCACGGTGGAGCGAGGGCGGCGCCCGGCTTAAGCCGACTCACTCCTCCTCGTCGTCGACCCACCGGCGGCTCTCGCGCAGAATCTGGTCCCGGCTCCGCCGCCGCCGGAGGTAGCCACGCACCACGACGCCGAGGACGGCGAGGACGACGACGGCCCGGAGGACGGCCATCGCGATCAGCGCCGGGTCGAGCCCTGTCGGCACCGAGACGAGCAGCGTCGTGATCATCGGTATGCGTGGTCGCCGGAGCGGTCGGTCCGGCTGTACGTGTCCGTCGTCCGGTCGCCGAACAGTTCAACGGTTCGCTCTACTCGACCCGTTCTCCCGCTCGTGTCTCGGCGGGCGAGCTCTGCGTACCGGTCGCCCGCGGCTGTCCGCCGCGACTCGTCCGGGTCGGCCTCCTGTGTGATCCGCTGGCGCGCCCGCGACGGGGGTGTCCGGCGGCACCGTCGTTCCCTCGGTGACGACGGCGCCGGCGCCGACGGGCGCACGTTCCCCGACGACCGCTCCGTCGAGCACCACCGACCCAGTCCCGGCCACCGCTCTCCCGTACCGTCGTGTCGTGGGCGGCTGGGGCGTGTCCGACCGTGTCGTGGAGCGTCGCGCCGTCCTGTGCGTTCGCGCACTCGCCGACCGTGGTCGCCACGCGGCGTCGCGTTCGGCCAGACGCTCGCCTCGGGGCCGATCCGCACGTCGCCGATGACGACCGCGGCGTCGTCGACACGGGGCGACGCCGCGACGTCCGGTGCCGTCTCCTCGAACGACTCGAGTACCACGCCTGTCGGTCGACGGGTCGGGTCGAAACACTACGCGTGGCCGAGCTCTTCACGGACGAGGTCGGCTGCCCGTCCGACCGCGCCGACGGCGGTGAGGTGGCCAGCGCCGACGGTGGCCTTCATCGCGCGTGCCGCTGTGCCGGTCACGACGACGCCGCCGACCCGCGCGACCGCGTCGTCGCCGACGGAGACGATCCAGCCCGGCACGTCGAACCGGTACCGCTCCAGCCGCGGGGCGAACCCGTCGCGGTCGCCGAGCCCCTCGACTACGCGCGTGACGTTCGTCGCCGCCACCGACGCCTCGCGGATTGCCGCGGCGGCGCTCGCGGGCACCGGCTCGCCGTCGGCGTCGACGACCCGGGCGGCGTCGCCGACGGCGAACGTCCGGTCGTCGAGACGCAGGTCCGCGCGGACGGTCGGGCGCTCGCCACCAATCGCGCCCGCGCCGCGGATGCCACCGGTCCAGACGAGCTGGTCGTGGTCGAGCGGGTCGCGGTCCGCGAACCGCACCTCGCGGGCCGTCGCCGCCGCCACCTGTACGTCCGTCTCGACGGCGACACCGGCGCGGTCGAGCGACGCACGGACCGCCTCGGCGAACGGCCCGGGAAACGACGGCGCGACCGTCGGCTCCCGCTCGACGAGCCGTATCTCGGCGCCGACACCCGCCGACGCGTCGAGCGCGGCGAGCTCGCCGGCGACCTGGACGCCGGAGAGACCGGCGCCACAGACGACGACCCGGTCGTCGGCGCCGAGCGCGAGGAACCGCTCTCGGACGCGTTCGGCGTGCCGGACGCGCTTCAGTGGGGTCGCGTGCTCGGCGACGCCCGGCAGGCCGTAGAACGCCGTCTCGGCGCCGAGACAGACCGCACAGACGTCGTAGTCGAGCGCCCCCTCGTCTGTGTGGACGGTCCGCGAGTCCCGGTCGACCGACTCGACTCGTGTGGTCACGACGTCGGCGCGGTCGAGCGTCTCGTCGAGCGGCACGGTGATGGCGTCGACGAGGTCGGGATACCGGACGAGGCGGTGGAGCTCGTGCTGGACGAGGTGCTCGGGAGAGGCGTCGACGACGGTCAGCGCGGCGGCGTCGGGGAGCGACCGCTCGAGACGGCGCGCGACCGACAGACCGGCGTAGCCCGCCCCGAGGACGAGGACCCGTTCGTTCACGACCGGAGTAGGATCCGAACTCAAAACAGCGCTTCGCTCTCGGGCAGCACCTCGGCGGGACCGCCGACCTCCCAGATCTCCGTCTCGACGCCGCAGTCGGCGACGGCCGCACGCACCCGGTCGACGTGGGCCGCGGTGGTGTTGACGTAGACGGAGGCGCCGGTGTCGACGGAGAAGTACGCGGGCACGTCTGCCTCGGCGCGGAGCGTCCGGACGGCGTCGAACACCTCGAGCGTCCGTGGCTGCCAGTACACCCACCCCGCGGGACCCGTCATCGTCGCCGCGGCGAGCGAGAGCGAGTCGTGTTCGGCGAGCTCGAACGCGCGGTCGAACGCGCCCGTGCGGAGCGCGTCTGTCATCGCGGCCAGCTGTTCGTGGACGTGTGCCAGTCGGCTCTCGAACATGTGACTCGCGGCGGCCTCACGGTGGGCCTCCTCGGTCTCCTTGTACTGCGGGACGAGCGCAGTCACGACCCGGAGGTCGTCCTCGAGTGGCGTCTCGATCCGGTGTGCACGGCAGTCACGGTCGTTCAGGCCCGCCTCCAGCGCCGAGAACGCGCCCGTCACGGCGCGGGCCGCCGACGAGGAGCCGTAGCGTGCGACAGCCGACACCTCGGGAGGCGTGAGGTCCAGCCCCGCCGCCGTCGTCAGCGCGACGGCGGCGGCGGCGAAGCCGGACGACGAGGAGCCGAAGCCGACGTTCGACGGGAACGAGTTCTCCGACTCCAGCCGGACCCGGTCGTCCGTCCCCGCGCGCTCCCGGACCTCGTCGGCGACCGACCGCACCCGGTCGGCGGCGTGGTCCGACAGACGCTCGCCGTCGACGACGAAGACGTCCTCGTCGGCCCCGGGTCGGAACGCGGCTGTCGTACGGGTGTGGCTCGGCGCGGTACAGACGCTGATCGAGTCGTGATACGGGAACCGGCGCTCCTCGTCGCGCATCCCGTGGTACTTTACGAGCCCCTGGATAGGGTGGGCCCTCGCCGTCGCCTTCATGCGGCGATTCGCGCCCGTCGCCGGGTTCAACGTTCCGGTCGACGCAGGCTCGTCGTGGACGTCGAACACACTCCGGACGGTCTGCGGCTGGTCGTCGCGCGCCGAGTCACCCGTCCGCCGGCCGAGGTCTGGGACCGCCTCGTCGACACGGCGGCGTGGCCATCGTGGGGGCCGAGCGTCGCCGCCGTCGACTGCACCGAGCGCCGGATCGGTCCGGGGACGACGGGACGGGTCAGGATCGCTCGCCTCGGCGTCTGGGTGCCGTTCGAGGTACAGGCCTGCGAGTGGGACGGCGACCGTGGGCGCTGGACGTGGCGGATCGCGCGGATCCCGGCGACCGGCCACCGGGTCGACCCGGCCCCCGGTGGCTGTCGGGTGGCGTTCGAGATTCCGGTCGCGGCGGCGCCGTACGTGGCCGTCTGCCGGACCGCACTCGACCGGCTGTGACCGACTCCGCGAGGCTTTTTTGCGCGGGTGCCCTCGTGTCTAACGTGGCTTCGAGTCGGATCTCGGGGGGCGGAGAGTAGTGTACACCGGGCGGACCGAACAGCCGTGTGCGCTGTGTGGCAGCCGCGAGACGGCCGCGCGCGTAGACGTCCCGCCGAGTGCGGTCGGGCTGATGGAGAACGCAGGGCCGATCGCCGTGGGCGATATCGTCGGCCCCGTCTCGGTACACTTCTGCGAGAACGACTGGGCGCTGGTGTGTGACCTGACGGTGGACCTCGACGGCAACCCGCTGTCGCGGTGCAACGCCGCGCGGGCGTCGTTCGACCTGGCCGACGACTACGAGGCGTTGACGAACGCGACGAAAGACCCCGACCAGCGCGGCGTCGAGGAGCGGATGCGCGCAGACGCGCGAGCGACCCTGACGGACCGCGAGTCGGCGGCGGACCGTGCCGTCGTCGAGGCGCTGATAGTCGAGCGGTCGCTGGCCGCCGTCGCGCCGGACTAAGCGCGCAGGGCGCGCACGAACTTCGTCCCGCCGAGCGCGAAGACGATGATACCGAGGACGAAGACGCCCGTCGCGAGGACGAGCGGCCGTGGGTCGAGCACCTCGCCGCCGAGCAGCGGTCCGCGGACGACCAGAACCCCCGAGAGCCCGGTCGCGGCGCCGGCGAGCGTCGTCACCGCGCCCCAGAACAGCCGGCGGACGAGGACGACGGGGTTCACCGGCGGCGCTCGTCGCGATGCGACTGAGGTCCCGGCGACGTCGGGTGTCCGTGGTGACTGCCGGCACCGACACCACCAGATCCGTTGCTCATGTGACAGTCGGTTACCACGCGGTCGAAAAGCATCTTCCGACGGGTTCAGGCGACGAGGTCGCCGCCCGACGAGAGTCGCCCTCGGGCACGAGGCCTGACCGACGAGACACGGGCCACACTCTACGACGGCGGGCACGGACACGCTCGCCCCGTGAGTCTGCTCTCCTGCCGGACGCGACGGGCAGCTCGTCCGTCGACCGAGACGCCCCCGGCTGCGTCTGGTGGTGTCGCTCTCGTTCACCCCGTGTTCGTCTGTCCCCGGGTCGGGGTCGCAGACACGAACAGTCGGGTTTATTTCGTCTACTCGCCTCCGTCCGAGACAGCAACTCGATCAGAGAGCGAGATCCGTCGGCGGTGGCGACGCTCGAGACCGACAGTCGAGCGTACGGCGTGATACGGAGCGCACTGGTCGTCGGATCGGGACTGAGCAGGGGTGATCGTAGCCAGAGGGGCTCGTCACGGCCAGAGTCGACCACGTGGTGACGGGGGGCGATGAACGCCAGATGGTGTCGGAGACAGCCGCGTGCGGCGAGCCCTGGCCTCGGTACGTAACGAGTGAGCCGTCCGGGCCGGAGCCCCGACTCCGCTCGACGGGGCGTGCGGTTACGTCGTGCCGACCCCGTCGACACCTCCGGTACTCCGAACGGTACGCTCTCGGGCGGGCCTCGCGGGGAACGTATTTATCTGACGCACGAGACCGAGCCGTATGCGACAGACGGAGGGCGTTCGACCGGAATCGAGAGTCGACGCGGATCTGCGACGCGTCCCGTGTACCGTCGTGCGTGGGGGGACGAGCAAGGGCGTCCTGTTCAGGGAACGAGACATACCCGCCGACCCGGCAGAGCGCGAGCGGCTCATACTGAACGTGATGGGGAGTCCCGACCCCAGGCAGGTAGACGGCCTCGGTGGTGCCGACACGCTGACGAGTAAAGCTGCCGTCGTCGGTCCGTCTGCCGACAGCGACGTCGATGTCGACTACACGTTCGGGCAGGTCAGCGTCGACGAGGCCCACGTCGACTTCGAGGGGAACTGTGGAAACATCTCGGCGGCTGCCGGCTACTTCGCCGTCGAGGCGGGCTACGTCGAGCCTGACGAGCCGGTGACGCGGGTGACGATGCGGAACACCGGAACGAACGCACGGATGGTCGTCGAGGTGCCGGTAGAGAACGGGCGGAGCCAGTCGACCGGTGAGTTTCAGATCAGCGGAGTCCCGCGGCCGGGTGCTCGTGTCAACGTGGGGATCGTCCGTCCGGGCGGAGGCAAAACCGGCGCGACGCTCCCGACCGGGTCCCCCCGTGACGAGGCACGGATAGACGGGCAGACGATCCGCTGTTCGCTCGTCGATGCCGGGAACCCCTGTCTGTTCGTCCGAGCGACGGATCTCGGCCTCACCGGCACGGAGAGTCCGGACGACGTCGACACGGACGAGGAACTCCTCGACGCCGTCGAAGCCCTCCGTACGGAGTTCGCAGTCGAGAGCGGTCTCGCGGAGAGCGAACGCGTCGCCCGCGAGACCAACACGCTGCTTCCGCTCGTGGTGTTCGTCGCCGAACCGACCGACTACACCGCGTTCGGAGGCGAGCGTGTGCCTGCCGACGATATCTCGCTCGTCGCGCGTATGGTGTTCAATCGCCGCCTACACAAGGCCTACGCAGGAACGGGATCGGTGTGTACGGGCGTCGCGAGTCAGATCGACGGCACGGTCGTCAGCGAGGTGGCGCGCTCCACGGACCCCGCCGGTGGCCGGCAGAGGCTGACGATCGGGCACACGTCGGGGACGATGGACTCACTGGTCGACAGAGACGACGACGGTGACGTCCGCGAGGTGCTGTTCAGGCGGACCGCGCGGCGGCTGATGGACGGTACTGCGTACACACACAGCGAGTAGAGCGGCGTACTCCCGGTGGCTCGATCGTCGTCGCCGTGGTCGGCAACCTCCGCTCGTCGTCACACCGTCTCGGCTCGTCCGTCAGGGTGGCCCGCACCGACACCCTCGGGACGCGTACCCCCACACGACGGCTGACGCCGTCGACGGCAGCCGGGACCGAACGTCACGCGGGCGTCGGAGGCGTCGACCCCGGTCCCGGCGACCGAGCCGCTGGTCCGGTCGCCGTCGTTCGGACCGACGTGTCCGTACTCTGCTGGTTGCGGTCCGAGCCCGACCCGCATCGACGGCGGGCTCGCTGAGGTGGACGCCAGGGACACGCTCACCCCGCTGCGGGAGACGGAGGCCCGGATCCCGGTCCCCGTCGTGGAGTCGACGTCGCGGCAGCCTCTGGTCGGCCACTCAGGGCGTGGAGACGAGGTCACCAGACGGACCGCAGCCGTGGAGACCCCGCCGTCGAGCCGCGTCACCGGCGGATCTCGAACCCGTCGACCCCGGTCTGGTCCTCCCACACGACGTCGACGTCGTCGACGCGGGCCGCACGGCTCCCGCCGTGACACCACTCGACCGCCGCCGTCACCGCGTCGCGGGTCCCCTCGAAGACGGCCTCGACCCGCCCGTCGTCGAGGTTCCGTACCCACCCGTCGACGCCGCACTCGCGCGCGTGCCGGCGCGTCGCCGCGCGGTAGCCGACGCCCTGGACACGCCCGGAGACGTGGACGTGGGCCCGGACAGTCGTGTCGTCGGCGTCGTCCGCGTCGTTCACGCCCGTACGTGACGACCAGGTGTGATGAACGTCCCGACGCGTTTCGGACGCCGTAGCCGCGACCGGCGGGAGTTAACTCCCCGGCTCTCCCTGTGTCCGTATGGAGCTGTTCGGAACCGCCGGCGTCCGCGGCGATGTCGACCGGGTCCGGCCCGAACTCGTCGCGCGGGTGTGTCGCGCCGCCGCCCGCGCCGCGGCCCCCGACCCGACGTTCGTCGTCGGACGCGACGGTCGGACGACCGGCGCGGGGCTGGCGGCGGCGGCCACGGCCGGGCTAGCCGCCGGCGGCGCAGACGTCCGGCGGGTCGGGCGTGTGCCGACGCCGGCGCTCGCTTTCGCCTCGCGCGGGCGACGCGGCGCGATGGTCACCGCGTCGCACAACCCACCGGGCGACAACGGACTCAAGCTGTTCGTCGACGGCGTCGAGTACGACGCGGCGGCGGAGGCGGCAGTCGAGAGCGGCGTCGACGACGGTGGACAGGCCGACTGGACGGCGTGGGGCGGGGTCGCCCGCGAGGATCCGCTGGACGACTATCTGACCGCGCTCGTCGCGCACGCTCGTGGCCACGGCGCCGCACCCGACGGTCTCCGCGTCGCCGTCGACGTCGGTAACGGCGTCGGCGCACGCGCCACTCCGGTGGCGCTGCGTGACCTCGGCGCGGACGTCGTGACGCTGAACGGCGGAGTCGACGGCTACTTTCCCGGTCGCGCGCCGAAGCCGACCCGCGAGTCGCTGGGCGACCTCCGGGCGTTTCTCTCGCAGGATCCCGACGCGGACCTCGGGGTGGCACACGACGGCGACGCCGACCGCATCGTCGTCCTCGACGGCGACGGCGGCCTCGTCGACCGCAACACTGTCCTCGCCGTCCTGGCCGAGCACTACGTCCGGCGGCGCGAGGCCGACGACCCCGTCGTCGTCGTCACGCCCGACACCTCGGCGCGGGTCGACGACCGCGTCACGGCCGCCGGAGGCCGGGTCGAGCGGGTGCAACTCGGCGCGATCCACGAGGGCGTCGCCGCCAGCGACGGACCCGTGGTGTTCGCCGCGGAGCCGTGGAAACACCTCCACCCGGCGTGGGGGAGCTGGATCGACGGCGTGGCGAGCGCGGCGATCCTGACCCGCCTCGTCGCCGCGGAGGGGCTCGACGCGCTCCGTGCGCCGGTTGCCGAGCGGCCGTACCGGAAGCTCTCGGTCGACTGTCCCGACAGCCACAAGGGTGTGGTGATGACCGACCTGCGCAGCCGTCTGCCGGCGGCGTTTCCGGAGGCAGAGGCGACGTTCGACCACGGTGTCCGGCTGGACCGTCCGGACGGGTCGTGGCTGCTCGTCCGTCCGAGTGGCACGGAGCCGAAGGTCCGGGTGTACGTCGAGGGCGACGACATCGAGACGCTGGCGGATCGCGCGACCGGTCTCGTCGCGGACGCGGTCGCGGAGACCGGGTGAGGAGCCGGTCGGCACTGAGACACCCGCGGGCGACTGTTCCTAGAGCCAAGCGTTTATCGCGCCCACGCGCGAGGAGCCGACGTGACCACCCACGCCCCGGACGTCCTCGTCGTCGGCGCGGGAACCGCCGGCTGCTACGCCGCCGCCACCGCCGCCGCGGCAGGTCTCGACGTCGTCGTCGTCGACCGGAAGAGCGAGTCCGACGCCGGCCACGTCGCCTGTGGCGACGCGCTGAAGGGCGCCGACGCGTTTCCCGAGGCGATCCCGAAGTCGCGGATCGAACCGGCATTTACGAACACGGGCGTCGACCACGGTCGGTTCGAGATCCCGAGCGAGGAGACGGTGCTCGACATCCCGGTGCCGGGCGAACTCGCGGTTATCGACCGCCACGAGTTCGGCCGACGGCTCATCGCCGCCGCGGAGGACGCCGGCGCGGAGTTCCACTACGACACGGTGGTCCACGACGTTCGGCAGGCCGACGGGGGTACGGTGTGTGGCGTCGACGCCGTTCGGCGCGGCGACCCGGCGACCTACGACGCCGAGGTAACAGTCGACGCGGCGGGTGCGCTCTCGATCCTCCAGGACCGCGCCGACCTCTCGGCGGCGACGTTCGACACGAACGTTCGGTACTCGCAGTTCTGTTCGGCGTACCGCGAGATCGTCGAGGTGCCCGAACCGGTCGAGTGGGACGACGCCCTCGTGTTCAAACCGACGGAGCGCGCGGCGGGCTACCTCTGGTACTTCCCGCGGACGGAGACGACGATCAACGCCGGACTGGGGTTCCAGATGACCGAGGAGCCGATGGAACTGGTCGAGGACCTGAAGCGCGACATACGCGACCGGCCCGAGTTCCGCGGCGCCGAGGTGGTGGACAAGCTCGGGGCGGCGCTCCCGACCCGCCGACCGTACGACTCTGCGGTCGCGCCGGGACTCGTCGCCGCGGGCGACGCCGCGGGCCACGTCAACCCGACGACCGGCGGCGGGATCGCCGGTGCGGCCTACGCCGGCTGTTACGCAGCCGAGGAGGCCGTCCGGGCGGTCGGCGAGGGTGACACGAGCGAGGCGGGTCTCTGGCGGTACAACCGCCGGGTGATGGAGAAGTTCGGCGCGCGGTACGCCGGCCTCGACGTCTACAACGTCCTCTCGACCGCCGTGGCGGTGGACGACCTGATGGGTCTGCTCGCGGCGCTGCCGGGCGAGAAGATCGCCGAGGCGCTCTACGGCGAGGCGTCGTTCGGCCTCGCGCTGAAGGCCCGGGTCGCGCTCCGGAGTCTCAGGTACTGGGAGACGGTGCTCGACTTCTACCGCGCGAAGCGGCTCTCGGGCGAGTTGGTCGACCACTACGACCGCTACCCCGGACAGCCGGAGGCGCTCGGGGGCTGGCAGGCCGCCCGCGACGACCTGATGGACCGGGTGTACGACGCCGTCGGAGCGGAGCCGAAGTACTAGACGCCGACACGCGTGCCGCTCTCGTCCGGGGGAGAGACCGGTCGGAACGGGAGCGCTCCTTCGTCACCACCAGCACCGCCGCGACGACGAGGTGGAGCGCGACGGCCACGACGACGTGGTCCGACGGCGACGCCCGGACGGCGAGACGCACGACCGCGGCGACCGGCGTCCCGCGCACGAACGGTGTCTCGACGAACGACAGCACGGCGGGCGCCACCGCTCCGAGGACACCGGCGCCGAAGGCGAACGGGTACGCGGCGAACCCACCGCCGGTGGGTGTGGATCGCTTCGCACACCGTCATCGCTCCCCAGGCCACCGCCCACGTCGTCACGAGCAGCAGCCGGAAGGGCACGTCTCCCGGCGACGCGACGTTCACGCTGCCGACAGGTTTCTGATGGCCGAAGTGTGTAACTCAGCCGTCAACCGCGAGGATCGCCCGGGTCAGGACCTCGACGGCGACCGGCAGGCTGTCCTCGTCGACGTCGAACCGCGGGGTGTGGTGGCCGCCGGGGTGGTCGGTGCCGACCCCGACGTACGTCGCCAGGCCGTCGTGCTCCTGGACGCGACGCATCAGGTAGGTGGCGTCCTCGCTCCCGCCCAGATCGGCCGTCTCGAGGACGCTCGTCACGCCCGGTGTCTCGCGGGCGGCGTCGGCGACGAGGCCGGCGAGTTCGGGGTCACTCTCGGCGCTCGGCGCCCGCGACCCGCGGGTCACGTCGACCGCACAGTCGTGCAGCGCCGCCGCCGCGTCGAGTATCCGCTCGGCGTGGGTGTCGACGTACTCCATCAGCGCGGTCGTCTCGCCGCGCACCTCGCCGACGATCCGGGCGTGCTCGGGGATCACGTTGCTCGCCGTCCCGCCCTCCACCCGTCCGGCGTTCACCCGCGTCGCCCCGTCGGCGTGTCGCGGGATCGCGTGGAGGTGTGCAACCGCCGTCGCCATCGCCCCGACGGCGTGACGCCCGCGCTCCGGGTGGCCGCCGGCGTGGGCCGACTCGCCGTAGAACTCCGCCACGAAGTCCTGGACCGCGAGGAACCCGCCGACGCCGGCCACCACCTCGCCGGTCGGGTGGTCGAGGCCGACGTGGACCGCGAACAGCGCGTCGACGTCGTCCAAGTGGCCGCTCGCCGCGACCGGCTGGCCGCCGCCGACCACCTCCTCCGCGGGCTGGAAGATCACTTTCAGCGTGCCGGCGAAGTCGCTCGCCAGCACCGCGTCGAGCACTCCGACGCCGACAGTCGCGTGGGCGTCGTGGCCGCAGGCGTGCATATACCCCTCGTTCGTGGAGCGAAACCCCTCGCGGGCGGGATGGTGGTCGTCGTCTCCCGCCTCCGTGATCGGGAGCGCGTCGATGTCGACGCGGAGTCCCACGACCGGCCCGTCCCCGCGCTCGACGACGGCGACCAGCCCCGTCTGGCCGCCGTCGAGTCTGTCCAGGGTAGCCTCGTCGGCGCCGGCGTCGCGCGCGCGCTCACGCCACGCGGTCAGCTCCTCGTCGCTCGGGACACCAGAACGGTCGTCGGCCAGAACCTCGCTCCCGACGGAGAGCGCGTCTATCGGCCTGGACTCGAGTTCGGCGACGAGGCGCGCCGTCGTGTAGAACTCCCGCCACGCCGGCTCCGGATGCCGGTGGAGGTCGCGACGCAGGGTCACGAGGGCGTCGTGGTCGACGGTGACGTCCATACCCGCCGGTCGGTGGGGAGGCACAAAGCCGCGTCGGCAGTCAGGAGCCGACGGGGCCGCGCTGTTCGACCTCGATCTCGACCCGGACGGATTCGGGAAACGACATGTGGCCGATCTCGCGGGTGATGCGGTCACTCCCGTGGATCTCCATCCGCCGGGAGTAGACGGTGTAACGCCAGTCGCCGAGCGGCTGATCGCCGGCGCTCAAGTCGCGGTAGAGCGGCACCGGGACGTCGCGTGGCGGGTCCGAGTGGGGGCCCGTACAGTCGGCGCCCTTTCGCTCCAGCATCCGCTTCAGGTCGCCGACGACCTCGTTGAGTGCCGACCGGTCCCCGCTCTGGAACCGGAGCTTCGTGACGACGGTCACGGACGGAGACGGACGCGACGATGGAAAAACCCCGCAGATCCACGTCGGGGGGCGACATTCTGATAACCCGGGCCGTCGTACCGCGTCGTGATGACCGTCGAGGCGACGAGCGCGGGGGCGATCCTCTTCCGAGACACTCGTGGCCGCCGCGAGTACCTCCTCCTGAAGAGCCGTCCGGGCGACTGGGAGTTTCCGAAGGGCGGCGTCGAGGGCGACGAGGAGCTCCAGCAGACGGCGATCCGCGAGGTACAGGAGGAGGCCGGGATCGAGGACTTCCGGCTCATCGACGGCTTCCGCGAGGAGTACGACTACGTGTTCGAGGCGGGGGGCAACACGATCCACAAGACCGTCCACCTGTTCATCGCGCGGTCGTTCGAGGCGAGCGCCGAGCTCTCCGCGGAGCACCGCGACATGCAGTGGCGCGACTACGAGCAGGCGCTGAACACCATCACGCAGGACGGTCCCCGCGAGATCCTCCGGGAGGCACACGTCCACCTCGACGACCTCGTGGCCGAGGCCGAGGACGGCGACGAGCGCCGGTACACGTAGCCGGGGGAGAACGCGGCGTCGTCTGCGTCGACCCGCCCTCGCGCAGTCCACGACGGCCAGAGGGGCCGTGGCGCGCGTGGCCCGCGCCGTTGCACACGGCGTCGCGGTCGAGGGCCCGACTCCCGGCGTCGTCACGCCTGCGTGTCGAGGGCGTGACGCGGCTACCGTTCCTCCGTCACCGCGGTACGGAGAGCTCCCGGATCACTTATGATCGACCGCGGGCGGCGTCAAGCCGTGACGCTCGACCTTCGGTCGGTCCCGGAGTTCGTGTTCGAACTTCTCGTCTGTCGCTGGGCCGAGCGGTCGTGGTCTGCGGGCGACGCCGTCCCGGTCGTCGGGCGGCAGGTCGGGACGGCCGACCGACGGTGGGACACGGTGGTAGTCGAGGCCGACCCCGGAGGGCTGGCCGCGCGGGCGCGGTTCGGGGCCGACGAGCTCGACGCCGACCTGCTGCGCGTGGTCCGCAACGCGCCCGCCGAGTGGACGTGGTACCGCGACGCGATCCCGGACCCCGGATTCCCGTGGCGCTACGTCCGCGAGGCGACAGACCGCGCCGCCGCCCGCGGTGTCGTCGAACGGCGGACGCGCTCGAACCGGGTCGAGATCCGCCGGATCGCGCCGTACCCGGACTGGGTCGAGCGGGTCGTCGCCGTCGAGAACAAGCCCGACCTCGACCGGAGCGCCGCGCGCCGGCTGGGCGAACAGCTCACCCACGACGTCGAGCGCGCCCTCGCGGACGAGACGTGGCTCGCGACCGCGGCGACGGGCGAGCGCGTGGAGCCGGCGCTCCTCCGAGACCTCCCGGTCGAGGCGGGCGTCCTCGCCGTCTCGATCGGGGACGACGGCTACGCTAGCACGGCAGCCGAGTGGCACGCCGCGTCACTCGATCCGGCGCCGACGGACCGCGAGCGGCGGCTGGTCCTCGCCGAACGGGCCTACGGTCGGGGGTTTCGCGACCACGTCGAGACGACCAGACCCGACTGCCGACACTACGAGCTCCGGGCGCGCGGCGACACGCTCGTGCCGTACTGCACGGCGAAGGAGCGCCACCAGACACAGGCGGAGTGTGCGGGCTCGTGCTCGTCGTTCGAGCCGGAGCCGCCGGCGTGGCGCACGCGCGGGTGGCCGATCGAGGGGGGGCCGGGAGCGACGTACCGTCGGCTGCTGGCGCGGCGGCGGGCGCGGGGCCGCGACGAGCCGTCCGTACCCGGACGGTGACTCAGGCGTCCGCCGCCGGCTCGTCTCGGGCCTCGACGGTGACGTCGGTCGCGGCCCGGCGAAACGTCGGCACGGTCCGGCGTTCGACCTCGACCAGCCCGGTTCGCCTGAGCGACTGGAGTTCGCTCCGTACCGCCTCCGCCTCGGGGTCGCGCCCGAACTGCTCGCGGAGCTTCCGGAGGACGCTCACGACGCTCTCTGAGCGCTCGTCCGGACCGGCGAGCACCGCGAGGACGTCGGCGGCGAACCGCGACACGCGCACGACGTCCGGCTGGCCGTCCTCGCCGTCGACGACACCGGGGTCGGCGTCGACGAGGTCGGCAGCCGCCGGCGTCGCGCGGATGTAGCTGTCCTCGTCACGGTAGTAGAGGTCGGAGAGGTGGTCCTCGAGGTAGCGGTGGACCTCGCTCCCGCTCTCCAGCCCCCAGCGCTCGCCGAGGTCGGCGTTCCGCGTCGGCTGGAGGCGGACCACGTCGGCGAGGCGGTCGCGCTCCTCCTCGGAGAGGTCGGTCACGGACGACGGTTGGCGCGGCTGGCTCTTTCTGGTTGCGGTTCGGCGCGGGGGAAGGCTTAGGCCGGCCCGACGCGACCCGGGAGGCGATGGACCTCACCCTCGACGCGGAGACGGTGGCGGTCGAGTCGTCGGGCGACGTCGCGCGGGTCGTCGTCGACCGGCCCGACCGACTGAACGCGCTGAACGTCGAGACGCTCGGTGCGCTCTCGAACGCGTTCGACGCCGCGGAGGCGGCCGGCGCGCGCGCCGTCGTCGTCACCGGCGCGGGCGACACCGCCTTCGTCGCCGGCGCCGACATCGAGTACATGTCCGAGATGGACCCGCCGGAGGCGCTTGCGTACGCCGAGACCGGCCACGACCTCTGCCGGCAGGTCGAGCGGTTCCCGGCGCCGGTGATCGCCGCGGTGAACGGCTACGCGCTCGGCGGCGGCTGCGAGCTCGCGCTGGCCTGTGATCTCAGGGTCGCGAGCGAGCGGGCGGTGCTCGGGCAGACCGAGATCGACCTCGGTATCGTCCCCGGCTGGGGCGGCACCCAGCGCCTCCCGCGGCTGGTGGGCGACGACGTCGCCCGACGGCTGATCTTCTTCGGCGAGCGCGTCGACGCCACCGACGCCGGCGAACACGGCCTCGTCGGCGAGGTGGTCGCTCACGACGAGCTCGACGACCGGGTCGACGGCCTCGCCGCCGACCTGGCCGCAAAGCCCCGGCACGCGATCCGGGCCGCGAAGGACGCGCTCAACGCCAGCCACGAAACCGACCTCGACTCGGGGCTAGCGTACGAGCGCCGGACGTTCGCGGGGCTGTTCGGCACCCACGACCAGCGCGAGGGGATGGCGGCGTTCCAGGAGGACCGCGACCCCGAGTTCGAGTAGGTCGGTCAGTCGGCGGGGCTGAGCGTCAGACCGGCGTCGATCGTGTCCGACACCTGTGTGTACACGAGGGCAAACGCGCCGACGCCCAGCCCGGAGGAGAAGACGAAGGGGACGGCGAGGCCGTAGCGCACGAGAAAGCCCGCCGCGGTCGGACCGGCGGCGACCCCGAGGCCGAAGGCCATCGTCAGTACCGAGAGCTTGGTGCCCGAGTCACCTCTGCGCGCCAGGTCGCCGGCCAGCGCGAGCGACGGCGCGAACACCATCGCGACGGCGACCCCCTGGACCAGTCGACCGGCGATCATCAGCAGCGGCGACGCGACGGCGCCGGGCGTGACGAGGTACGCCTGGAAGAGGAGCGACGGCACCAGCAGCGCGAACCCGGCGATGATGAACGGCCGTCGGCCGTAGGTGTCGCTCGCGCTCCCGATTGGCACCTGGAGGACGACGTTCGCGACGACGACGGCGGCGAACTGGACCGAGAAGAGAAACGATCCCTGCTCGAGCGCGGTGTTGATCTCGGCCTGGAGCGTCGCGAACACGGCGATCCCCGTCGCCATGAGGAACGTCGCCAGTCCGAGGACGAACACGGGGTCGAGGTACGACTCGCCCGACCGGTCGAGCACCGCGATAGAGAGGTCCGCTCCCGCCTCGGCTCCGGAGTCCTCGGGGTCGTTCACGGAGACGGAGACGAGGGCGAAGCTCACCGCGGCCCCCACGACCGCGACGCCGAACGCCGCCGTGTAGCCCGACACCGCCCCGCCGCCGAGTGCCGCCGGAAGCGCGTACTGCGCCACGGTCGTCGCGACGCCGCCGCCCTCCGAGGCGACGGTGCCGACGCCGCCGGTCACGAGGACCCCGGCGACGATCGGTCCGAGGCCGAACCCGGCGAGCCGGAAGGTGTTGAACACGCCGAAGTTGCCGCCACGCTCTTGATCTGCTGTGGAGTACTCGTTCACCAGCGCGACTGTGCTGGGGATCGTGAACGCCGCGCCGACGCCCTGCGCCGCCCGGATAGCGACGACGGCGCCGTAGGACTCGACGACCGGGTAGAGCGCGCTGGAGACGCCGAAGGCCGCGAGACCGACGAGGATGAGCCACTTCCGCTGGCCCGTTCGGTCGGAGAGCCGACCGGTGAACGGCTGGCCGAGGCTGTTGAGCAGGCCGAACAGCGAGAGCACGACCCCGATGAGCAGCGGAACGGTCACCTCGCCGACGAGAGGCAGGCGTGCCCCGACCAGCGCCCCGACGTCGACCCGTCCGCTCGCGATGTAGCCCGGCAGGACGATGATGAGAAACGAGTTCCCGAGCGCGTCGGCCATCCGCGCCATGGCGAGCGCGAGCACCCGTCGGTCGGTGTCTAGAACGCCCATTCAGTCCGGACGTCGGGCTAGCAGGCGCTTGTCGGTTGTGATGTGAACGGCCCGCGGGGCTAAGTGCCCGCCGTGTGAACGGTCGACATGGACCGGGTCACACCGGAGCTGATCGACAGACAGCTCGACGACCTGCGCTATCCGGTGACGCGGGCGGAGACTGCCGCGGCGCTCGCGGACACGGACGTCGTCGTCGACGGCGACGAGCGAAACCTCGGCCGGCTGGTGTCGCGCACCGGGGCCGACGCGTTCGGGGGGCCGGAGGAGGTCGCCGACGCCGTGCGCGGCGTCCTCGACGGCCCCGCGTCCGACAGCCACCCGAGTTGACCCCCGGACTTAACCGTCCGTCCGCCCCGACCCCCACAGCATGGAGTTCTGTGACGAGTGCGGCGCGATGATGAAAGCAGAGGGCGAGGTCTGGCGCTGTGCCGAGGGCCACGAGAAGCCCCGCGACCGGGCCGGCGAGGCGACCATGACGACGACACAGGGGCAAGTGAACGACGGCCCGGTCGACATGTCCGACGTCGACGACGAGGACGTCGGGCCGACGACGCGCGTCCAGTGTCCGAATCCCGACTGCGACGGCGAGCGGGCGCGCTACGAGATGAAGCAGATCCGCGCCGCAGACGAGTCCGAGACGCGGTTTTTCACCTGCGTCGACTGCGGCAAGAAGTGGCGCGAGGACGACCACTAGCGCCGACGACCGGCTCCGGAGGTGCCCGCCGGCTGCGTCGGCGCGGCGGGGCTCGAGCCGGTCGACCGGATCCGCCGGACGCGGGTCGACCCCGACCGCGACGGTACGCCAGCACGCCCGTCTCGGCGCCGACGCCGCGCCGGACGACGCGCTCCGGCTCCTCTCCGCGACGGCGCTGTCGTTCGATCCGCCGCTCGCCCCAGCCGTCGGGGCCACGTCGGTGTAGCCGGCGGTGGCGGGCGAGGCACGGCGGAGCCTCGTCCGCGACCTGCGCGACGGGGACGCCGAGGACACAGCGGGCGTCCGGAACGAGCGGCTCCGCACGGAGACGGGCGACCGGGTGCGACTCACCGGCTCCCGCTGGCGGCGGCTCCCCCGAGACACCGCCGTCGGGACGGGACGACGACTCCGCCGGCGCGCGGGACGCGCCGTTCGACCTCCTGTGGGTGGTCCGGTGACCGACCCGCCCGACGTCCGTCCGCCGGGCCAGGGGTGGCGAGAGACGGGAGCCTCCCGCGAGACGGTCCTCGGCCTCGGCCCCGTCGAGGTGACAGTCTCGACGGTCGTGTTCGAGAACGCCGACCTGCGCGACCGGGTCGCGGCGGCGACGGGGCTGGACTACGCCTGGCAGTTCGTGTTTGCCGGTCGCGTCGACGTCCCGGGGTCGGCGTCGTCGGGCGCGCTCGAGCGGCTGGTGACCGACCGTGCGCGGAGCGGGTTCGCGGACCGTCTGCGCGAACGCGGGTTCGAGGCGGTCGAACGGGCCGGGACACGGACACTCGGCGGTCGGGAGGCGACGCGGTACGTCGCCCGTGTCCCCGTCGAGGGCGTGACCGTCGGCGCAGAGGGCTGGATCGCCGTGCGTCCCGAGGCCGCCCGGGAGCGGTCGTTCCGTCTCGTCGGCGGCGCGTACCCCCGCGGCGTCGAGGGGGCGCACGACGAGGCGACGGACGCCTCGCTCGCGGACCTGTTCGACCCGAGCACGTTCAGGCGGGACCTCGCCGCGTTCCTCGGCCGCTAGCGGAGCGCCCGGAGGACGCCGACGAGAGAGACGCGAGCCGGTGCCGCACCGACGAGCCGCGAGAGTGGCCCGGGGTCGACGCCGGGACCGAGACGGGCGACGCTCGCTCCGCGGACGCGGACGTCGACGTCGACACCGGCCTCGGCGGCGGCGTCGAACGAGTCGAACGGGAGCGAGAGCGGTTCGAGCGTCGTCAGCCCGTCGCGTGCGGTCCGTGCCGCCGCGAGCGTCGGGAACGAGACGACGACACGGTCGCCGTAGCCGTCTATCGACACCTCCTGTCCGTCGACGGTCGCCGTGAGGTCGGCCTTCACGGACAGGAGTCGGTCCATCAGTCGTCCGGCTCGCGGGTCCGGACACGCATCGTGCCGTCGAGACGCCAGCGGGCGTGTTCGGCGTCGCCGCCGACCTTCGAGGGGACGTCGACCTCCATCTCCTCGAACTCGTAGGTGATCTCCGCGCCCCGACCGGTCAGGCGCTCGTACAGGCCGATTGCCAGTTCGGGCCAGGTGCGTGTCTCGTCGACAGCCGCCTCGATGCCGCCGTCGGTCTCCGGCTGCTGGTCGTCTGCCATACCCGACGAAACGAGCGCCGCCTCATAAAGCCTCAGGGCCGGCGGGCGAACGTGAGGTAGCCGGTGTGGCCGACCCCCGCCGTCGCGGGCCGGGACCCCCGGTCGTCGAACGTCATCCGTCGCTGGATCGTCTCGTACGTCTCGACGGCGGCGAGACCGGCGTCCGCGGCGGTCTGGTCGGCTGCGCGCGCCCCCTCGACGAACGGCGCGTAGACGGCGACGAACGCGCCCGGCGCGAGGAGATCCGGCGCCCGTTCGACGACCCGCGGTGCGTCGCCGGTGTCGAGCGTCACGAGATCCCACGGCGACTCGGCCAGGTCGTCGAGCGCCGCGGTCACGTCGCCGGTCCGCACCGCGACGCGGTCCTCGACCCCCGCGACACGGAGGTTCTCGCGGGCGACCGCCGCGAACTCGGGGTCGCGCTCGTAGGTCGTCACCGAGAGCCCGAGTCGACCGAGGTAGGCCGCGAGAATCCCCGTGCCCGTCCCGGCGTCGAGGACACGGTCGCCCGCAGCCGGGCCGACGTGGCCGAGGACGAGGCCGACGTCGCGTGGCATCATCGGCGCGCCGGTGCGGTCGAGGTGGTCGAACAGGTCCGGACCGCGCGGCGCGCGCACGTCGAACGGCTCGTCGAGGTGGGTGTAGAGCACGTCGCCGTGGGTCGCGTCCTCCGGAACGGTCAGGACCCCGAGGTCGGTCTCGAGGTCGTCTCCCGGGGCACGGAGATACTCGCGGTCGCTCGTCCGGTGACGGAGCAGGTACACCGAGCGCTACTCGAGGCGGGAGATCGCGGCGGCGAGGTCGCCGTCCTCGGCGGCGAGTGCCTCGCGCGCGGCCTCCTCGCCCGCGCCCGTCCGACCGGCGACGAGTTCGACGTCGGAGTCCGGGACGCCGCCGTCGTCGGCGGCGTCGGCATCGCCTCCCTCGCCGCGCTCGTGGCTCTCCGGTTCGCCGGCGATCTGGTAGGTCTGGGTGCCCTGCGCGTCCATCCGGGTGACGTCCGCGTCGGTGAACACGAGCTCCTCGTCGGGGGTACGGATCACGACCTCCTCGGCGTCGAGCTCCGTCATGTCGATCCCCATCTGCTCCATCATCTGCTGCATCTTCCGGGGGTTCATTCCGCCTCCGAACATGACTCTGTAGTCGGTTCGCGCCGAGAAAAGGGTGGCGAAGGGTCAGTCGCGCCGCGTGTCGCCGTCGTCGTCCGGCGTGGATCCGTCGGCCGTGCCGTCCTCGCCCTCCGACGCGTCGCCGGTGAGCGGGTCTGGATCAGCGGGGCCCGGCCCGTCGGGGTCGGTCTGCTGGCCGCTCAGCGGATCCGGGTCTGCCGCCGGTGCCGGCGACGCGACGCCACTCGCGTCGGCGCCCGCCGACGCGACGTCGAGGCCGAGCGCGTCGGCGTAGCCCCGGGCGAAGATCCGGAACGCGAGGACCTGCACGACGAACACGAGCGGGAAGCCGACGAGGAGAAAGACGAGCAGCTGTGCGACACCCCCGCCGACGACGAGTATCGCGCCGCCGACGAGCCACGCGACGGCGTACTCCCGGCTGGTCCCGACCGCACGGAGCCGCGAGAGGTCGAACGCGCCGCCGAAGTCGCCGTCGTGGGCCATCCCACACAGCCCGATCGGGGCGAGGTAGAGCGCCGCGATCGAGAGCACGACGACCAGAAGGCCAAACAGCAGGCCGACGGCGGCACCGACGCCCGCGAGCGCGCCGCCGGGGTCGCCGCCGCCGCCCGCCGTCGCCGACAGGCCGGCGAACAGCACCGCGAAGACCACGCTCAGGACGACCAGCGGGAGGAAGTAGACGATCACCACGACGAGCAGCTTCAGCCCGTCGACGAAGATGTCGGTCCACTCCGCCCACGCCGGCGGTTCTGCGCCGCCGTCGAGGGTGCTGTCGAGGACGCGCACGAGGTAGCCCTGTGTCAGTAGCTGGGGCACGAACGCGAACGGGAGGATGAGAAGACCGATGACGATGATGGAGAGCAGCGTCCCGACGAGGTTGATCAGCACCGCGGCGAACAGGAGGCCGCCGCCGATGAGCGCGATCTTCAGCGCGTCCGGACCACGGAGGGGGTAGTCGAACTCGTCTGCGAGGCCCATGCGGCCCGTCTCGACACGGTGGCGTAAAAACCACCCGACGAGGGGGATTAACACCGGTCCCGCCGTCCGCCCGGTGTGTACGTCGCAGACCAGCGCTGGCCGGACCTCGGGGACTACGTCGCGGAGGAGTCGCTCGCGGTCGTGCCGCTCGGCTCGACGGAACAGCACGGCCCGCACCTCCCGCTCTCGACCGACCACCGTATCGCCGAGTCGCTCGCCCGCGCCGCGACGGCGGAGACGGGCCACCTCTGTGCCCCGACGGTGAACGTCGGCGTCTCGCCGCACCACCGGCAGTTCCACGGCACGATGTGGGTCGACGCGCCCGTCTTCCGGGACTACGTCGAGTCGCTCACCCGCAACCTCGCGTACCACGGTGTCGACCGCGTCGTCTACGTCAACGCCCACGGCGGTAACGTCGAACACCTCCGCGAGGTCGGTCGTCGGCTCCGCGACGACGGCACCCTGTACGCCGTCGAGTGGATGTGGGACGAGTCGATCCCCGACCTGATCCGGGAGTCGTTCGACAGCCCTGGTCCCCACGGCGGGCCGAAGGAGACGTCGATGATGCTCCACCTCGACCGCGAGCGCGTCGCCGAGGACCGGATCGAGGCGGCTCGCGACGGGGGCGCCCCCGACCTCGACGAGGTCGACTACCGCCGCAACGGTGCGCGGACGTTCTACGACGCCGCAGACAACACCGAGAACGGCGTTCTCGGCGACCAGACGGAGGCGAGCGCCGAGATCGGTGCCGAGCTGTTCGACGCCGCGAGCGACCAGCTCGTCGCGCTCCTGGAGTGGCTCGACGACCGCCCCCGCGAGGCGCTGTTTCCGGAGCCACACGTCGACCCGCAGCCGGGGAGCCGCCGCTGAGTCACCGCTCTGCGTTCAGGCGCGCCGTCACCGGCGCGAGCCGCGCTATCGCCTCGCGCGGCGACAGTCGCTCGCCGTCGTCGTGGACCACACTCCCGGAGAGGTGACGCATCGCGACGCCGCGCACCACCACGCTCGCGTCGAGCGCCGACAGGTCCTCGTCGTCCGAGGCGCGAAAGCCGGCGAGTCGTTCGCGGGCGTCTCGCTCGACGGCGTCGACGACGTCTGCCCACGGACGCGGCGACCGCTCGCCTGCGAGGCGGCAGACGACGACGCTGTCGAGCTGGATCGCCCGCTGCCCGTCGACGTGGACCGACAGCCGGTTCTCGCCACGGACGGGGTACGTCGCGACGACGCGGAAGCCGGCGTCGGCCAGCGCCTCGAGCACCGCGCCCCACGCCGCGGCACGCTTGTGGTGGAAGGTGAACACGAGCGGGCCGTCGTCGAGTGCGTCGGCAGCGGTCCGGAACACCCCTCCGAGCAGGCGCCGGTAGTCCTCGACTGACTTCTCGCGCGAGCGGTTGCCGACCGCCTCGGCCTCGGAGACGGTCGAGTCGGCACTGAAGACGTCGGGAAACTCCTCCTCGAGACCCTGCTTCAGCCAGACGTAGAAGAAGTCGGCGAGCTCGGCGTACTGGACGGAGTCGTAGTACGGTGGGTCGGTGACGACGGCGTCGACGGTTCCCCCTTCCAGGTCGAGGTCTGCGCCGTCTCCGCAGTACAGGTAGTGTGTCGCGTCACGTTCGAGGAGTTCGCGAACCGAATCCGCCGGGTCGCCACCGATCTGCTCTCCGTCGATCGACCGCTTTTCTGCGACCGTTCCGTCGTCGTTGAGAACCCGTTCGACCGGGTTCCGCTGGAACTCGAGCGCTCTCTTCAGACGGTACTCGTACAGATACCGGAAGGTGCCGCTCTGACGAGGTGCCGCTCCCAGCGGATTGTTTTCCAGTGGCTCGCCCGGGTGGACGTAGGCGTGGTGGCTGAAGATGTGGCGTACCGCACCCGGTCCTCGCGGGTCCGCGCCCTTGTAGGAACAGAACATATTATTGAACTCAAGCGTCGCAGAGAACGTCAGCATCAGGTAGTGACGAGCGGTCTCGTCGTCAACGTTCCGTATGTTCTCCAGAAGCCGACCGAGCGCGAGTAGCTGCCGGTCGTTGAACAGGTGCGTCCACGAGGTGTAGTTACGATTGTGGAGATCTCTCGTCTTCTCTCCCCCTCTCGGAATCGACTGTGTCGGGAGGGGGAGGTCGTCTCTCACCTTCGTGAACCGCTCCTTGGCGGCCTCGTACCGCTCTGCGTCGAACGAATTGAACGCGCAAAAACCGCTCCCGCAGTCACACTCGTACTTCGTGGCGTACGGCTCGTATGCGGGGCGGTCGTCGCCGCCGAACAGGACCCGTGGCTCGTCTACAGAGACGTGTACGTCCTCTCTGCTGGCGTCAAAGGAGTGCCCACAATCGCCACAGGTCGACTGCTGCGGCTCGTCGGTCGTAGAGAGGACGTGGCACGACGGACAGACGACAGTAGCACCGCCGTCGCTGTCGTAATCTACGACGAGAGAGTCGTACACGCGCTGAGACTCCGTTGTCTCGTCAGACGCCCGTTCGTGTTCTACCCAGAGGTAGAACTGTGCGGGCACAGAGTCGCCACAGTCGGGACAACGAGTGCGGTAGTACGGTCGGATATCATCTGCCGACCGATTCACCACCCGACGGAAATACAGCTCCAGCGACGAGGTCTGCGGCGCGAGTCCCATCCGGGCGACGTACCACGCGACGGGATTCAGGTCCGAGCCGATGAACTTCGCTCCGAGACGGGTCGCCTCCTGTCCGGTCGTCCCTCCACCCATAAACGGGTCGAGGACGACCGCGTCGCCGACGTCGTTCGACGCCGTGTAGCGGCTCCAGACCGCCTCTGCAGTGGTCTCTGCTCCAGTGAGTGACGAGAGGCACAGTGTCCGAAAGACACTCCCCAGCCGGCGCGCCCACCACTTGTGCTGGTAGTTCGTCGGCCGGTAGTGGTGTTTGTTGTACGACTCCGTCGCGGCGAGAGCGTTCACCCCACGGTACGGGAAGTCGCGCTCGATCGACGACCGTGGTTCGATGCCGTCGTACCGGCTATCAGACATCGGTTACGTCGTGTCCCTCCCGTGTGTCGTCGCCGTACAGCGGTCGACGTGTGTACCCGCGTCCCCGAAATAACGTATCTTTCGCTCCCCCCTCGCCAAACGTTCAATACCGGCGGGTGCGTCGCGAGACCGTGTTCGACCCCGACGAGCTCGAGACGATCCGCGAGGCCCGCGAGGAGTGGCGCGCGGAGACCTACGAGCCGACAGTCGACCGGTTCGGAGAGCGGCGCGACGAGTTCACGACCGACACCGGCGGACAGGACGTGAAGCCGCTGTACACGCCGGCGGACGTCGCAGACGTCGACTACGAGTCGGATCTCGGGTTTCCGGGCGAGGAGCCGTACACCCGCGGCGTCTACTCGACGATGTACCGGGGGCGGCTGTGGACGATGCGGCAGTACGCGGGGATGGGCACCGCCGAGCAGACAAACGAGCGGTTTCACTACCTGCTGGACGAGGGACAGACCGGTCTGTCGATGGCGTTCGACCTCCCGACGCAGATGGGCTACGACTCCGACGACACGATGGCCGCCGGCGAGGTCGGGAAGTCGGGCGTCGCGATCGACACGATCGAGGACATGCGGACGGTGTTCGACGGCATCCCGCTGGACGAGGTGTCGACGTCGATGACGATCAACGCGCCCGCCGCGGTCCTCCTGGCGATGTACGTCGCCGTCGGCGACGAACAGGGGGTCTCGCGCGAGGAGCTACGTGGCACGATCCAGAACGACGTGCTGAAGGAGTATATCTCGCGCAACACGTACATCTACCCGCCGGCGGCGTCCATGCGGATCGTCACCGACGTCTTCGCGTTCTGTGCCGACGAGACGCCGAACTTCAACACCATCTCCATCTCCGGCTACCACATCCGTGAGGCGGGGTCGACGGCGGCACAGGAGGTCGCGTTCACCCTCGCGAACGGTATCGAGTACGTCGAGGCGGCGGTCGAGGCCGGACTCGACGTCGACGAGTTCGCGCCGCGACTCTCCTTTTTCTTCGCGTCGTACAACAACGTACTCGAGGAGGTCGCGAAGTTCCGGGCCGCCCGCCGGATGTGGGCGAGTATCATGGCGGAGCGGTTCGGCGCCGAGAGCCCGAAGTCGAAACAGCTCCGATTCCACACCCAGACCGCCGGGTCGACGCTCACCGCACAACAGGTAGAGAACAACGTCGTCCGGGTCGCCTACCAGGCGCTCGCGGCGGTGCTCGGCGGCACACAGTCACTCCACACGAACGGCAAGGACGAGGCGCTGTCGCTCCCGACCGAGGAGTCCGTCCGCACTGCGCTCCGCACCCAGCAGATCCTCGCTCACGAGTCCGGCGCGGCGGACACGATAGATCCTCTCGCCGGCAGCTACTACGTCGAGTCGCTGACCGACGAGGTAGAGCAGGAGGCGTTCGAGATCATCCGCGAGGTGGACGACCGCGGCGGGATGCGTCGCGCCATCGAGGAGCAGTGGGTCCAGCGCCAGATACAGGACGTCGCGTTCGACCGGCAGGAGGAGATCGAGGCCGGCGAGCGCGTCGTCGTCGGCGTAAACGAGTTCGAGGTCGACGAGGACGGCCCGGAGATGGACTTAGAGGAGGTCTCGGAGGACGAAGAACGGGCGCAGGTCGAACGGGTCGAGTCGATCCGGACGGAGCGCGACGACGGCGCCGTCGAGCGGGCGCTGTCGGACGTGCGCGACGCCGCCGCGAGCGGCGCGAACCTGATGCCACGGCTGATCGCCGCCGCGAAGGCCCACGCGACCGTCGGCGAGATCTGTGACGCGCTCCGCGACGAGTTCGGCGAACACCGGCCGAGCGCCTGAGCCGGCGTCGGTGTCTGTCGGAGGAGTGCGAGCGACAGGTCGGTCGGTTCGCTCTTGCGGTGCTCGCAGATCAGGTGCAGCCGGAGCGCGTCCCGGTCGGCTGTCGTCTCGCCACGGAGCGGACAGTCGGCGTCGCCCGTGTACGTCATGATAGTTCATGGTAGTGTGGGGCGCGAGAGCTCTGTCGGTGTGACGCTTTTTGCCCCCGGCGGTGCAGGAGTCGCCATGGAGTTGCACCACGTCGGCGTCGCGACGCCCGACGCGGCGGCGCTCGCGGCGACGCTCGGGGAGCTGTTCGACCTGCGCGTCGTCCACGAGGAGCGGGTCGAGGACCTGCAGGTGACGCTGCTCGACGCCGGCGCGGCGCACCTCGAGCTGCTCGAGCCGACCGAGCGCGAGAAGACGGTCGCGAGGTTCCTCGACCGGCGGGGACCGGGACTCCACCACGTCGCGCTGGCGACGCCGGACCTCGGCGGCGTACTCGCGGCACTCCGGCACGGAGGTGTCGAGACGGTCGACGACGAGCCGCGACCGGGGGCGTGGGGCCACCGCGTCGCCTTCCTCCACCCCGACGCGACCGGCGGGATGCTCGTCGAGCTCGTGGAGGACGCGGCGTGAGAGACCCACTCGGGGTGCGTGCGGCGGTGACGCCGGACGAGACGGCGCTCGTCGACGCGTCGACGGACGAGCGGTGGACGGTCGGAGAGCTCGACGCCGCCGTCGACCGGACGGCGGGCCGACTCGCGGCGCTCGGCCTCTGTTCGGGTGACCACCTCGCGCTGGTGCTTCCGGCCCGACCCGCGTCCGTCCGGGTCGTCCACGCCGCGCTCCGGCTCGGCTGTGTCCTCGTCCCGCTGTCACACGACCTGACGGGCCCGGAGCTGTCGCCGCGGCTCGACGACGCGGCAGTCACCACGGCTGTCTGTGGGGAGACGACAGAGGAGCAGGTCACGGCGGCGACGGACCGGCCCGTCGTCACGGTCGACGAGGCGGCGACCGCGACCGCGCGACCGCTTCCGGACGTCGGTCGAGCCGAGCCGACAGTCCACGACTGGACGCCGTCCGACCCGGTGGTGCTGGCGCACACGTCGGGGACGACCGGCGAGCCGAAGCGGGTGGTCCTGACGGCGACGAACCTGCTCGCGAGCGCCCTCGCCTCGGCGGCGCGGCTCGGTCTCGCGCCCGACGACCGCTGGCTGGTGACGCTCCCGTTACACCACGTCGGCGGGCTGTCGCCGGTCCTGCGGATGCCGCTGTACGGCTCGACGGTGGTGCTGCGCCGCGGATTCGAGCCCGGTCCCTGTGCCGACGACGTCGACGAGTACGACGCCACGCGGATATCGCTCGTCCCGACGATGCTTCGGCGGATGCTCGACAGCCGGGGGACGCTCTCGGGGTCGCTACGGACCGTCCTGCTGGGCGGCGCTCCGGCGCCGGTCGACCTGGTCGAGCGCTGCCGGAACTACTCGGTGCCGGTCGCGCCGACGTACGGTCTCACCGAGACGGCGTCACAGGTGGCGACGGCTGCCGTCGACGAGGCGTACGGTGACCCGACGACGGTCGGCCGGCCGGTGCTGTTCGCCGACGTGACGGTCGTCGACAGAGACGGCGCTCCGGTTCGGCGGGGCGAGACGGGCGAGATCGTCGTCGACGGGGCGCTGGTGTCGCCGCGCTACCACGACGACCCGGAGGCGACCGCGGCCAGCCGCGGTCCGTACGGCTTCCACACCGGCGACGCGGGCTACCGGGACGAGGCCGGTCGGCTGTTCGTCCTCAACCGACTGGACGACCGCGTCCTGACCGGGGGCGAACTCGTCGACCCCGGCGAGGTGGCCGAGGCGCTCCGCTCGCACCCCGACGTCGTCGACGCCGCCGTCACGGGAATGCCCGACGAGGAGTGGGGCGAACGGGTCGCGGCGCTGGTCGCCGGCGACGCGTCTGCGTCGGCGATCGACGACCACCTCCGCGAGCGGCTGGCGGGGTTCAAGCTCCCCCGGGTGATCGGACTCGGCGACGAACTCCCGCGGACCGACTCCGGAACGGTCGACCGGGCGGCGCTCCGCGAGCGGCTGACCGCGGTGCGTGCGGACCCGGGACCGGACGAGCGGAGCGACAGGACGGACGGGCGTCGGGAGGACGGTAGTGGCGAGGAGCGCGGCGAGGACGGGGGCGCGGGAGACGCAGACGCGACGGGGTGAGCCGGCCCGCGGTGCCGCGGCGACCCGGGTTCGCCGCCGTTATGCCGTACGGCCCGGAGGAGGCAGTATGGAAGATCCGACGAGTGACGTGGGGGAGGTGGACCCGGACGACGCCCCGGCCTGTGCGGCCTGTGGCGAGGCGGTCCTCGGGTCACCGGCCCACCGCGTGGTGACGTGGGTCGAGGACGGCGAGGCGCGACACCGACACTTCTGTGACGACGACTGCCACGCGGACTGGGCGGACTAGTCGGGAGCCGCCGACGGGAACCAGCCGAGCCGGTCTGCGGCTGCGAGGCCGACGGCGACGGGGAGAAGCGCGAGCGCGAACGCCCGGAAGGCGCCGCCGAACCCGACCCTGGCCGCCACGACACCGACGGCAGCAGAGCCGGGGGCCTCGAGCGCCAGCGCGACGCTGCTGAACACGGCGTAGGCACTCGCGCGCGAGGAGGCCGGGAGCGCACCGAGGACGTACGTGTCGAGCGACGGAAAGAGCGCGTGGATCGCGAGGCTCGCGACCGTCGAGAGCGCGAGCAGCCCGACCGTCCCGGCCAGCGTCGCGCCGACGACGGCCAGCGCGAACGTCGCGACGAGCGCGATCAGGTAGGGCACGGTCGGCAGCCGGTCGGCCAGCCGACCGCCGACGGCCATGCCGGGGATACCCGCCGCGAACAGGAGCGACAGCGCACCGTTCGCGCCAGCCGTCGCGAACCCCCGTTCGGTCACGAGGTAGGTGACGTAGAAGTTGAACAGGCCCTGCCAGACGAACCCTGCGGCGGCGACGACGGCGACGCCGGCGGCGAACACCCGGGGGTGTGAGAGCGCGGCGCGCACCCCCGGGTCCGGTGCCGTCGAGGCGGGCATCGAGGTCACCCGTGCGACGGCGAGGACGCCCGCAGCCGTCAGCGCTCCGACGACGGCCAGGACCCAGAACGCCGCGCGCCAGTCCGCGAGGAGCGCCGCGGCGAAGACCAGTCCCGGCGCGGCGACGGCGGCCACCTGCGCGACGGCGCCGTGGACACCGAGCGCCCGCCCGACTCGCTCCGGAAAGAGGGCGCCGACCAGCGGCACGGCGGCGGCGACGTAGACGCCGGAGGAGAGGCCGGCGACGACCGCGCCGACCCGGAGCGCCGCTAGCGAGGACGCGAGCGCCGCCAGCGAGGCTCCGGCGGCGAGAACGACACCGGCCAAGGCGACGACACGGTCACGGCGCAGGCGGGTGACGAGGTACGCCGAGACGGGCCGCCCCCCGGCGCTCCCGGCCCAGGCCAGCGAGACGACGACCCCGACCGCCGCGGGACTCGCGTCGAAGGCGACCCGGAGCGTCTCCACCAGCGGCGCGAACGCGGTTCTGCCGAGGTTCGTCAGCGCGAACAGGAGACAGAGCGTGCCGAACAGCGTCCGGGTCTCGTCGCGGCACACGTCACCGGTCGACCGTCGTCGGGCACGAGGGTTTCGCTCTCCTCGCCAAACGCTTACCACCGGCGGCAGGAAACGCCAGCCGTGATCACGACAGCACGGATGGCCGCGGTCGACCGTAACGCCGCCGCGCTGGGGATCCCCCGACGCGTCCTGATGGAGTCGAGCGGGCACGCCGTCGCCGACGCCGTCCGGGCGGTCGCCGACCCCGGCGACGCGGTCGCCGTCCTCTGTGGCCGGGGGAACAACGGCGGCGACGGCGCCGTCGCCGCCAGGGTCCTCGACGGGGCGTTCGACGTCCGCGCACGCCTGTTCGGTCGCCGGGAGACGGTGTCGACGGATATCGCCCGGGCGAACTGGGCGGCGCTCGTCGCGTCCGGGGCAGACGCCCGTGAGGTTCACGACTCGCGGGCGCTCTCGCTCGACGACCCCGACGTCGTCGTCGACGCCCTCCTCGGCACCGGCGTCCGCGGCGCGCCCCGGGAGCCGGCGGCGACGGCGATTCGGGCGACAGACGCCGCCGGTGCGACGGTCGTCGCCGTCGACGTGCCGAGCGGCGTCGACGCAGACACCGGACGGGCGACGGGCGACGCCGTCGACCCCGATCGGGTGGTGACGTTCCACGACGACAAGCCCGGCCTCGACGCGTACGACGTGACGGTGGCCGACATCGGTATTCCCGCCGCAGCCGAGCGGCTCGTCGGCCCGGGTGACCTGCCGCGTACGCGCGACTCGGCGGCCCACAAGGGCGACGGCGGCGAGATACTGGTAGTCGGCGGCGGGCCATACGCCGGCGCGCCGGCGCTCGCGGGCCAGGCGGCGATGCGAGCCGGCGCCGACCTCGTGCGGGTCGCCTGCCCGCGTGGCGTCGCGCGCGAGGTGCAGTCGTTCGAACAGGGGCTCGTCGTCGAGCCGTTCGACGCCGACCGCCTCACTCCCGAACAGGTGCCGGCACTCGTCGACCGGGCGGAGGCGCACGACGCCCTCGTCGTCGGGCCGGGACTCGGTGGCGCCGACGCGACACTGGCAGCCGTTCGTGCACTCCTCCGCTCGCTCGAGGGCCGCGCGGTCGTCGACGCCGACGCCCTCGGTGCCGTGCCGGAGACGGCTGCGACGCTCGTGTGTACGCCCCACGCCGGCGAGGCGCGGACGATGGGTGCCGACCTGCCGACCGACGCCGGCAGAGACCGGCGCGAGAGGGCGGCACGCGAACTCGCGGAGCGACACGACGCGACGGTGCTGGTGAAGGGCCGCCACGACGTCGTCGCGACCGCTCGCGGGGCGCCGGACGACGACCCGCGCGTCCGGGTCGCGCGGACCGGGACGCCAGCGATGACCGTCGGCGGCACGGGCGACGTCCTCGCGGGCGCGGTCGGGGCGCTCCTCGCGACACTCGACCCGTTCGCGGCGGCCTGTGTCGGAGCCTACACGACCGGAATCGCGGGCGAACGCGCCGCGTCGGGCCACGACCGCGGCCTCGTCGCCGGAGACCTGCTCGGGAAACTGCCGGCCGCGCTCGGGGGTGCAGCCGGTGACCGGATCTGAGGCCGACGAGGACGACCTGACACACGTCGACGAGTCGGGGCGGGCAGAGATGGTCGACGTCGGCGAGAAGCCCGACAGCCGCCGCCGGGCAGTCGCCCGGGGGACGATCCACCTCCGACCGACAACCGTCGACGCGGTGCGGGCGAACGACGTGTCGAAAGGCGACGTGCTCGCCACCGCACGCGTCGGCGCCGTCGACGCGGTGAAACACACGTGGGAGACGATCCCGCTCTGTCACCAGATCCCGATCACGAACGTCGACACGGAGTTCGACGTCGGCGACGACCGGATCACCCTCACCGTCGCCGTCGAGACGACGGGCAAGACCGGCTGCGAGATGGAGGCGCTCGAGGGGGTGACGACGGGGCTGAACGTCGTCTGGGACATGGTGAAAGCCGCCGAAAAGAGCGACAGCGGGGACTACCCCGAGACCCGCATCGACGACGTCCGGGTCGTCGAAAAGACGAAACGTCGGGTCGGCTGAGTCGTCGGAGCGAGGACGTCGCCGGACGACGAGACGGCGTGGTCGCCCGCGAGCACGGTGATCGGCAGCCGGGTGCCGTTCGCGTCTCCGACTGCGGTCGCCGTCGACCCCGACAGCCGTGGCCTTCCCCGTCCGCGTCGGCCTCCCGCAGGCGGTGACGCCGCGCCTCGCGCGAGCGCTACGCGGGGAGCCGACCGGCCCGCGCCCGTGCGCGCTCGACGACAGAGGACCGGGCGTGGAACTCGAGGAGAACGGTGTCGTCCTCGTAGGACTCCGTCTCGACCTCGCCGTGGTCGTGGACCCACGAGACGAGGCTCATCGTGTCGTCGGTCATCGGGAGGTAGAGCCGCTCGTGCTCCCAGTCCGGGAGTTCGCGGTCGACACGGCGGCGGAGGTCGTCTACCCGCTCGCCGGTCAGTCCAGAGACGGCGACGGGGTCGGGCGCGAGCGCCGCGAGGGCGTCGCGCTTGCGCGACAGGTCGTCGTCGTCGACCTCGTCGACCTTGTTCAGGACGGTGACGATCGGTGCCTCGTTGCGCCGCGCGAGGGTGTCGTGGCAGGTGACGAGCTTCTCGCGCATCTCGGCGACGGACTCGCCGGCGTCGACGACGAGGAGGACGAGGTCGGCGTGGTAGACGGAGTCGAGCGTCGAGCGAAAGGAGTCGACGAGCCAGTGTGGCAGGTCGGAGACGAAGCCGACGGTGTCGGTGACGAGCACCTCGCGCGGGCCCACCTCGGCGCGGCGGGTGGTCGTCCCGAGCGTCGTGAACAGGCGGTCCTCCGACTCGGCGGTGCGGTCGAGATCCGGATGGCGACCGGCGTTCTCGTCGACGTCGTGGTCCGCGGCGAGACGGCGGAGGAGCGTCGACTTGCCGGCGTTCGTGTAGCCGGCGAGCGCGACGAGGTCGAACCCGGACTCGCGGCGGCTCTCCCGGCGCCGCTCCTCCGTCTCGACGATCTGGTCGAGCTCCGACCGAACGTCTGCGATCTGGCTCTTGATGTCCTGTTCGCGGCTCTCGTCGTACTCCCCGAGCCCCATGAACCCCGGGCGCTCGTCGCGCTTCGCGAGCGACGCCTTCGCCTCGGCGCGCGGGAGCTCGTACCGGAGTTCGGCGAGTTCGACCTGGAGCTGGGCGGTCCGGGTGTTCGCGCGCTGGCCGAATATCTTGAGGATCAGCGTGAACCGGTCGACCACCTCGACGCCGGTCGGGAGCTTCCCCCCGACGTTGTACGTCTGGTACGGACCGACCTGGTTGTCGACGACGACCGCTTCGGCGTTGGTGCCCGCGACGGCGGCGGCGATCTCGTCGACCTTCCCCTCCCCGAACATGTATGCGGCGTCCTCCGTCCGGGTCTGGGTCACCTCGGCGGCCACCTCGTAGCCCGCCGCGCGGGCGAGGTCGCGGATCTCGGCGAGGTCGGCCTCGCCGTCGGCGACGCGCTTTGCGACGACGGCACGGGGTGACTCCTCACTCGTTCGCTCGGGCGTGATAGCTGTCGGTCACCTCCTCCTCTCGTACGATCCCGTAACTATTCAAGCTCCCGCCGCCCGCGTCAGCCGACCAGTCCGAACAGCCGGACGACGACCATGACGAACAAGAGTAAAAAGACGAGAGCGAGGAGCCCACCGAGTAGGAGAAGACGACCGGGTCGGAGAGGGTCGTCGGAGGCGTCGGCCATGTCGGGTGTTGGACTCCTGGGGAGAAAAGGCGACGCGCTACCCGCTGCCGACCGTCGCGTTGAGCGTCCGCGCGTCGAACACGTCGACGACCGTCTCCTGTTCGCTCAACCCGATCTGGTACAGCATCACGATCCTGCTCGTCGTCTCCGGCGTGTCGTACCGGAAGACGACGACCGCCTCGTTGCTCTCTAAGTCGAGTTCGTCACCGTCGACGTAGCCCTCGAGCGTGTCGTTCACCAGGTCCTCTTGATACCACTGCTCGTCGTCAGTGGGGAACGAGGAGACCGACGCACCGTCGAGGTAGATCGTCGTCTCGTCCGGTTCGACATCCTGTCGCGTCGAGTTATCGACGCTCGTACACCGGGCCCTGCGGAACGTCTGGTTGTTCGTGGAGTTGTAGACGAACGTGTCGGTCACCTCGTAGGCGCCGGACTCGCAGCCGTAGCTCACCGCGGTGACGTCGATGAGGTTCCCGTCACCGGCCCTGGCAGAGAACTCGAACCCGCCGCGGTACTCGGGGTCGTTGATGTCGTACGTACCGTTGATCCGGTTGACGTCGGGGTTCTGGTAGCCGAGCTGGGGCCGGACCGTATCGCCGCCGACGGTCATGTTCGCGGTCGTCGAGCGGTGGACGATCGCCCGCGAGCTCGTGATCTCGGTGAAGATCTCCTGGAACACCGCGTTGAGTTCGTCCGCGTCGTCCGCGGACCGGTACTGGCCCCCGGTGGCGTTCGCCACGTCCTGGAGCAGGTCCTCGTCGGCGTCGTTCCCGAAGCCGACGGTGTAGATCGTGACGTTGTTCGTCGCGGCGCGGTACGCCTGCTGGCGGGTGTCGTCGTCCGAGCCCACCGAGGGCGAGTTCGCCCCGTCGCCGAGCAGGATGATCACCTTCTGGCTGCCCGAGCGGGACTCGAAGTCGTGGACCGCGTTGGCCTTCTTCAGCCCCTCCTCCATCGCGGTCTGCCCGCCGTAGCCGTAGTCGTCGATCGTGTTGTTCGCCCGGCTCGGGTCGCTGGTGTAGTAGGAGTTCGTTCCGTCGACGGGGTCGAACCGGCCCCTGTCGTCGAACCCGGTGAACGCGACCCGGTCGGTGCTGGTGTTGATCTGGCCGACGAAGTTCCTCGCGGCGTCGCGGGCCGCCGCTATCTTCCGCTGCTCGTCCGGCTTACAGCAGAAAAACCTCCAGCTCCCATCGTCGCCGTCGCCCATCGACCCGGACTCGTCGATGACGAACACGACGTCGACGGGCTGGCGGTAGACGGCGCTCGACACCGTCTCGACGCGGCTCGACTGGGTCCCGTTGCCGAGCGGGAGCGCGACGGTCGTGTACGTGTTGTTGACCCCCTTGTTCACCGTGATGTTGTTCTCGGTCGACGAGGTGACGTACGAGGGGGCGCCGGTCGGACTGCCGTCGGACGTGACCGTCGCCGCGCTGTCGTCGCTCAGGTTGACGACGCGGTTCGCGGAGTCGTTCGCCCGCCGGGGAAGCCACGACTGGGGTAGCGTGACCGTGGCCGTCTCCGCCGAGTCGTCCGTCGTCGCCGCCACGCCCGTCTCGTCCTCGAGGTGGTCCGCCCACGCGTCGTAGTACGCCGACCGGACCGTGATCGACGCGCTGGTCGGGCGACGACACGCCGTCCCGTTCAGGAGCTGCGCGTCGAGTCGGGCGCTCCGGCGCTCCGATATCGTCGCGTTCTTCCTGACGACCACCTCCCGATCGTCGACGAACCCCGACAGGTCGTCGGTCGTCACGTCGATCGTGCCGTTGTTGGCGCTGAGCGCCGGCGGCGAGACGACGACGCTCGAGTCGCCGCCGGGGGACGTGGCGAACCGACCGCCGGCCTGGAGCGCCGTCGTCCCGCCGTCCTCGCGCTCGTACACCACCGCCGAGAGCGGCAGCGTCGCCGAACAGGCCCCGCCGCTGACCGAGAGGTTGATATACCCCGCGGTGTCGTTCCCGCGGACGTCGACCTGTCCCGGGTTGACGCCCCTGAGCTGGAACGTACTCGCGTTCACGCGCGTCCCGGAGAGTGCGGCCACCCGACGCTCGGCCTGTCCCAGCGACGTCTCGCCTGACTCCGCCGCCGCGTCGCCCTCTATCTCCGAGACCGCCGACCCGCCGAGCAGCAGCACCGAGGCGATGCCGGCGGTCACCAGCCCGATCAAGAGGACGTAGCCGACGACGTCGGAGACGCCTCGTTCTCTGCCGCTCGGTATCACGTCTCGACCTGTCAGTTCCAGCAGATTAACTCCTCCGCCGGTCACGACAGTCTGACGACCACCCGCGGCGAGCTGACGAACACGCGCGAGGCGTCGCAGGTCATCGTCCCCCCGCCGGCATCGGCGAACCCCCGCTCGGTCAGCGCCTCGACCCACGCCGGGCGGTAGGGGCCGTTCACCGTGACCGACACCTCGTCCGAGACCGGGTGCGGTCGGGTGTCAGGAAACGCCAGCCCGGTGCGGGTACCTGGCGGTGACGGCGTCGGGTCGGTCGCTCGTATCGTCGCGGAGGCGCCGCCGACGAGCGACGACCCGGGCGCCCGCAGCCGGACGAGGAAGACGATCGCGTAGTCTCGGGCCTCGTCACACCGGAAGCCGGCGCCGGCGAGCAACACCGCCTCCCGCCGCTCGCCGCCGCGGGCGAGCACGCCCGACTGGTAGGTGACGTTCCGCTCGTCGGCACGGTACGCGACCGACCCCGGTCGGTACGTCCGCGAGAACGGCGTCCCCGTGGCGTTCGTCACCGTCACGTCGACGGTCGTCTCGTTGCGGACCTCGAGCGCCCCGCCGGCGAGCGCGATCGACGACCGGTACGACGGCCGGTCGCCGTTCGCCACCGCGTTGACCCCCGCGCCGACCGCCCGCATCAGCGACGCGGACGACTCCGCCTGCTGGCCCTGCTGGACGTCCTGGAGCGAGTCGACTCCCGCCGTCGTCACCAGCCCCACGGAGGTGACGATCAGCGAGAACACCAGCACGAACGCGACCGTCTGGCTCACGGCCCGGTCGCGACCGGGCGCCCGCCCGACGACACCGTCGTCGGCACGTCGTCCCGTCATGTCAGTTACACCCGTAGCCGCTACCACCGTACGTGTTCGAGGTCGTTCGCCCGGCGTCGTCGTAGGCCGTGACCTCGACGTAGTCGACGTCGGTGGGGTCGATGTTTCCGCCGTCGAATCTGAACTTCTCGGTGTCGCCGGTCGCGTCGATCTCGCCGCCGTCTTTGTCTATGGCACTCGACCCCCCGCTGTTCTCGAAGGCTTCGACGACCACCCGGTCGAGGTCGTCGTTCGGGTCGTCCGCCTCGACGGTCACCCTGAACTCCTCACTGGCCGGTGCGCCGGAAGTACACTGCGACGTGTCGGTGACGTCGTCGATTTTCGGCGGGTCGTCCCCCGGTCCGGGGGCGGCGCCGGGCGCGATCGTGTACGTCGAGACGTAGTTGCGCCGGCCGGACGTCTCGTACCGCACCGCGATCTCGAACGTCAGGCCGAACGTCGGGGTCTGGTCGCCGCCGACCCGGAACTCCCCGATCTCGACTGTCTCCTCCGCCCCCGAGCCGACCGTCTCCGTCCTGTTGAGCGTCACGATGGTCCCGTTGTCGTAGATCGCGGCGTCGTCGTCGTACAGGCCGGTGCCGTCGATGCGGATCTGGTCGCCCGCGTCGTTGTCGACCTCGTCGATGTCGGGGTCCTGCGGGTCGATCCTGACGTCCGTGACCGTCGCGTCCTCGCTCGGGAACGTGTTCCGGAGGTCGAAGGCGATCCCCGCCCGGTCCCCGTCGCCGTCGGCGTCCCAGTCGCTCGTCGAACCGGGGACGAGTTCGAGCCCGGACGCCCGGACCAGCCGCGTCACCGAGTCGGTCTGGTTGTTCCCTCCCTCGACCTCCAGCTCCACCGAGTACCTGCCGGGGGTGGAGAACGTGTGGGTCGTCGTCCCCGCGGTCGACTCGTTCCCGGTCACCTCCGCGACCCCGTCCTCGTCGAAGTCCCAGCGGTAGGTGTAGTCGACGTCCTCGTCGAACTTCCGGACGTCGGAGCCGAACGTCACCGTCTCGCCGGCGTTTGGCCGGTCCGGCGAGAACGAGAACCCGCTGACGACCGGTGCCGTGCCGGCCTCGAACACGCCGCTCGTCTCTCCGCCGCTGGGGTCGACGCCCTCCGCGATCCCGATGTCGGGGGCGATCCTGACGTCCGCGTCTGCCGTCGGCGGCGCGCCGCCCCTTTCGGTGCCGACGATCCGTATCGTCCGCGGGGTGACGCGCCGGAACGACACCGTGCTCCCGGTGTTCATCGGCACGATCACGGACACGTCGAGCCGCGGGTCGGCGCTCCGCAACTCGAGACAGGCACTACCCGCCGAACAGGTGACCACCTCCACGTAGTAGCCCGCGTCGGCCACCGTCGCCGGGACGGTCGTGCGCTGGCTCACGTTCGCGCCGTCTGCCCCAGCCCGGTCGACCGCCACGGCGTTCGCCGCCAGTCGCTCCCCGAGGATCTCGAGCTCCTGCCGCACCACCCCTTCGCGTTCGCCCTCGACGAACGACGTGGTGGCGACGAGGAGGCCGCTGATCAGGAGCGTCACCATCCCGATCGCGAGCACGTACGTCAGCGCCGGTGCGACCCCGCGATCGGTGTGTGTTCCCCTCATCTCAGACCCCCTCGTAGACCGTCAGGTTCTGTTCGTTTTTGTACGACAGCTGGTCCGTGTAGTAGCCCGACTGGACCGTCACGTTCCACACCGCGTAGGTGTTGCACGGCCCGGGCGACGGCGCGGTCACGTCACAGCCGTCGAGACTGTTCAGGTCTTTCGACGTCTCCCACGTCGGCGGCGGGGCACGCGTCACGACGCTGAACCCTCCGACGGCGTTCTCACCGTCCCGGAACTCGACGGTGTACGGCCCGTCGAGCTCAACGAGCCCCGGCCCGACCTCGCACGCACTCGTGAACACCGACCCCGTCTTGAGATCGACCAGCGAGCGGCGCGATCGCGGGTTACAGGTCCCGCCAGCCGTCGACAGCCCCGTCGTGGTCGTCGTCTCGACGTTCAGCACCGACGTCCCGGTGGAGTTCCGTCTGAACTCGTACTTCGTCGTCTCCGTACCTGTGCCCGTGCCATTCTCGACGACGACGGTGAACGGTTCCTCGTCGGGCATCGCGGTGACGTTCAAGTTGAGGACGAACCAGCCGACCTCGGTCTCCCGGTCGACCGGCGACCACGGTGTCCCCACGGTCCCCGGCGCCGCCGGTGGGTTCGCGAACGTCGTGTTGTTCGACAGCGTCGTCGTCCGCGAGCCGTAGTCCGCCGTGCGGACGTAGTCAACGCCGGCGACCGTCCCGCTCCGGCTGGCGTACGTCTCGGCGAGGAGTTCGCTGTAGTTGGCCGTTTCGTCGGCCACGCTGCCGTTGACCGCGGCCCGGTCGGCGTAGTACGGCACGGCGTGGTTCGTCCGGACCGCGACCGCCCGCACGTTCCGCCGCACCTCGTGGTTGAACTCCTCGGCGTTGGCGGCGTCTACCCCCGCCGACCCCGTCGGTGCCGGGCGGGCCGAGAGCTGGGCGCTGTACACCGCCGTCAGGCCGAGGAGGACGAACGCGAGTGCGACCGCCCCGATCAGCATGATCTGTCCGCGGGTCCGCGTGCGGTCGCTCACCACACTGTCACCCGTATCTCGACGACGTTGTACACCGGGCCGTCCGAGACGTCGGGGATCGGGTAGAACCGCCCCTGGTCGTTCGACGCGTCGGTCGTGTGGTTCGCGAGGGGCCGGGCGTTCGCCGCCGGTCCGGTCAGGGTCATCTGGTCGTACAGCGTCATCGTGTGTCTGGCGGTCACCGCGCCCTCCGAGGGTGCGCCGCGATACACCAGCGCCTCCTGCCCCATCTTCGTCGTGTTCGGCTGGTGGTAGACGAACACCACGTTGTACGAGAGCGCCCGGCTCCCGAACGTCCGGAGGAACGCCCCGTCGAACAGGTCCGTGGGCATCGTCTCGTTGCCGTAACCGACCTCGCGGTCCTCTGCGTCGTAGAACCGCTGCCGGAGCGGGTCCCAGTAGCGCACCACGTGGGTCAGGTCCTCGTCGGCGCTCGCCTTTGAGCGGAGGAGGTCCTCAGCCTGCGTCCGGAGGGAGCCGGCGCGGTCGTCCGTCCCGGCCTCCGGCGGCGCGACCGCGGTCTGGAGCGCGAGCGCCACCGCTCCGATCAGGAGCGCCGCGGAGACGAACCCTTCGAGCGTGAACGCCTGCCCACGGCTGTTCCCCGGCACGGCTACCACACCCGTATCACGAGCCGGTAGCGGTCCCCCCCGAGGCGGACCACCCTCGTGCTGGCGACGCCGACACCGCCAGGGTAGTCGTCCCCGGCCCGCGCCAGATCGCCACCGAGCGCGATCGTCACCCCGGAGAGCGTCTCCAGCGTCACGTTCACCTGCCGCACCGAGTCGACGCTGTAGTTCGCCCCGATCGACCCCCGTGTCCGGTGACTGTCGAAGAACTGCTCGGTCCGCGTGACGTTGAGCCGGTTCGCCTCGTCCGTCGACGTGACGTTCTCCAGCACCGACTCGCCGAGCCGGTCGGCCACGTACGACTCGGCCTCCGTGTTGGCGCCTGTCGGCGCGATCGTCGTGGGGACGAAGCTGAACACGAAAAACACCGCCAGCAGAAACACACTCACCCCGACGACGAGGTCCTGCTGGGTCTGCCCTCGCCCCCGACCGGTCATCCGACGACCACCCACGTCACCAGCGCGATCGACTGGAGGACGACGACGAACTTCAGCCCCGCCCGGAGCGTCGCGGTCCGGATGTACCCGCTGATGATCCCCGACAGCACGGCCTGGATTGTGACCGCGTGGAAAAAGAGCAGGGAGAGCTGGTTCGAGTCGACGTTCGACCCGAAGCTCGCGTCGCCGCCCGCGGCGGAGCCGCCGCCCGACGCCTGCTGGGTCAGCCCGGCCATCACGTCGAGGAACTGCGTCTTCAGGATGGCCATCACGCCGAGAAGCGTCAGGTACGTCATCAGGATGATCGCCACCTGCATGCGGGTCCGGGACTTGCGCTCGCGTTCGATGTCGTCCTGGTTCTCCGAGGCCTGTGCCGCCGTCGAGAGCACGTCTGTGATCTGGCTCGACGCCTCCTGTGCCTTCGAGATGAGCTTCACCGTCCGCGCCATCCGCGGGACGTGGTAGTTGTTGTTGAACTCGACGAGCGCCTCCTTCAGGCTCATCCCGTAGTTCACCTTCGCGTACATCGTCTCGAACTCGTCGGCGAGTTTCCCGGACGACGTCTCCGAGACCGTCCGGAGCGACTCGAGCAGGGTCTGACCCGTGTCGTTCGCGCTCGAGAGCTTTCGGAGGTTCTCGGAGAGTTTGCTGATCACCGCACGCCGCGACCGGACGTTCCACTCGACGAAGAACGCGAGCGGGACGAGCACCACGTACGACGGCAGGTAGTAGAGAAAGAACGTCGACGCCACCGGCGACGCCTTCATCCCCGCCCACGACAGCGGCGCGACGCCGGTCGCCACGGCGCCCACGAGGAGGAGAGCCGCGACCGGCACGGAGGGCAGGAGCCACAGGGTCGGGTGGTCGCGCAGGAACAGGTGGGGTGCGCGCACGACCGTCTTCAGCGCGTGTCTCCGCTCCCGGCGCTTGATCTGGTCGAACACGCCGTAGCGGCCGGCGTAGCGCTCGATCAGTCCGAGGTGGCGGATGCCGCCCTCGGCGTCGGACTCGATACGCTCGGTCGTCCCGTCCGGCAGCAGGTAGCCGTCGCCCGGCTCGTCCCGTTTCACCGTCGAGACGAGGACGAGAAATCCGACCCCGGTCAGCGGGATGAGCGCGTAGACGGTGCCAAAGATGAGCATGCTCCGTGCGTTGCCGAGCATGCTCATGATGACGAGAATGATGATCAACAGCAGCGGGAACAGCGAGAGCGTCATGTACATCTCGCCGAACAGCTCCAGCGTCTCCAGCGTCATCTCCTGCTGTTGTTTCGCCGTTCGCATGTGCCGCTTTTTCTTGTCGTCGAGGAAGCCCTCCATGTCGCCGCCGGAGTTGATGATCGAGAGCATGTCGGTCAGGAACTGCGAGAGCTCCTCGCTCGGCGTCTCTGCGGCCTGGTCGCGGATCGCGTTCCGGTAGTCCGTGCCGAAGTACGCTGTCTCCTGGGTGATAGACTGGAACTCCTTTGCCACCTCGCCGTAGGTGTCTTCTGCCTGTGCCATCGCCTCGATGATCTCGAGCTGGTTCAGCCCCCCGACCGCCAGGGCGTACATAAACGAGACCGAGTCCGAGAGGAGCATGTTGATCTCGCGCTCGCGCGCCGACGCACGCGAGTACGGCACCGCGACGAGTGACCCGAACCCGAGGCTGAACCCGATACTGCCGAGCACCGCCCCGATGAACAGAATCGCCGCCGGGACGCGCAGCGCCTCCAGTGTCGCGATCACCTGTTCGTTCTGGACCGCGACGTTCGTGCCGATCAGGTCGGGCGAGAGGAGACCGAACGCGAACAGCGACCAGCCGAACGCGATGCCGACCGCCGCGAGCACGCCGCCCGCGATGACGCCGTAGGCGAGCGACCGCGCGAGGTACAGTTCGACGTTCTCGGCCATCCGCGCCTGTGCGAGCTTCGTCGAGAGGTCGCCGACGAAGTCGCCGTCCTCGTCGAACAGCCGACGGTAGGCGGGGAGGAAGAGATCCTCCAGAAAGTCGCCCTTGAGTCCGGTGTCCTGCCCGCCGGGACCGGCGGTGTCGAGACTCACCCGTCACCTCCGTCGTCCGCGACGTCGCCGAAGCCCCAGTCGTCGAGTTCGTCGTCGGTCCCGGTCTCGTCGTCCGCCTCCGCCGGCGTGTCGCCGGTCGTCGTCCCGCCGGAGCTGTCGGCCCGCTCGTCCTCGTCGTCTCCGTCTCGGTCGTCCGGTCCGTCGAGCAGGGTGGCCACGGCCTCTGATTCGTCGCCCCCGGACGCGCTGTCGTCGGTGCGTTCGGGGGCCACGTCTGTCACCCCGCCATCCTCGCCGCTCTCGTCGGCAGCGTCTGCTGTCGCCCCCGCCCCGTCGAACGCCGCGCCGGACCCGGGACCAGCGAGCGACTCGTCGTCGTCGGCCTGCCCGTTCGCCGTGCCGGGTCCGTCGTCCGACGCCGCGTCTGTCGAGGCACCGGCCCCGTCCTCGGGCGTCGTCTCGTCGCTCGGCTCGAACACGCCGCCGGTGTCGAGGGGCGCGCTCTCGTCGGATCCGGGGTCTGTCGACGTCTCCAGCGTGAACTCCGTCTCGACCGGCTCGGCGCCCGCCGACCCCTCGACCGCGAGGTCGTCCGTCTCGCTCTCGTCGTCGACGCCGACGTCGACCGCACCCGCCTCCGAGACGTTCGAGAGGACGGCTGCGACGCTCCCGAGGTCGCGGCCCTTGTACTCCGGGAACAGCTCCTCCTCCGCGCGGGCGAGGATCTCGCGGGCCTCCTCGCGTCCCTCTGGCGACGGATCGGGCCGCGGGACCATGTTCTCGCGCTCGGGGTCGATGTCGATGAGCACAGACTCCATCTCGCGCAGGTCCTCGAGGCTCGTCTCCAGCCGGCTGTTCGCCATCAGCGCGAGGATCGAGTCCTGCTCGTTTATGAACGCCTGGAACGTCGCGGCGACCTGCGTGTACGTGTTCAGCCCGTTCTCGACGAGATAGGCGAGCACCGCCCGGCGTTTGAACATCTCGTCGTTCAGCCGCTGCTGGCTCCAGCCGCGGTCGAACTTGATCTGCTGGAGCGTGTTCGACTCGCCCATCTTCAGGAACCTGTCCGTCTCGGCCTGCCACTGAAAGACGTCCTGGACGTTGATCTCGTCGTTTTCTGCGTCGTAGTGGTTTATCTCCGTGAGCGACTTGTTCCGGCGGACCTTCCTGCCTTTGACCCGTGTCGACGTCTGGACGGAGACGAGGTTCAGCGCGGTGAACATCGTCTTCGAGACGTTGATCGGGTCCGTGGTGAACCGCTTCAGCACTTCGCCCACCGTGTCGGCGTGGAAGGTCGTGTAGGTCGTGTGTCCCGTCGACATGACCTGGAACAGCGTCCGGCCCTCCTCGCCACGGATCTCGCCCATGACGATGTAGTCGGGGCGCTGGCGCAGCGCGGCCTCCAACAGGTCGAACTCGTCGACGTCGCCCTTGTCGTCGTCGGAGAACGAGGGGCGGGTCACCGACGCGATCCAGTTGCGCTGTGGCAGCTCGACCTCGCGGGTGTCCTCGATAGAGACGATCTTCGAGTTCGACGGGATGAACAGGGAGACGGCGTTCAGCGACGTTGTCTTGCCCGAGGCCGTCCCGCCGGCGAAGATGAGCGACTTGTTGTTCTCGATACAGAGCCAGAGAAACGCCATCTGCTCCAGCGAGAACGTCTTCCAGTTGATCAGGTCGACCGGCGTGAACGGGACGTCCTTGAACTGCCGAATCGTGTAGTTCGTCCCGTGGTCGGACACCTCGCGCCCGAGCGTGAGCTGCGCCCGCGAGCCGTCCGGGAGCGTGGCGTCGACCTGTGGCTGGCGCTTCGAGATGCCCTTTCCCGACCGCTGGGCCAGTTTGACCGCGAAGTCGTCGAGTTCGGTCCGACCGTGATAGATGTTCGTGATGATCTGCTCGTAGTCGGAGTGATAGACGAACACCGGCGAGTCGTAGCCGTCACAGGAGATATCCTCGACGTTGATGTCGTGTTTGACCCCGTCGATCTTCTCGTACCCGATGAAGTCACGCTTGAGATAGTAGAGTGTCTTCTCGACCTGGTACTCGGTCAGCGTCCGGGGGTCGCCGGCGAGCACCGCAGGCTCCGGGCGGGCACGGACGCCGTCGAGGTCCTTCGACGGGTCCCGCGCCGCGCCGGTCGCGGGGTCGTCTGCGTCGTACAGGACGTCGTCGTCGCCGTAGCGCTCCGGGGCGTCGTCGGTCTCCTCGACGACCGCCGCCTCCTCCGGAGCGTCACTGTCGCCGAACAGCCCCCCGAAGACGCCGCCGCTCGTCGACCCGTCGCCGAAGCCGAACAGTCCGGAGAGGAAGCCGACGTCACTCCCGTCGCTCGTCTCGGCGGTCTCCGCGTCTCCGACGCGCGCCGTCGAGGCCGAGTAGACGTCGTACCGGTCCATCAGGCGAAGCGCCTCCCGTTCGATTATCTCGCGCCGGTCGTCGCGGCTCTCGCCGACGATGCCGTCCGCCGAGTACTTGATCGACGTCCGGAGCTTCCCCTCGATGAACTCCTTCAGGTCGGCCTCGATCTCGTTCTCGTGCGGCTCGATCACGTAGTACTTCTTCTCGTTCTCCTTTCGGGAGTGGAAGACGACGACGAACGCGTACGGCTCGTTTACCCAGTAGCGCTCCTCCTCCTCGAAGTGGGTCTTCTTTGCGTCCGGGACGGCCTTCTCGAGGTCGTACCGCGTGACGATACTGCTGGCACCGTGCTCGTCGGTGAAAAAGCGGTCCTCGTCGAGGTCTTCGGACACGTCGACCGTCCGCTCGTCGACGACCTCCGAGAGGTGCTCTGCGCACCGTTCGGCGGCGCCGAGGCGGTCACCCAGCTGCGCCGGGCCGACCCCGAGCGCCTCGGCGCGACTCTCGTCGACCTCCGCGTCGAAGTCGGCCCACGTGTACGACTCGCCGGGCGGCACGTCGTCTGACTCACCCTCGTGTTCCTCCGCCCCGTCGCCGTCCAGCCCCGTATCCGCGGGGCTGTCGGCGTCCTCGATAGCCATTACGATTCGCTAACATATCGAGCGCTGAAAAGCTTTCCTCGCGGTTATCACAGGTGGATAGCCGGGGCTGACCCGGTACCGTTAGTACCGCCGGGGCGAGACGGCGGGTGTGTTCGACCCGTTCGATGCCCTGCTGCGAACCGTCGGTCCGTTCGTCATCCCCGTGGCCCTGTTCGTCGCGGGGCTCGTCGGCTACGGGGTGCTCGTAGCGCTCGGGCGAGCGGGGCTCGTCGAGACGGGCGGAGACGGCCCGGACGAGGCCGGCGACGGCTGGCGGCGCCGCTAGGCACGGAGCGCCCGGACCGCCTGTCGGGCCGGGAACGTCTCCACCGCCCCGCGGGCAGTCGTCGTCAGCGCCGCCGTCGCGCCCGCGAAGGCGACGGCCTCGTCAAGCGTCTCGCCGGCCCGGAGCGCGCTCACCGCACCGGCGAGGAAGGCGTCACCCGCGCCCGTCGTGTCGACCGTCTCGACGTCGTACCCGCCGTGGCGGACCCGCGCGGCGCCCGACCACGGTCCGGTCGTCGCCGCCAGCGCGCCCGCATCACCGAGCGTCAGGAGGACGGTGTGTGGGCCTGCGTCGAGGACGGCCTCGGCGGCGTCCGACGGGTCGCCCCGAAAGCCCGCGTCCCGGAGGTCGTCGGCCGACGCCTTGACCACGTCCGCGACGCCGAGGACGGTCCGGACCGACGACGCGTAGTCGAACTCGTCCCACAGTTCGGGTCGGGCGTTCGGGTCGAACGACACCGTCGCGCCGGCCCGCGAGGCCGCCCTGGCCAGGCGAAGCGTCGCCGACCGCGCCGGCTCGTCTGCGAGGAGGACGCCGCCGACGTGGACCCAGTCGACGCCGTCGAGCGGCAGGTCCGACACCCGGTCGGCGTCCAGCCGGGTGTCCGCGCTCCCGTCGCGGTAGAAGCTGAACCGCCGCTCGCCGTCGTCGGCGAGCGAGACGAACGACAGCCCCGTCCTCGCGGTCGGGTCGCGCTCGACGAACTCCGTCGCGACGCCCGCTGCGGCGAGGCGGTCTACGAGAAAGTCGCCGAACGGACCCGGTCCGACCCGTGTCCAGAACAGCGGCGGGTCGCCGAGCCGCGCCAGTCCGACGGCGACGTTCGCCGGCGCGCCGCCGAACCGTCGGTCGAACCGCTCGACGGTCGCGAGCGGTCCCGTCGAGCCGGGGAGCATATCGACCAGTGTCTCGCCGGCGACGAGCGCACGCATCGCCCGGTGGTCGCCCGGCTGTGGCTTAGCGTTTATGCCCCCGCGCCGCGAGAGACGGACGTGACCGACCTCCCGCCGTCGCTCGACGACGCTGCGGAGGGAGCCGCCCGGGAGGCCGGCGTCGAGTCCGCCCGCGTCCGCGAACTCCTCGTCGCCCACCAGCGTCTCGTCCGCGAGACGCCGGGGACGGGCGGTGTCGCCGGCCTGATCTACGAGTGGCGACGGGCGTTCGGCCGTGACCCGGTCGTCGCCCGCGGGGCCGACGCGTTCCACCTCGCGGTCGAGCCCCACGTCTGGGACGAGTACACCGACGCACTCGGCGTCTCGCCCGCCGAGGCACGGGCGCTTCGGGCCGCACACGCCGCCGCCCACGCCGACGTCGCCTCGAACGGACGCGACCCGATGGTCGTCGGGCGGGGCTGAGCCGACCGGAGAGTTATCCGGGCCCACGAGCAACAGTTCTCTATGGGCCTCAGGCGGCTGGTCCGTGGACGGGTGGACTGGCCGACCGTCGAGCGCGTCACGCGCGAGATTGCAGAGCGGTACAGCCGCGAGGTCGTCCACGTCCGCTTCCTCGAGGCCGACAACTGGCTCTCGACGCCGATGGCCGTCGACGAGGAGCTGTTCGTCAAGCTGATCACTCCGCAGAACGCCGTCGTCCACGGCCTGTTCACCACGGGCCGGAATCTCGGCGCGTTCTCCTCCGGAACGGAGGGTTTCTTCGAACACTTCGACACGCCGGTCGAGATGGCCGAACACGAACTGGCGGCGACCGACCGGATGCGCGACCTCGGTGTCGACGCGCCCGAGCCGGTCGAGGCGTTCGAGTCGGAGGAACTCGGCGTCCTCGTGACCGAGTACCTCTCCGGGTTCGAGTCGCTCGACGACCTCGCGCCCGAGACTGCCCGGGCGCAGGCACCGGTGCTGTTCGAGGCGCTCGCGACGATGCACGACGCGGGGCTCGCTCACGGCGACCTGCGCGCAGAGAACGTGCTGATCCTCGACGGTGACCTCTACCTCATCGACGCGACGAGCGTCCGGGAGACCGCCCGCGAGGACGCCCGCGCCTACGACGTCGCCTGCGGGCTGGCGGCGCTCCAGCCGCTTGTCGGCGCGAGCGCCGCGGTGACCGCCGCGCTCGACGCCTACCCGCTCGACGTGGTGCTCGAGGCGCGGGAGTTCCTCGACTTCGTCAACATCCGCCCGGACCACGACTTCGCGGCGGCGGTGGTCAAGGGCGAGGTGGAGAAGCGCGCGAGTTGACCGCCGCCTCGAACAGCGCGACGTTGCGCTGGTTCGCCCGGACGACGACGTCCGCGACGGTGCCCAACGCCGGAACGCCTCCCAGCGTGAGGTCGACGGCGACGTTCGCCACCATCCGTGCGAGCGTCCGGCGGGACACACCCGCACGCCACGCCTCGACGACGACGTACATCGACAGGGCGGCGCCGGCGAGGTCGCCGGCGACGGGCAACACGGAGAGCAGCGGGTCGAGACCGACACGGACCCCGCCGGGGAGGCGTACGGCGTCGTCGAGGAGGTGAGCGAGCGTCCGGGCGCGGCGGAGGCCGGGATGGGTCGTGGACACGGCGGACGGAGGCGCGGCAGAGGCTTGAATCTACCAGTCGAGACGACCAGACGACGAAGGGGCGAGACGGGGTGGGGTCGGGGGCGCGCCGGGCGGGTGTTGCGCCGACTCTCGACGAGAAAAGCGTCGATGCGTCGGCGTGCTACAGTCGGTGAGCCACCGGTTTAAACACACCGGCTCCGGGCGGCGCTGCCGGTGTGTCAGGCCGCGAGGCCGAGGTCGCGCCGGAGCGCGGCCTCGAGGTTCGACAGCTCTCGGTCGAGGTTCGTCCGGAAGAACCGTTCGACGCCCGGAATGCGGCCGTCGACGACGAACTCGTTCACGAGACGGCAGCCCTCGGCGGTCTCCTCGACGGTGTGTTCGCCCTGGACACGGAACACCTTCGAGGTGCCGACGAACTGGACGTTCCGCGGCGGCTCACGGGCCGTCTCCTCCGTCTCGACGGTGACGGTAGATCGGACGACCGGGAGCGGAAGCGACACCTCCCACGTCGCGTCCCGGCCGTCGACGTCGAACGAGTCGACGACACTGATTGCGCCGGCCCGCTTCGCCGGGTCGGCGATGAACTCCCAGACGGCGTCGACCTGCGCGGCGAACTCGAACGTGCGAGACACCCGGACGGTCATCGTCAGCCGCTCCGGGCGGGGGGACGAAAAGCTCGGCGGGTCAAGGGGGGGTGACGCGCCACGTCGTCGACCGGGCCCGACCCCACTTCTCTATCTCCACGTCGTCGGACTTCTCGGCGAGTGACGACAGCCGCGAGCCGACCTGTTTGGCCGACATCCCGAGCGCGTCGGCGATGTGTTTCGCCCTGAAGTAGCGGTCGCCGCGGGACACGCTGTCGTGGAGGTACGCGACGATCCGCTGTTCGTCCTCAGTGTACTCGCCCATGCCACACGGTTCGTGCTTGCGACTCTTAACGGTTTTTGGGCCGTGTCTCAGGCGTACACCTGTGCCGCGACGACGGCGAGTGTCGCGGCCAGCATCGCCAGCCCGAACCCCCACGCCTTGTTCAGCTGTCCCGGCGCGGCGAACATCGCGCCCGCGCCGACGAGTGCCACAAGCGCGAGGAGAACGGTGAGTCCGAGTCCCATGTCGGACCCGGTCGTCCCGATAGCCATACCTCTCTCTTCCGGTCGACCCGTTTAGTTCGTTCGGGTCGTCACGAGAAGGCAATGGGTAACACTGCAGCCGGGCAGACGGTCGACGTGTCCGGGGGTCGATCGTGGTCGACGGCGAGCAGGCGCCGCCTCGTCGCCGGCGCCGCTGTCGGTCTCGTCGTCCTCGTCGGGGGCGCCGTCGCCGCCGGAATCCTCGGCACCCCGTCGGTGACGGGCGTCGACAGCCGGTTCGCCGGGGTAAACGAGACGGCGACGGTCGTCGAGAGCGACCTCGCCGTCCAGAACCCGAACCCCCTCGGTGTCACTCTCGGCGGTCTCACCGTCGACTACCGGGTGACGATGAACGAGATTCCGATGGCCACCGGGACGAAGTCGGGCGTGTCGGTGTCGCGCGGGACCGACACCCTGCCGTTCACCACGCTCCTGAAAAACGAGCGCATCCCCGCGTGGTGGGTCAGCCACGTCGGCGCCGGCGAGCAAACGACGCTCCGGGTCTCGGCAGACGTCCACTCCTCGCTCCTCGGCGCGTCGTTCGGCGCGCCGGAGGTCGAACGCGAGATCGAGACGGATGTTCTCGACGCGTTCAATTCGACGGAGCGCCGACCGGTGAACGCGAGTCTCCCCGTCGTCTCCGACCCGGTCCTGTACGTCGAGGAGACGAGCGGCGAGTGGGGAACCGTCGACGCGAACCGCACCGAGGTCGAGACCGACTTCGTCCTCACCAACCCGAAGCCGTACCCGGTCGCGATCACCGAGGTCGGCTACGACATTCGGATGAACGGACTCCGGATGGGACAGGGCGCGACGACCCGCGAGTACGTGATCCCGCCCGGCGAGGAGCGCCGTGTCGAGGCGACGACGGCGATGCGCACCGCGCGGTTCGACGAGTGGTGGGTGAGCCACCTCGAACGGGACCAGCGGACGACCCTCGAGATCGACCTCTACCTGGTCGTGGACCCACAGACGGGCGGCGCCGGGTCCGCGCGCGTCCCCCTCGACACGCTCACACAGACCGTCGAGACGGACATCTTCGGGAACAGAGACGGCGAGGAGCCGACCGACGACGGCGAGAGAGCGCCGTCGGGTGAGCCGACGCCGACGCCGACACCGACGCCAACCCCCACCGACGACGGCGTCCTCGGGGGCGGGTCGACGAGCGGGGGAACACCCACACAGACCGCGACCGACTCCGAGAACGAGACGGCCACGCCGACGCCAACCCCCACCGACGACGGCGTCCTCCTCGCGGTCGAGCCGAACGGTTAGTCGATAGTGACGTGCTCCGAGTCCTCGTCGAGCGCGAGGTTCGCCGCGATCTCGGCGTTCCGGACCGCGTACTCTGCGGTCTGGCGCAGCCCGACGAGCACCTCTCGCACCTCGAGCAGGGTGTCGTTCGGCAGCTCCGGCAGATCCTCGAGCAGTTCGCGCTCGGTGTCTCCGATCTCGCGGAACTGCCGACGCACCTCGATCGTCATGTCGTAGTCGCGCTCGACGACCGAGCGCACCGCGAGCTCGGTTACGTCGTCGACCGACTCGGTGAACTCGCGGATCTGACGCGTCGTCGTCGAGTCGACGTCTAGCGTGTGGGCCTCGGCGTTGAGGCAGATCTCGGCGATCTCCTGTGCGTGGTCGGCGGTCAGTTCGAGGTTCTTCGCGACCGAGCGGTAGCCGACTAGCGGGAAGCCCGACTCCAGCCCGACGGCGCGGGCGAGGTTCGGGTTCTGGTAGGCGGTGAAGATGAGCCGCAGGAGGAGGACGAATATCTTGTTCGCCTGCCGCTCGCGGTTGAGCGCTCGCTCCGCGAGGTCGGGATTGCCGCGTGCCAGCGCCTTCATCGCCTCCGTCCGCATCGTCGACCCGGTGTTCTCCAGACGCCCGAGCAGGTTGTTCAGGGTGAAGTCCTCCGGGTCGACCGAACACCGGATCGCGATCGCCTCCGGCGTCTCCTCGATGACGCCGAGTCCCATCAGCTGTGTCTCGGCGCGGTAGACGGCGTTTATATGCTCGCCGTCGAGGGCGCCCTCCCGGACGGTGACGGTGATGACCCGCCGACCGAGGACGTACTGCGCGACGATGGCGCGCTCGAGCCCGTCTGCGTCCAGGTTGTCGGCGTGGATCACTGCCTCGGAGTCCTCGGAGCTAGCCGACTCCGAGAGCACTGTCAGCGTCCCCGTCTCCCCGGTGCGGATCGTCACTTCGTCGCCCTTCTCGACCCCGTGGTCTTTCGTCCACTGTGCGGGTAGCGTCATCGCGAGCGTCGAGGGTCCGAGCCGCTGGACCTTGCGTGTCTCCATACGCTTCGACTATCTCGGAAGTAATAAAATACTCCGGGTACCATTAATACGCATTATAGGTCGTCACGCGACCCGCATCAGTCGGGTGTCGACCCGACCGACGCGGACACGGGTCCACCCGCGAAGCCGGTCGTCGAGGGCCGGGTCGTCGGTGTCGACGCGCAGGACTCCGAGGTCGTCGAGTTTCGCGCGCGAGGCGACGACGGTCAGCTCACACTGTCGGACGACCGCCGGCGAGAGCTGTGGATTCCCCCGACCGAGGACGAAGCCCTGTCCGCCGATCGGCGAGACGGCGACGACGTTCCGGTCACCGAGCGCCGCGAGAATCTCGTCCTCGCTCGCGTCGCGGGCCAGCACCTCGCCGTCGCGCCAGACGTCGACGCCGAGTGCCGTCCCCTCGACCCCGAGGGCGCGCTTGACCACCCCGAGAGTGCTTCCCGGCCCGAGGACGTAGGTGACGCCGGGGTCGGTCGACTCGGCGAACCCTCGCGCCGCGTCCTCCACGCTCCCGCCACCGCTCTGTTTCGAGGCCTGAATCGCCTCGGCGACGGGCACTGGCACCACCGCCCTGAGTTCGGGGTGGACTTCGCCCTCGCGGTAGTCGTCCTCGTCGATGTCGAGGACCTCCCGGCCGTCGACGGCGGTGAACGACGCGAGGACGGCGGCGGCGTCCTCTGGCGTCACCGCAAACACCGAGGAGTACACCTTCACGCCCGCTGGAACGCCGAGCACCGGCGTCTCGCCGTCGTGGGCGTCGGCGACGTCCGCGGCAGTCCCGTCGCCGCCGGCGAACAGGACGGCGTCGACGTCTTCGCGCAGGAACGCCCGGACCGCGGCGCGGGTGTCGGCCGGGCCCGTCTCCTCGTCGGAGGGCCCTCCGAGGACGACGGGGTCGAACCCGGCCTCACGGACCAGCGACGCGCCCATCGGGTCGTCCCAGGTCGACACGGTCGCCGCCGGGACGTGGCCGGCGAGCGCCGCGAGTGCCCGCCGCGCACGGTCCGGCGCCCGTTGCTCCGCGCCACGGGCGCGTGCCTCCGCGACCTTTCCGTCGGTTCCCTTCAGTCCGACCCGACCACCCATTCCGGCGACCGGGTTCACGACGACACCGAGACGCACGTCCGCGACGACGGTCCGGCGCGGTATAGGTCGTCCGGAGCCGACGGCTTCAAGCCGGGAGACACGTACCGCACGGCGTGAACCAGTTTGTCGTCCAGTCTGCCGAGCCGCTTCCGGTCGGCCTCGTCGCCGGCGTCGTCCTCGTCGCCAGCCTCCTCGCCACGCTCGGGTGGCTGGTCTACCTCTACCGCTGACCGTCGTCGGATCCGTCGTCGACGCGCTCGCGGAGCCACGCTGCCGCCTGCCGTGTCTCCTCGGCGTCGCGCGACCGCACCCGCAGCCGGACCGTCTCGCCGGGGTAGCTCCCGACGGCTACGTCGAACCGCTCGCGGACCGCGGACAGCCGGTCGGTGAGTGCGCTCTCGGCCTCGTCGGCCACGACCGTCTCCACGTGGGTCCGGTCGCCGGAGAACTCGTCCGCCACCCGATCGAACATCGCCTCCATCTCGTCGGGGACGCCCGGGAGGACGTAGACGGAGTCGGCGACTGCGCCGGGGGCGACCCCGGCGTCGTTCTCGACGAACCGCGCGCCCTCGGGCAGGTCGGCGGTTCCTTCGGCCAGGTCGCCGCGGCTGTAGCCTCCCTCGCCGGTCAGCCACGAGAGCGCCGCCTCGTGTTCGACCACGTCACGCCCGAGGGCGGCGGCCACCCCTTTCATCGTCAGGTCGTCGTGGGTCGGTCCGAGTCCGCCCGTGACGACGACGGCGTCGTAGTCCGCGCGGTACCGGTCGACGACCTGAGCGATGTCGGCGACACGGTCGGGGACGGTCGTGACCCGCTCGACGTCGGCGCCACGCGCCGCGAGGCGCTCACAGAGCCACCGGCTGTTGGTGTCGGTTATCTCGCCGGCGAGTATCTCGTCTCCGACGGTGACGATGGCGACACGCACGGTCTCCGCCACGCGGCGCGGCGGTAAGACGTTACCCCATCCCGGGCGGCGGTCGGCGGGAGTCGTCGTCGTCCGTGTCGACGTCGAGCCCCATCTCCTCGCGCTCGCGCCGCAGGCGCTGTATCTTCCGACGGTAGTAGAGCAGACCGCCCCCGCCGACGACGACGCCGAGCCCCGCGAGGGCGCCGAACGCCAGCAGGTCGCGCTCGAGGTAGAACCGCACCGCCAGCGAGTCGGTGCTCACCTCCTCCCACCGCACGACCGTCCGGTCGCTCTCGTCGCGGACCGTCTCCGAGCCGCCGGGCGAGACGCTCCCGAACGGCGGGACGCCGACCCGCCGGTTCTCCGGCAGGACGACGACGTACGATCCCTCGACGAAGACGGGGAGGGTGAACTGCTTCGGCGTCGACGAGGACGAGAACGCGAGCTGCCCGGTTCCCGAGTCCTGTGCGGGCAGGGTGACGTTCACCCGGTCGCGGTTGCGCGAGACCTCGCCGCCACGCTCGTCGAACTCGGTTCCGTTCACCACCGTCCCGTTCGGGTAGCGGTAGCGCAGTGCGGTGACGGGGATCGGCGACCGACCGCCGAAGCCGTCGCGGCGGAACAGCTCGACCGCGTCGCGCTCGCTCCGGTTCAAGTCGTAGACGGCACGGAACCGCGCGTTCTCCGTCACGGCGATGTGTGCCGTCGCGTCGGCGTCCCACGCGTACGGTTCGCCGCCCGCCGGCGCCTCGGCCAGGTCGTCCTCAGACACAGACCCGCCGCCGAGCAGGCCGGTACAGCCCGACAGCAGGACGAGGGCGACGAGCGCGAGCGCGGGGAGCGCGGTGCGTGGCCGGGGCATCTACGGGACGACGCAGCGGAGCTCTGCGGGGAGGTACTGTCCGACTGCCGCGAGGAGGCCGGGCGGGTCGGTCGACTCGGTGCAGACGACGCTCTGTTCGAGGAGGCCGAGCCGCTCGACGGTCACCACGTCGCGGGCGTGGCCGGCGCGGTTGACCGTCGCCCGCACCTCGCCGCGCGTGGCGCTGTTGGCGTTCAGCCGACCGTCGCCGCGCGTCCAGTCGTACAGGCGGTCGACCGTCGTCTCGGCCAGCCGCGGCGGGTCGTCGTAGACGACCCGGAGGCGCTGGTGCTGGACCAGCCCGAACCGGTCGCGGACCTGGGTCGCCGTCCCCGGGCCGAGACCGAGGTCGTCCGCCGCGACACGGGCCGTCTCCGGCCCGAGGTCGACCTCCACGCCGTCCTCGCCCCACGACTCCAGCGTCCCGACGTACGTCTCGCCCGCCGCGAGGTGGGTCGGCACCTCGCCCCACTGTTCGCGCAAGGCGTTTCGGGCGGCAACCTCGTCGGGACCGGACAGGGTCACAGACACCCAGTCGTCGTCGCGGACGCCGACGGTCCACGAGACGTCGAGGCCGCCGACAGCGTCGTCGAGCAGCGCGTCCATCGCGTCCAGCGCCCGCTCGCGGGCGTCGCCGGCCACGTAACACTTTGTCGCGAGGACGACCATCAGGCGGTGACGGTGTCGACGTCGGCGTTCAGCTCGTCCTCGAGCTCCGCGAGCCGCTCCTGCATCGCCTCCAGCAGACGGCTGTTCTCCATCGCCTCCAGCGGCGAGCCACACTCGGGACACTCGAAGCCGAAGTCCATCGCCTCGCCGAACTCGAACCGGAGCGAGCAGACCTCACAGAGGTAGAACTCGTTCTCGCGCTCGTAGGCCTCGCGCCGGTCCAGCGCGATCATCAGGCGCTCCATCTCCTCTGCGAGGTTCTCCGGAATGTTGTCGTACTCGAACGTCCAGAGATAGGTGAGCCAGCCGGAGTCCTCGTCGCGCACCCGCCGGTAGGAGGCGAGGTCGTTCTCGTAGAGGATGAACAGGGCACGGCGGACGTCGTTCAGCTCCAGGCCCAGCTCCTCGGCGAGCTCCTCGTCGGTTACCTCGCCCTCGGCGGGCGCGGCGGCGACCGGCATTCCCTTCGGCCCGACGAGTTCGTGGAGGTACTTCTGTATCACCGGGTCGTTCAGCAACTCGTCGAAAGCCATCACCGTAGGTGGGCCGCCGAGTCGGTTAAACGCACCGACCGCGGCGTCACTCGTCGTCGGCTCCGGCGTCCGTCGTGCTCTCGCGGTGCTCGCCGACGTCGACCACGCGCTTGCCGGTCGCCTGCGGCACCACCCGCCGCTCGGCGCCGGGCCACCGCGCGTCGAGCTCCCGCCCTTCGAACAGCCGGTCGAGGAACACCGCGAGCCCGGCCACCTCGGAGTGGGGCTGGTTCGTCACGGCGACGTTCCAGTCTGCACGCTCGTAGACGTCGAACGACACCTTCTCTGCGCCGACGACCGCCAGCAGCGGCGTCTCGCGGTGAGCCGCCCGCAGCTCGTCCGCGACTGCCTGCACCGGTTCGCCGTACATCGTCAGGTGCGCGACCCGGCCCGTCCAGTCCCGGAGGGCTGCCCGTGGCGGGCGCTGTTCGACGGCGAGCGGACCGCCGAACCGCTCTGCAACCGACCGCGCGGTGTCGGCGGCGTCGCTCGCGTTCTCCGGCAGCACGACCCGGTCGGCCCCGAGCGCTCGCGCCGTCAGCGCGACGTGAGTCGTCATCCGGTCGTCGCGGCCCGGTCGGTGGCCGAGACGGAGCACCGCAACCTCGGGGGCGTCGTCCATGGCAGGCACACGCCGCGGGTCGTGGTCGGGCTTTCGCTTTCGGTCGCGCTCGCGCCCGTCGTCGCCCGCGCGCCGACGCGTTCAAACGGCTCGCGCCGCTCGTTCGCTCGTGCGACCGGAACGTGGCGCAGGCGTCGCGGACGTCGACCTCTCCGGGCGGAGCGTGCTCGTGACGGGGGCGACGAGCGGCATCGGCCGAGCAACTGCGCTCGCGCTCGGGCGACTCGGCGCGACCGTGCTGGTCCACGGGCGAGACCGCGAGTCGGGGCAGGCGGTCGTGGAGGAGCTCGGCGACGGCGGCCACGGCTTCCGGCGCGCGGACTTCGCCGACCTGACGGCGGTCGAGGGGCTCGCCGAGTGGGCGCGCGAGCGCGACCCGGACGTCCTCGTCAACAACGCCGGCGGCTACTTTCGTGCGGCGCGTCTGACCGACGCGGGCGTCGAGTACACGTTCGCGGTCAACCACCTCGCGCCGTTCCTCCTCACCGAGCGCCTCCGTCCCGTCCTCCCCGACGACGGGCGGGTCGTCAACGTCGCGTCGGAGGCCCACCGGGGCGCGTCGCTCGGGTTCGAGGCGCTGCGCTCCGTCGACGACTACTCCGGCTGGCGGGCCTACCGGCGGTCGAAGCTCGCGAACGTCCTCCACGCGAGAGCGCTCGCGGACCGGCTCGACGGCCCGACGGCGAACGCACTCCATCCCGGTGTCGTCCCCGGGAGCGGGTTCGTCCGCAACCTGCCGGCGCCGGTCCGTGGGATCGTCTCGCTGGCCGGCGGCCTCGCGGGCGTCCCGTTCGTCGGTGTCGACTCGCCCACGGAGGCCGCGCAGACGTCGGTCTACCTCGCCGCCGCGCCGGGGCTGAGGACAACGGGCGCGTACTTCGACGACTGCGCGGAGCGGACGCCGTCTGCGGCGGCGCGGGACGACCGGACCGCCGACCGGCTGTGGACGTGGAGTGCGGAGACGCTCGACCGGAACGGTCATTAGCCGACCCACAGACGTGCGCACGTGTGCGGACGACGCGCCCTCGTCACGGGCGGTGCCGGACTGATCGGGTCGCGGCTGGCCGCCGCCCTCCTCGACGACGGCCGTGACGTAGTGGTCGCAGACGACCTCTCGGCTGGCGACGCGGACCGGGTCCCGGCGGACGCAGCGTTCGTCGAGGCCGACCTGCGCGACCCCGAAGCCGTGACCCGGGTGCTCGACGGGTCGGTCGACCGGGTGTACCACCTCGCAGCCGACTCGGACGTCGACACGGACGACCGGCGCGGACAGGTGGAGGCGAACACCGCGATGACGTACAACGTGTTAGAGCGCGCCGCCGCCGTCGGGGTCGACGAACTCGCCTTTACCTCCTCCTCGACCGTCTACGGCGAGGCACCGATGCCGACTCCAGAGGACTACGCACCGCTCGAGCCGATAAGCGAGTACGGCGCCGCGAAGCTCGCCGAAGAGGCACTGGTCTCGACGTACGCCCACTCCTACGGCGTCACGGCCCGGACGTTCCGCTTCGCCAACGTCGTCGGGCCGGGGCAGCGCGGGAACGTCATCGCCGACTTCGTCGAGAAGCTGCGGGCCGACCCCGAGCGGCTGGAGATACTCGGCGACGGGCGACAGGAGAAGTCGTACATGTACGTCGACGACTGCGTGGCCGCGATGCGTCACGTCCTCGACGCCGCGGCTGGTCCGCTGACCACGGTCAACCTGGGGTCGCGCACGACGACGAGCGTCCGGCGCATCGCCGACATCGTGAGCGACGTCCTCGGCGTCGACCCGGCGTACGAGTTCACCGGCGGCGACCGCGGCTGGACCGGCGACGTGCCACGGATGCGCCTCTCCGTCGAGCGGCTGGCCGGACTGGGGTTCGAGCCGCCGGGGTCGAGCGACGCCGCCGTCCGGCGGGCGGCTGAGGCGCTGGCCGACGGGCGGTAGGCGTCAGGCGTCGGTGCCGGTGTCTGACTCGTCCCCGTCCGCCAGCCACCGCAACAGCGCCAGCGCCGACCGCGGCTCTGGTACACGCCCCGCCAGACAGGCCGCGCGGACGTCGTCGCGGGCCACCCACGCCGCGTCGGTCGGCTCGTCGGGCCCGCGCCGCGCCGCGCGGTGCTGCTCGACGAGATAGCAGTAGAGCGGCGCGTCGACATCCGGACCGGCCGGGAGCACGAACAGGTGGTCGGAGCGGACCGGGTCGAGCCCGACCGCCTCCCGGAGGACGCGCGGCGCGGCCTCGTCGGCAGCGTCGCGAACCGACCGATCGCTCCCGCGGAGCGCCTCGTAGGCGGGCAGCGAGTCGACGACGGAGCCACCGGGGAGGCGCCACCGCGGGTCACCCGGACCACGGGGGCCGTCCGGCAGGAGGAGCACGTCGTCGGCGTCGACGACGACGAGACGGACACCGGGCGGCAGGCGAGCCGACTCCTCGCGCGCGACCCCGTCGGGACCGGCGACGGGCCGCTCGACGACAGCGACCCGGTCGCCACGGTGACGGATACGCTCGTCGCCGGCGGGAACTCTGGTCACGACGGAGGGTGCGCCGCGGTCGTCAAGTCTGTTGTGGGACGGGGCGAAACGCACAAGCCGCTCTCGCGCCGCGTTCGACCGTGCAGGTCGTCGGCTACGACACGAGAACGCCCGCGCTCCTCCTGAGCGACGGCGGCGACGTCGAGGTCCTCGCCCTCGAACCGGGCACGGACCTGTCGTACGCGCTCGGCGACCGGCGCTGTGCCGGGACGGTTCACGAGGGAGATCACGTGTCCTGCGACCGGGCCCGGGCGCCGTACTGCGAGCTCCACCGCTCGACGTGGGTGTGTGCGCGCTGTACCGGTACCTGTCTGAAAGACGAGATGGACTGTGACGACGACCACGCGGTGTATCTCGCGGCGTTCGCGCCGGCGTCGTTCAAGGTGGGCGTGACTCGCGCGTGGCGTCTCGAGACGCGCCTTCGCGAACAGGGCGCGGACCGCGCCGCACACCTCCGGACGGTCGAGAACGGTCGGGTCGCCCGCGAGATCGAGGCCGGGATCGCCGAGGAGGTGGGCGACAGCGTGCGCGTCGCGACGAAGGTCGCGGGGCTCGGAGCGTCCGTGGACGAGGCGGCGTGGACGACGCTGTGTGCGGAGTTCGACCTCGTCGAGACCTGGGCACTCGACTACGGGCTGGAGCTCGACGAGCAGCCGGTTGCCGAGACGCTCGCGAGCGGGTGTGTCCGCGGCGTCAAGGGCCGAGCGCTGGTGCTGGAGCGCGAGGGGACGACCTACGGTGTCGACATGCGCGACCTGATCGGCCACGAGGTGCGCCGCGGCGGGACCGACCGGAGTCTCCAGTCCAGTCTCGGCGCGTTCTGAACCCCGGGGCTTATTCACCGTGGCTCACGAACGCCTCCTGTGGCAGACGACGAGGATCACGACGGAGCGCCGGAGGAGACGGACGCGTCCGACGGCGGGGAGACAGAGGGAGAGAGCGGGGACGACGAGAAGTCGTTCCGCGAGCGCGTCGAGGAGATCCGCGAACGACGCCGCGAGGAGCAGGGCGAGGGCGAGGGCGAAGCGCCCGGGCCCGACGGCGCCCCGGAAGAGATGATGGGCGGCGGCCCCGGCGGCGGCGGTAACCCGTTCGCACAGATGATGAGCGGGATGATGGGCGGTGGAGGCGGGCCCGGCGGCATGGGCGGCGGCCCGCCCGGCATGGGCGGCGGTCCGGGCGGTCCGGGCGCGCAGGGCGGTCAGGAAGAGAGCCCCGGTAACGAGGAGCTGGTCCGCGAGGTCCGGCAGCTCCGCGACGAGGTGCGAGACGCGACGCGACAGCTCCAGCGTATCGCGCAGGCGCTGGAAGACGACTAGAGCGAGCGGTAGAGCGCCGAGAGATCGTCCGCAGACCGCTCGACGTCGAGCGCCGGGCGGCGGTCGAGACAGCGCTCGCGAAGCCGTGTCCGGTCTGCGACCGCCCGACGCGTCGCCTCGCGCATCGCGCCGACGTCGCCGGTCTCGAAGTGATAGCCGGTCTCTCCGTCGACCACCGTGTCTGCGAGCGCGCCGTCGGCGGCGGCGACGACCGGCGTCCCGCAGGCGTTTGCCTCCAGGGCAACCAGCCCCTGTGTCTCGACGGGACTCGGGAACAGAAAGACGTCGAGCGCGGAGTAGAACGCCGACAGCTCCTCGCGGTCGAGAAATCCGAGAAACCGCGCGTCGACCCCGTGGTCGGCGGCGCGGGTCTCGAGTTCTGCGCGCGCCGGGCCGTCGCCGCCGAAGACGAGCGTCGCGTCCAGTCCCGCGACGGCGTCGACGGCGTCGTGGAGGCGCTTCTCGTGGCCGTGACGGCCCGTGTAGCCGACGAGCGTCGTCGCGTCGTCGAGCCCGTGACGGCGGCAGAACGCCGTCGGGTCGACGGGGCGGAATCGTCCGGTGTCGATGCCGCTCGGCACCACCTCGACGCGGGCGTCTGTTCCGACGGACTCGACGAGGTGACGTCGGGTCGCCTCGCTCGGGGCGACGACGGCGTCGACACGGCGGAAGAACCACCGCTCGTAGCGCCGAGAGAGTCCGGCTATCGCGTCTTCGGCCCACTCCCGGTCGGCGAGGTAGTCGGCGTACTCGCCCGTCGGGGTGTGGTAGCTGGCGACGACGGGGAGATCGACCCGGCGACCGAGGCGGAGCGCCGCGAGGCCGAGCGAGAACGGCGTGTGGGCGTGGACGACGGCGGCGTCGGCGTCTCGAACCGCACGGGGGACACGCGGAAGGCCGAGTCGGAACCCGTCGTAGAACGGGAACGGGAGCGAGCGAACGGGGTGCTCGTCCGGATCGGGGTCGTGCCCGCCGGCGTCGGGGTAGACCACGTCCATCCGGCTGCCACGGTCGCGCCAGGCGTCGCGCCACGTCTTCACCGCGTACGTGACGCCGTTGACCGTCGGCAGGTAGGTGTCGGTGAACGCGACGACCGGCTGTGTGCCCATCGCCACCGGATTACCCGGATGGTCGGTAATCGGTTGTGGTATCGGTCCACAACGCATAACCGCCGACCCCGGCGACGACGTCCGTGAGTCGGGTCGCAGCCGAGCGGATCGAACGCCTCACCGCCCTCGCGCACGAGGCCACGGCAGCCGGCGAGTTCGACCGCGCCCGCGAGTACGTCCGGCTGGCGCGACGGATCGCCGAGCGCCACCGGCTTGCGCTCCCGCGGCGGCTCCGTCGGTTCAGCTGCGACCGGTGTGACGCGTACCTCCGGCCCGGCGCGAACGCACGGGTCCGTCTCCAGCCGGGCCGGGTCGTCGTTCGGTGTGACTGCGGTGCAACGGCACGGTATCCGCACGACGGGCGTAACGATAGTAAAGAGTGAAGCCGAGGGCGACAGTATCGACGCCGCATGGCAGAGGATCTGCGGGCACGAGCGCACGAGCTCGACGCGACACTCCGGGTCGGGAAGCACGGGCCCGAGGCCGTCCTCAGCGAACTGAACGACCAGCTCGCCGACCGACCCCTGGTGAAGGTCAAGTTCCTCCGGGCCGCCCGGGCCGGGCGTGACGTCGAGACGCTCGCCGTCGAGATGGCCGGCGAGGTAGACGCCGAGGTGGTCGAGACCCGCGGGAACACGGCGGTGTTCCACCGATGACACCGGTCCCGCTCCAGGCCGTCGGAGCCGTCCGGGGGCTGCTGGCGCGGGTGCTCGGGGACGCCGTCGCCGCCGCGCTCGCGCCAGCCGTCGTCTTCGTCGTCGCCGCCACGCTCGTCTACGTCGTCGGACGCGCGCTGGCCGGGACGCTCCTCTCGCGTATCTTCGACGCCCGCGGGCTGGACGCCCACGCCCGACAGCCGCTCCAGAAGGCGGCGAACGTCGCGGTGGCGTTTGCCGCGGTCGCGGTCGCGTTCGGGCTGGCGGAGTACGGCAACTTCCTCACCTCGCTCGCGACCGTCGCCGCGGCTGCGACGCTCGCGGTCGGCTTCGCGACCCAAGACGTGATCGAGAACTTCGTCGGCGGCGTGTTCATCTTCACCGACAAGCCGTTTCGCATCGGCGACTGGATCGAGTGGGACGGTAACTCCGGGGTCGTCGAGGACATCTCCTTTCGGGTGACGCGAGTGCGGACGTTCGACAACGAGCTACTGACGGTCCCGAACAGCCAGCTGACCGCCGGCGTCGTGAAGAACCCGGTCGCGAAGGACAAGCTCCGTCTGAAGCTGTCGTTCGGTATCGGCTACGACGACGACGTCGAGCGGGCGACGGAGATCATCGTCGAGGAGGCCGAGGACCACGACGGCCTCCTCGACGACCCGGCGCCGTCCGTCCGTCTGACCGAACTCGGCGACTCCTCGGTCGTGCTCCAGTCCCGCGTCTGGATCGACGACCCGTCCCGCGCCGACGTCGTAAAGACCCGCGGCGAGTACGTGACGAGTGTCAAACAGCGGTTCGACGAAGAGGGGATCGACTTCCCGTACCCGAACCGGACGCTCGGCGGCGCGCTGTCCGTCGAGGGGCTGGACCGGGTCGCAGAGAGCGCCGACTAAAGCTCGATCCGCTCGACCAGCGGGTCGTCGGCCTTCGTGTTCACCGCGACGATACGGACGTGGTCGGTCAGCCCGGAGTCGCGAAGCTTCTCCTTCAGCAGGCCGTCGACCTGGTAGACGCCGGCAGCGTTCACCATCTCGATCTCGACGACCACCGGGACGTCGTCGCCGGGCGCGAGCGTCACGTCCCGGATCGCCTGACTCGACAGCGTGTTGATCCCCCGTCCACCCTCCTCGTAGGGGATGCGCGACCGTCCGTGCTCCATGTCGAGGCCGTCGGCCACGCGGACGACACCCGCCTCCAGCGTCAGCGGGTCCTCCGCCGTGTGGTGACAGAGAATCGCGTGGAGCACCTCGGACTTCACCCGGACGGCCTCGCTCACGTCGTACCGGTCGCTCTCGCCGAGGAGACGGTCGAGGAGGTCCGCCGCGAGCGGGATGGAGTAGTACGAGTGTCGGTCGCGGTGGACGACGTGCCCGACGTCGTGGAGGGTCGTCGCGAGCGCGACGACGACAGCCTCGTCGGCCTCGTCGAGCCCCTGTTCGCGCGCGCCGTCGAACTCGACACCACCGGCCTTCAGCAGGTCGTAGAGCCGGAGCGCGCGGTCGCGGACGATGGAGACGTGTGTCGGACCGTGGTCGTTGTAGCCCTTCCGCACGACCGCGTTGACGTTCTGGGCCTCGAGGTACGCCCGGACTTCCGGGTCCGACCGCAGGCGCGGCAGGAGGTCGTTCAGTCGTTCGTCGGGGAAGTGGTGATCCGCCTCCGGGTCGTACGGTCGACCGCCGGGGCCGTCCGACGCCCGTGGGTCGTCGGGAGGGGTGTCGGTCACACTCCGGGTGGGAGAAGCGTCCGCAAGAAGCTTGGCCCGGACTACGCGACTGCGTCGAGCAGCGCCGCGTAGTCCGGCTCCTCGGTCGCGTCGTCGGTGTCCCAGCGGTACGCGACCCGGCAGTCGGCGTCGCCGGACGCCGTCCGGCTGCCCGAGGAGGCGCCCTCCTCGCTGTCGACGACCACGACGGCGCGGCGCGCCAGCGTGTGGACGCCGAGCTCCTCAAACTCCGTGACGGCGTCGTAGGCGTCGATCACGTGCCGGTCGTGGTCCGAGAGCAGGCCGAACGAGAGCCCGCGAGCCTCGCGGAACGCCGCGAGCGCGAACGGCTGGTCGGTGCTGATCCCGTACACCGTCGCGCCCGCCGCCGCGAAGCGGTCGAGACGCTCCTCGGAGGCGTCCACCTCGGCCCGGCAGGTGTCGGAGAACGCCGCCGGAAAGAACGCGAGGACGATCGGCGCCTCGGCGAGACGCGCCGAGAGCCTGAACGACTCGAACCCGTCGCCGGCGAGCGGGACGGTGAAGTCGGGCGCGGGAGCGCCGACAGAGAGCACACTCGTGGGTCGACCGAACGGGGTTTGACCTCTGTGGCCCGGAGCCAAAAGGTCTATCACGGTGTCTGAGCAAATGGGGCTATGGTACAGGGAAGCGTGTTCCCGCTGGTTCCCGGACTCCCCGGCGGCCCCGAGTTGATCATCGTGCTGTTCGTCCTCGTGCTCCTGTTCGGCGCCAACAAGATCCCGAAGCTCGCCCGCTCGACCGGGCAGGCGATGGGTGAGTTCCGCAAGGGACGACAGGAGATCGAAGACGACCTCGAGGAGACAGCCGGGGAGGCGGTCGGGGAGTCCCCGAGCCCCGACTCCGAGACGGAGACCGAGACGGCAGACGAGAAGACCGCCTGAGCCGACGGAGTACGGCGGTGGGTCACGCGACCGTCGACCTTTTGCGCTCTCGCCTCCCCCTGCCGTCGGGGCGTGTGGCCTAGCGGACAGGGCGAGAGGTTCCTAACCTCTCGATCGCGGGTTCGAATCCCGCCACGCCCGGTCTCGGAGGACCCGACCTCGCCGTGTTCGGCCTGCCACGGCTGCCGTCAGCGCGCTGTCAGGACCTCCGGCCGTTCCCGGCTGCGGGCGACACGTTGCGGCAACAGTTGCTTCTACTCGTGGCGCATTCTGTCTCGAGATACCGGCATACAGGCGCTCAGCAGACGTACCGTGGCCGTTCTGTCGCACGCCGCGTGTCACAGTCGACGGCCCGTGTCGCCGCCAAACACCGGTACTTTTGACCGCGAGCGCGCGATGACAGCTGACCACACGCCGCTCTCTCGGCGGGCGTACCTCCGAGGCGCCGGCGTCGCGGCGACGGCGTCGCTCGCCGGCTGTGTCGGTATCGGCGGCACCGACGAGCTGACGGTCGCGCACATGCCGATCTACCCGGATCTTCAGTACTACGTGATGGAGGATCGGGGCTACTTCGACGAGATACCGGCGACGATAGACGGGCGGGAGTTCACCGACGGCCCGGCGATCATCCAGGCGTACGGGGGCGGCGAGATCGACGTCGCGATGTTCGGTATCGTCCCGTCGATGATCGTCATCGACCGCGGCCTCCCGGCGCGGGTGACGGCGGCGAACATCCGCGAGCCGATGGCGATCCTCGCTCACGACGACCTCCGGTCGATGTGGCAGGACCACGGGGCCGACGCGCTCTCTGTCTGGCGCGAGGAGAAGGGACGACCGTTCCGGTTCGGGACGTTCCCGCAGGGCTCCGTTCCGGACGTCCTCCTGCGGTACTGGCTCCAGCAGGAGGCCGTCTCGACGGACACCGTCGAGATCATCGAGATCGGCGGCGCGAACGCCGTCTGGCAGGCGATCGCCAACGGCGAGATCGACGGCTCGTCGATCATGGAACCCGTCCCGACACGGGTCGCGAACGCGGACGTGCCGGTGTCGACGTTCCGCACCGCCGCCGAGGTGATGCCCGGCCAGCCCGCGGCGGTGACACTGATGAGCGACGAGGTGCGGTCGTCGCCGCTCGCGGCGCAGTTCCTCGAACAGCACGTCCGCGCGACGGAGTTCATCGGGCAGAATCCCGAGGAGACGGCGCGAATCGTCGAGTCCGGGATCGGCATGGGCGCCGACCTCGCGCTCGAGGCGCTCCGTGGCCCGCTGTCGAACTTCGTCACCGACCCCCGGACGATCGAGTCCGGCGCCCGGATCTTCTCTCGGTTCGCGGCGCGAAACGGCCAGACCGACGAGCAGCTCTCGGTCGACCAGATATTCGACTACGCCCCGTACGAGGACCGCTGATGGCGACGGACACGGCGCTGGAGGGCAGCCTCGGGAGCGACGGGGACGGGAGGTCGAGGTCCCTCGACTACCGGCGGGCGGCGCGTGGGGCCGCTGGCGTCGCCGGGTTCGTCGCGCTCTGGTGGACCGTCTCGCTGGTACAGCCGTCGTACGTCCTGCCGTCGCCGGCTGCGGTGGCGGTACAGTTCGTCGACGAGGCCGTCTCTGGGACGATGACAGCCGCGCTGGTCAACAGCGTCCTCCACTGGCTGCCCGGAACGGTCGTCGGGACGGCTGCCGGTGTCGGGGCCGGCGTGGCGCTCGGATGGTCGTCGGCACTCGACGACGCGAGCGCCGCGGTCGTCAGGCTCCTGCGTCCGGTGCCGCCGCTCGCGCTGATCGGCTTCGCGGTGGCGTGGCTGGGGATCAACCACGCCGGCGCGGCGGCGATCGTCGCCGTCGGCGCGTTCTGGATCAACTTCTACGCCGCCTACGGCGGGGTCGAGGGTGTCTCGGACGACCTGCTCGACGTCGCCCGGAGCCTCGGCGTCGACGGAGACGTCGCGCTGGTCCGGTCGGTGGTGATACCCGCCGCACTTCCAGAGATCACGACGGGGATCCGGACCGGCATCGGCCGGTGCTGGATGCTCGTCGTCGCCGCCGAGATATTCGGGGTGCCGGGACTCGGTCGCGAGATTCTGCGCGCCTCGAACAACCTCCGGGTCGACGTCGTCATCACGTACATTCTCGTGTTGAGCCTCGCGTACCTCGTCATCGACACCGCGTTCCGCGCCGGACAGCGACGCGCGCTCGCGTGGCGATGAGCGACCAGCCCCGTGTCCGGGTTGGCGGCGTCGGGAAGCGTTACGACGGCGCTCAGGGGCCGGTTCGCGCGCTCGACGGCGTCTCGTTCGACGTCGCCGCCGGCGAACTCGTCTGTATCGTCGGGCCCTCGGGCTGCGGCAAGACCACCCTGTTTCGGATCATCGCCGGGCTGGAGGCGCCGACCGGGGGCCGGGTCACGCTCGACGGCGAGCCGGTCGAGGGGCCGGGGCCCGACCTCGGCCTCGTCTTCCAGGAGTACCACCTGTTTCCGTGGCTCACCGTGGCCGAAAACGTCGGGTTCGGACTGGACCACGCGGGGGCCGACACGGCAGAGCGAGACCGCCGGGTCGCCGAGCTGGTCGAGCTCGTCGGACTGGAGGGGTTCGAGGACAGCTATCCACGCGACCTCTCGGGCGGGATGAAACAGCGCGTCGCGCTGGCCAGGGCGCTCGCGCTCGACCCCGAACTCCTCCTGATGGACGAGCCGTTCGGCGCCGTCGACGCGCAGACCCGGCGGACGCTCCAGGACGAACTGCTCGACATCTGGGCGGAGACGAACAAGACCATCCTGCTCGTCACCCACGACGTCGAGGAGGCGGTCAGGCTGGCCGACCGCGTGGTGGTGATGGCGAGTTCGCCGGGGCGGATCCGGTCGGTCGTCGACGTCGACCTCCCGCGGCCCCGCTCGCGCGCCGACGAGGCGTTCGGCGCGGCCTACGAGCGCGTCCTCGGACTGATCGAGTCGTAGCGGAGCCGCTGTGCCCGCGCCTGGTCGCAGGCTTGCGTGTACCGTACGGGCCACGACGGCGGCTCACTCTCGATGTACGCGCCCGTCGGCCTCTTGCTGCTGCCTCTCGGTCGCCCGGCTGTCGCCGTCATCGCCGGTGCCGGCGTCGTCTGGCCGGCGACACCGCCGGACGTGGACCTCCGGCTACCGGGCGTCCCGCACCGCTGGCCGACCCGCAGCCTCCCGTTTGCCGCGCTCGTCGGTGCGGCCCTCGGCAGCGGGCGCCGGCTGTCGCGGGCCCACTCGGCGTCGGAGAGCCGGCCAGTGTCGGGGCCTTCGGCGTCTGTGTGCACCTCCTCGGGCGTCCCGCTGTTCTGGCCCGTCGGCGACTCGCACGGCGTCTCTCGCCGCCACCGACTCGACGGCCTGGAACTACGGTCCGCTCGTCCCCGGGGTCGGGGCGACGGCAGCCGTCGCCGCGGGTCGACTCGGCCGACCCGAGCGTTTACCAGTCGAGCGCGGCACCGGGAGGCGTGAGCCGGCCAACCCTGCGCGACGACGCGATGGAGCGGTTTCCCGTGCCCGAGTTCGAGGACCTGCCGGAGGACCTCCAGGAGCGGATCGCGAGCGAGGCCGAGCGGGCGGGGTTCGTCCCGAACGTCTTCGCGGCGCTCGCCTCCCGGCCGCCGCAGTTCCGTGCCTTCTTCGCGTACTACGACGCCCTCGTCGGAGAGACGACGCTCTCGCGGGCCGAACTGGAGATGATAGTCGTCGCGGTCGCGGGCGTCAACGGCTGTCACTACTGTGGCGTCGCCCACGGTGCACTCCTGCGGGTGTACGGATCGGACCCGACGCTGGCCGAGCAGCTCCTGACAAACCCCGGCGCCGCCGACGTGACCGAGGCACAGGCGGAGCTGCTCGCCGTCGTCGTCGAACTGACCGAACGGCCAGACCGCGTCACCGGCGACGTGGTCGACCGGCTGCTCGACGCGGGCTACACGTCCGCCGAGGCGTGGGACGTCGTCTCGATGACGGCGTTTTTCAACCTCTCGAACCGGCTGGCCGCGGCGACAGAGATGCAGCCGAACGACGAGTTCTACGCGATGGGTCGAGAGGGCTGAGGCGGCCCGTCTCGGGGTGGGAATCGCCGGTCTCGCTCCCGAACTGGACCGTGACACGGCCGGTCCCTCCGTCTCGTCGCCGCCCCGGTAGTCGGCGAGCCGACGGGCGCGAGCCGGTCGTCGAGACGCCACGGACCGGCGGCTGTCGGGCGGTCGCCCCGGGGCTTTTGTCCGGTCCCGACGAGCGCGACGCATGGTGTCTGCCAACGACATGGAGTACACCACCCTCGGGACGACCGGGGTGGAGGTGTCGCGTATCTGTCTCGGGTGTATGAGTTTCGGCGACCCGTCGTGGCGCGACTGGGTCCTGCCGCCGGAGGAGGGCCACGAACTCGTCGAACGGGCGCTCGACCTCGGGGTGACCTTTTTTGACACCGCGAACGTGTACTCCAGAGGCGAGTCCGAGCGGGTGCTGGGCGAGGCGCTCGAGGGGCACCGCGACGAGGCGGTCGTGGCGACGAAGGGCTACTTCCAGATGGACGAGGACAACCCCAACTCTGGCGGGCTGTCGCGGAAGGCGCTCCGGCAGGAGCTCGCCGCGTCCGTCGAGCGTCTCGGCGGCGAGCCGATCGACCTCTACCAGATCCACCGGATGGACGAGACGGTCGCGCCAGAACACCTGCTGCGGACGCTCGACGACGCGGTGCGGAGCGGCGACGTCCACCACCTCGGCGCGTCGTCGATGTGGGGCCGCGACCTCGCCGAGACGCTCCGGGTCGCCGAACGGGAGGGGCTGGAGCCGTTCGTCTCGATGCAGGACCACCACAGCCTCGTCTACCGCGAGGGCGAGCGCGAGACGTTCCCGCTCTGTGAGCGCGAGGACCTCGCGGTTCTGCCGTGGTCCCCGCTCGCCCGCGGCTACCTCGCCCGCCCCGACGAGGCGGTGGACGCGACCGACCGGGGCGAGAGCGAGGAGCGCCTCTACGACCACCCGTACCGCGAGCGCGGCGGTCCGGCGGTGAACAGGCGCGTCGAGCAGCTGGCCGAGGAGCGCGGCGTCGAGATGGCGCAGGTGGCGCTCGCGTGGTCGCTCTCGAAGGAGTTCGTCACCGCGCCGATCGTCGGGACGACGAGCGTCGACCACCTCGAGGACGCGGTGGAGGCGCTGACGCTGGACCTGCGTGAGTCGGACGTCGAGTGGCTGGAGGAGCCGTACGAGGCGGTTCGCGTGTCGGGACACACCTGACCGGGTGTGCCGGACCCGGACGGGCCGGCTACAGCGCCTGCTCGATCGCAGACCGTATGCCGGAGACGGTGGGCTCGACGACCCGGCCGTCCACGACGACGCCCGGCGTTCCTCTGATGCCGACGTCACCCGCCCGGCTCCGGTCTGTCTCGAGCACCGGTCGGTAGACTTCGTTCGCGGCGTCGTTCTGAACCGCACAGGGGTCGGCGTCGACGGCGCTCGCGGCCTCGGCGATAACCGCGAGCGAGTAGTCGTCCTGTCGCTCGAAGGCACGGTCGGCGAACGCGAAGAAGGCGCCGTCACCGACGGTGTCCTGGACACCGCGGGCCGCGCTCGCCACCCACCACGACCACTTGTCGTCGACCGGAATCGGGAGGTCCCGGTGCTCGTAGCGGATCCGGCCGGGATCGATGTACTCCTGCCGGAGGGTCGGCACCACGTCCGCCTGGTACGTGCGGCAGTGCGGGCAGGCGAAGTCCTCGAACGCCACCACCGTCACGTCGGCGTCCGGGTCGCCGGCCACCGGGGGCGGAAGCTCGTTTACCGCCGGTTCGTCGGCTATCTCGCAGCCGTCGGCCCCGCTCTGGCCGCCCCCGAGACAGCCGGCGAGGCCACCGAGCCCGGCGAGGCCGGCGCCAGCGGCGAGTACGTCCCGCCTGGTTCGTCGCATATCTGCCGGTCGGTCGCGCCCGTATTTATGCCCGACGCCGTGGTGCTCTTGTGTCCGCAGCCCGGATGTAAGACCGTGCCAGTCGTTTGCTACCGCGGCGAGACGGTGACCGTCGACCGGGGCACAGTCCTCCGCGACGCCCTCCGCGACGCCGGACTGTCGGTCCACAACGGCGGGGCTGCGGCGCTGAACTGCCGGGGTCACGGCTCGTGTGGCACCTGTGCGGTCGCCATCTCGGGCGAGACGAGCCGCCCGACGCGCCGCGAACGTCTCCGGCTCTCGGTCCCGCCACACGACCCCGATTCGGGCCTCCGTCTCGCCTGTCAGACACGGGTCGAGGGCGACGTCGTCGTCGAGAAAGGCGACGGGTTCTGGGGCGAACGCGTCGACGAGTAGCGCCCGTACCGCCGTGCTTTTGTCCGGGAGCCGGCTACGCGATCGTATGAGCTACGAGGACGGCGACGAGGTGGTGCTCCGGGACAAACACAGCGAGTACGACGGCGAGACAGGGACGGTGACACAGGTGATGGAGACGATGTTCGGCGACGCAACCTACACCGTGAGCTTCGACGACGGACAGGAGTCCGGCGTCCCCGCCGACGCGCTGGAGTCGGCCGAGACGGAGGAGTGAGACGTCGTGGCCTCGGTTCCGTTCCACTACGTCGATCTGCGTGCGTTCAGCTACGCCACGGAGGACGACCGGCGGGTGGCGCGCGCGCTCCGGAGGCTCCTCCCGCCCGAGACGGAGCTGGAACGAACCGAGACGACGGGCCACCACGGCGACCCGATCCTTGTCCTGTCGGCCCGCGTCGAGCGCGCCGACGACGTGCGACACGTCCTCTCGCGGCTGACCGAGGCAGAGGAGTTCGACCGTGTCGAGGCGGAACTCGACGAGCGGGTGACGGAGAACTGCGAGCTGTTCCTGCGCCTCGACAAGCAGGCTGCGCTCCGGGGCGCCGTCCACCTCGGCGACGGGCTGACGTTCCGCGCGAAGGTCGAGGCCTACCCGGCGAAGCGCGAGACGGCGGTCGAGAACGCCCGCGACGCGCTCGCGGCACTCACCGCCAGTTGACGTCACAGCCCCGCGAGGGGAGTGTTCGTCGGCGAAGTCGCCGGCGAGCACCGCGTCGACGGCCTCGCGGGCGTAGAGCCGCTCCGCCTCGGCGTCGGGCGACATCGCGTCGTCGACGCGGCCGTGGTACGCCATCCGGAGCCCGTCTCTCGTTCGCGAACAGAAACGGGTCGGGTGTACAGACGGGGCCGTAGGCCCGCGCGACGGCCCGTGACTCGTCGCGGATACGCGTCGTACGCCACCGTCCCGTCCTCGACGTACTCGACCACGGCCTCGAACGAGTCCGCCGGCTTCTGCTCGGCGTCGTTCGAGTTGATCCCGACCACCGCGAGACGGTTCACCTCGTCGAACGTCGCCCGGGCGTACGGACAGTGGTTACAGGTGAAGACGACGAGAAGCGCCTCGTGGCCCGCGGAGGAGTCGAGCGAGTGTGTCTCGGCGTCGACAGCCGGAAGCGAGAGTCCGGGCGCCGGGTCGCCGAGCACGAGGTCGGAGTCGGTGAGTGTCGCGGTCGCCGTTCGACGCCGGCGGAGAAATGCCGTTCGGCTGGTCGTCAGCCGCTGGCGAGGTAGACGGCGGCGAGCGCGAAGGCGGCGGCCAGCGCCCGCCGCGCGGTGACCGTCTCGTCGAGGAAGACGACGCCGACGACCGCAGAGCCGACGAGGAAGGTGGCGAAGATCGGCGTGACGACACTCACCGGGCCGAGCGCGAGCGCCCGGTAGTACGCGAGGATGCCGACGGTGAGGAAGGCGCCGGCGGCGACGACGTGCGGGAACTTCGGGTGGTCGAGGGTCGCCAGCAGGGAGTTGCCCGTCCAGAGCATCAGTCCGACGCCGACGACCAGGAGGATCCCGTTCGAGACGACGACCGCCACGGTCGTCGGGATCGCCCCCTCGCCGTTCGTCGCTGCGCTCACCAGCGGTGGCACCGCCGAGTACGCGACGAGCGACAGTACCGCCCAGGGCAGGTAGTTCACGGCTGAGGGTGGCGGCACGGCGGCCTATATCAACCGATCCAGACCGTCGAAAACGCGTCGAAGAAGTCGTCGTCGGTGTCGACGGGGGCGTGGAGGGCGCCGAGCCGACGACACCGCTCGTCGACCGTCTCGACGTGGCGCTCCAGCCGGTCGCGGTAGCGCCGCGCGAGCGTCCCGCCGAAGTACGTCCGGCGCTCCGTCTCCGTCTCGGGGTCGACGAATATCGTGTCTCCCTCCGCCTCGCGGCCCGGATCGCGCTCTGTCGGTGCGAGCACCTGTGGACAGACGAGGTCGTTCTCCGCAAGTGACGCGAGCCCCGCCTCGACGTCGTCCGGGTCAGAGAGGTAGTCGGAGACGACGACGACGAGCGAGCGCGAGTCGAGCGTCGTCGCGTACCCGCCAAGCGCGGCCTCGAACGCCGCCTCGCCGGTGGGCTCGGTCTCGTTCAGCAGGTCGATCGCCCGGAGGATCTCGCCCCGGTTCGACCGCCCGGTGTCGAGGCGCTCGTGGCCGTCGGAGAACGTCACGATCCGGAAGTCGCTGTGCTCCTCGGCGGTGAGGTACGCAAAGCCCAGCCCGAGCTTCGCCGCGACCTCGAACTTCTCGCGGCCCTCGCCGCCGAACCCCATCGAGCCACTCGCGTCGATCAGGACGTGGACCGTCAGGTTGCGCTCCTCCTCGAACTGCTTTATGTAGTACTCCTCCGTCCGGGCGTACAGCCGCCAGTCGACGAGCCGGGTGTCGTCGCCCGGCGAGTACCGCCGGTAGTCGGCGAACGTCAGCCCCTCACCGAGGTTCGTCGACTTCTGTTCGCCCTGTTGCAGGTCGTCGGCCCGGCGGTCGAGCGAGGCGTCGAACCGCCGCAGCTCGTCGAGGAAGTCCGGGTCGATCATCTCACGCGTCGTCGACGAGGTCCGCGATCACGTCGTCCGGAGTGGCCCCCTCGCGCTCGGCGCGGAAGTCGAGGATCACGCGGTGCCGGAGCACCGGCGCGGCCATCGCCGCGACGTCGTCCCACGAGGCGTGTGACCGTCCCTCGACGAACGCCCGCGCCTTTGCGGTGAGCACGAGCGCCATCGACGCACGCGGACTGGCGCCGAACTCGAGCCGGTCGTCCTCGCGGGTGGCCCGCGCGAGGCCGATGGCACGGTCGCGCACGTCGTCGGCGACGGGCACCTCGCGGGCGAGCGACTGAACCGCGCGCAGTTCCGACGCCGAGAGTACCTGATCGACCGGCTCCGGCTCCCGGCCCTCCGCGTACAGCCGAACGATGTCGTGCTCCTCGCCGCGCTCGGGGTAGTCGACGAGGATCTTCAGCAGGAAGCGGTCGGTCTGAGCCTCGGGCAGCGGGTAGGTGCCGCCCTGGTCGAGCGGGTTCTGCGTCGCGAGAACGAAGAACGGTCTGGGGAGCTGGTAGGTGTCGCCCGCGGCGGTCACCTGCCGCTCCTGCATCGCCTCCAGCATCGCGGCCTGGGTCTTCGGTGTCGCGCGGTTGATCTCGTCGGCCAAGACGACGTTCGCGAAGATGGGGCCCTTCTCGAAGACGAACTCCCGGCGGTCGCCGGACTCCTGGATGATCTCGGTGCCGGTGATATCAGACGGCATCAGGTCCGGGGTGTTCTGGATACGGGAGAACGAGAGGTCGGTTGCGTCTGCGACGGTCCGGACGAGCGTCGTCTTCCCCAGACCGGGGTTCGACTCCAGCAGGGCGTTGCCGTCGGCGACGATACAGACGAGCAGCTGTGCGACCACCTCGCGCTGCCCGACGATGCGCTTGCCGACCTCCTCGCGCACCCGTCCGATCCGTGACTGCAGTTCGTCGACGTCTGCCTCGACGGCCTGTGCGCCCCGGTCTGTGTCTCGGTCACTCATCGGGTGTCGTCCTCCTGTCTGATCTGGACGTTGTACTCGCGGATCAGCTCCGCGTCCTCCAGCCGCTCTTGCCTCTGGAAGCCGGCCTGCTGGCTCTCCGTCTCGACGTCGCCGCCGTCGAAGCCGCTCTGGTACGCCTCCGGCGCCGACTGACGCGACTCGTTGCCGTCGCTCCCCGAACTGCCGACCGTCGCGTTCACCGCCTGTGACCCGGCCTCGACGTCGTCGGACTCGCCGAGCACCGCGGACGGGTCCTGGAGTCCCTCGTAGTCGTCGTTCGACGAGGACGGGGCCGCGCCGCCGGAGCCACCGTCGTCGAGTGTCACCTGGAAGCCGGTTGCCGTCGCGCCGATCGAGGCCGGCGCGAGGACGGCGACGAGGACGAGACCGAGGCCGACCCGCCGGACGTTCAACAGTCCGAGACTCGACGTCTCGCGCAGGCGCTCGACCGTCTCCTCGTACAGCCTGGACGCCATCCGGCTCTCCGTTCCGTCGCGTACGGCGTCGCGCGCGGTTCGGAGCGCCTCGGCAACCGCCGGGTTGACCGCGCCGAACCGCTCGACGGTCGAGCGACGGAGGCGGAGCCACGTTCCGAGCGCGAACACGGCGAGCCCCGCGAGGACACCGGCGACCGCGCCGGTGTCGACGGCCGCGAGGGCCGGCGTGATCGCGAGGAGGCCCGGCACCGGCACCGTCGCCGGGACGCCCGCGAGCGGGACGACGGCGAACAGCAGGTCGACGAGGAGGACGACAACGACGGCCTCGACGGTGGCCTCGACGAGTGCGGCCTTCTGGCCCTCGCGGCGGATGAGACGGATCGCTCGCTCCATGCGCTCGCGGGGCGGCTCGTCGGTCATCCGGGGCACACCCCCGGCTTGGGCTTGTCGGTGTCGTCCGGCCACTGGAGGCAGACACTGTCTCGCTGCTGTCTGAGGTCCTCGACCTCGCGTTCGAGGTCGTCTATCTCGTTTTCGAGGCGCTGGCTCCGGGTCTCGAGCTCCTGTATCCGGTCGTTCAGTTCGTCGTTCTCCGCCTCGATGCGCTCGATGTTCTCCTCCAGACTGGCCCGCTGCTGGCGCAGCTCGACGACCCGTGTCTCGAGCTCTGTGACCTGCTCCTCGGACCGTTCGAGGCTCTGTCGGGTCTCCTCGAGGTTCTGTCTGGTCTGCTGGAGGTTCGTCTCGGCCTCCGAGAGTTCGCCGGCGACTTGGTCGACGTCGCTCCGCGTAGTGTCGAGGCTCTCGTTCAGCTCGCGGTACTGTCGCTCGGTGCGGTTCAGCTCCGTCCGGGTCTGGTTCAGCTCCGTCCGGAGCGAGTCGTTACGCTCGCGCAGTTCGTCGTTGCGCTCGGCGAGGCGGTCGACCGACTCCTGATAGACGATCGTCGCGCCGCCGGTACCGACGGCTGCGAGGCAGACGACCGCCGCGAGCGCGAGGTTGATCGAACGTCCGAGCATCAGACGAGTCCGCTCTCTCGTCTGGTTCGGCCACGGTACACTTGAACGCGCCGGAGGACGACCTCCACGAGGAAGAGCAGGAGCGCGGCGACGAGCGCGAGCCCCGTCCACGAGTCGCGCACCGTCCGGACGCCGCCGGCCTGCTCGCGGGCGAAGCGGGCGATCGCCTCGCTCTCGCCGGCTTCGAACGTCCGTCCGCCGGTCGAGTCAACGAGCTGGAACAGCGCGTCAGACTGCCCGAACGCCGCGTACTCGCTCTGGTAGTTGGCCGCGAACTCCGCGCCCGCGACGAACTCGAACCCCTGCTCGCGGGGCACGACCGTCGCCTCGTACCGGCTCTCGCCGGCGCGGCGGAACGAGACGTCGCGCTCGCCGGGCCGGGTCTCGCCGCGGTAGACGACGGTCGTCGGCTCGCCGACGCGGGTGTCCGCGGCGTCGGCCACGTCGGTTCGCAGGCGCTCCGGGTCCCCGATCGCGTAGTTGACCGTCTTCGTCACGAGCAGGGAGTCGGGACGGGTCAGGAGGCCGTCGAGCGTCCCCGCGTCGTCGTAGGCCGTGAGCGAGGCGACCCGCCCGAGCCCGTAGCGCCAGCGTGCGAGCACCGGCTCGCCCTCCGGTCCCGCGACGAGGAGGTCGGCACCGGCCTTCGTCGACACGTCGTTCGCGTTTCCGGGAGCCGAGGTGAGCCGGACGCCGGAGGTGAGGAACGTGTTCGGGTCGACGATCGTGAGACCGGTCCCGTCGAACTGCTTGGACGCGCCGCCGAACAGGATGCGGAGGCGGTTCGTCTCGTCGGCCCGGATGTACGTCCCCCCGGACAGACGCGCTATCTCCCGGAGTCGCGGAGCGTTCGTCCGGTCGCCGACGCCGACGGCGACGACGCGGACCCCCTCGCTCCCGAGGCGGTCCGCGGCTGCGGGCACCGTCGCGCTCCCGTCGACACCGTCGGAGATGAGGATGACAGTTCCGCGCTCGCCGCCGAGCAGGTCGTCCGCGCCGCGCAGCCCGGCGGCGACGTCCGTCGCGCCGCCCGCGTCGAGTCGCCGGATCCGGTCCTCGACGGTCCCGCGGTTCTCCGACAGCGGCTGTGGTGTCGCGACGCGGTACGCCTGGAAGTTGAACGCCACGACGCCGACCTCGTTCTCGTCGCCCAGCTGGTCCAGCACGTCGAGCGCGATCGCCTTCTGGACGCTCAGTCCCTCGCGGGTCGAGCCGGAGACGTCGACGGCGAGCACCAGCCGGGTGGAGCCGGGGTCTGACTCGCCGGCACCGACCGGCTGCATCGATCCGAACGGCGAGGACTCGTACCCGCCACGGTCGAAGGCGTTCGGCCCCCCGACCGTCACCAGTCCTCCGTCGTCGATGACGAACTCCTGCAGCGCGCCGACGTCGCCGACGCGGTCGGTCGGCGTGTCCTGAACCACGACGGCGTAGTAGCCCGAGAGGTCCGACGGCACCCGGTCGGCTGTCGTCACGTCGTACAGGTCGTCGAGGTAGCCACGGAGCGGGTAGTCCCCCTGCGCGACGTAGAGCACGTCCGGACGGTCGACGACCCGAACGGTCGACCGGAAGACGTCGTTGCGCTCGAACCGGTCGTCGTTGTCGATGCGCGCCTCGACCCGGTGAGGACCGGTGTCGTCGAACGTGTGTGTCACCTCGTGAGCCCCCCGCCCCGAGTCGAACGTGTGGGTGTCGATCTCCTCGCCGTCGGCGGTGACGGTCAGTTCGACGGTCCCGTCCGTCTCGACGCCGCCGACGGTCACGAGAAACGTCGCCGGCACGCCCGCGCTGGCCTTCGAGGGCCCGTCGATACGGACGTACCGCTCGGTCTGTCTGGGCTCGATCCGGACCGTCGAGACGGTCGCGTTCAGCGCCCGTGCCGTCTCGCCGGTCTCGGCGAGGCGCTGCCCGCCGGTTACCTGTCCGTCGGAGACGACGACGACGCTCCCGTTCTCGCGCAGGTTGGCGGCGACACTGTCGCCCACGCGCGAACGCGTGCCGTTACCGACGGTCGCAACCCGCGTCGGCACGCCGGCTGCCTCGATATCCTCCGCCAGCCCGGTCGCGTCGCTCATCACCGCCGTGCTGTCGGAGTCGTCGGTGAGCAGCGTCACGCGCGGGTCGCCGGGCGTCTCGCGCGTCGCGACGGTGTACGGTCCGGCCACCGCGAGGACGACGAGGAGAGCAACGACGACGCGCGAGACGAGGAGGAGACGCCGCGACCGGGCGCTCGCCGTCCCGTCGGCTCGCCAGTAGGTCAGCGCCCACAGCGCCCCGACGACGACGGGGACGAGCGCGAGCGCGACGGGCGTCTCGAGGCCGACGACGACGTCCGCGACGGTCGTCTCTGCGGCCATCAGAGGTCCCCCCGTCGCCGCAGGTAGAGCAGTTCGCCCGCGACGAACAGGAGCGCCGCGAGCGCGAGCGGGTCGTCGAGCGGCCGTGGGACCGGCGTCTCCTCCGTGCCGCCGGCGACGGCGGGGCCGTCGTCACGGTCGAGCTCCGGCGCGGCGACGTCCGACTCCGACGCGCTGTAGAGGCCGGCCCCGACCGACCCACGCGGCGTCTCGTACACGCCCGCCCTGTCGAGGACGAGCCGGGTCGTCCGCCGCTCACCCGCCGGCGTCTGCACCGTCGTCTCGTCGGCGAAGGTCAGCCGCGCGCCGGTCTGTCGGTTCTGTTCGGAGAGCGTGTCGCGCCCGGCGAGGTGGAAGACCGCCCGCTTCCAGAACACCGGGTAGCGGACGTCGTACTTGAACGGCGACGCGTCCTCGATGTAGCCGTAGTAGAGCACCCGACCGCCGTCCCGTTCGTCGACGGCGAGGAGCGGCGTCCCGTCCGAGAGGCCGACGAGCGCGCGGCCAGAGCGCAGGTCGCCGGCCACGTACTCGCTCGGCGGCGGGAAGTCGACGCCGCGGACGAGTGGGTCGTCCGCGACGCTGGCGACGGCGGGGTTCGACTCCCCGGACCCCGGTTCGACGAGCAGGAGGTCGCCGTAGTCCGGCACCGTCGACTGGGCCTGTACGGCGACGCCGCCGCCGTCGGCCACCACGTCGCGCCCGGCCTCGACGTTGCTCCGGAGCAGCCGGTCCCCACGGACGTTCGAGTAGATCACGACGTCGTAGTTCGGCCGGACGGTCTGGGGCGGTTCGACGACCGTGAGGTCGACGACGTCTATCACGTCGAGCGCCGTGGCGAGGAACCGGTTCCGGTCGTTCGTGAGCAGGAGGACGTCGACCGTGGGGTCCGCCGGCGCGACGACGGGGACGCTGTCGTCGGCAGCGAAGTCGTCGGCGGGCGAGAGCGTCGCCTGACCTCCGCCGGCGGGCACGGGGAGCGTGACGGCGACGCTGTCGCCCGGCTCGAGGTCGACACGGCGGCGTTCGTTCCCGAGCGCGACAGTCCGGCTCACCGGCTCGTCGGCGTAGCTCCGCACCGTGAGGGTGACGCTCGTCCCGGAGAACGACCGGTCGACGATGCCGGCGCGGTTCGTCCCGCCGCCGAACTGCTGGAGGTCGACGACCAGGCCGGCGGCGCGCGCGGCGGCAACCTCCTGTCGCCACGCCGAGTCGTCGGCGAAGTCCGAGAGGACGACGACCCGCGCGTCGTCGCCGGCGAGAGCGCTCGCCTGTGCCAGCGCCGAGCGGAGGTCGCCGGCTGTCTCCGTCGGTCTGATCCCGTCGAGCGCACGGGTCGCCTCGGTGCGACTCCCGGTCCGAACCGGCACTCGTGGTCGGTCGGCGGCGACGACGACGGACGTCGTGCCGGTGACGGCGTCGCGGGCCGCGGCGAGCGCGCGGTCGAACCGGTGCTCGCCGCGGTCGACGGTCGTCATACTCGCGCTCGCGTCCAAGACGACGACCGTCTCGTCGGCGGCCTGCTCGCGCGGCACGGTCACGTACGGCGTCGCGAGGCCGACAGCGAGCAGGACGATGACCAGGATCTGGAGGAGGAGGAGGAGGTTTCGCCGCAGACGCTCTACGAGCGGGTTCGTCGCGTCGGTGCCGCGGTCCTGGTCGAGAAAGCGCAGCGTCGGCAGGTCGACGCGCACCGGGTCGGGCCGGATGAGGTAGAGCACGACCAGCGGTACGACGGCGAGGAGGGCGAGCAGGCCGAGGGGGGCGAGTAGTCCCGCCTGGAGCGGGACGGGAGAGACCGACACGGCGAGCCGTGGGAACGGGGGGAACATCCGTCTTTTCCCCGACGACCCGCGGGACATATGTAGGCCCGGAGCCACCCTGTGATATGGACGACGCGGCGGTGCGCCGACAGCTGCTCGCGGCACTGACCGAGGACGCGCGACAGGAGCCGGTCGACCTCGCCCGACAGCTGGGCGTCGAAGAGGAGCGCGCGGCGGCGGCGGTGTCGGCGCTGGAAGACGACGGCGTGATTCGTGGCTACCAGGCGGTCGTCGACTGGGACGAGACCGACACACCGTACGTCACCGCCGAGGTGGAGCTGAACGTCGAACTCGACCGCGAGACGAGCTACGAGGACGTCGCCCGGCGCGTGGTGAAGTTCTCGGAGGTAGAGTCGCTCCGGCTCGTCTCCGGCGACTTCGACTTCGCCGCGACGGTTCGCGGCGAGTCGATGAACGACATCTCACATTTCATCGCGGAGCGAATCGCCACGATCCCCGAGGTGACCCAGACGGTGACACACTTCGTGATGGAGACGTACAAGGACCGCGGGGTCGAGTTCGAGGGGTCAGACGAGGACGACCGGCTCTCGGTGTCGCCGTGAGTGAGTTCGAGCCCTCGGAGCGCGTCGAGCGTGTCCCGCCCTCCGGCATCCGCCGCTTCTTCGAGCTGGCGGAAGGCGCCGACGACGTCATCTCGCTCGGCGTCGGGGAGCCGGACTTCTCTGCGCCGTGGGCGGCCCGCGAGGCCGCAATCGACTCGCTGGAGCGCGGTCGAACCTCGTACACGGCCAACCGCGGGCTGTACGAGCTGCGCGAGGCGGTCGCCGCCCACGTCGAACAGTGGGGACTGGAGTACGACCCCGACGACGAGATCGTCGTCACCGCGGGCGCGAGCGAGGCCGTCGACGCCTCGATGCGCGCGTTCGTCGACCCCGGCGACCACGTCGCGGTCCACGAGCCGACGTACATCTCCTACCGCCCGACGGCGCTGTTCGCCGGCGGCGAGCCGCTGTCGGTCCCGACGAGCGCCGACGACGAGTTCGTGCTGACGCCCGAGGCGCTCCGCGACGCGGGCGCCGACGAGGCGGACGTGCTCGTCCTCTGTTACCCGAACAACCCGACCGGCGCGACCGCGTCCCGTGACCAGCTCGCCGAGATAGCGGCGTTCTGTCGCGAGCACGACCTGCTGGTCGTCAGCGACGAGATATACGCCTCGCTGACCTACGAGGGCAACCACACCTCGATCGCGGCGCTACCGGGGATGCACGAGCGCACCGTGGTCGTCAACGGCTTCTCGAAGGCCTACGCGATGACAGGGCTGCGCCTCGGCTACGCGCTCGGGCCGCCGGACGCGATGCGTGCGCTCAACCGCATCCACCAGTACGGGATGCTCTCGGCGCCGACGACGGCGCAGTACGCCGCGGTCGAAGCGCTCCGGAGCTGTGCGGACGACCTCGCTGAGATGCACGACGCGTTCGACCGGCGGCGGCGGTTCGTCGTCTCGCGGTTCAACGAGATGGGGATGGACTGCTTCGAGGCGACCGGGGCGTTCTACGCGTTTCCCGAGGTGCCGGACGGGTTCGACGGCGACGACGAGGCGTTCGCCGAGGGGCTCCTCGAGTCCGAGTCGGTGGCGCTCGTCCCCGGGAGCGTCTTCGGCGAGGGCGGTGCCGGTCACCTGCGGGTGTCGTACGCGACGGCGATGAGCGAACTGAAGGAGGCGCTCACCCGGGTCGAGCGGTTCGTCGACGCCGAGACCGACGGTCAGACGTCGACGTCGCCCGGAGCCGGGTCGTCGGTGTCGAGGTCGCGGTAGAGCTCTGATAGGTCGGACTCCTCGTTCAGCTCGTCGAGAGTGGCGTCGAGACGGCTGCGGTGGTCCTCGATGCTCGCAGAGAGCTCGGCGTACTCGTCGCTCCCCTCGAGCTCCGCGGCCGACTTCTCGGCCTCTAGCAGCGCCTTCTTCGACGCGAGCGAGAACAGCTTGCACACGCCCTCGGCGTACTCGTCGCGGAGGAGGAGCTTCGACACCGTCTTCTCTAGTGCCTCGCGGTCGACGGGCTTGACGAGGTAGTCGTCGAACCCCATCGCCACGATGTCGAAGTCCGGTTCGACGGCGGTGACCATCGCGACGCGGGTGTCCACGTCGCGCTCCTCGAGCGCCGTCAGCACCTCGTCGCCCGAGAGGTCGGGCATCCGCCGGTCGAGGAGTGCAACGTCGACGTCGTCGAGCTCTTCTACCAGTTCGAGCGCGTCCACCCCGCCGTACGCCGGGTGGACGTCGTACTCCTCCTCCAGCCAGGCGGCGTAGAGGTCGGCGAGGTCGGACTCGTCCTCGACGACGACGACCGTCGGTCGTGTCTCACTCATGGCGGTACCCTGTGATCGTACGGGCGTACCGCCGGGGGGACTATTAAGCTGCCCCTCGTGGTCGGCTGGCAGCCGCGTCCCGTCGTCATCGGTCGTCCGGACTGTAGTTCGGCGCCTCGTCGGTGATAGTCACGTCGTGTGGGTGCCCCTCTGTCTGACCGGCCTGCGAGACCCGGACGAACTCTGCGCGGCGCTTGAACTCCGGGAGCGTCTCTGCGCCGACGTAGCCCATCCCCGAACGCATCCCACCGACGAGCTGGTGGAGCTCGGAGGCAACCGGACCCTTGTACGGCGTCGCGGCCTCGACACCCTCCGGAACGTACTCCTCCTCGTCGTCCGCGGGCTCGTCTTTCAGGTAGCGGTCGCCGCCCCCCGACCGCATCGCGCCGACGCTGCCCATGCCGCGGTACTGCTTGTACCGCTTGCCGTTCATCGTGATGATCCGCCCCGGCGCCTCGTCGGTGCCGGCGAAGTACGAGCCGAGCATCACCGCGTCGGCACCCGCGGCGACCGCCTTTATCGCGTCGCCGGAGTACCGGATGCCGCCGTCGGCGATCACCGGGACGTCGTGCCGGCTCGCGACGTCTGCCACCTCCGCGACGGCCGTTATCTGGGGCATCCCCGCGCCGGTGACGACGCGGGTGGTACAGATACTCCCCGGACCGATCCCCACCTTGATGCCGTCGGCAAAGTCGACGAGTTCCTCCGCCGCCCGGCGGGTACCGACGTTGCCGACGACGACGTCCGCCTCGACGCGCGCCGCCATCTCGCGCGCGCTCTCGACGACGTTCCGGTTGTGGGCGTGCGCGCAGTCGACGAACAGGGCGTCGGCGCCGGCGTCGGCGACGGCGACAGCCCGGTCGTCCTCGAACGGTCCGACGGCGACGCCGACGGCGAGGTGACCGTCGTCGTCACGCGCGGCGTCGGCGTGTTCGCGGCGCTGGAGGACGCCCTGCATCGTCACCAGGCCGACCAGCTGCCCGTCGCCGTCGACGACGGGGACACGCTCTATCTTGTGATCGTACAGCAGCTCTAGTGCCCCCCGAGCGTCGACGTCCGACGGAGCGGTGATCACCTCGTCGGTCATCGCCTCGTGCACCGGGTCGCGCTCCTCGACGCCGAGGTACGGCCGGATGTCGGTGCCGGAGATGATACCGAGCACCCGGTCGTCGTCGTCGACGACGGGCGCGCCGCTGACGCCCTCGCGGTCCATCATCGCGTCCACCTCGGCGATCGTCTGGTCCGGGTCGGCGGTGACGACGTCCTCGCGCCGGATGACGAGTTCGTCGGCGCGCTTTACCCGTTCGACGGCGGCGACAGCGGTCTCGACGGGCATGTTCCGGTGGAGCACCCCCATCCCGCCCTCGCGGGCCATCGCGATCGCCATCTCTGCCCCGGTGACGGTGTCCATCGCCGCCGAGAGGACCGGAGTGGTCAGCTCGACGGACGTCGAGACGCGCGTCGAGAGGTCCGCGTCGTCCGGCTCCACCCGGCTCTCCATCGGTCGCAACAGGACGTCGTCGAAGGTGAGCGCCTCGGGAACCCGGAGCTTCCCGGTGAACGCCCCTCCGGACTCGTTCGCCATGTTGCCGGTCCCCCGGCGGCGGGCAAAAGCGTTGCGCGTGACCGGCGTCCACGTCGTGTGGTGTCCGGTCACACGCAAGGTTTAGGACTCGGGAACACGACTAGACAGGTATGGACTCCGAGCGACAGAACGAGTTCGGTACTGCCGTCCAGACGCGCCTCGACGCGGTCGGCGGCAAATTTACACCGGACACGTTCGCTCTCACGGCCCGCTCGGAGTCGACCGACGCCCGCGGAGGCGGGCCGTCGTGGCGCCGTTCGGCTGTCGGGAACAGCCGTTGACCGGGAGATGAGCGTCTCACAGCATCCGGTCGCGCTCGCCCTGGAACGACGTGTGGGCGGCGCCACCCGACTGCTCGCGACGGTGATGGCCCTGCCGCTCGTCGACGGAATCTTTCCGGCGCTCGTTCTCGCCGGCGCGCTGACCGTTCCGTTCGGCGTCGTCGAGACGGGCGTGCTGATATTCGGCGGGTCGGCCACTGTCGCAGTCATCCTCGCGGAGATGGACGGCGAACCGCGGGAGGCGGTGCCATCGATCCTGCTTCTCGGTGCCGTCATCGTCCCGGTCGCGGCGCTCGAGGCGGCGCTGGCCCCGACAATCGGAAGCCTCGTCGAGATGGCCGTCTTCGAGCGGTTCGCTGGCATCGTCATCCTGACCGTCGCGGCACACACGGCCAGCGCACGGGTCGGCGAGTGGCTCCCGCGACCCGTCCACATCGTCGCGCTCGGCCTGCTCGCGAGCGTCCGGCCTGCCGGCGCCGAACTGGTGTTCGTCGCCGACACCGACCTGATCCTCCGGGCGAGCGCCGCTGCCGTCGTCGGCGTCGGGTTCGCGCTCGCGGTTGCGCTGCTCGGTTCACGGCTCCGCGGGAACGTCGACCTCGACCGCTTCCGGTTCGGGAGCGCCGTCGCGCTGGGGCTGCTCGCGCTGTCGGTGCTCGGTCTCCTCCCCACGACGGCGCCGGTAGCGCTGTTCGCCGTCGCCGTCACAGCCGTGTTCGCGTACGATCCGCCCGAGACGACCGAGACGTCGAGCCTCGACCCGGACCACGCCCGCGACCTGCGGAACACCCACGACGACCGGCGCGCCGCCGACCCGTACGTGCCCGACGGACCGCTGCCGGACGACGGCGGCGTCGACGAGGCAGACGGCGACGTCGGCGACGAGGGTCCCGAGCGCGCGCCGTGGCTCTGAACAGGACCACGCTTACGGCATTCGACACCCACCCACAGTCGTGAGCGAGAACCGCGTCGTCCAGGGACGGATGGTAACGCCCGAACGGCTGGCCGAACTCGTCGAGGGCGAACGGCCGATGGAGGCCGAGGAGATCGAAGACGTCGACCGCGACTGCCCGGACTGTGGCGGCTCCGTCATCTCCGTCGGCTACATGCCGAGCGTCACGGAGTTCGTCACGGCGTACAAGTGCCAGGACTGCGACTGGGCAGAGACGGACCGCTAACCGTAACCGATTTACCACGGAGGAGGAAAAGAGTACACGAGGGGTTGTGGCCCAGCCAGGCAGGGCGACTGACTCCAGAGGCCACGCCCGGTGACGAACTCCAGACTGATATACCGAGCCGCCGTCTGATCAACGGCCGGCGACGACGACCCTCTGGAGGACCGAGGCAGACCGGAGATATCAGTCAATCGGGGGTTCAAATCCCTCCAACCCCACTCCGACTCCGACCTCGACGTCCGACACGCACGTCCCCGAGTGGCTCCGAGCCGAGTGCGTGAGACCACCCCGAGCCGTCCACTCGTGTGTATCGGGAGACGTCAGACGCGCCTCTCTGTCGCGCTCGAACGGCTTCCAGTCCCGTCTGGAGCCGCCGGTCGGGCCGAGAGCTTCGACAGTCGGTCACGACGTCGGGCCATGTCGACGAAGTGAGGCGAAAGACGGCACTCGCTGGTGTGGTGACGACCCTCACGACGGCGCTGGCGAGTGTTCGTCCGGCGGGAACGGCGACAGCCGTCGCGACCGGAACCCGATAGCACTCACAGACAGCGGCGCGGGCGGACGGACGCGTCGGTCGCTTCGGCTGACGGTCGGCGAAGCCCTCGCCGACGGCGAGTGGCAGTCCGTGAGTGCCACGTATCCCCGCGATCGGTTCACCGGACAGTTCGCGAGCCACGAGAACGTCGGACTCGGGTAGACGTCTCCGGCGACGGAGCCGCCGCCGAGGAGTTCGGCGCAGGCGGCGTCAGCGGCGTGAACAGCGACGGATTCTCGTTCACCGTCACCCGATACGGGCGACGCGCTCGCGGAAGGCGACGCGGCGCCGGTCGAGTGCCCGACCGTCGACGGCCCGGGTGAACCGGACGAGTACGAGATCGAGGTGGCGGTCAGCGAGGCCGAGACGGCGACAGCGACGGTCGCCCTCGAGTGAGCTAGCGGAGGTCGCCCGGCCATGCGTGCCTCTCGGAGTTCTGAGACCCGTACAGCCGGCTCGCGCTCCGTGTGGTCGAACGGAGGGTGGACGCTGCGCCACGCGGCCGGGCCGGAGCGCGACCACGGCTGGCGCCGGGAGTCGCCTCGGTCACGAGACCGGGTCGCGGGAGTCGACCCGCTGACGGCGTGTCGTGTCGGCGCTGACGCGGTACTGGAACGACTGCGTGAACCAGTCGGCGTGCGGTCCCGGTGTCGCCGTCGCGTTCTCCGGACCGTCCGTGTTCGAGTATCCGGTACACGTGACGACGGCCTCGTACCCCCAGGGCTCCTCGGCGACGCCGTCGACACGACAGGAGAGGGATACCTCGGTGTGCTCGCTCACCCAGAGCGAGTTGTACGCGATGCGGTACTCCACCGCGCTCACGTACGCACGGACGGCGGACTCGTTCAGCGTCGCCGGACGCTCTGGAGGATCTTTCGGTCCGTCCGGGAACTCGACGCTCCCCTGCGGAGGCGGCGTAGACGTCGTCCCTGTCTCGGTGCCGACACAGCCGGCGGTCGTGAGCGCCAGGGTCACGAGGACAGCCGCGACGGTACGCCGCCGGGTCATATCGACGAGGTGATCGGTGTCGGGTAAGGCTCTTGTGTGGGCCACTACGGCTCCGACTCGCCGGGTTCCTCGGCTGTCTCCCTGCCGGTACCGCCTCGGCGTTCGACGGCGCGGGCCGGGTGCTGGTCGGAGCGGCTCGCCGACGGTCTGTGCGTCCGGTTCGTGGGCGGTTACGGGCGAGCAACGACTGGTCGCGGCACTCGAGGCCGACGACGGGCGGTTCGACGTCACCGCCGTCGCGGAGTCGGACGCGGCGCTCGACCGTGTCTCCACGGAGTCGTTTCACCGTGTCGTCGTCGAGTACGACCCGACGGGGACGGACTCGACCTCTTCGAGCGGCCACGAACGCGTGACGCGGGGTGTCCGTTCGTCGTCTGCACCGGCGCCAGGAGAGCGGCGCGCGGGCGCCGGCGGGCCGAGGAGCGGTTCGCGCGACACGAGTGGACGCGTGTTCGATAATAAACGTCTATCTTTTTTCTGCCGGAGACTGTTCTACGAGCGTGGAACCCCCCAACGTCGACGAACTCACGCCTCCGCACCGAACGCTGATGGGTCCGGGCCCGAGCGACGTCAACCCGCGGGTTCTCCGTTCGATGTCGACGCCGCTGGTCGGCCACCTCGACCCCTCCTTCGTCGAGATCATGGACGAGGTTCAGGAACTCCTGCGCTACGTCTTCCAGACCGACAACCAGTGGACCCTGCCGGTGAGCGGAACCGGGTCGGCGGCGATGGAGGCCTGCATCGGTAACCTCGTCGAGCCCGGCGACAGCGTCCTCCTGCGGACGGAGGGCTACTGGGGCGACCGGATGGCGGAGATGGCACGCCGCGCCGGCGGTACGGTCGTCTCGCTCCCGACGGCGGCAAACGACCCCGTCGGGATGACGGAGTACGAACGCGCCTTCGCCGAGGCGGAGATCGACGTGGTCGGCATCTGCCACGCAGACACGACGACGGGGATCCGCCAGCCGAACGTCGGCGAGATGACCGACGTGGCCCACGACCACGGCGCGTACGTGATCGCAGACTGTGTCACCTCGCTCGGCGGCGTCCCGGTCCACGTCGACGACTGGGGGGTCGACGCGGCCTACTCTGCGGCCCAGAAGTGTCTCTCCGCCCCGCCCGGCGCGAGTCCGCTCACGATCTCCGACCGCGGGATGGCGAAGGTACTCGACCGGGACGAGGACGTGCGGTCGTGGTACCTCGACCTCTCGCTCCTGGAGGGGTACTGGGGCGACGAACGGGCGTACCACCACACCGCACCGATCACGAACACGTACGCCCTGCGCGAGGCGCTACGGGTCGCAGTCGAGGAGGGGATCGAGGCGCGCTGGGACCGTCACGCGCGGGTCTCGGAGCGACTGGTCGAGGGGCTCGCGGACCTCGGGCTCTCGATGAACCCGCCTGAGGGGCTCGCGCTGCCGTCGCTCAACGCCGTTCGGGTGCCCGACGGTGTCGACGACGGGGCCGTCATCGACCACCTGCGCGAGGCGCACGACATCGAGATCGCAGCCGGGCTCGGCGGGCTCTCCGGGGAGATCTGGCGGATCGGGACGATGGGGTACTCGGCCCGTGAGAAGAACGTCGCCTGCCTTCTCGACGCGATGGCCGACGCCCTCGCAGCAGAGGGATACGAGCAGACGACGGCAGCGACGCCGGCCTAGAGCGACCGCAGGAACGCCCGCACCCGCGTCGCCGTCTCCGTCCACGTCGGGTGTGCCCGCACCGTCTCGAGTGCCGCCTCGCTCGCCGTCCGGAGCGCCGCCGGGTCGCGGGCGTAGCGCTCGACCGTCCGCGTCACGCCCGCCGCGTCTCCCGGGTCGACGAGAGCACCGTTCTCGCCGTCGACGAACTCGCGGGCGCCGCCGGCGGCGCTCGCGACGACCGGACAGCCCGCGCCCATCGCCTCGAGTGCCGCGATGCCGTACCCCTCGTAGGTCGACGGCATCGCGAACAGGTCGGCGGCGCGCAGGTGCTCGCGCAGGCGCTCGTCGGGGGCACGACCCCGGAACCGAACCCGGTCGGCGACGCCGAGAGCCGCCGTCCGCGCCCGGAGCGCGGCGGCGTACCCGGGGTCCGGCGTCGCGCCGACGACGTCGAGCGTCCACGGCGCGTCGACACGCGCGAGCCCGTCGAGCAGGGTCGGGTGGCCCTTTCGCGGCAGGACGGTGCCGACCGTGACGATACGGAGCGGGGTGGCGGGGTCGCGCGACGCGACGGCGTCGGGCGAGCCGTCGAGGAGCCGGTCCCAGCCGGGACGGGCGACGACGGCAGGCCGCGGGTCGACGAGCGCCTCGACCGTCTCGCGGGTCGTCTCGCCGTTACAGACGTAGGCGTCACAGCGGGCGAGAAAGCGTCGCTCGAGTGCGCGGTCCGCTCGCCGTATCCACGTGGGGCCGGGCTCGGAGCACCGCAGGTGGTGGACGACGGCGACGGCGGGCGCAGGCAGGGGACAGAACGCGAGCGACGGGTGACAGAGCTCGTCGACGAGCAGAGCGTCGACGTCGAGGGCAGCGAGGCGACGCCGGACGGCGGGCCGGAGGTTGTGTGCGAGAGCGCGTCGTGGCCCCGACTCGGGGAGCGAGACCCGGACGACGGTGTCGCCGGCAGCACGCAGGCCGTCGGCGACCCGGCGGTCGTAGAGGTACCCGCCCGAGCGCGTGTCGAGCGGGCCGTAGACGACGACGCCGACGCGCACTACGCGTCCGCGTCGGGGTCGTACGCCACGGCGGCGGTCTCGTCCTCCCAGAGCCGGAGGCGAACTGTCGTCTCCGGCGGGAGCTCGGTCTCGGTCTCGAACCGCTCGACGACGAACCGGGCGAGACGCTCCGCGCTCGGATTCAGGCCGGCGAACTCGTCGAGTTCGTTTAGCGTCGCGTCCTCGTAGCGGTCGACAGCCGCCGCGAGACCGCCTTTCACCTCGTCGATGTCGACGAGGTAGCCCCACTCGCCGAGGTCGGGACCGCGGAGACTCAGCTCCGCCCGGAACGTGTGGCTGTGGCGCTCGCCCTCGACCGGACCGGGGTCCGGGACGGTGAGCCAGTGCCACGCGACGAACTCGCGGACGACGGTGACCTCGTACACGCTACGTCACCTCCCGGTGGTCGAGGAGGACACCGACCGGCGAGTCGGGGCTGTCGAGGCGGCGGTACGCAGCCGGCGCGTCGGCGAGCGACACCCGCTCGGCGAGAAGCGACGCTGCGTCGAGCCTGTCGAGATGCGCCCACGCGGCGTCTGTACGGCGGGCGCGGGTCCACCGCCCCCGGCGCGCCGGGTCGATCGTGCTGACCTGCGTGCTCTCGATCGACACCCGCGAGCGGTGGAAGCGACCGCCGAGATCCAGGTCCGCACGCTTCGTACCGTACCACGAGCCGACGAGCACCCGGCCGTCGTAGCCGGTGACCGCGACGGCGTCGTCGAGCGCGGTCGGGTCGCCGGAGAGTTCGACCGCGAGGTCGGCGCCGTCCGTCGCGTGGCCCGCCGTCCCCGGGCCGGAGGGGTCGAACGCCTCGCGGGCCGCGGCTGGCGGGTGTGTCGCCGTCGCGCCGTGGGCGTCGGCGAGCGACCGACGCTCGGACCGGGGGTCGACCGCGACGAGTTCGTCGAGCGGGTACGCCGCGAGCAGCGCCGTCGTCGCGACGCCGACGAGCCCCTGTCCGAACACCGCCGCGCGTTCACCGACGGCGGGCGCGGCGTCGAGGCCGACGGTCACAGCCGTCTCGGCGGTCGGGAGAAGCGTCGCGGCGGCGTCGTCGACGCCGTCGGGGACGGGCACGAGGTTCGCGGGCGGCAGACAGAAGTGCGTGTCGTGTGGGTGGAACGCGAAGACGCGCCGACCTCGCCACGCGTCGTCGACGTCCGCGCCCGTCGCCGTCACCTCGCCGACGGCGGCGTAGCCGTAGCGCAGCGGGTACCCGCCCGAGAGCGCGGGAATACGCTCGTCTAGGTCCACGGAGTCTGGCACCTCGCCGCGGTAGACGAGCAGCTCGGTGCCGGGGCTGACCGCCGAGACACGCGTCCGGACCCGGACCTCGTCGTCGTCCGGCGCCGGAACCGGGTGGTCGCGCAGCTCCACCGACCGCTCGCCGGTGAAGTAGAGCGCGCGCCCCGGCATCAGTCGTCCGCGGCCGACTCTGGACGTTCGTGCTCGTAGCCGATCTCGACTGCGGTGCCCTCGTACCGACACTCCTCGAGGGCGTGTTTCGCCGTCATGCCGGCGTCGGCAGCGGTCGGGCCGGTGCCGACACCGACCTTCAGCGACACGCCCGTCTCCTCGGCGACGTGGTCGATTGCACCCTGATACGCAGCCGTCGAGAGGTCCGGGACTGCGGCGACGAAGTTGTCGCCCCCGACGAAGAAGACGAGTCCGCCGTGGGCCTCGCGGAGGTGGCCCATCAGCGAGACGGCGGCGCGGTCGACGACGAGCAGCGAGTCGTACGCGTTGAGCCGGTCGGTGTACTCGCCGGTGACGTCGTCGACGTCGAAGTGCGCGATCGAGACGTCGTCCGACTCCGGCGTCCGCGGGCCGTCCGCGAACCCGAGCGCCTCTCGCCGGTCGCCGTCCTGTGCGCTCCCCGCGGCTTGGACCTGGGCGGTGGCCTCGTCGAGAGCCGTCGCCGGCGACCGGTCGACCCCGACGCCGAGGCTGACGGTCACCGGATACCGGTTGCCGAGCGACTCCTGGAGTCGGCGGTGGTCACTCCGGTCGAGACCGTTCGTGACCGCGACGAGGTTGTCGTAGCGCGTGGTGAACGCGTAGCCGTCGCGTGATCCGACGAACGACGCGAGGTCCGCGAACAGTCGGCTCTGCAGGGCCTGAAGATCCATCTCCGGTCGGGGCTCGGGAGTCACCGTCCAGGGTCCGTAATTGTCGATCTGCACCAGTGTCAGCTGCGTCTCTGTCATTCGTAAATCGGGTCGATCCCCAGATACATCGGTGTTTGGATATACGGGCGCGGCGTTCAAGTCGGGGCGGCACCCTGTACGTCCGTGCGTGGCGTCGTACTCGACGTGGACGGAACGGTGCTTCGCGGGTCGGACCTCGTCGGCGGAGCGCGAGCGGGGCTGGACGCGCTGGCTCGCGCCGACGTCCGCCGGCTGTTCGTCTCGAACAACCCGACGAAGCCGCCCGACGCCTACGCGGCCCGGCTCCGCACCGCGGGTGTCGAGACCGACTCCGAGTCCGTCGTCACCGCCGGGACGACGACGGTCCGGTATCTCCGAGAGCACCGTCCCGACGACCGGCTGCTGGTCGTCGGCGAGGACGGCCTGCGCGAGCAGCTCCGCGCGGCCGACCTGACCGTCGTCGACGGCTACACGGGCGACGGGCCGTCGGTCGACACCGTCGTCGCCTCCATCGACCGGGACCTGACGTACGACGACCTCGCGGCGGCGCTGTGGGCGATACAGGACGGTGCGACGCTCGTCGGGACCGACCCCGACCGGACCGTCCCGACGGAGAGCCGTGACCTGCCGGGGTCGGGCGCCGTCGTCGGCGCGGTCGCGAGCGTCACGGGTCGCGACCCCGACACGGTGCTCGGCAAGCCGTCGCCGACCGCACAGCAGGTCGTCCGCGAGCGGCTCGACCTCCCGCCGGAGGACTGTCTCGTCGTCGGCGACCGCCTCGACACAGACGTCGCCCTCGGCGCCGCCGCCGGGATGGAGACGGCGCTGGTGCGTACCGGCGTCGCGACACGGGCCGACGCCGCGGCAGCCGACCCGGGGCCCGACCACGTCCTCGACTCGCTGGCCGACGTCGCGGCGCTGCTGTGACCCAGTTTGCCCTCGCGTCAGTGGTGTTCTAACGACGCCGGGTCGCCGCCGTCGAGTGTCACCGTCTCGTCGCCGTCGAGGACGTGGACGGCGGCGTCGCTTCCGGTCGCGGCCACCTCGCGGCCGAAGTCCTCGATCTCGACCTCGACCGCCGGGAACGTGTCGTAGTGCATCGGCAGCGCGTGGTCGACGTCGAGCCAGTCGACCGCGATCGCGGCCTGTGTCGGGCCCATCGTGTAGTGGTCGCCACACGGCACCGCGGCGGCGTCGGGCTCGAGGTACGGGCCGATCACGTCGCGCATCTCGCTCATCAGGCCGGTATCGCCGGCGTGGTAGAACGTCGTCGAGTCAGGGCTGGACGCCTGTGTCGGCGCCTCGTCGCTCAGGACGTAGCCCGCCGGCATCCCGCCCTCGTACTCGTAGCCCGTGTTGATGCCGTTCGTGTGGTCCGCGCGGTGCATCGTGACGGAGAGGCCGTCGAGGTCGACCGTCCCGCCGAGGTTCATGCCGATCCCGTCTGCGACGTCGTGGTGTTCCGTGACGTACTCGACGATCTCGGGCGTCCCGACGACCGTCGCGTCGGTGAACTCGCCCGCGTGGGCGATGTGGTCGGCGTGTCCGTGTGTGAGCAGGACGTAGTCGACGCGGTCGTGTTCCGCGGCGGTCAGCGACGTGTGCGGGTTGTCGAAGAACGGGTCGATCAGAAGGTCGGTGCCGTCGTGGGAGACGTGCCAGCACGAGTGGCCACGCCAGGTGAGATCCATCGACATTCCGGCTACGAGTTGTGCGGACACGGGTATAAATCGTCCCGGCGCGGGCGAGGCGGACAAGCTTCAAGCGACCGCCCGACGAGCCCCGGCCGTGAGACACGTCCGCTTTCGAGACCCGACCGGCGCGACGCGGCGCGGCGCGTGGCACGACGACGGCACCGTCTCGTTCGCCGGCGAGTCGTTCGACCGCGACGAGGTGACGGTGCTGCCGCCCTGCGAGCCGTCGAAGATCGTCTGCATCGGCCGGAACTACGCCGCCCACGCCGACGAGCGAGACGAGGACCTGCCCGACCGACCGCTGCTCTTTCTCAAGCCGCCGAACGCCGTCGCGGCACACCGCGACACGGTGCGGCTCCCGGCGGGGAAACCGCGGGTCGAACACGAGTGCGAACTCGCCGTCGTGATCGGCGAGGGATGTCGGCAGGTCGACGCCGACGACGCCGCGTCCGTGATCGCGGGCTACACCTGCCTCCTCGACGTGTCGAACCGGGACGACCAGGACCGCGAGACGAACTGGGTCCGCGGGAAGGCGTTCGACGGCGCAGCCCCGATCGGCCCGGCTGTCGCCGACCCCGACCACGTCCCCGACGACGCTGCCGTCGAGACGTACGTCGACGGCGAGCGACGCCAGCACGGGACGCGTGACCAGCTCATCTTCTCGGTGCCGGAGCTGGTCGAGGAGATAACGACGTACCTGACGCTGGAACGGGGGGACGTGATCTCGACGGGGACACCTGCCGGGGTCGCGCCGCTCGCCGACGGCGACGAGGTGCGGGTCCACGTCGAGGGAGTCGGCTCGCTGGTGAACGACGTCGAGCGGGCGTAGAGCGAGGGGGAACAGATAAGTTTAGGCCCACCTAATTAAGGCGCGTGCAGCTGTCACGGCGCGACGCGCTCGCGGTGCTGGCCGGCGCGGGGAGCGCCTCGCTCGCGGGGTGTTCTGGAGCAGTCGAGGGCGACCAGAGGGTGTCGCTCCCGCTCGACTCGCTCGTCGCTCTCGCCGAGACGCTCTACCCGAGTGCCACCTCCGGCCACCGCGAGTTCGTCGAGACGTACGTCGACGGACGGACGCGTGGCCGACCCGCCGAGCGCGATTCGCTGACGGAGACGGTGACCGAGCTGGACGACGCAGCACGGGAGTGGTACGGCAGCCGGCTGTCGGCGCTGTCGCACGCGGACCGCGACGCACTCCTCCACGAGGTGGGCGTCGAGACGGCGGAGCCGCGGCGAGACGGGACGCTCGCGGAGCGGGTCCGGCGTGTCGTCGACGACCTGTTGTACGCGTTCTACACCTCGCCGACGGGTGGAGCGCTGGTCGGAACGCCGAACCCGCCGGGCCACCCGGGCGGGACGGCGTCGTACCACGGCGGAGGATGAGCCGGGCGCCGTCGGGCCGGGCAGATCTTCTGGTCGTCGGCGCGGGGCCAGCCGGGTCGCTCGTCGCGCGCGAAGTCGCCGCCGCCGGCGCCGACGTGGTGGTGCTCGACGCCGGCCCACGGTTCGACGACAGCCGGACGGAGCGGATGGCGGCACACCTCCGGCCCGACGAGGGGGCACCGTGGCCACGCGACCCGGAGCGGGACGCCTACACAACCGGTGGACGGTCGTACCCGCTCGCGGCGTCGCGCGTCAAGGGTGTCGGCGGGTCGACGCTCGCGTGGCACGGGATGGCGCCACGCCTCCGCGAGCGCGACTTCGAGCTGCGGAGCCGACACGGTGTCGCCGTCGACTGGCCGCTCTCGTACGCCGACCTGCGGCCGTGGTACGCCCGTGCCGAGCGCGCGCTCGGCGTGGCAGGCGCCGCGGACGGCGCAGAGGGCCCGCCGCGCGAGGAGCCGTACCCGATGCCGGCGTTCCCGCCGTCGGCGAGCGACCGGATACTCGCCGAGGGAGCAGAGGCGGTCGGGCTGGCGACCCGGACGGCGTCGAACGCCCGGAACTCGGAGTCGTACGACGGCGACTCGCCGTGTGTCGGCTACGGCACCTGTCGACCGGTCTGCCCGTCCGGCGCGAAGTACACCGCGGAGCGTACGGTCGCCGCCGCCGAGGAAGCGGGCGCCCGTGTCGTCGACAGAGCGCCGGTGCGCCGCCTGCGCGTCGACGGCGACCGGGTGACCGGCGCGCGGTACACGACGCCGGACGGCGAGTACGTGCAGACGGCGCGCGCGGTCGTCCTCGCCGCCGGCGGGGTCGAGACCCCGCGGCTACTCCTGCTCTCGGCGACCGACGAGCACCCGGACGGCCTCGCGAACTCGTCGGGCGCCGTCGGGCGGTACTTCCACGACCACCTGTTCGCCGGCGTCGGCGGTCGGGTCGACCGGGAGACACGCCAGCACCACGTCGGCTTCCACACGACGGAGAGCCACGCCGTCTACGACGAGGCCGACCCGGTCGTGGGAATCAAACTCGAGTTCCTGAACGACGCCGGCCCCACGCCCGTAGGCGTCGCGCTCTCGGACGGGTCGTGGGGCGACGAGCTCGCCGATCGCGTGCGCGAGGCGTACGGCGGCCACCTCGGGGTCGGCGCGCTTGTCGAGCAGCTCCCCGACCCGTCGAACCGGGTGACGCTCGACCCGGACCGAACCGACGACCACGGCGACCCGGTCCCGCGTGTCGAGTGGTCGATAGACGGCCGGACGCGGCGCGGTATCGAGCGCGCGAACGACCTCCAGCGCCGGATACTGGCGGCGGTCGGCGCCGAGCGGACGTGGTCCGTCGACGCCGAGACGACCGGACCGGCGGCTCACCAGATGGGGACGACACGGATGGGAGCCGACCCGTCCGAGAGCGTCGTGACCCCCGACTGCCGGGCGCACGACCTCCAGAATCTGTGGGTCGCGGGGTCGTCGGTGTTCCCGACCGGCGGTGCGATGAACCCGACGCTCACGATCGCGGCGCTGGCGCTACGGCTCGGCGACCGGCTGGCGGGTCGGCTGTCCGGCGGGCGCGGGTGAACGGTCCGGACGGTCGGAGCCCCCGGTATCACGGCGGGATGCCGGGGTTGAAGTCCCGGCCGGCCCACCTCGCGCTATGGAGACGCGGGATCTATCCTCGCACGACACGTACGTTCCTGGGCGGGGACTGGAGGAGGTGGCCCGGGAACTCGGCGTCGATGCCGCCGACCTCACGAAGCTCTCGTCGAACGAGAACCCGTACGGTCCGAGTCCACGGGCCGTCGAGGCGGTAGAGGCGGCGGTCGGCGACGTCCACCGCTACCCGAAGGCGTCCCACGCCGACCTGACGGCGGCGCTCGCAGACGAGTGGGGTCTGACCCGAGCGCAGGTGTGGGTGTCGCCCGGCGCGGACGGCGCGCTCGACTACCTCGCCCGTGCGACGCTGGAGCCGGGCGACGAGGTGCTGGTGCCAGACCCCGGCTTCGCGTACTACGCGATGTCGGCACGCTACCACCACGGTCGGGTCGGGGCGTACCCCGTGACGAAGCGCGACGACTTCGAGCAGTCCGCCGACCGGGTGCTCGACGCCTACGACGGCGAGCGGCTGGTCTACCTCACCTCGCCACACAACCCGAGCGGGAGCGAGATAGCGCTCGACGAGGTGCGGACGCTCGCAGAGCGCGTCGACTCACAGACACTCCTCGTCGTCGACGAGGCGTACGGCGAGTACTCGACGGCAGCGAGCGCCCGGACGCTGCTCGACGAGTACGACAACGTCGCCGTGACGCGGACGTTCTCGAAGGCACACGGGCTGGCCGGGCTCCGGATCGGCTACGGCCTCGTCCCCGAGTCGTGGGCGGACGCCTACCCGCGGGTGAACACGCCGTTCGCGGCAAACGACCTCGCCTGTCGCGCCGCGCGCGCGGCACTGGACGACGACGACCACCTCCGGCGGTCGGTAGCGGGCGCACGCCGGTCGCGGGACCGACTGCGCGACGGCCTCGACGCGCGGACGTGGCCGAGCGGCGGCAACTTCGTGCTGGCGGAGGTCGGCGACGCGGCAGCGGTTGCGGAGGCGGCAAAGCGCGAGGGCGTGATCGTCCGTGACTGCCGGAGCTTCGGGCTCCCCGGCTGTATCAGAGTGACCGCCGGCACGGACGAGGAGACGGCCGAGGCGGTCGCGGTTCTCAACCGCGTGGTCGACTGATGCGGGTCGCACTGACCGGCACGCCGGGGACGGGCAAGACGAGCGCCGCCGCCGAACTCGGATGTCCGGTCGTCGCGCTGAACGACGTCGTCCGGCGCGAGGGGCTGTGGACGGAACGCGACGGCGAGCGCGACTCGCTCGTGGCCGACCTCGACGCCGTCGCGGCGTGGCTCGCCGAGGAGACGCCGGGGACAGACCACGTCGTCGAGTCGCACCTCGCACATCTTGTCCCCGCAGACCGGACGGTGGTGCTGCGCTGCCGCCCCGACAGGCTGCGCGAGCGGCTGACGGCCCGCGGCGCAGACGAGCCGGAGGTCGCCGAGAACGCCGAGAGCGAGGCACTCGACGTGGTGCTGTCGGCAGCCGTCGAGAAACAGGGCCGCGAGTCGGTGTACGAGGTGGACACGACGGACCTGACGCCGGACGAGGTCGCCGCCGCGGTCGAGGACGTCCTCGACGGGCGGCGGGCGCCGAGCGCCGGGACCGTCGACTTCCTCGAGTGCGCCGAGTGACGCTCGACCGCCTGCGGCCGGTCGCGGACCGCGCGCTCGGACCCTTCGTCGCCGTGGCGGAGCGTCTCGGCCTCGGACCGGACGGCGTGAGTGTCGTCGCGTTCGGCTGTGCCGTCGCCGCCGGCGTCGTGTTCGCGGGCGGCCCGTCGGTCGACTACCTCCTCGCCGCGGCGCTGGTGTTCGCGAACGGGTGGCTCGACCTGGTCGACGGCGCGCTGGCGCGAGCAACCGACACGGCCTCGGCAGGCGGCGACTTTCTGGACCACGTCCTCGACCGCTACGCCGACGTCGCCCTCGTCGCCGGCGCGGCGGCGGGCGTCGACGCCTTTGCTCTCGGACTGGCGGCGGTGACCGGCGTCCTCCTCACCTCGTACCTGGGGACGCAGATACAGGCGGTGGGGCTGGGCCGGGAGTACGGCGGGCTGCTCGGGCGGGCGGACCGGCTGGCGCTCGTCGGCGCGACGGGCGGCGCGACCGGACTCTACCCCCGTGCGGTCGGGCCGTTCACGCTCCTCGGGTGGGCGCTCGTCGCTCTCGCCGTCGTGGGACACCTCACCGCGCTCCAGCGGTTCGTCGGCGCGTGGCGCGACCTCTGACCCGGCGGCACAGCTTTTTGACACCGCCGGACCTACGCCGTCGTATGTCGCAGTGTGAGATGTGCGGAGCCGAGACGTCGTCGCTCACCACCACGAAGGTCGAGGGCGCGGAGCTCGAGCTCTGTGGCGACTGCTCGGACTTCGGCACCGAGGTCAGAACGACGTCGTCGTCCGGGTCGAGCAAGTACTCGACGTCGTCGTCGGACGGAACGGCTTCGTCCGGTGCCGACTCGTCGGGGTCGTCGTCGGGCGGGTCGAGCCGCCGCACCGACATGTTCGACGACATGGACGAGGTCGCGACCGACTACGACGAGCGCATCCGCGAGGCACGCGAGAGCGAGGACCTGAGCCAGGAGGACCTCGCGAAGGGGCTCAACGAGAAGGCGAGTCTCATCCGGAAGCTAGAGCGCGGCGACGTGCTCCCCTCCGACGAGGTGCAGCGCAAGCTCGAGGGGCGGCTCGACATCTCTCTGACAGAGGGCAGCGGTGACGCCGACGCCGACTGGGACGGCGGCAGCTCTGCGACGACGACGCTCGGCGACGTCGTAAAGCGCAAGGACGGCTGACGACAGGCACTTTAGCCCAGCCGACGGCGACGGCTCATGGACGTGATTCCGGAGTCGGCGGCACGGGCGACAGAGGCAGTCGACGGCGTCCACCTCGCGCAGGTCGCCGCGGGCGAGCGTGCGAGCCTCCAGCAGTTCCGGGTCGAGCCGGGTGCGACCGTCGACCGGCACGCGCACGAACACGAGCAGCTCGGCTGGCTCGCGACGGGGTCGCTGGTCTTCCTGCTCGACGACGGGGAGATGCGCGTCGAGGCCGGGGGATCCTACGCGATTCCGGGCGGCGAGCGCCACGGGGCCGTCAACCGCGGCAGCGGTGACGCCGTCGGCGTCGAGGCGTTCGTCCCCGCCCGCGAGTCGCCACCCTGGGAGTGACCAGACCGAGCACAAGCGATTAGCGCCTGCCCCGCGCCCGGAGAGACGTGTTCGTTCTCGTCAACCTGAAGGCGTACGACGTCGACCCGGTCGCCGTCGCGGAGCACGCGGCTGCCGTCGCCGACGACCACGGCGCGCGAGTCGCCGTCGCACCACAGACCGCACACCTCGACCGCGTGGCGGCGACCGGTGTCGAGACCTGGTGCCAGCACGTCGCCCCGGTCGGCCACGGCAGTCACACCGGGTGCCAGCACGCCGCCGCCGCCGCCGACGCCGGCGCGACCGGGGCGCTCCTGAACCACTCCGAGCGCCGCCTCCGTCTCGCGGACCTCGACCGCAGCTGCTCGACAGCCGACCGCGTCGGGCTCTCGACGGTCGTCTGTGCGAACAACCCGGCACAGGCCGCGGCGGCGGCGAGCATCGGACCCGACGCCGTGGCGGTCGAGCCGCCGGCGCTCATCGGGGGCGACGTCTCCGTCGCCACTGCCGACCCCGCCGTCGTCGAGGACTCGGTCGCCGCGGTCCGGCGCGTCGACCCCGACGTGGCGACCTACTGTGGCGCCGGCGTCTCGACCGGCGAGGACGTCGCCGCGGCAGCCGACCTCGGCACCGGAGGCGTCCTGCTCGCCAGCGCCGTCGCGAAGGCAGACGACCCCCGGGAGGTCCTCGAAGACCTCGTCACTCGATGATCTCCGCGTCCTGGCCGTCGCGAGGGTCACCGGAGGCGGCCACGGACGACCCGGCCTCCTCCGACGACTCCGGCAGACCGGGGTCGTCGCCCGACGCGGCACCCGACTGCTCGGCTGTCCCGTCGCTCTCGTCCGCGTCGACGAACTCCGCCTCGTCGACGAACTCGACGTCCTCGTCGTGGAACGCCGGCGCGAGAGCGTCGTCGTCCGCGCCGCCGATATCGGCGTCCGGGTCGGTGACGGCGGCGTCCGGCGCGCCGTCGACGTCCGCGAACGTCCAGCCGTGGACCGGGTTCTCGACGAACGCCTCCTCGACGGAGCGCAGGACGTCCGCGAGGTCGCGCTCGTGGAGACGGTCGTCGTGCGCCGCACGCACCAGCGCCGGCAGGGCGTAAGCGTACTGTCCTCTGCCGACGTGGTCGACGAGTCCGGCGCGCCGGAGCCGGCGCATCCGACCGTAGGCGAGCTCACGGTCGGCGTTTCCGCCCGCCGCGACGTGGGCCTCGACGGGCGTCACCGGCCCGTCGCTCCGGACCGTGCGGAGCATCGCCGTCTGTGTCTCGTCGAGCGCCTCGACCCGGTCTGCGAGCTCTGCGACCAGCGCCTCTCGGGTGCCGAGGGCCAGTCGCGCCGCGTCGTCGGCGTCGTCCGCCCCGTCCGCGCCGCCGACCGTCACCGGCTGCCGGCCCGACCCGGCGGCTGGGTCGCCGGTAGCGTCCTCGTCGGAGAGCGTCGGCGCGACGGCCGCCGGCGTCTCGTCGTCCGTTCTCCCGCGCCCGGCCGGGTCGTCCCGCGTGTCGCCACGATCCGGGCGCTCGTCCGTGTCTCGCTCCGCTGTCCCCGCCGAGCCGTCGTCTCGCTCCGACGCCCCACCGGCCTCCGTGGCCTCGCTCCGACCCGTCGTGTCGGACGACCCGTTCGTCGTGCCGACGCCCACGTCCGGCCACTCGCCGGTGCCGTCGAGGTCGATGTCCGGGGTACTCTGGTCGTCCGGAACGGCGTCGTCGGTGGTAGTCGCGTCGCCGCCGTCTCCGCCGTCTCCGTTCGTCGCGCCCCGGTGTGGCGCCCGCGAGCGGTCGAGCAGCGCCTGCGAGAACCGTTCGGCCATCTGTTCGAGGTTCCGCGCCTCCTCTAGCTCCGCCTCCAGCTCCGCGATACGGGTCTCCTTGCGCTCTAGCTCCTGCCGGAGGTCCGCGAGTGTCGACTCGTGGCGCTCCCGCGCGTCGGTGATGTCCCGCAGGTCCGAGACGAGGTCGTCGTCGACGCTCTTCAGATCCGGCCGCTCGAAGTCCTCGAGACCGGGGGTCGCGCCGGCGTCGAAAGTCTGCTTGCGGTGGAACTGGACCCGCCGGATCGACTCCGACCAGTCGGTCGTGAGGAACGCCTCGCCGTCGTCCAGGTCCTCGACGGCCTCGGCGTGTTCCGTGTCGATGATACGACGCACGACCTGCGTGTCGTTGTCCCAGGTCAGCCGGTGCCAGCAGAGCCAGTCGCACTGGGTGATGTAGTCTTTCTTGACGTTCGCGGGGCGCTGGCTGATACCGAGGAGACCGAGGCCGTGCTTGCGTCCGCGCTTGCCGATCTTGACCAGCATCCGCCCCGCGTCGGTGGTACCGCCGCCCTCCGGGATGTACTCGTGGACCTCCTCGACGAGCAGGAGAAACGGCTGTTTCAGCCGCTTCTCTCTGGCGAACAGGTGCCGCGCCGTCTCGAAGACCAGCTCGTCCGCGACGGACTCGTCGAGGTAGCCCGACACGTCGAGGATGATCGGAACGTTCTGTTCCAGGGCGAGCGACGCGAGCTTCTCTGCGTGCTCCGGCGCGACTTGGACGTCACACTCGTCGTCCGCGCCGGCGTGGAGCAGCTCGTACTCCTCCTTCAGGCCGTAGTACTCGCCCTCGACGTCGACGACGAGCAGCGGGTAGCCGTCGTCGAGCAGCCGCTCTGCGACCACGCTCGCGGTGTTGCTCTTCCCACTCCCCGACTTCCCGGTCACGAACCCGCGGCCCGTGAGCAGCTCCACCACCGGGAGCGAGACGCTCGCGCCGGGTGTCGTCCCGTCGCCGCCCGATCCCTCGCTCACGTCCGCGACGGTTATCGTCCGCGTCGTGGACTCGTCGCTCATCTACCACGACGCAGGCCGGGGCTCCTCATAGTTCCGCGTCAGACGGGCGACAGACGGGCGCCTCAGCGGCCGAACTCCTCCAGCGACGCCTGCCCACGGGGGCCGTTCCGCGGTGAGCCCCGCCCGTCGTCCGTCTCGGCCCGCTCGCCCGTCCACCCGTCGAGCGTCGGCTGGTCGGCGTCGGAGAAGGACAGCTTCGAGAGCCGGACGCCCACCTTCCGGACCGTCGCGTCCACGAACTCCGAGAGCAGGTCGAGCGCCGCCTCGCACACGAGAGCCGGGTCGTCGACGGGACCGGGGAGCGACCGGGCGCGCGTCGAGACGTCGAACGGCGGTTCGACGACTTTCACCCCGATGGTGCGGTAGAGCGCACCCTCCGAACGCGCCCGCTCGGCGACGTCGGCGGCGAGGCCACGGGCGCGCTCGCGGACCCGGTCGTGGTCGTCGGTCGCGTCGGCGAACGCCGACTCGCGCGAGAGGCTCTTCGGCTGCCCGCGGGGCGTCACCGGTCGGTCGTCGACGCCGCGAGCGCGGTCGTACAGGTCGCGTCCGCGCTCGCCGAACCGCTCGCGCAGCGCCGCCGGGTCCGCCGTGGCGACGTCGCCCGCCGTCTCGATGCCCAACTCGGCGAGAGCCGACGCCGTCACCGGCCCGACGCCGTGGACGGCCTCGACGGGGAGCGGCGCGAGGAACGCGCCTACCTCGCCCGGCGGAACGACGACGAGGCCGTCGGGCTTGTCGTGGTCGCTCGCCACCTTCGCGGCGCTCATGTTCGGCGCGACGCCGACGCTCGCCGGCACCCCCGCCTCGCGTTCGATACGCGACCTCACGTGCCGGGCGTATCCCTCGGCCAGCCGGCGGTTCTCGCCCGGCACCCGGTCCCACCCGGTACGGTCGCTCGCGTCCACGTACGCCTCGTCGACGCTCACCTCGCGCAGGACGTCGGCGGCGTCCCGGAGCACGGTCTTCACCTCAGCCGCCACCTCGCGGTAGAACGCCATGTCGACCGGAAGGTAGACACCGGTGTCCGCCGGGTCGTCTGCCGTCTCACGCCGCGGGAGCAGGTCGAGTGCCCGCGATATCGGCTGGGCGCTCTCGACGCCGTACGCCCGGGCCTCGTAGCTGGCGGTTGCGACGGCGCCCGTCGTCTCGCCCGCCTCGTACCCCATCCCGACGACGACGGGGTCGCCCGCGAGACCGGGACGACGACGCCGCTCGCAGGACGCGTAGAAGCAGTCCATGTCGACGTGGACCACGACCCGCGGGTCGTCGTCCGCGTCGTCGACCGGGAGACGGCTGCGCACGTTCACGGGTTTCCGTAGACGGGCCTAAGACTGTGCCGCGGGGCGAAAGTGGACGGTACGGTCGGCGTTACTTCAGCCGCTCCTGGAGGAACGAGGGGTGTGCGGCCGTGACACCGTCGATACCGAGGATGTCGGCCTGGATGACGTCACCGAGGGCGTTGCCGTCGGCGGCGCGCACCTCGGCCATCAGCGTGTGGTCGCCGGAGGAGGAGTAGAGCCGTTCGACGGCGTCCAGCGCCTCCAGCGCCCGCGCCGCGTCGACGTAGCGCTCGCTCGCCACGTCGATGCCGACGAGCGCGATCGACTGGCCGGAGAGCTTCTTCGGGTCGACCTCGGCGGAGTAGCCGACGATGACACCCTCCTCCTCCAGCCGGCGGATGTACTTCCGGACCGTCGGCTTCGACACGCCTGCTCGGTCGGCTATCTCGGTGTAGGAGGCCTGCGCGTCCTCTTCCAGCGCCTCGAGGATTCGCGCCTCGGTCGAAGCCGTCGTCACGCCTCTCTCTTTGTGGTCCCCGAAAAAATACCTTCCGAAACCGAAACCTCGGTTCGGCCTCGGCTCAGCGGTGCTTGTCGAGGAACTCGTCTGCGGCGCGCTCCCACTCGTAGTCCGGGTCGAAGAACCGCTCGGCGAGTGGGTCCTCGGGCATCTCGCCGATTGCGCGCTTCTCCTGTCCGTAGGAGGGCCGGTCGTCCTCGCGGTAGTAGACGCCCGTCAGCACCTCGCCCTCGTACAGCTTGTCCTCGGTCTCGCGCATCAGGTCCTGTGCCTCGGCCCGGTCGGTCGTGTCGAGGTCGTAGTCCTCGGAGTCGTTGATGTCGACGTACGGGACGTACTGTTTCGCGTCCTTGTTCCACGTCGGACACTGTGTGAGGAAGTCGACGTGGGCGAACCCGTCGTGCTCCATCGCCTCCGCGAGAATCTGCTGGGCCTGGTTCGGGTTGACCGCCGCCGTCCGCGCGACAAAGGAGGCGCCGGAGGTGAGCGCGAGCGACAGGGGCCGAATTGGGTCTTTCGCGCTCCCGGAGGGCTGTGTCTTCGACTTGTGTCCCTTCGGGCTGGTCGGGGAGGTCTGCCCTTTGGTG